>NZ_JAVAYM010000029.1:0-94485 GCF_054185205.1 Bradyrhizobium sp. 14AA | reverse complement strand
GCTTCTGCCAGCTCAAACACTTCCGACGCTTGGCAACCCGCTATGACAGGCGAACCGCCAACTTTACCGGCTTCATCCATCTCGCAGCCGCAATGATCTGGATGCAATGAATGTCGATCGGTCCTAGCGTGCAATTGCGCGCGGGGCCGGGACGACACCGTTTCTGTGTTCGCAGCGACCCCCTACTCACCCCCTCACACCATCCCTTCCGCCACCACCATGTAGTTCACGTCCATGTCCGACGAGAGGGTCCATTTGTCGGCGAAGGGCGAGTAGACGACGCCGGTCTGCTCGGTGATCACGAGGCGGTTGTCGAGCAGGTATTTGGTCAGCTCGTCGGGGGTGACGAACTTGTTCCACTCGTGGGTGCCGCGCGGCAGCCAGCGCAGGACGTATTCGGCGCCGACGATGGCGAGCGCAAAGCTCTTCCAGTTTCGGTTCAGCGTCGAGACCACCATCAGCCCGTTCGGCTTCAGCATCGAGGCGCAACGCTTCAGGAACATGCCGACGTCGACGACGTGCTCGACCACCTCCATCGCCAGCACGATGTCGAAGCGTTCGCGCGGGTCGATCTCCTCCACCGTGGTGCAGCGATAGTCGATCGCAAGATGGCCCTTGTCGGCATGCAGCTTCGCGGCTGCGATGTTGCTCGCCGACGGATCGACGCCGATGACCTGCGCCCCCAGCCGCGACAGCGGCTCGCAGAGCAGGCCGGCGCCGCAGCCGATGTCGAGCACGCGCAGGCCGCCGAGGGAATTGAGGCTGCGCACGTTGCGCTCGAACTTGCGGCAGGCGGCATCGCGGATGTAGCCGAGCCGCAGCGGGTTGATCCGGTGTAGCGGCGCCATCTTGCCGTTGGGGTCCCACCACTCGGCCGAAAGCTTCGAGAACTTTGCGATCTCGGCGGCGTCGACGGTCGAACCCGGCTGGGCGGTCGCGGAGAGGGAAGTATTTTGCTGCATGCTCATGGTTGCGCGCGGTCCTACCGCGTGGTGATCGAACTACGGAAGGCGAGCGGCGAGGAGATGGTCCTGATCGTCTCGATCCCCTCGCCGACGCCACGAATCGTCACGTCGCCGTAGTTGAAAATTCGTCCAAGAATGGTCTGATCGACGTCGACGCTCTCGACCTTGTCCAGCGCCATCTCGAAGGTGCGGCGCTTGATGAACCCGGTCTTGTGCACGACCCTGAGATTGGTGACGTCGGTCTCGGTGGTGAAGCGGTGGAACCAGCCCTTGACGGTCCAGTACAGGGCCGCCAGCGCCACCACGCCCGCGGAAAGAAGACAGAGAATCACGAGCCCGTCGGCCGAAGTCTGCCGCGACAGGACCAGCAGGACCAGGGCCACGATCCAGGCCAGAATGGCCGGAAAATAGAAGATCCAGTGCGCATTGGTCGAATACAGCACCCGCTCGCCCGGCTGCAGGATCTCGTCGATATAGCGCGCCATAACCTCGATTAACCCATTGCCCGGATTGGGCCTGCAGGAACCCGCTTGCCCCCGGCCCCGCCCCTCTGTATACGCGCGGTCGGTATCCGCGAGGCATCCGTCCAGCGCGGGTCACCATACTGATCCTTATGAAGGAATGCACGCGTCGTCATGAGCCGCCTCGTGATGAAATTCGGCGGCACGTCCGTCGCCAACATCGAACGTATCCGCAACGTCGCACGCCATGTGAAGCGTGAGGTCGACGCCGGCCATGAAGTGGCTGTGGTCGTCTCGGCGATGTCGGGCAAGACCAACGAGCTGGTGGCCTGGTGCACCGAGGCCTCGCCGATGCACGACGCGCGCGAATATGACGCCGTGGTCGCCTCCGGCGAACAGGTGACGTCCGGCCTGCTTGCCATCGTGCTCCAGGGCATGGGCATCCAGGCCCGCTCCTGGCAGGGCTGGCAGATTCCGATCAAGACGAGCGACGCCCATGCCTCGGCCCGGATCGAGGACATCGACGGCAGCGAGATCATCAAGCGCTTCCAGGAGCGCAAGGAGGTCGCGGTCATCGCCGGCTTCCAGGGCATCAATCCCGAGACCAATCGCATCACCACGCTCGGCCGCGGCGGCTCAGACACCTCGGCCGTGGCCGTCGCCGCCGCCGTCAAGGCCGACCGCTGCGACATCTACACCGACGTCGACGGCGTCTACACAACCGATCCGCGAATCGTGCCGAAGGCCAAGAGGCTCGACAAGATCGCATTCGAGGACATGCTGGAACTGGCCTCCCAGGGCGCAAAAGTGCTCCAGGTCCGCTCGGTGGAACTCGGCATGGTCCACAACATGCCGATCTTCGTCCGCTCGAGCTTCGACAAGCCCGAGGATATCGACCCGCATGCCAACCAGCCGCCCGGCACGCTGATCTGCGGCGAGGAGGAGATCATGGAAAACCACGTCGTCACCGGCATCGCCTTTTCGAAGGACGAGGCCCAGATCTCGGTGCGCCAGATCGAGGACAAGCCGGGCGTTGCGGCCTCGATCTTCGGCCCGCTGGCCGAAGCCAACATCAACGTCGACATGATCGTCCAGAACGTCTCCGAGGACGGCAAGACCACCGACCTCACCTTCACGGTGCCGGCCGCCGACTACACCCGCGCCAAGGACACGATTACCGCCGCCAAGGCCAAGATCGGCTATCTCAGGCTCGATACCGCCACCGACGTCGCCAAGATCTCGGTGATCGGCAGCGGCATGCGCAGCCATGCCGGCGTCGCCGCCCAGGCGTTCTCGGCGCTCGCCGGACGGAATATCAACATCCGGGCCATTACAACCTCCGAGATCAAATTCTCGGTTTTGATCGACACGGCTTACACCGAGCTTGCGGTGCGCACCCTGCACACGCTCTACGGCCTCGATCAGGCCTGAAGCGCGACCGTCGTCGCGCTTCAGGTTCTTGTTTGAGCATGGTCTTTCTGGAAAACCGCTTCGCACTTTCCGGACCATGCCTGGGCTAATTTTCTCTTAGCGGTCGCAGCAAACGCGAAGGTGTCCACACTTTCGCGTTTGGCAGGCGTTTTGCTTGGCAAAACAAGCCCCAATTCGCTATACGGCGAACAGGGTGGGCTGCCGGAAACTGTGCCCCAGTTCAGGCGGTGCTGATTCGGTACAGGTGCCAAATCTAGGTAGGATTTGAGCCTGGGCCGGCGCCGGACGAGCAAACTTGTTGTTTTTCTGGATTTCTGGGCGAGCCGCCGCGGGCCCTTTCGGCCCCGGCAGACGGAGGAGATTGACGGTTCATGCGGAGCGCGTCGGGAGGTCCCCGCGTCTTGTTGAGACGGCTCCGCGAAACCATGGCGGAGCAGGTCTCGGCCCAGGAGCGGCTGGACAAGATCGTGGTGCTGATCGCCGCCAACATGGTGGCCGAGGTGTGCTCTGTCTATGTGCTGCGCATCGACAACACGCTCGAGCTCTACGCGACCGAAGGCCTCAACCGCGAGGCTGTGCACCATACCGTGCTGAGCGCCCATGAGGGCCTGGTCGGTCTCGTCGCCAGCGAGGCGACCCCGCTCAATCTGAGCGATGCGCAGAGCCACCCGGCCTTCTCGTTCCGCCCGGAGACCGGCGAAGAAATCTACCACTCCTTCCTCGGCGTGCCGATCCTGCGCGCCGGCAACACGCTCGGCGTGCTGGTGGTGCAGAACCGCGCCAAGCGCAACTATGTCGAGGAGGAGCTCGAGGCGCTGCAGACCACCGCGATGGTGCTGGCCGAGCTGATCGCCTCCGGCGAGCTGTCCGCGCTGGCTCAGCCGGGCCTGGAGCCGGCCGCACGCCATTCCGCGCAGAAGGTCGGCGCGATCCTGTCGGAAGGCATCGCGCTCGGCCACGTCGTGCTGCACGAGCCGCGCGTCGTCATCAAGGACTACATCGCCGAGGACCTGCCGAAGGAAATCAAGCGGCTCGACACCGCGCTCGCCAAGCTGCGCGCCGATCTCGACCGCATGCTGGAGCGCGGCGACGTCGCCGAGGGCGGCGAGCATCGCGAGGTGCTGGAAGCCTACCGCATGTTCGCCAACGACCAGGGCTGGTCGCACAAGCTGCATGAGGCGGTCGCCACCGGCCTGACCGCGGAAGCCGCCGTCGAGCGCGTGCAGTCCGACACCCGCGCGCGCATGCTGCGCTCGACCGATCCCTATTTGCGCGACCGGCTGCATGACCTCGAGGATCTCGGTTACCGCCTGATGCGGCAGCTGGTCGGCCAGGACCACGCGCCGTCACGCGAGCAATTGCCCGACAACGCCATCGTGATCGCGCGCGCGATGGGCCCGGCGGCGCTGCTCGACTACGACCGCAAGCGCCTGCGCGGCATCGTGCTGGAGGAAGGCACCGCCAACTCCCACGTCTCGATCGTGGCGCGCGCGCTCGGAATCCCCGCGGTCGGCGAGGTGCCGAACGCGCCGGGCATCGCCGATCCCGGCGACGCCATCATCGTCGACGGCACCTCGGGCTCGATCTATGTGCGGCCCTCGCAGGAAATCGAGGCGGCCTTCGCCGAGCGCGTGCGCTTCCGCGCCCGCCGTCAGGCGCAGTACCTGGCGCTGCGCGACCTGCCCTGCGTCACCAGGGACGGCCAGAAGGTCGAGCTGATGATCAACGCAGGCCTCGCCATCGACCTGCCGCATATCGAGGACACCGGCAGCGCCGGCATCGGCCTGTTCCGCACCGAGCTGCAGTTCATGGTGGGCCAGAGCCTGCCGCGCACCAGCGACCAGCTCGCGCTCTACCGCACGGTACTGGATGCCGCGGGCCCCAAGCCCGTCACCTTCCGCACCCTCGACATCGGCGGCGACAAGGCGCTGCCCTACATGGAAGCGGTGATCGAGGAGAACCCCGCGCTCGGCTGGCGCGCGATCCGGCTCGGGCTCGATCGTCCCGGCCTGTTGCGCGGCCAGATCCGCGCGCTGCTGCGCGCCGGCGGCGGCCGCGCGCTGCGCATCATGTTCCCGATGATCTCGGAGGTCGCCGAATTCGATTCGGCCAAGGCGCTTGTCGAGCGCGAGCTCACTTACCTGCGCCAGCACGGTCACACGCTGCCTGAAAGAATCGATATCGGCACCATGGTCGAGGTGCCCGCCCTGCTCTATCAGCTCGACGAGCTCCTGAAGAAGGTCGACTTCATCTCGGTCGGCTCCAACGATCTATTCCAGTTCCTGTTCGCGGTCGACCGCGGCAACGCCAAGGTCTCCGAGCGCTTCGACACCATGTCGGCGCCGATCCTGCGCGCGCTGCGCGAGATCGCACGGAAGTCCAACGCGGCGAAGAAGTCGCTGTCGCTCTGCGGCGAGATGGCGTCGAAGCCGATCGGCGCGCTCGCCCTGATCGCGCTGGGCTATCGCTCGCTGTCGCTCTCGGCGACCGCGCTCGGCCCGGTCAAGGCGATGGTGATCGATCTCGATGCCAAGAAGGCCGAAGCGGTGCTCGGACCGCTCCTCGACGCGCCCGCGGGCAGCGTCTCGATCCGGCAGAAGCTGACGGAATTTGCCGAGGCCGAAGGCCTGGCGTTGTAGCGGGCCTGTCGCCCCTTTCCGCCGCCTCGCCCTTATCCGCATTTTGAGACTGAACCGATGTCGTCACTCCCCGAAGCCAAACTGGACGTCCTGCTCGCGCATCACGCTTCGCTCGAAGCCGAATCGCTGGGACAGCTCGCCTCCGAACGCTATGTGCAGATTACGCGCGAGCTCGCCGAGATCACCCCGCTGATCGAGGCGGTGAAGGCTTATCGCTCTGCCGTGAAAGAGCTTGCCGACACCGAGGCCCTGATCGCCGATCCCGCCACCGATGCCGAGATGCGCGGCATGGCGGAAGCCGAACGCGATGAGCTCAACCCCAGGATCGAGGAGCTGATCCAGCAGATCCGCGTCGCGCTGCTGCCCAAGGACGCCATGGACGACCGCAACGTGGTGCTGGAAATCCGCGCCGGCACCGGCGGCGACGAGGCCTCGCTGTTCGCCGGCGATTTGTTCCGGATGTATGAGCGCTTCGCGAGCTTGCAGGGCTGGAAGGTCGAGGTGATCTCGGCGAGTGAAGGCACGGTCGGCGGCTACAAGGAAATCATCGCGGAGGTGCAGGGCCGCGGCGCGTTCTCGAAACTGAAATTCGAATCCGGCGTGCACCGCGTGCAGCGCGTCCCCGACACCGAGACGCAAGGCCGCATCCACACCTCCGCCGCGACGGTGGCCGTGCTGCCTGAGGTCGAGGATGTCGACGTCGACATCAAGAACGACGATCTGCGCATCGAGACGATGCGCGCGCAAGGCGCGGGCGGCCAGCACGTCAACAAGACGGAATCGGCGATCCGCATCACCCACATCCCGACCGGCATCGTGGTGATGATGCAGGACAGCCGCTCGCAGCACAAGAATCGCGCCTCCGCCATGAACATCCTGCGCTCGCGCATCTACGACGCCGAGCGCCAGCGCGTCGACGCCGCGCGTTCGGCCGAGCGCAAGGAGAAGGTCGGCTCCGGCGACCGCAGCGAGCGCATCCGCACCTACAACTTCCCGCAGGGACGCGTCACCGACCATCGCATCAACCTGACGCTCTACAAGCTGCCGCAAGTGATCGCAGGCGAAGCGCTCGGCGAGCTGACCGACGCGCTGACCACCGAGCACCAGGCCGCGCAACTCGCCGCGCAAGGCGCGGCGGCCTGACGCGTGAGCGATCCCTTCACCGGACAATCCATCGAGAGCGCGCGACGCAAGCTGGCTGCGCAACTGCGGTCGGCACAGCTCGACGAAGCCGAGCTCGATGCCCGCATCCTGGTCGGCGCGGCGCTCGGCCTCGATCTCACCGGCCTGATCGCGCAGGCTGCGCGGCCGCTCACTGAAGCCGAGGCGTCGCGGCTCGCGCAGCATGCACAGCGCCGCATCGCCGGCGAGCCGGTGGCGCGCATTCTCGGGATGCGCGAATTCTGGGGACTGCCATTCCGCTTGTCGGAAGCAACTCTGGTCCCGCGTCCCGATACCGAGACGGTGGTCGAGCTCGCGCTCGAAATCCTTCGCGAGCGGAAAACGTCTCGCCCGCTGCGCATCGCCGACATCGGCACCGGATCCGGTGCGATCCTGCTCGCGCTGCTGCACGAAAATCCCGAAGCCTTCGGCGTCGGCACCGATCTCAGCCTCTCCGCGCTCGAGACCGCGCGGGGCAATGCCGTCTCGCTCGGTCTCGCCGACCGCGCCGGCTTCGTCGCCTGCTCCTATGCGTCGGCGCTCCGCGGGCCCTTCGACCTCATCGTGTCAAATCCGCCCTATATTCCCTCGGCCGAAATTCCGAGATTGAGCATCGAGGTGCGCGAGCACGATCCGCATCTGGCGCTCGATGGCGGCAATGACGGATACGACGCCTACCGCGCCCTGATACCGCAGGCGGCCGAGCGTCTCGCCCCCGGCGGAGCGCTGATCGTCGAGGCCGGACAGGGCCAGGCGCGAAATATTGAAACCTTGATGGCGGCCACGGCGTTAACGGTGGAGAGGTCACCCAAGGCCGATCTGGCGGGCATTCCAAGGGCTGTGTCGGCCCGAAAAATGCCCCCATAAAAGCCGGATTGGGCTGCAAAAAACCTCTTGGAATATCCCGTGGGAACGACTACGTTCCGGTCAACACATCGGTGCCGGCCCCGTAGACCTACGGGCGAAAGCCGGGCTCTCGGGCGAGAGCTTTACTGATAAAGGTTCCAAGCCGCAGGTCCTGTTGAGCGCGAAGGCCATTGGAGCTGCGCTGCTCTCCGACCGCAAAGTGAACGAAAGCCTGATATTGCGCTTGAAGACTTACGCAACAAAGCTGGGCTTGTTTCGGCAGGCGATATGAATGGGTTCGCTGGCGATGGATGCTGGCGGGTGGGGAACGCGTCTTTGTTGAGCGCGATGGTCGACGAACATCGGCAGGGTTCAAGCCGCTCTTGCGCGCGGTGCGCGTGAGCGTTGTGAACCGCTGTCACCAGGTCACTCCTAGCAATCAGTAATGCGTGCAACCTTTAGGGCTGGAATTAAAGGCAGGACATGAGAAACGGTCAGAACAAGCAGCGGATGCGCAACCGCAACAACAACAATAATAACAACAACAACAACCGGCGCGGCCAGAACCCGATGACCCGGGTCTACGAGTCCAACGGACCCGACATCAAGATCCGCGGCACCGCCTCGCACATCGCCGAAAAATATCTTCAGCTCGCGCGCGACGCGCGCTCCTCCGGCGACCCCGTTGCAGCCGAGAACTACTACCAGCACGCCGAGCATTATTTCCGCCTGATCGCGGCGGCCCAGGAGCAGTTCCGCCAGAGCCAGCAGCCGCGCGGTGACGAGCCCATCAGCAGCACCAGCGACGACGGCGAGGACGACGGCGAGAATTTCTCGAATTTCGGCCAGGAGCCGGGCTTCGTCCCGCAGCCGCAACAGCAGCAGCCCTTCACGCGCGACCGCGAGGGCCAGCGCGATCATCACCAGCGTGATCATCAGCCGCGCGACAACCAGCCCTATCAGCGCGATCAGCAGCAGCCGCGCGAGCACCGCGAGCGCGACCATCGTCCGCAGCCGCAATATCAGCCCCAGCCCCAGCCGCAGAATCAGCCGCAGCCCGTCGTCGCCGATGCCGGCAGCGTCGATCGCCTGCCCTCCTTCATCACCGGCCCGCAACCGCAGGTGAATGGCGGCCAGGCCGGCTTCGAAGGCGGTGGCGGCGGTGGCGAGCGCTATCCGCGCCGGCGTCGTCGGCCGCACGGCCCGCGCCCCGAGCGCGAAGCTGCCCCGGCCGCATCGAGCGACGAAGTGGCCCCGGGCGAGTAAGCCTCTTCTGATTTTCCGACCTAAATCGTCCCGGCCTCGCCGGGACGATTTTTTTGACGATGGGCATTGGTTGAAGCGGCAAGAACCGCAGGCACGGATCACCTTTCCCGCAGGGACAGGCGAAGCTAACTGCGCGTCACCGTCGTCGAGGACGGCACCAGCACCGGCTTGGCGAGCGAGGGAATCAACCGCGCGCGTTCGCGCTTGGCGGGAATCGCGCGGTAGACCTGCTTGGTCGCCTCGACGATGTGCACGCCCGCAAACGGCAGCGACAGCGCCGCACCGGCGCGCTCCCACATCTGCGCGGATTTCAGCACCCAGCGGCCGGCATAGGGCGGCATGAACAACGCCTCGCCCCAGGCGGTCGGCGTGAACCAGGTCTGGCGCAACAGATCGGTGATCTGCGAGCGCGAATAGGGCCGGCCGTGACCGAACGGCGTGCTGTCGGTGCGGGTCCACACGCCGCGCCGGTTCGGGATCACCGCAATGACGCGGCCGGAGGCCGACAATACCCGCCACGCCTCGCGCAGCAGCGCGGCCGGATCATCCGACATCTCCAGCGCATGGACCATGAGGATGCGGTCGACGGCGGCGTCAGGAAGCGGCAGCGAGAATTCGTCGACCAGCGAGGCCAGCGCCGGCCGTCCCGTCGGCCATTTCAGGACGCCCTGGGCCGACGGCATGAAGGCGATGCAGCGCTCGGCATCCTCGCGGAACAACCCCAGATAGGGCGTGGGATAGCCGATGCCGAGCACGCGCTGGCCCTGCGCGCCCGGCCAGCGCTCCCTGATGCCGCGATTGATCATTTGCCGCGCCACGATCCCGAGGCGGCGGGAATAGAACTCGCGGAGGTCGACGACGTCGATGGTCATGACCGCAATGTAACATGCGCGAGGGCGCGCCTGCGCGCGGAATATTGCATTGCCTGCGCAACGTTAACGCCATATTTGTCTGGCGGGGCTGAGCCCGATGGAGATGTCATGGCTGCCGAAATTCGTACTTTCAGCTGTTTAAACGACAATTTCGGTTATCTCATCCACGATGTGGAAACCAAGGCGACGGCGTCGATCGACGCGCCGGAGGCCGGCCCCATCCTGAAGGCGCTGGAGCGCGAGGGCTGGCAGCTCACCGACATCCTGATCACCCATCACCATGGCGATCATGTCGGCGGGGTCGCCGAACTCAAGCAGAAATACAATTGCCGCGTCGTCGCGCCGCATGACAAGACGACGAAGATTGCGGACGTCGACCTGCGCGTCGCCAATGCCGACGTGGTCAAGATCGGCAATTTGCTGGCTCGCGTGGTGGAGACGCCCGGCCACACGCTCGACCACGTCTCCTACGTGTTCGACACCGAGAAGACGGTGTTTGCCGCCGACACGCTGTTCTCGATCGGCTGCGGCCGCGTGTTCGAGGGCACCTATCCGATGATGTGGGATTCGCTTCTGAAGCTGCGCGCGCTGCCCGACGACTTCAGGCTCTATTGCGGCCACGAATACACCGCGTCCAACGTCAAGTTCGCGCTCACCGTCGACCCCGACAATGCGGCGCTCCAGGCGCGCGCGGCGGAAGTGGCGAAGCTGCGGGCCGAGAACAAGCCGACCATCCCCACACTGCTCGGTGACGAGAAGCGGGCCAACGTGTTCCTGCGCGCCGACGAACCGTCGGTTGCAGCCAGGCTGCACATGAAGGGCGCGGATGCCGCCGCGGTGTTCGGCGAGCTCCGCGAGCGCAAGAACAAGTCCTGACGGGGATCGATGCCGACCGCAGCCGAGATCATCACGCGCCTCGAACTTCGGCCCCATCCCGAGGGCGGGCATTATCGCGAAACGTTTCGCGACCAGACCACGGACGCCAACGGGCGTTCGCGCTCCACCTCCATCTATTTCCTGCTTGCGCGCGGCGAGCGCTCGCACTGGCATCGCGTCGATGCGGTCGAGACCTGGCACTACTACGCCGGCAGCCCGTTGACGCTGCGTATCGCGCATGAGGGCTGCACCCAGCACGTGGTACGCCTCGGCACCGATCTTGCGAACGGCGACCGGCCGCAGGCCATCGTGCCGGCGCACGCCTGGCAGTCCGCGGAGACGACGGGCGAGTGGACGCTGGTCGGCTGCACTGTTGCGCCCGCGTTCGAGTTCGCAGGCTTCGAGCTCGCGCCGCAGGGCTGGGAGCCGTAACCCCCTCATCTCTTGCGCAACACCATGTCCTTCGCCGCGATCAGGCCGCCGCCGGCGATCAGGATCGCGGCGATCGCGATGTTGGCGCTGGCTTTGGCAAAACCGGCAGCGATGAGGAAGCCGGTCGAGAGCAGCGGCGTCGCGTAGGAGGCAGCGCCCAGCACGCGGATGTCGCCGCGCTTCATGCCGATGTCCCACGCGTAGAAGGCGGCACCGACGGGGCCGATGCCGAGCGCGGCGACGGAGAGCCATTGCAGCGTGGTCTCCGGCCACACAGTGGTCTCCAGCACACCATGCATCAGCGCAGCGAGCACCGATGTGGCGAGGCAGAAGCCGGCGACTGCATCGGTCGGCACCGCCTTGAGCCGGCGCGACAGCACCGAATAGGCTGCCCACACGAAGGCGGCGATGAAGGCCGCCACCAATCCCGGCACCTGGCCCGGCGAGAAGCCGGAAGTGTTGCCGGCGAACAGCAGCACGGTGCCGACAAGGCCGAGCACCGCACCGACGATGTGATGCAGGGCAAGCCGCTCACCCGGCAGGAACGACGAGAACAGCACGATCAGCAGCGGCCACATGTAATTCAGCAGGCCGGCTTCAGCCGGCGGCGCGAAGCGCAGCGCGAGGAAATACAGCGCGTGATAGCCGAACAGGCCGCCGACGCCGACGACCCAGACGACGAGCGGCTGGCGCAGGCTTTTCGCCGCCTCGCCGCGGCCGATCCAGGTGAGGAGGCCGACGAGACCGCCGATCGCGAAGGTCATTGCGGCGAGCTGGAACGCCGGGATCTTTCCAGTCGCCACCGTCATCACGGAGAGCAGCGACCACATCAGGATCGCGGTCAATCCGATCAGCGTGGCTGTGCGCGGGGTCATCAATGCAAGGCTCTGAGGACGATGATGCCCGGCACGAGGCCGGGCATCTTCGTCTTCACTATCGCCTTGTCGCGCCCGAAGCTACTGGCTTTTGAGCCAGAGGCTTGGCGCCATATCAGGCCTGATATTGGCCGCCATTGATGGACAGCGTCGATCCCGTGATGAAGCCGCCCTCGTCGGCCGCGAGGAACACGACCGCGCGGGCAATCTCTTCCGGCTCGCCGAGCCGGTTGACCGGAATCTGCGGGATCACGTTCTTTTCCAGCACGTCCTTCGGCACCGCCTGCACCATTTCGGTGTTGATGTAGCCGGGGCAGATCGCGTTGACCGTGATGCCGCCCTTGGCATTCTCGAGCGCGAGCGCCTTGGTGAAGCCGATGTCGCCGGCCTTCGCCGCGGAATAGTTGACCTGACCGAACTGACCCTTCTGGCCGTTGATCGACGAGATCGAGATGACGCGGCCGAACTTGCGCGCGCGCATGCCTTCGATCACCTGGCGCGTCATGTTGAACAGCGAGCCGAGATTGGTGTTGATGACGGCGTTCCACTGCTCGAGCGTCATCTTGTGAAAGGCGGTGTCGCGGGTGATGCCGGCATTGTTGACCAGCACGTCGACCGGGCCGAGATCGGCCTCGACCTTCTTCACGCCTTCGGCGCATGCCTCGAAATTACTGACGTCCCATTTGTAGACGGCGATGCCGGTCTCTGCCTTGAACTTCTCCGCCGCCGCGTCGTTGCCGGCGTAGCTCGCCGCAACCTTGTAGCCGGCAGCCTTCAGCGCCTTGCTGATCGCCGCGCCGATGCCCCGCGTACCACCCGTGACCAATGCAACACGTGCCATGTCGTATTCCTTCCCTTGGACTCTTCCTTGGACTCTTCGGACGTTTTTGAGTGATCGTTTTTTTAGCTACGGATTATGCGGGACGTTTGACGGACATCAAGAACAAAACGCCCGGCGTGAGCCGGGCGTTTCTCTTTAGTCGAGGCTTGCACGGTTGCGAAGAATATTTGATTTGCAACCGCTGCCTTTTTAGTCGCGTGCAACGCACTCAGTCGCGTGTGCAGCGCACGCGCAGATTATAAGTCAGATACGCGTAGGCTTTCAGTCGCGCGCCAGACACATCGCGATACCCATGCCACCGCCGATGCACAGCGTGGCCAGGCCCTTCTTCGAATCGCGCTTCTGCATCTCGTGCAGCAGCGTCACCAGCACGCGTGCGCCGGAGGCACCGACCGGATGACCGATCGCGATCGCGCCGCCGTTGACGTTGACCTTGGAGGTATCCCAGCCGAGGTCCTTGTTGACGGCGCAGGCCTGCGCCGCGAAGGCCTCGTTGGCCTCGATCAGGTCGAGATCGCCGACATTCCAGCCGGCCTTCTTCAGCGCGAGGCGTGAGGCCGGGATCGGGCCCGAACCCATGATCTTCGGATCGACGCCGGCCTGCGCCCAGGACACGATCCGCGCGAGCGGCTTCTTGCCTTCCTTGGCCGCCTGCTTGGCAGTCATCAGCACGACAGCGGCAGCGCCGTCATTGATGCCGGACGCCGACCCCGCAGTGACCGTGCCCTCCTTCTCGAAGGCGGGCTTGAGCTTCGCCATCCCGTCGAGCGTGGCGCCATGACGCGGATATTCGTCGGCGCTGACGACGATGTCGCCCTTGCGGGTCTTGATGGTGACGGGAACGATCTCGTCGTTGAATTTGCCGGCCTTCTGCGCGGCCTCGGCCTTCTGCTGCGAGGCGACCGCGAACTCGTCCTGCTGGGCGCGGGTGATCTGCCACTGCCGCGCGACGTTCTCGGCGGTGTTGCCCATGTGGTAGCCGTTGAAGGCATCCCACAGGCCGTCCTTGATCATGGTGTCGATGAACTCGACCGCGCCCATCTTGACGCCGCCGCGCAGATACTGGGCGTGCGGAGCCATGCTCATGGATTCCTGGCCGCCGGCGACCACGATCTCGGAATCGCCGTTGAGCAGCGCCTGATAGCCGAGCGCGACTGTGCGCAGGCCCGAGCCGCAGAGCTGGTTGACGCCCCAGGCCGGGCTCTCCACCGGAATACCGGCGGCGATCGAGGCTTGGCGGGCGGGGTTCTGGCCCTGAGCGGCGGTCAGGATCTGCCCCATGATGACTTCCGAGACCCGGCCGGGCTCGATGCCACCGCGCTCCAGCGCGGCCTTGATGGCGATGGCGCCGAGATCATGGGCGGGGAGGGTCGCGAACGCTCCGTTGAAGCTTCCGACCGGGGTGCGGGCGGCGCTGACGATGACGACATCGTCTGACATGGGCATCTCCTGAGGCTTGAGGTTCTTATGAAAGGGGCGGGCGGAGCTGGAAAAACGCTCGCCAGTCTCGTGGGCCATCCTGTTAACGTCGTTGAGGCATGTCAATCGGCCGACGACCGAATTCATGCCGCAGCGCATTCAAAATAGCGTTCTTGGCGCTTTCGCAAGCACGATTTTGCTCTGCGATTAACCGTGCCGCACAAAACGGTAGCGTGAGCCCTTTGAAAATGCTTATTTTGTTGCGTTGCGTACTCTTCCCGCCCTGCGGCATCGGCCGCCGGGTTCCCGTTCTCCGCGTTTGCAAGTGAGAGCCCATGGCGAAATCAGACCAACCCACGACCATCAAGAAATACGCGAACCGCCGGCTCTATAACACCGGAACGAGCACTTACGTGACGCTGGAAGACCTCGCCGCCATGGTCAAGGACGGCGAAGATTTCCTGGTCTACGACGCCAAGACCGGCGACGACATCACCCGCTCCGTGCTCGCCCAGATCATCTTCGAGCAGGAGAACAAGGCCGGCCAGAACCTGCTTCCGACCACCTTCCTGCGCCAGCTCATCCGCTTCTACGGCGACAGCATGCAGATGGTGGTGCCGAAATATCTGGAACAGTCGATCGCGACCCTGACCCAGGAGCAGGAGAAGTTCCGCAAGCAGATCGCCAACACGCTGTCCGGCACTCCCTTTGCTCCGCTGGAAGAACAAGTCCGTCGCAACATGGAGCTGTTCCAGCAGACCTTCTCGATGTTCAAGCCGTTTGCTCCCGGCGCGGGCCGCCCGGCGGCCGGCTCGGAGCCTGAGCCCGACGCGAACGCCGAGGCGCCGAAGGACAGCAACATCGACGATCTGCGCCAGCAGATGAAGGACATGCAGGAACGCCTCGAGCGCATGTCGAAGAAGGACGAGTAGGTCCTTTCGTTCGCGCTGGCGCGGCCGCACGTGGCGGGCGCGCGAATTGCCAGTTGATCCCGGTAGCGCCATTAACGCGCTGCCGTCCGCCGGCCAGGGCCGGAGCAGCCATGTCCGACCGCACCACGCACTGGGAGAACGTCTACGCCACCAAGGGCGAGACGGAGGTCAGCTGGTTTCAGGACAGCCCGGCGATCTCGCTCGACATGATCCGAGCGGCCAATCCGGATCATAACGCGGCCATCATCGATATCGGCAGCGGCGCTTCGCGGCTGGTCGATCGTCTATTGCAGGACGGATATCGTGATCTCGCCGTGCTGGACCTCTCCGCCAACGCGCTTGAGGTCGCGAAGAAGCGAATCGGCGCAGCCGCTTCAACTGTCGACTGGATCGTCGCCGATGCCACGGCATGGCAGCCGGCCAAGGCTTATGACGTCTGGCACGACCGCGCGGCGTTTCATTTCCTGACCGATCCCGATGACAGGGCCGCTTACGTCGAACGCCTGCGATCGGCGGTTAGCCCCGGCGGACAAGTCATCATCGCCACATTCGCACCCGACGGTCCGGAGAAATGCAGCGGCCTGCCGGTGCAGCGCCACGACAGCGTCAGCCTGGCAGCGGAGCTTGGGCCGGAGTTCGAGCTGGTCGAGACGCGGAGCGAGACGCATCATACGCCGTGGAATTCGACGCAGGCGTTTCAGTTCAGCCGGTTTCGGCGGGGCTCGTAATGGACGGCGTGCGCGCGCCACATCCTCGGTGTCGTCCTGGCGAAAGCCAGGACCCATACCGCGTGATCTATCCGTGTTGATCGGTGGCCGCACCGAACGGTCAGTCTTCGCCAAAGGTCTCCCTGGGGTAATGGGTCCTGGCTTTCGCCAGGACGACAAGGGAGCCTACGCCGCCAGCTTCACCGCATGCGCGAAGTCCCAATAGAGTTTTCGCGCTCTTGTGTAGAGCGGACCGGGCTTCAGCTCGCGGTCGTCGATGCGGATCACGGGCGCAACCTTGGCGAAATTGCCGGAGGAGAAAATCTCGTCGGCGGTGAGGAAATCGGCATAGCGCAGCGTCTTCTCGACCACGGTGACGCCGTCGCCGCGCAGCAGGCTGATGACGCGCTGGCGCGTGATGCCGTTGAGGAAGGTGCCGTTCGGCACCGGCGTGAAGGCCACGCCGTCCTTGGCCATGAACACGTTGGAATTGCCGAACTCGGCGACGTTGCCGAGCATGTCGAGCATCAGCGCGTTCTGGAAGCCGCGAGAAGCGGCCTCCGCCAATGCGCGCGAATTGTTCGGATAGAGGCAGGCGGCCTTCGCCTCGACCGGCGCGCATTCGGCAGTGGGCCTGCGGAACGGCGACAGCGTGATCGCGTTGCCGACGGGCTTTGGCAGCGGCGCCTCGTAGACGCACAGGCACCAATTGGTGCTTTCGGGGTCGAACAGCACGCCGCCGCCCAAGCCGCTCTGCGCCCAGTACATCGGACGGACGTAGAGTTCGGCGTTCGCCGCAAAGCGCGCAATGCCTTCGTTCGCAAGCGTGAGCCAGGTGCCGGTGTCGACCACCGGCTTCAGGCCAAAATTGATCGCGGATTGATTGGTGCGGGCAACGTGACGATCGAGATCGGGCGCGACGCCTTCGAACGCGCGAGCGCCGTCGAAGACCATGGAGCCGAGCCACCCCGCATGCGTGCGGGGACCCAAGATCGGCACGTTGCCATCGTGCCACTTGCCTTCGAAGAAGGTCCAGGTCGGCGAATATGCGATGGGCTTTTTGACCTCGGCCATGAGCGGCCTCCCCTGTTATCCGGGCACTATTGTCCCAATTTCTAAACGATTTACTGCGGGGAAGCACCAACCCTTTAGGGGAGGGTAAGACTGAGCAAACTGGCTATAATGCAAGGTACGTTACGGAGTAACCCATGCCGCTCGATCCGCTCGCAAAGCGATTATTGACCATGCTGGCCGTGGCCGGACCGCAGGCTTCGGGCCGCCCGAGCGTCGAGGCACGGCGGCAATCGCTCGCGAAGCTGATGCAGTTCGCGCGCACTGATGCGCCTGACGTGACGACCTCCGACGGCCTGTTGCCCGGCCCTGGCGGCGAACTGCCCTATCGCCTCTATGCACCGGCGAGCGCCGCTGAGCGCGCGCCGGGCTTCGTGTTCTTTCATGGCGGCGGGCTCGTCGCCGGCAGCATTGCCACGCACGACCGCATCGCCGCGGCGCTGGCGCATGCGAGCGGCTGCCGCCTCGTCTCGGTCGACTACCGCCTCGCGCCAGAGCATAAATTCCCGGCCGCCGTGGACGACGCGATCGCCGCGACCGAATGGGTCGCGCGCGAAGCACCATCGCTCGGCATCGACGCCGCGCGTCTGGTGATCGGCGGTGATTCGGCAGGTGCCACGCTGGCTGCGATCGTGTGCCAGGAGGCGGCGCAGAGCGCCGGCCTCTCCATCGTCGCGCAATGCCTGATCTGCCCCGTGCTGGATTTCGAGGAGACCTCGCCTTCGCGCGAGGCCTTTGCCGAAGGCCATTTGATCGATCGCGTGACGATCGAAGCGGATCTTTCGGACTATCTGCCCGAGGGCCTGGAGACTGCCGATCCCCGCATCTCGCCGCTGCGCGCGACGCGGCTTGCGGGCCTGCCGACCGCCATCATCCATACCGCCGAATTCGACCCGATGCGCGACGAAGGCAATGCCTATGCGCGCAAGCTGCTCGCCGCCGGCGTCACGGTCGAGCATGTCTGCCACGACGGCATGGTTCACAACTTCCACGCCATGGGCGCGATCCTGCCGCAGGCGCAGCTCGTATTGTCGCAGATCGGCGAGCAGGTCAGGCGGGCGGTAGCGAAATAAAGGCGCGAATCACACACGCGCGCCGATGACCGCACGCGCCGCCACAACATATTCGGTCCAATGCGCCTCCGCATAGCGCTCGGCCTGCCGTGCGCAGGTGACATCGGGCGCATGCGCGGCGGCAATCGTGCGCGCGAAGCGCTCTTCGGCGACCGTCACGTCGCCAGGCTCGGATGACGGCACGGCGGCGGCAACGGCGGTCGGAGCGACGGCGAGCCCAGCCAGACCGGTGAGCAGGATTCGGCGTGACATGTTCATGGGCAGTCGGTCCTTCCATTGTCCGGCCTGCACTCTGGCCGGCGAGTGTGTCAGTGCGATCACGGCAGACTAACCGCGCGCACCCGTGCAGTCCATCACTTGCGGATAGCGCTTGACCGCACGAGTAATCACGTTCCATCTAACGACGATCCCGTCATCAGATCGCCACGCGTCGGATTGTCACGTGTCCCATCACGGCCCATCGCATTTTCAGGCTTTGCGCGCTGTCGCACTGGGGCTGCTTTGCCTGACGATGTCGGCGGGCGCCGCCTTCGCTGCCGACGAGGAGGAGGACAAGCCCGCAAAGCCTGATGTACCGAACATCTATCTCGATCTCCGCACGATCTACGCGGCGATTCCCGCGGGCACGCTCGGGCTCGGCTTCGGCAACACCTCGCTGTCGGCCGCGCTGGGAGCACTGGCGGCACGCGGAGGAACGTCCCTGTCGAACGGCTTGCCGGCGGCGAAATCGATCGCCGTCGACCTGCCGCTGACCGTCGACGTCAGCGATCGCGTGTCGCTCTATGGCGGCGTGTCGGGCTCGACGACGGATATCGGCGGCGGCTGGTCGGCGTTCGACATCACGAGCTGGAACATCGGCGTGCAGGCCGACCTCTACCAGCAAAGCGGCGGAAAAATCCCGACCGTCACGCTGCAATCGACCCTGACGCAGTCGGTGCCGAACGAGCAGGGCATGACCACCTCGTTCAACAACATCGTGGAATTCGACTACGCGCTCGACGAGGACGAGACGCGAGGCTGGCTTGCCGGCGTGCAATACACCCACACCGATGTCGCCAGCCAGCTCGCCAAGATCCGGCCGAACACGATCCTCTATGCCGGCGGCTATTACCAATGGCCGAGCAACTGGAAGTTCACCGGGCGCCTCGGCGTGCAGTCGTTCCGCGGCGCGCAGTTCGCCGGCCGGACGCTGGCGGAGCCCTTCACCCAGCCGGTCCTGCGGCTCGATCTCGATCGCATGGACGACAACGACAACCGCCTGTTCGGCATCACTGCGCAGATCGCCTGGATGCCGAAGCCGGCCTACCAGCTGACGTTGCGCACGCCGCTCTACGCGGTGCGCAACTGACTGCGGTCGTGGTGGATTTTCGATAAAGCGTAGCGCCCGCGATTGGCCGGAGGACTACCCCCTCCCGCTGATTATGAAGCGCTTTTCGCATCGCCGGGCCGCACTGCCCGTCAACCGATCGTTAATCTTCATCCGAAAACGTCGATTGCGTTACATCGCCGCAAGGAACCTTGCGCGAAACTGGATCAGCTTACCGCATTGTGTTTCGCCTTATTGTGTTTCGCCTTGGAGGCAGCGAATGTCCCGCTTGGTTCCGGAACGGACGTTCCTGGCAGGGAAGATCTTCTTCAATTTCGGCCAGTCGTCGATCGACTGCGTCGTGCGCCGGCTGTCCGACGAGGCCGCGACACTCGAGATGGAGAGCGGCCTCGGCGTGCCCGAGCGGTTCCAGCTCAGGATCGCGGGGCGCGAGACCCTGACCTGCCGCGTGATCTGGCGCTCGGACCGTCAGGCCGGCGTCGCCTTCGAGCAGCCGGGCAGCCTCGATCGCCCCGCCGGCGAGGAGCGGGAACGCTCGTCCGACGTGCTGATGCGCGGCCAGATGCTGGCGCTGCGCGCCGCGCTCGATCATGTGCCGACCGGCATCGTGCTGCTCGACCCCAGCCTCAGGGCGCGCCTGATCAACCGGTCGTTCCGCCAGATGTGGCGCCTGCCCGACGAGGTCGCCGACAGCAATCCGTCCATTCTCACACTGCTTCACCACGGACGTGACACCGGCGCCTATGAGGTGCCGGACCCCGATCTTGATGCGCTGGTGGCGGAGCGTGTTCGCACGATCGAGGCGGGCGATCCGACGCCGATCGACCTGCGCCGCACCAATGGCGATGTCGTGCGCGTCCAGGTCACGCCGTTGCCCGATGGCGGGCGCATGCTGACCTATACGCCCGTTACCGACATCGTGCGCACCTCAGACGAATTGAAGCTGCTGCGGGATGCACTGGAAAATGTTCAGGACGGCGTCCTCCTGCTCGACTCCGACTTGAACGCGAGCTTCATGAACCGGCGCATGCGACGGTTCTGGGAGGTCAGCGAAGATGAGGCGGCAAGCCGGCCCAGCTACGCATCGCTGGTGCGGCGTCTGCATCGCGCCAGCGCGCCCAATCTTCCAACGAGCGAGCTGGCGAAATTTCCGGCGCGACGCCTCCAGGAGGTCAAGGCCGGCGATCATGTGCGCGACCTGCAGACGCCGGACGGCCGGCGCATCAGGGCCCACTGCACCACGATGTCGAACGGCGGCCGCATGCTGACTTATGTCGACATCACCGATCTGACGCAAAAAGCCGCGATGCTGGAGACGCTCGCCACCACCGATGCGCTCACCGGCCTCTACAATCGCCGCCACTTCCTCGAGAATCTCGATGCGGAATGGAGCCGATTTCAGCGCTATTATCGCTCGGTCTCGGTGCTGATGCTCGACATCGACCACTTCAAATCGGTCAACGATCGCTACGGCCATGCGGTGGGTGACGCCGCGATCAAGGCGGTTGCGGCCGCGTGCCTCGACGGCAAGCGCAAGTCGGACATCGTCGGCCGCCTCGGCGGCGAGGAATTTGCGGTTCTCCTGCCCGAGACCAGCCTGTCCCGGGCGAGGACCGTTGCCGACCGCATCCGCAAGCGCGTGATGAGCGCGCAGATCGTCGCCGACAGCATTCAGTTCGGCGTCACAGTGAGCGTCGGCATCGCGGAGGCTACCGTCAGCATGTCCGGCATCGACGCGCTGATGGCCGCGGCCGATCATGCGCTCTACCAGGCCAAGGCCGAGGGCCGCAATCGCTGCATTAATTGGGCGCCTCCGCCGGCTGCAAGCAAGGCGGCGGAGTGATCGCGCCCGCTGCGTCTATTCCGGTACCGGCACGTCGAACGTGTTGAGGGTGACCGAGACCATGCAGTAGACGCCGACGAGGTAGGACAGTTCGGCCGCGCCGTGCTCGCCGAACTCCTTCACCGCGGCACGCCAGGTCAGTTCCGGCAGCACGCCGCCGCTGACCAGCGCGGAGGCCACGTCGTAGGCGACGGCCTCCTGCTTGGTGAGATCTACCGGCCGCTGCCCGGCGACGATGGTCGCGAGCTTCTCGTCGGAGAGGCCGCGCTGCTCGGCCACCAGCACATGGGCATAGAGCTCGTAGCCGGAGCGGAAATGCGAGCCGGTGACGAGAATCGCAACCTCGCGCACCGGCGCCGGCAGCAGCGGATTTGACGCGATCGCCTTGACCAGCTCCCACACCGGCTTGCCGAAACGCGGCTCGCGGACCCAGGGATTCCAGGGCCCGAGCAGCGCGCCGTCCTCGCGCATGTTCACGAAGCCCTTGAAGTGGTCCGTGATGCCGGCTCGCATGTCGTCATAGAGCGGCTTCTGTTCGTCGGTCAGATCCTTGGGATCGAGAATGGGAAGGCGCACGGCGGAATCTCCTCGTTGCGAAGAGACGAGGCTCGCCCGCGTGTTCACGCAAGGCAAGTGAAGTTGCCGTGACGACCGTGCAATTTTGCAAATCTCAGAGCGACGCTGGCTATGAGGCCTCGGGGCTTTGTACGTTCTGGGGATTGACGACGTCATCGACATCAAGCGCTAGGGGCTCGCCCGTCGCGAGGAACGACGACAACGCCGCCTCGAACGGCGAGGGATCGAGGCCACGCGCTTTCAGCCATTCGGGTTCGTAGTAGGTCTGCCGGTAGCGCTCGCCGGAATCGCAGATCAGCGTCACCAGCGATCCCGCGATGTTCGCTTTGCGCATCTCTGAGGCAAGACGACACAGCGCCAGGAAATTGGTGCCGGTCGAGCCGCCCACCGTGCGGCGCAGCCGGCGCGACAGCACGTTCATCGCCGCGATCGTCGCCGCATCCGGGATCTTCATCATGCGGTCGACCACGCCCGGCACGAAGGACGGCTCGCAGCGCGGCCGGCCGACGCCCTCGATCAGCGACGGGCGGTCGCAAACGCGGGAACGGTCCTGCGAGCGGAAGCAATCGAAGAACGCGGAATGCTCGACGTCCGCCACGCACAGACGTGTCGGATACTGGCGGTAGCGCAAATAGCGTCCGATGGTGGCCGACGTGCCGCCGGTGCCCGCGCCCATCACGATCCAGTCCGGCAGCGGGCGCGGCTCGCCCTGCAATTGCGTGAAGATCGATTCGGCGATGTTGTTGTTGCCGCGCCAATCCGTGGCGCGCTCGGCGAAGGTGAACTGGTCCATGTAGTGACCGTTCAGGCGGTTGGCGAGCGCGGCGGCTTCCGCATAGAGCGCACGCCCGTCGTCGATCAAATGGCAATTGCCGCCATAATGCTCGATCGCGGCGATCTTCTCCGCCGAAGTCGTGCGCGGCATCACGGCATAAAAGGGCACGCCGATCATCTCAGCGAAATAGGCTTCCGACACCGCGGTCGACCCCGACGATGCCTCGACGACCGGCGTGCCTTCGCGGATGTGGCCGTTGCAGAGCGCGTAGAGGAACAGCGAGCGCGCGAGGCGATGCTTCAGGCTGCCGGTCGGATGCGTGGATTCATCCTTCAGATAGATGTCGATGCCTGACAGGGCCGACACGATCAGCCGGATCAGATGCGTGTCGGCCGTGCGGCACTGGTCGGCCTCGATCGCGGCCACGGCCTCGTCCACCCAGCCGCGCCGATAGCTCGGCCCGGCCGGATCGTGATGGCGAAAGGAAAACGTCTGCATCGCGTGAATCTTTCATGATGCGTATCGCGCATCAAGTGCGCTGGATTGTTGTTTGACGCGTTTTTTGCCGCGAACCGGTTTCCACTTCGCTGGAAAACGCGTCTCTCTCAAAACTCCAGCGGCGCGTTGTCGACGACCTCTTTCATCACGAAGAAGGTGCGGGTCTGGCGCACGCCGGGCAGTGCGATCAGTTGCTCGCCGTGGATGCGGTTGAAATCCTCCATGTCGCCGACGCGGATTTTCAGGAAATAGTCGAAGTCCCCGGCGACGAGGTGGCAGTCGAGCACGAATTTCAGCCGGGTGATCGCCTGCTCGAAGGTGGCAAAGCTTTCCGGGGTCGAGCGGTCGAGCACGACGCCGACCATGACCAGGGTGCCCTTGGCCACTTTCTTCGGCGCCACCATGGCGCGGACCGCGGCGATGAAGCCGTCCTCGAACAGGCGCTGGGTACGGCGATGGCAGGTGGCGGGGCTGATCGCGACCGTTTCGGCCAGCTCGGCATTGCTGAGCCGACCGTTATTCTGCAGCAATCTCAACATCTTGAGGTCGATACGGTCGAGCCGGGCAGACATGGAAGAAAATTCCGATCTATTGCTATTATCCGGAAGAAATCTTAGCCAGTGCGGCAACTTCTGCAAGTTTCGGTGCAATATAGGCGCAATATTCGAAAGCACATTTTTGCGGCGCAATGCTAGCCACATCCCCAGACATCAACGCCAATCGGGATGACCTGACCATGAAGCTGGACAAATTCGCGCGCTACCCGCTGACCTTCGGCCCGACGCCCATCGAGAAGCTGGAGCGGCTGTCGAAGCATCTCGGCGGCCAGGTCGAAGTCTATGCCAAGCGTGAGGACTGCAATTCCGGCCTCGCCTATGGCGGCAACAAGCTGCGCAAGCTCGAATACATCATTCCCGATGCGATCGCCTCCAACGCCGACACGCTGGTGTCGATCGGCGGCGTGCAGTCCAACCACACCCGCATGATCGCGGCGGTCGCCGCCAAGATCGGCATGAAGTGCCGCCTGGTGCAGGAAGCCTGGGTGCCGCACGAGGATGCCGTCTATGACCGTGTCGGCAACATCATGCTCTCGCGCATCATGGGCGCCGACGTGCGCCTGGTCGACGACGGCTTCGACATCGGCATTCGCAAGAGCTGGGAGCAGGCGATCGACGAAGTGAAGGCGGCGGGCGGCAAGCCCTACGCGATTCCCGCCGGCGCCTCGGTGCACAAGTTCGGCGGCCTCGGCTATGTCGGCTTCGCCGAAGAGGTCCGCAAGCAGGAGGCCGACCTCGGCTTCAAGTTCGACTACATCGTGGTCTGCACCGTCACCGGCTCGACCCATGCCGGCATGCTGGTCGGCTTCGCCGCTGACGGCCGTGCCCGCAAGGTGATCGGCATCGACGCCTCCTTCACGCCGGCACAGACGAAATCGCAGGTGCTCGAGATCGCGCAGAACACCGCAAAGCTGGTCGAGCTCGGTAAGGAGCTCGTCGCCGACGACGTCGTGCTGATCGAGGACTACGCCTATCCCGCCTATGGCGTGCCGTCGGAAGAGACCAAGGAGGCAATCCGCCTCACCGCGCGTCTCGAGGGCATGATCACCGACCCCGTCTACGAGGGCAAGTCGATGCAGGGCCTGATCGATCTCGCGCAGAAGGGCTATTTCGAGAAGGGCGCGAAGATTTTGTACGCGCATCTCGGCGGCGCGCCGGCGCTGAACGGGTACGCTTACGCGTTCCGGAATGGCTAGCTACCCCACGTCACGCCTCCCCTCCGCTGTCGTCCCGGCCTAGCGCCGGGATGACGACTGGAGTGTGGCGAGAGGCCGGTGGCCGCCCCTACCGCGTCCTGACGATCTGCAACAGCTCGTCACCATAGTGCTCGAGCTTCTTGTCGCCGATCCCCGGCACGTTGCGCAATTCGTCGAGTGTGGTGGGCCAGGCCCGGACGATGCCGTCGATGGTGGCGTCGTGCAGCACGACATAGGCCGGCACGCCGCGCTCGCGCGCGACGTCCGAGCGCCAGGAGCGCAGCCGCGCGCGCAGTTCGGGATCGACATCGCCTTGCGGCGCGTTTGCCGCCGGCGCGAAATCGCCGCGGCGCGATTTGGCGCGGCTCGAGCGCAGGCGCGTACCCGGCGCCTCCTCGCGCAGCCACACTTCCGTTTCACCGCGCAGCACGCCGCGTGCGGTCTCCGTCAGCTTCAGCGCGCCATAAGCTTCGCTGTCGCTCTGCAAATGGCCCATCGCCACCAGCTGCCGCAGCACCGTTCGCCACTGCTTTTCGTTCAGCTCGCGCCCGATGCCGAACACCGAGAGCTTGTCATGGCCGAACTGCGTGACCTTCTCGGTGAGACGTCCGATCAGCACGTCGATCAGGTGCATCGCGCCGAAACGCTGACCGGTGCGATAGATGCAGGACAGCAGCTTCTGCGCCAGCACCTTGCCGTCGCGCATCTTGGGCGGCGTCAGGCAATTGTCGCAATTGCCGCAGCTCTCGCCCATCACGATCTCGCCGAAATAGGCGAGCAATCGCCGGCGCCGGCAGTGCGGCGTTTCGGCAAGTCCGACCAGCGCATCGAGCTTGCCGATCGACACCCGCTTGAATTCGTCGGAGGCGCTGGATTCGTCGATCATGCGCCGCTGCTGCACGATGTCGGAGAGGCCATAGGCCATCCAGGCGGCGGACGGCTTGCCGTCGCGGCCGGCGCGTCCCGTCTCCTGATAATAGGCCTCGATGCTCTTGGGCAGATCGAGATGGGCGACGAAGCGCACGTCGGGCTTGTCGATGCCCATGCCGAAGGCGACGGTCGCAACGATGACGATGCCGTCCTCGTTGAGGAAGCGGTCCTGGTTGCGCGAGCGCACTTGGCTGTCTAGCCCGGCGTGATAGGGCAGCGCGGCAATGCCGGCCTCATCGAGCGCGGCGGCGACCTCCTCGACGCGGTTACGCGACAGGCAGTAGACCACGCCGGCATCGCCGGCATGACGCTCGCGGATGAACTCCTTCAGCTGCGCCACCGCACTGCGCTTGTCGACGATCTCGTAGCGGATGTTGGGCCGGTCGAAGCTGGAGACGAATTGCGGCGCGCCCGTGAGCTGAAGCCGCTCGACGATCTCCTTGCGCGTCAGCTCGTCGGCGGTCGCGGTCAGCGCGATGCGCGGCACGTCGGGAAAGCGCTCGGCGATGATGGAGAGGCCGACATATTCGGGGCGGAAGTCGTGGCCCCATTGCGAGACGCAATGCGCCTCGTCGATCGCGAACAGCGACACCTTGGCCTGCGCCAGCATCGACAGGCAGCGCGGCGTCACCAGTCGCTCCGGCGCGACATAGAGCAGATCGAGATCGCCCGCGATCAGGCGCCGCTCGATATCGGAGGCCTCCTGCATTGTCAGCGACGAATTCAGCGCGGCGGCGTTGACGCCGGCTTCGATCAGGCCGGCGACCTGGTCGCGCATCAACGCGATCAACGGCGACACCACGATGCCGCAGCCCTCGCGCAGCAGGGACGGCAGCTGATAGCACAGCGACTTGCCGCCGCCGGTCGGCATCAAGACCAGGCAATTGCCGCCGTCGGTGACATGCCGGATGATCTCGCCCTGCGAGCCGCGAAAACCCGGCAGGCCGAACACCGAATGCAGCACCGACAGCGCATCGCGGCCGTTGGCCGGCGCGGGCAGCGGAGCGGTGGAAGGGGCGGACATGAGCGGGCTGGAACCAAGACCGTGAGATTCGTCACAAGGCCAGTCGCATGGCGGCGCGGGCGTGGCAAGACCGTTTGCGGGGCGCGGCGGTATCTTCCCCTCTCCCCTTGCGGGAGAGGGTGGCTCGCCGCATGGCGGCAAGACGGGTGAGGGGTTTCTGTCCGCGGACTCGATAGAGTTGGATTTGCCGAACGGACCCCTCATCCGGCGCTTCGCGCTACCTTCTCCCACAAGGGGAGAAGGGAAAAAGAAGCTACGCCCCGATTCGTCGCAGCGCTTCCGCGACCGTCACGATCGGCATATTACGCCTTCCCGCGGCTTCCAGTGCGTGGCGCATCAAATGCGGCGTGCAGCCATAGGGGCTCGGCGCGGTCACGACGTCATGGCCGTAGAAGATCAGCCATCCGCCACTCTCGACGGCCTCGTTGAAATAGCGATCAATGCCGCCCGCATCGATCTCGCGATCGATCAAGGGCGAGGCGCGCAGGAACTGAAGATCGATGACGTCGCTGTTAACGCCGGGAAGGATACCGCGCGCCGAGCGGAACGTCCTGGCGAGCTGCGGCTTGCGCCAGACCGAGGCGAGGCCATACGGATAGGCGAAGTTCTCCAAAGTGATCGAGGAATCGATGCTGCGGAAATGGCTGCGGTTCCGTTCGATCTCACCGGCCATGGCGGCCTCATCGAGATCGACCGCGCTCTGGTGCGAGAAGGTGTGGCAGGCGATCTCGTGACCGGCACGGTGCAGCCGCACGATCGCGTCATTCGAAAGGCCGTGCCAATGGTCCGACGGCCGATCAATCAGGCTGCCGGCGAGATAATATGTGCCGCGGCCACCATGCTTCTCCAGGAGCTCGGCGCCCTCGCCCGCAGCGCTATCCGGGGCATCGTCGAAGGTGAAGCTCACCATGGGCGCGTGCGCCGGCAGCTGGTGCAGCGCGGCACGGAAATGCCGGGCCAGCCGATTGCTCACGCGTTCCTGGAGTGCCGACCACACGACTGCGTTTCCCGTGATTCCGTATTTCTCTACTGAAACATTCGTGCGCCGGTCGAGGCAAGCTTAACGCTTGGGTAATCCTAACGCGGAACCAACGTCCCCAGGGCTAGCGCGCCAGAACCGCCGTCTGCGCATCCGCACCGAGATATTGCAGCCAGTTGCGGAATAGCACCGCCGCGGCGCTGCCTGCGGCGATATCGTCGCGTAAATTCAGCGCGGGCAGATCGTTGGTGAGCGCCGGATGACGCTGGTGCCTTGCCTGTTTCTCGAAGCGAGCAAGCTTCTCTTCCGTGGCTGCGTCAAAATAGCTCACGGGCAGGTGCGGATAAATCTCGCGCTCGCGCGCGAGATAGCGGCCGATGTCGCGCAGATATTCGCGCTGGAGCGACAGTGCGTCATATTCCGGGTGGCCCTGGAAGAACACGAAGCGGCTGGCATATTGCCGGACGAAGACGTCGACGCCGGCCTGGGCCGAGCGCGTCAGCACCTGATAACCTGACTGCACGAGGTCGCTCTCTGCGACCTCGTTCAGGCGCGAATGCGAGACCTTGAGCGGCGCGGCAGCGGCGCGCGTCAGCGGATCGCTCGTCACGGCGTCGCAGTCGAAGATGCCGTGACATTTGGCCGGCAGCCGTCGCCGTTCGATGCGATCGAGATGCAGCACGGCCGCATGCGCGGCGAGGCACGACCAGATCGTCGAGCGCGTGTTGGTCCGCGCCCAGTCGATGAGGTCGGTGAGGTCGCGCCAGTACGGTTCCTCGTCGAGCTCGGGCGCGACCGGTTCGGCGCCGGTCACGATCAGCCCGTCGAAGCTGTGGCGCCTGAGCTCGGAGAGTTCCGAATATTCACTCTCGACATGCCACTTCGCCTCCGGCGAACGCTTCACCGACGGCAGCGAGAAGCAGTGAAAGCGGATGCGGCGCGGACCCGCGGCGGCCTGGAGCAATTTCATGAACTGCCGTTCGGTCGCCTTCAGCGCCGGATCCGGCATGTTGTTGATGAGCCCGATGGTGAGCTCGGCGCCGCCGCGATCGCGCGTAAGATCGCCCTCACCCGGCACGAGCGCCGGGCTCACTATACCTTGATCCCTGTCGATCAAGATCGTCATCGGCGCCGCCGTCTACTCCGCGGCCTGGAGGCGTGCCGACGGACAGGCCTTTTCCAGCGCCTGGTCGATGTCCTCGATGATGTCAGAGGAATGCTCGATGCCGATCGACAGGCGGATCGTTTCCGGCAGCACGCCGGCGGCGCGCTGCTGCTCGGCCGACATCTGCCGGTGCGTGGTCGAGGCCGGATGGCAGGCCAGCGACTTGGCATCGCCGATATTGACGAGGCGGGTGATCAGCTTCAGCGCGTCATAGAAGGACTTGCCGGCTTCCATGCCGCCCTTGATGCCGAAAGTGAACAGCGAGGAGGCATTGCCGTCGAGATATTTCTGCACGAGCGGATAGTAAGGGCTGTCGGGGAAGCCGGTGTAGTTGACCCAGGCCACACGGGGGTCGCCACGCAGGAATTCGGCGACCTTGCGGGCGTTCCCGCAGTGGCGCTCCATGCGCAGCGCCACGGTCTCGATCCCCTGGAGCAGCAGGAAGGCGTTGAACGGCGACAGCACCGAACCCATGGTGCGCTGGTAGACGCTGCGCGCGCGCTCGATATAGGCGGTCTTGCCGAAACGCTCGGCATAGACGAGACCGTGATAGGAGGCGTCCGGCGTGTTGTAGGCCGGGAAACGATCGGCGTGCTTGGCCCAGGGGAAGTTTCCGGAATCGACGATGGCGCCGCCGAGCGTGGTGCCGTGGCCGCCGAGAAACTTGGTCAGCGAATGCACGGCGATATCGGCGCCGTAATCGAACGGCCTCAGCAGGATCGGGGTTGCCACCGTGTTGTCGACGATCAGCGGCACGCCATGGGCGTGCGCGATCTTCGCCAGCGCCTCGATGTCGCAGACATTTCCGGCGGGGTTCCCGATGGTCTCGGCGAATACGGCGCGGGTGTTCTCGTCGATCAGCTTCTCGATCGCATCCGGCTTGTCGCTCTCGGCGAAGCGGCCGGTGATGCCCTGGCGCGGCAGGATGTGGGAGAGGAGCGTGTGCGTGGTGCCGTAGAGCTGCGGCACGGAAACGATGTTGCCGCCGTGGTCGGCGACGTTGACGAAGGCGAAATGCAGCGCCGCCTGCCCGGTCGCGACCGCAAGAGCGCCGACGCCGCCTTCGAGCTGACTGATGCGCTTCTCCAGCACCGCGCTGGTCGGATTGGCGATGCGGCTGTAACGGAAACCCTCGGCCTCGAGATTGAAGAGCGCCGCGCCATGATCGGCGCTGTCGAAGGCGTAGGCCGCGGTCTGGTAGATCGGCACGGCGACCGCGTGCGTGGTGGCTTCGGGCTCGTAGCCGGCGTGAATAGCGATCGTCTCGTTGCGCATCGTGCCACCTCCGCGTGGAGCGGGCCGCACTTATTGGCCTAATGGGCATGTGCGTTGTCCGCCGCTCCCCGTGTTAGAGGCGGGTGGTAAAGCGGACAATAATTCGCTTAGAGATCGAGGAAGTAACCCTAACGGTTGTTGGCGAATTGGCTAAAATTCGAGTTAAATTGGATTAATGAATGGATGCGCCTTGGCGGTCCGGCGGGAAGCGCATCCTCGCCTTCGCGACGCCGGCTCTTCCGCATTTGAAGGCGGCCGGCTCGAATATTCATTTCGCAACGTCTCTCAAGGCTCCGACGACACGGTCCGCAATCAGCGGACATCAACGATCATGCGGCGATCAATCGTTGCGTAATTTCGCCGCCTCTACGCTGGCGCATCGCTCCTTGCTTTGGGATTGCCGGCTTGACGAACGCCAACGATGCTCATCTGCTCTCGCGCTTTGCTGCCGACCGGCGCGGCAACATCGCCGTCATCTTCGCACTTGCGCTGGTGCCGCTGCTGTCCTTCGTCGGCGCTGCCGTCGACTACTCCCTCGCCGCGCGGGCGAAAACGAAGCTGATAGCTGCGCTCGACACCGCAGTGCTGGTCGCCACCGCCAAGAGCGAGATCACACAGAGTGCGTCGGCCGCGCAGAGCGACGCCCTGAACGCCTTCGCCGGACAGATGTCCGCGTCCGGCCTGACGACCACCTCGGTGACCATCACTGTGACGGACAGCGTCACCACGCGCACCGCCACGGGAACGGCATCGTCGACAGTGACGACCTATTTCATGGGAATCCTGGGCTACAAGACCATGACGGTCTCGGCCACCTCGAGCGCGGCCGCCTCGCTGCCCTCCTACATCGACTTCTACGTGCTGCTGGATAACTCCCCGTCGCAGGGGCTCGGCGCCACCACGGCCGACATGACCGCGTTGCAGAGCGCGACATCCGACAGCTGCGCCTTCGCCTGCCACGACACCTACACGTCGAGCTCGAAGAAGACCAAGCAGACCAACAGCTATTATTCGATCGCGAAGAACCTCGGGATCAAGATGCGGATCGACCTGGTGCGCGACGCGACGCAGTCGCTGACGGACACCGCGACCGCGAGCCAGCTCGTCAGCAACCAGTACCGGATGGCCGTCTACACCATGGGCAGCGATTGCGCATCGATCAGCCTGACCACGATCTCGGCGCTGACCTCGAGCCTCTCTTCGGTGAAGACAGCCGTTTCCGCCGTCGACCTGATGACGATTCCCTACACCAATTACAACAACGACATGTGCACGGATTTCGACGGCATCCTGTCGTCGATGAACGGCGTGATTCCGACGCCCGGCGACGGCTCCTCGTCCTCGCCGCAGAAATGGCTGTTCTTCGTCTCGGACGGCGTGGCCGACTACTATTATCCCTCGAACTGCAGCCAGACCGTGATCAGCTCGTCGGGCCGATGCCAAGAGCCGCTGACGACGACGATCTGCGACACCATCAAGGCACGTGGCGTCAAGATCGCGGTGCTCTACACGACCTACCTCGCGATCACCAACAACAGCTGGTACAACACCTACATTGCGCCATGGCGCAGCTCGATCGCGACCAAGATGCAGGCCTGTGCGACGTCGGGCTATTACTACGAGGTCTCGAGCGATTCGAGCATCAGCGACGCGCTGAACGCGCTGTTCCAGAAGGCGATCGCCGCCTCGCATCTGACCAACTGACCGGCTCCCTTGCGGGCTCCGCGCGCAACGCGCGAAGCCCTCTGGCATGGGGTCAGGCCATCTTCTCCCAGAGACGATGGGCGAGCACCCCGGCCCGCTTCTCGATCGCGGCCGCGGCGTCGAGCGCGAGGTCCTCGCGATAGCGTCCCGCGATGAGCTGCACGCCGATCGGCTTGCCGTCGTGGAGCGCCACCGGCACCACGGCGCCGGGCAGGCCCAGCACGTTGATCGCGGAGATGAAGCGGATCTCGCCCCAGAAGATCTCGCGCACGCGCTCGGGGCTGACGGTGTCCTCGCGCGGGCCCGGCGTCGGCTTGACCGTGGTCGGCGCCAGCACGACCGGATACTCCTCGAAGAACAATTGCCAGGCGCGGATGTGGCCGTTGCGCGCAGCAGTCGCCTTCATCCAGGCCTTGAGATCGAGCACGTTCGCCTTGGCCTTCATGCCGCCCCAGGCCTTGTGGAAGTCCTCGGAGGTGACCTCCAGCATGCTGGACTCCTGCATCACCACGGTCTCGTTGGTGATGATGTCGCACCAGGTCTGCCAGACGCCGTTGATGTCGGGCACCTCGACCTCGCTGACGCGATAGCCGGAACGCTCGAGGTGATCGGCGGCCTGACGCAGCGCCGCGGCGACGGATGGATCGACGTCCATGTCATCCGGGATTTTTGCCAGCGCGACCTTGATCGGCCCTTTTGGTCTCTCGCCGACCAGCGGCGCCGGCACCCACCAGGGATCGCGCGGATCGCGCTGGCTCATCGCCTCCAGCGCGAGACGAACATCGCCGACGTGACGCGCGAGCGGGCCCTGCGCCGACATCAGATGCGCCAGCATCGGCCGCTCTGCCGTTGCGCTTGCGTTGAACGCGGGGATGCGTCCCTGCGTCGGCTTGATGGTGGCAACGCCGTTGCAATGCGCCGGCCAGCGCAGCGAACCGCCGATGTCGTTGCCATGGGCGATCGTGCCGATGCCGGCGGCAACCGCCGAGCCCGCGCCGCCCGAGGAGCCGCCGCAGGTGATGGCGGGGTCCCAGGGGTTGAGCGTCAGACCGTGCAGCGGATTGTCGGTGAAGCCGCGGAAGGAGAATTCCGGCGTGTTGGTGAGGCCGATGACGATCGCGCCGGCCCTCTTCAGGTTGCGCACCACTGGCGAATCCGAGGGCGTGACGAGATCCTTGTTCGCCGGCACGCCGTTGAAATTCGGCCGTCCCTCGTAGTCGACGTTCTCCTTGATGGTGATGGGCACGCCGTGCAGGAGGCCGAGCGCACCGCCCTTGGCCCGTTGCTTGTCGGCCGCATGCGCCGCGGCCAATGCTTCCTCCGAGAGATCGACGACGACGGCGTTCAGCCCGGGATTGACGGCGCGCATGCGATCGAGATGCGCTTCGACGGTCTCGACTGCGGAGATTGCGCCGGAGCGGATCGCGGCGGCGGTCTCGACCGCCGACCATTGCCAGGCCGGCCCTCTGGGGCGGCGCGGTGCGGAGGATTTGCGTGGAGGAGCCTTCTTGACTGTCTTCTTTGCGGCCTTCGTGACCGGGCCCTTGCGGACGGTGCTCTTCTTGCCGAAGGTCTTCGCTGCGTTCCTTGTCGCGCTTTTCTTCTTGGTTGCCGTCTTCTTCACCACGTCGCATCTCCTGAAATTGCGGCGCGGAGGTTATGGAGGTCACGCGACCGTGTACAGGCGCGTTTCTGCATGCCGCGTTGTCGCGACGCTCTGTCACGGCCCAAAGGCGATGCCAGGGAGGCTCATGAACCTTTGGGTGGTCTCCCCTGACCCATATAGTGTGGTTGAATGTTCCAGCAAACAACCGCTAAGATTGCCGCATTGCGACCAGGCTTTTTCGACGCAGCTATTTTTACATCAGCCGTTTGGAGCATTTGCCATGCTCGTGGATTTCGACAGCGGATACGACCAGCAGCCATATCGCGATCTGTGCGCCGACTACCCCGGCACCGAAGCCTATGATCCACACGACTTCCGGATTGAATGGGGACCGATCTTTCACCGCGGCCGGCTCGACGGATCGGCGCGCGTGCTCGTGGTCGGTCAGGATCCCGCCCAGCACGAAACCATCGTGCGCAGAATCCTGGTCGGCACTGCGGGCCGCCGGACGCAGGGATTCCTGGCGAAGCTCGGCATCACGCAGAGCTACGTGATGGTGAACACCTTCCTGTACAGCGTCTACGGCCAGAGCGGCGGCTCCCAGCACAAGAACGAGCCGGGCATCGTCGGCTACCGCAACAAATGGTTCAAGGCCGTGCTCGGGTCGGGGAACATCGAGGCCGTCGTCTCGCTGGGCGGCCTTGCGGACGAGGCCTGGAAAGCCTGGCTTAGGACGCCCGATGGCTTGGCTTACAAGACCCTGGCGTATCAGCACATCACGCATCCGACCTGGCCGGAGAGCTCCGCCCATGATTCGGCCACGCAGGCGGCGAACACCAGGATCATGCTGGCCAAGTGGAATGCCGCTCTCGCTGCGCTGGCGCCTGTGGTCAAGCATCCCGACGTGCCGACGACGCTCGTGCCGTATGGCGACGCCTTCAAACCTGCCGAGCTTGTCGACATCATTGCAAAGGACCTCCCGGCGGGGTTGCCGGCCTGGATGCGCGGAGACACGCCATGGGCCGTGCGTCAGGGCGCCGACGCGGCGACCAAGCGGCGAACGATCACGATCACCATTCCCGACGGGGTGATCCCGTGAGTCCGGCCGCGAGCCCGAAGCGATGGGCACTGACCGGGCGGATTGTGACGATGGCCGCCGAGGGCGACGTCATCAAGAGCGGAACGATCTTCATCGAGGACGATCGCATCGCCGCGATCGTGCCCAAGGGGCAGCCGGCCCCTGCCGGCTTCGAGGCGATCGATGCGATAGCCACCGGCGGCACCATCTACCCGGGCCTGATCGAGCTGCATAATCATCTCAGCTACAACATCCTGCCGCTCTGGCGCGTGCCGCAGCTCTTCGGCAATCGCGACCAATGGCAGAACGCAAAATCGTACAAGACGTCGGTGACCGGCCCGATGAGCGCCATTGCACTCGCCGACGACGGCTCATTGCTGCCCGCGCTGGTTCGCTATGTCGAGGCCAAATGCCTGGTCGCGGGAACGACGACGAGCCAGGGGATCACGCTGTCGAACTGGAGCGGCACGATTCACAAATACTACAAGGGCGCGCTGCGCGCCGCCGAGATCGGGAGCCCGCCCGATCTGCCGCGGGCGCATTCGAAAATCCCGGATATCGACGCGGAGGATTGGGCCAAGTTCGACAACGAGCTCAAATCGTCGTCGTGTTTCCTGCTGCATTTGAGCGAAGGCATCGACGCCAAGGCGCACAGCCACTTCCTCGCCTTGCGCAATCCCCAGGGAGACTGGGCAATCGAGCCGTCGCTGGCCGGCATTCATTGCACGGCACTGGACGCGACCGACTTCGGAACGATGGCCGAAAATCACGCCAAGGTCGTCTGGTCGCCCCTGAGCAATCTGCTGCTCTACGGCAAGACGACGGACGTCGCGGCCGCACGCACGGCGGGCCTCACCATCGCGCTCGGCTCGGACTGGTCACCGTCCGGCAGCAAGAACCTGCTCGGCGAGCTGAAGGCAGCGAAGGTCGTGTCCGCGCATTTCGGCCTCGGCTTCAGCGACTACGACATCGTTTCGATGGCGACGCGCAATCCGGCCGCGATCCTGAAATGGGATGCAAAACTGGGAACGATCGCCAAAGGCAAGTTCGCCGATCTTCTGATCGTGAAGGGCGTGACCGCCGATCCCTACGACCATCTGATCAAGTCGCGCGAGCAGGACATCATCCTGGTCACGATCGGCGGCCGACCGCGCTATGGAACGAAGAAGGCCATGCAACAAGCGGGCGGAAGCGGCGAAGCCCTCAAGATCGGCAGCAGCGCGCGGCTGATCGACTTCACCTCGCCCGACCAGGATCCCGGGATCGAGAACGTGACGCTGGCGGAGGCGACGAGCCGGCTCAGCGACGCGCTCGGCAAGCTCGGCACGCTGCAACCGCGCAGCCTCGTCATGAGCGAGGCGATCACCCGGGGAACCGTGTCGCGAACCGGATGGCGTCTCGCGCTGGATGAGCAATTCGGCAACAACGTCCAACTGCGCCCCCGGCTCGAATATAACGGCACCCGGACCGGCCCCGATTTGCGAGCCGTGACGGCGGCGGCCGAGCCGCTGCATCCGATCAAGCTCGACGGGCTCACGGTGTCAGGCGATCCCGTCTTCCTGGACACGCTGAAGGGCGAGACGAATCTCCCGGCGGGACTCGCGACGGCCATCGCGGCGTTCTATTAGACGGCGCTCACCTGTCCTCCGACACGCCCGTCGCGTTTGCCCGGATGGCGCGCGACTATTTTGCCGAGCGGAACTTGCCGCCCTCGACCTTGATCAGAAAGGCCGAGCGTTCGTCATAGCCGTTGTGATCGGTCTTGCTCATGTTCGACAGCCCGTTGTTGAGATAGACGTTCTCGCCGCGTTCGAGCTCGTCCCGCAGAGCCGAGCGAAACTCGGCCGTACCCGGCTTCGCCGTCTTCAGCGCTTTCGGCGCAGCTTTCTCGATCAGCGCGACGACATCCCAGAGGTGGGCCGCGAACATGTTGGGCTTCTGGCCGTTCACCGCCTCATAGGCGGTCATGAACTGCTCCGTCGCGTGACGGAACGGGTCTCCCGCCGGAAGATCAGCCGCAATGATAAAGGCCTCGCCGGCGAAGATAGCACCTTCGACGTTCGCGCCTCCGAGCTTGATGAATTCCTCGCTGGCCACGCCATGTGTCTGAAAGATCTTTCCGGCATACCCAATCCTTCTTACTCTTTACTGCGAAGAAATCGTTGGCGACTTCGTCGAAGGTGGACGAATTATGCGGTTTTGCATTCTCACCGGGGATCGGCGGCAGTTCATTTGCGAATATGCCGGTGAACAGCGGGTCTGCCGAGGTGACCGCGTAGTTGCCCGCCAGCTGCTCCGCATGGAGCTTGGCATTTTCTATTTTCGCACGAAGCACCGCAACGCAGGCAAACCAGAACACCTCGGAGACTTTCGACATACTCCCTGCATTTATCGACTTCAGTAGCTTCTCGGCATCCGAGCGAACGCTTGGCGAGAAGTGCTGCTTCGCCAAGTCTGATTGCATCTCTGCCGCAAGCTGTTTCGCCCCAGCGATTTCGATATCCCTGTCTAGGGCGGGGTCGTTGGGTATTAAAAAGGCGAGTTCGAGAGACTTGCTCAGCTGGACACGGAAATAGTCCTGCGCCCCCTTCACGATCGCGTCTGGCGTTGCCTGAGCCATAGATCGAATGTCCCTGAAGATCAGTTCGAGCCTGTTGCTCAGAACCCGTGCTCGTATCCTGGCTAAAATTGCGTCCGAAGTTCGGAGCGACGTTTTAAATTCTCGTCGCCTCAGCACCCCGATTAGCACCAGCGGGATCGCGATCCGGAAGTAAAACGTAGACCCTCGTCTGACGAGGTGAGGCTGAGCCATCAGAGCAGCTCTCTGTACCAGGGTTCTGTCCCAGTCGGAGAGGCTGCGCGGGAGCCTGTTCTAATATCGCTGTGAGAGCAGGTGGTTACCTGAACGGTGGCGGAGAGAGTGGGATTCGAACCCACGGTACGGTTTCCCGCACACACGCTTTCCAAGCGTGCGCCTTAAGCCACTCGGCCATCTCTCCGGAGCGCCCTCTCTTGAAGGGGCGCCGCTGATTTTGCAAGAGACCGCGGGGGAATCAGGTGAAATTTCCGCAACTTGTTGTATTTTCTAGGGAATATATGGCACCGAGTCATGCGTGGGGCCTTCTGCCGGCTGAACCGACAGCCGGTTTGGCGCGACGATTCATCTGAGAGTGCCAACCACCACCGGGGACGCCATGACCACCCGCAAGACCATCGCCGCGCTGAGCCTGATTTCGGCCCTTGGCGCCATTTTTGCCGTGCCGGCCCTGGCGCAGGTTTGCACCCGGCAGGGGGGCGACGTCAGCTGCGACGACGGCCGGCGTGGGGTTCTTTCGGGCGACGCCATCATCTGGCCGGACGGGACCCGTTCCAGCTCGACGCCGCATCAAAGCGTGATCATCGGCAACAAGAGCTCGGTGCATGTCGGGCCCGGCGTGTTCGTCGGCCAGGGCAAGGGCATGGTGCCGATGGATGATCCGAACGCGCCGAACAAGCGGCAATGCGCGATTCTGGATGGCGTGTCGTATTGCTATTGAGGCCCGCTCTTCCCTTCTCCCCTTTGTGGGAGAAGGTGGCGCGCGAGCGCGACGGATGAGGGGTATCTCTCCGCGGTTCGAGATCAAGAGAGTCATGCGCGGAGAGAGACCCCTCACCCGTCTCGCCGCTTCCGCGGCGAGCCACCCTCTCCCGCAAGGGGAGAGGGTGAGATCGAGCAAGCTTCTCTAGATCAACCGCACGCCTGAGATCGCCGACTTCAGCCAGCGCAATGCCTGCGGCGGCTGCGCTGCGAGCGGCGCGACAGCCTTCTCCGTCCGGCACTTTTCCAGTTCGGCGACGAAATCCGCGGACCATTGCTGGATGGTGTGGCCGCGCAGCTTCTTCATCATCGCGTCCCAGCGCATCTTGCGCTCGGTGAGGGGCATCGCGGCTGCGACCGCGATCGCGCGCGCCATGCCGTCGATGTCGTGCGGATTGACGACCAGCGCCGTATCGAGCTCGTTGGCAGCGCCCGCGAATTTCGACAGCACCAGCACGCCGGGATCGGCCGGGTTCTGGGCGGCGACATATTCCTTGGCGACGAGATTCATGCCGTCATGCAACGGCGTCACCACGCCGATCTGCGCGGTACGGTAGAGGCCCGCAAGCACGGCCTGACTGAAGCCCTTGTTGAGGTAGCGGATCGGCGTCCAGTCGACTTCGCCGTGACGACCGTTGACGTCGGTGACGAGGCGCGCGACCTCGTTCTGGAGATTGCCATAGGCCTCGATGCCGCCGCGCGAAGGGTTGGCGATCTGGAGCAGCGAGACGCTGCGCGAAAACTGCGGCTGCTCGGTCCAGAGCCGGTCGAACGCGCTGATGCGGTTGACGAGGCCCTTCGAATAGTCGAGCCGGTCGACACCGATCGCGAGGCGCTCGCCATTGAGGCTGCGCCGGAGCCGCGACACGTCGGGATGCGAGGCCGATTTCGCGGCGTATTGCGCGAACTTCTCGGCATCGATGCCGATCGGAAAGACTTCGCAGCGCGTGCGGCCATACTGCGAGATCGCAACGCCGTCCTCAACGGAGAGGCCGAGCTCGCCCGCGACGTAACCCAGAAAATTCTGGCAATCCTCCTCGGTCTGGAAGCCCAGGAGATCATAGGCCAGCATCGCCGTGATCAGCTCGCGATGATTGGGCACACCTTGCATCACTGCCGTAACCGGCCACGGCGTGTGCAGGAAGAAGCCGATCGGATCGTCGAGGCCGAGATCGCGCAGTTCCGCGCCAAGCGCGAGGAAATGATAATCCTGCACCCAGAACGCGGTCTTGGCTTTCCGGAAGCGCATCAGGGCACGCGCCATGAAGGCGTTGACCTCGCGATAGCTGACGTAATCGTCGCGCGAGACGCGGATCAAATCACTGCGCGAATGCAGCGCCGGCCACAGCGCCGAATTGGCAAAGCCCTCGTAATAACCGCCATAATGCGCTGCTGGCAGATCCAGCGTCGCAATGGCTCCCGACCCGAGCGCTTCGATCTCGGCGAATGGCTGCTTCTGATGACCATCGCGCACGCGGCCCGAGGACCCCACCCAGATCGCGCCCGAATGTTCCACCACCGGCAGCAATGCTGCCGCAAGGCCGCCCGTCATGGGCTCGTTGGGTTTGCCACGCGCGACACGATTTGAAACGACGACTAAGTTCACAGGTCGTCCCCTCCTGTTTCATTCCACCCCGTTTAACTGCCGTTCATCAATATGGTTCCTGATCATCGTTCCAACCAATTGAAACCAAAATCGGGCGCGCGCGTTGGAACTGGTTTTGCCGCGGAACTCCCAAATTCCCTGGAAATTCCCCTGCAAAGACAGCTTTTGCGGTCGTGTTGCGCAACGTGCATTACGGCGCGCAATGGCACCGTGCCGACGGCATTATGTCTGCGAGGTGGCGTTGCCTTTGTTTCACCTCGGATCAAGCAGGCGCGCAAGGAACGTGCGCACATCGCTTGGCGCGTCGAAGTGACCGTTCACGCCCATGGCGCGGCGACCGACCGAGAAGGCAAGCCCGTTCATGTCGGGCATGATCGCAAATACCGTCTCATCAGTGACGTCATCACCGATGAACAGAGGACGGCGTCCCCTGAACGGCTCGTGCGTCATCAATTCGCGCACGCCGGTCGCCTTGGTGAAGCCGGAATGCTTGATCTCGCAGACGAACTTGCCCGGCAGCACTTCGATCGGCGCATTGGGCAGATCGGCGCGGATCAGCGAGACGGATTCGTAGATCGCCTTCTCCGCATGCGGCGCGAGGCGGTAATGCAGTGCCAGCGAATAGCCCTTGTCCTCGAGCAGAATGCCCGGGCTGAGCTTGGCGATCGCGGCGAGCCGCCGCTTCAGCTCCTTGTCCAGCGGCGGCGCGTGCACGTCGTCCGCCTCATTGTCCACTGACAGCCGCATCTCCGCACCATGACCGGCGACGGCGCGAAAGACATCGGGCGCGAAGATCAGGTCGATGTCGTTGAGCGAGCGGCCGCTGACCAGCGCCAGCGCGCCGGAGGTGCATTCCACCAGCCGGTTGAGCGTATCGGACAGGCCCGGCGGCACCCACACCTCGCGCGGCGTCGGCATCAAATCGAGCAACGTACCGTCGATGTCGAGCAGGATCGCGGTCTGGTCGAGGTGTGGCACGAGCGCATGCGGCACCGGCACCGCGTCGGGCGCCTCATCGTCGGGCATGGTGCGCGTCTGGTCCAATGCCATTTCCGCAAGTTCCGATTTCATAGTCTACTCCATAAAGGCCAGCGGCCGCGCGATTTGTTCGAGCGATTTGCGTTCCGCGGAGACGGCATAGCGCCACGCCACGATCGCAGCCGCGATCATCAGGAAGGCTCCCAGCAGATAGCCGGCGAACACGCTGGTGCGTGATCCCGTGTCGATCAGCGCGCCGAACAGCGCCGGCCCGATCACGCCGCCGATGCCGGTCCCGACCGCGTAGAACACCGCGATCGCCAACGCGCGGACCTCCAGGGGGAAGGTCTCGCTGACGGTGAGATAGGCCGCGCTCGCGGCGGGCGAGGCAAAGAAGAAGATCACCATCCAGGCGATAGTCTGTCCCTGCGCGCTCAGCGCGCCGATCGAGAACAGATAGCCCGACACCGCCAGCAACACGCCCGACACGCCATAGGTGAACATGATCATCGTGCGCCGGCCGAGCGTGTCGAACAGGCGGCCGAGCAGCAGCGGGCCGAGGAAATTGCCGGCCGCGAAGGGGAGCAGGTACCAGCCGACATGTTCGGCGCTGATGCCGTAGAAATCGGTCAGCACCAGCGCGAAGGTGAAGAAGATGGCATTGTAGAAGAACGCCTGCGCGCTCATCAGCACGAGACCGACCAATGCGCGCCGGCGATACGTCGAGAACAGCGTGTGCGCGACCTCCCTGATCGGCGTGTGATCGCGCATCTTCAGCCGGATCTTCGTGAAGCGCCCGTCGCTCGTATCCTGGTCCTGGCCGATCACCGAGCGCTCGATCTCGTCGACGATGGCATGGGCCTGGTCGGGGCGACCGTGGATCATCAGCCAGCGCGGACTTTCCGGGATCCACATCCGCATCAGCAGCACGACGAGGCCGATGGCCGCGCCGATGAGATAGGCAAGACGCCAGCCGAGGTCGGGGCCGATCACGGCGGGATCGAGCAGCACGATGGCCGCGACCGCGCCCATCGCGGCACCGATCCAGAAACTGCCGTTGATGACGAGATCGGTCCAGCCGCGATAGCGCGCCGGCACCAGTTCCTGGATGGTCGAGTTGATCGCGGTGTATTCGCCGCCGATGCCGGCGCCGGTAAGGAAGCGGAACAGCGCGTAGCTCGCGACATTCCACGACAAGGCGGTCGCAGCGGTCGCCGAGAGATAGAGTGCGAGCGTGATGAAGAACAGTTTCTTGCGGCCGATACGGTCGGTCAACCAGCCGAAGCCGAGCGCGCCGAGCACGGCGCCGGCGAGATAGGCGGAATTGGCAATGCCTAGATCGAGATTGGAGAATTGCAGCGACGGGCTCTGCTTCAACGCACCCGAGAGCGCGCCGGCGAGCGTCACCTCGAGTCCATCGAGGATCCAGGTGATGCCGAGCGCCAGCACGACACGGGTGTGGAAGCCGCTCCAGGGCAGCGCGTCGAGCCGCGCCGGAATGCTGGTCTCGACGATACGGTCGGTCGCGGCCGCCGCGACCACAGGTCCATAGTTCAGCGCTGGGCTCTGCTGCAATTCCATCGGGCTGTTGCGTCTGATCAATGGAAGCGCCCCGCTTCACGTTATGTGGACGGGGCCGATCCGATCATCGGGATGCGGCATTCCGCCTGCCACCTGCGACAACGTCTGCGGCCAGGGCCGGTTCCCCTGGAACGGCGCTTGTGGCCGTCCGTTTCGGATGGAGCCGCAAGGAGTTGACGCATGGCTCATGTCAGAAAGACGACACATTCCCACAAAACTGCGCGCAAGAAAACGAGTGCAAGGCGCGGCACCGCGCGCAAGAGCGCGAAACGCGCGACGCCGAAGCGCTGGTCGCAGCGCGTGACGAAGGAGAGCAACGCGCTCGATCTCAAGCAAGGCGTGTTCAAATTGGCGAGCCCGAAGAAGATCGCGGCCTCGCTGAAACGCTCGGCCGAGCACAGCTCGCGCCGCAAGACCGGCGCGTACCGGTCAGCGCTGTCGATGCTGACGTTTTATATCAATCGCGCCGGCAAGACGCTGCCGAAGACGCAGCGCTCGCGCCTGGAGCGAGCGAAGGTGGAGTTGAAGCGGGCGTTTGGGAGGGAATGATTGGTTGTCGTCCCGGCGAAGGCCGGGACCATAGCCACGAAAAGTAGTTTGGCGAAGACTCGGAGTTATCATCTCGCCCTATAACGTCTCCCTGTGGTGATGGGTCCCGGCCCCTCGTGCGCAATTGCGCACTAGGCCGGGACGACACCGAGAGTGAGGCGACGGCGGAACATCTAACCCGCAATGCCCTTACGCCGCCCTTATATTCCCCATGAAGCGGTCGAGCTCGGCGCGGAGGCGGGTGCTTTCGGAGGACAGCGTCTTGGCGGAGTGCAGCACTTCTTCCGACGCAGAGCCGGTCTCGGCGGCGCCGCGATTGACCTGGCCGATATCGGTGGCCGCGGTCTGGGTGCCCTGCGCGACGGTTTGAACGCTGCGGGCGATCTCCTGCGTCGCCGCGCCCTGCTGCTCGACGGCGCTCGCGATCGACGTCGAGATCGACGAGATCTGCCCGATGGTCGCGCCGATCTCCTTGATGGCGGCAACCGATTCGGCGGTGGCGCCCTGCATGCCCGTGATGTGCGAGGAAATCTCGTCGGTCGCTTTAGCCGTCTGGCTCGCCAGCGACTTCACTTCGCTGGCAACCACCGCAAAGCCCCGGCCGGCTTCGCCGGCGCGCGCCGCCTCGATGGTGGCGTTGAGCGCCAGCAGATTGGTCTGCTCGGCAATCGCCGTGATCAGTTTCACGACTTCGCCGATCTGCTGGGCAGCATGGGACAGTTTTCCGATACGGGTGTCGGTCTCCCTGGCCTGCACGACGGCGGCTTCCGCAATGCGGCTGGAGTCGCGGACCTGGCGGCCGATCTCCTCGACCGAGGCCGAGAGTTCTTCGGTCGCTGTCGCGACCGACTGCATGTTGCTGGAGGCCTGCTCGGAGACGCCGGCAACCTGGCTCGATAGCGACTGTGTGGTCTCGGCCGTGCGGGTCAGCGTCGAGGCCGCCGATTCCAGCTGCACGGCGGAGGCCGAGACGTTGGAGACGATGGCGCCGACCGCGCCCTCGAAATCATCGGCAAAGCGGATCAGCTCGGAGCGGCGCGCCGCGCTTGCCTCCCTATTCTGGGCTTCGCTGGCGGCAGCATCGCGCTCGGCCTTGGCGACGGCCTGAACCTTGAACTCTTCGACCGCACCGGCCATCTCGCCGATCTCGTCCTTGCGGCCGAGACCCGGCAGCACGACGTCGAAATTGCCCGAGGCGAGCTCGCGCATCGCCTTGCACATCGCGATCATCGGACGCGAAATGCCATTGCCCAGCATCCAGGCCAGCGCGGCGCCGATGGCGAGGCCGCCGAGCGCCATCATCAGCATGGTCCGCTCGGTGTCGCCGATGGTGGCATTGGCGCTCGCCTCGATGCGCTGCTGATCGGCCGAGAGGTCCGAGCGCAGGTCGGCCGAGAGCTTGAGGATGGTCGCCGCCGTCTTGGTCATCTCGCCGTTCAGCTTGACGATGACTTTCACGTTCTCCGACAGCTTCGTGAAGGAGGTGCGGTACTGCTTCAGCAGGTTGCCGATCTCGGTGACGCGGTCGGTGATCTTCTGGTCGTTCGCATAGATCGAGACCAGCAGGGTCTCCAGGAATTTTACTCGCGCGATCACGCCGTCGGCGGTCTTCGGCTCCGGCTTCGCGACGAAGGCGCTGACCGAGGTGGAGACCGCCAGATATTGCGAGGTGATGTCCTTGGCCGTGGTCTGGACCGAGGCAAGCCCCGCCAGCGCGGCGGTGTCGGCGAGATCGTCGAATTTGAAGCGGATCTTGTTGCCGACGCTGTTGAGCTCATCGGCCGCGATCTTGTTGTTCTCGCGCGTCAGGGTGATGATCTCACCGAATACCTTCGTGAAGCCCTGGAATTCCGTTTCGAGCTTACCGACTTGTTCGCGGCGGGCGGCACCGGTCGTGGCGGCCAGCGACTTGGCGATCGCGCCCTTCAGATTGCCTTCGGCGGCCTTGGCCGCGGTCTCGTCATCGGCCGAACCGGTCAGGGTATAGGCCCGCGCCAGCCCCTGATAGGCGATCAGTTCGCGATCGACCGTCCGCGCCAGATCGGCTTCCGCAACACTGGTGCGATAGGAAGCTACGGCGCCCTGGATCCGCTCGAAGCCGAAATAGGCGAAAGCCATGCTGACGGCGAGGATGGCGAGCACCGCCACGAAGCCGAGGATGATTTTTGCACGAAAACGCAGCGTTGGCAGCTTCGATTGGCTCGACTTCGACTTGACCGACATTCCCCCACCCCATTCCATTCGCGGAAAACCAGGCGCAGCCCGGAAGCAGCCCGCTCCCTGACTCTCCGGCACGTTAAGGGGCAAAGGATAAGCTGTGGTAAATTTGTGGCGCCGCAACTGGCGGTTAGGTGTCGCGGGGATTTGTTAAGGCGCGCTTTCTCGCGCCGTTACAAATTGAGTGCCGGCGATCTCCGCTGTCGTCCCGGACAAGTAGAGCCGTGGCAGCGCGAAGCGCTGTCAGGAGCGGAGCGCAGATCCGGGACCCATAGCCACAGAACTGGGTTTGGCGATGACTCGGAGTTACCAGCTCGCGCCGCAACTTCTCCCTGGGAGTATGGATCCCGGATCGGCGCGCGCTTGAGGCGCGCTTGTCCGGGACGACAGCGGAGTATGAGGCGACGGCGCGAACTTCACGCGCAGCGACCCTACGCCGCGCGGATATTCGCCATGAAGCGGTCGAGCTCGGCGCGGAGGCGGGTGCTTTCGGATGACAGCGTCTTGGCCGAGTTCAGCACCTCTTCCGAGGCGGAGCCGGTCTCGGCGGCGCCGCGGTTGACCTGGCCGATATCGGTGGCCGCGGTCTGGGTGCCCTGCGCAACCGTCTGGACGCTGCGCGCGATCTCCTGGGTGGCGGCCCCCTGCTCCTCCACCGCACTGGCGATCGAGGTCGAGATCGACGAGATCTGCCCGATGGTCGCGCCGATCTCCTTGATGGCGGCAACCGATTCGGCGGTGGCGCCCTGCATGCCCGTGATGTGCGAGGAAATTTCGTCGGTCGCCTTCGCCGTCTGGCTCGCCAGCGACTTCACTTCGCTGGCAACCACCGCAAAGCCGCGGCCGGCTTCGCCGGCACGCGCCGCCTCGATGGTGGCGTTGAGCGCCAGCAGATTGGTCTGCTCGGCAATCGCCGTGATCAGTTTCACGACTTCGCCGATCTGCTGGGCGGCATGCGACAGTTTGCCGATACGGGTGTCGGTCTCCCTGGCCTGCACGACGGCGGCTTCCGCGATGCGGCTGGAGTCGCGGACCTGGCGGCCGATCTCCTCGACCGAGGCTGAGAGTTCTTCCGTCGCGGTCGCGACCGACTGCATGTTGCTGGAGGCCTGCTCGGAGACGCCGGCAACCTGGCTCGATAGCGACTGTGTGGTCTCGGCCGTGCGGGTCAGCGTCGAGGCCGCCGATTCCAGCTGCACGGCGGAGGCCGAGACGTTGGAGACGATGGCGCCGACCGCGCTCTCGAAATCATCGGCAAAGCGGATCAGCTCCGAACGGCGCGCAGCGCCCGCCTCCTTGTTCTGGGCCTCGTTGGCGGCGGCATCGCGCTCGGCCTTGGCGACGGCCTGAACCTTGAACTCCTCGACCGCACCGGCCATCTCGCCGATCTCGTCCTTGCGGCCGAGGCCCGGCAGCACGACGTCGAAATTACCCGAGGCGAGCTCGCGCATCGCCTTGCACATCGCGATCATCGGGCGCGACATGCCGGTGCCGAGCAGGAAGGCGAGGATCGCGCCGAGCAGCGTGCCGCCGACCGCCAGCATCAGCACCAGTTGCTCGGTCTTCCCGATGGTCGCTTCCGATTCGGAATCCAGCCGCTGCTGTTCGGCGACGAGGTCCGCCTTCATGGCGGTCGCGCCCTGAAGGATCGCGCCGGCCGAACCGCTCATCTCGGTCACGAGGTCATCGATCATCTTGGCGTTGGCGATCAGCTTTTCCAGCGCTTCGCGATAGGCGCCCAGCAATCCCTTGGCGTCCTTCAGCCCGGTGACGATCTTGTCGTCCATGGAGTAGACCGCGCCGAGCGAGTTCTCGACGAATTTCAGCCGCGCCAGCGCGCTGGTCGCGATCGCCTGGTCGGACGTCAGCACGAAATTGGTCGCCGCCGCGCTCGCGGTCTGGAACTGGGCGTTGACCTGCTTGGTGCCGAACTCAATCGCCTGCGCCTCGGAATCGGAAGCGTTGTTGCCGATGTCGTCGAGCTTGTACTTCAGCAGGTTGGCGTTGCGGGTGAGCTGGTTCTGCACCAGCAGCGCACTGTCGCGCTTGGCCTGGAGGACTTTTGCGAAGGTCGCGGAGAAATTCGCAAACTCCTTGGCGAGCTTGCCCAGGCTCTCCTGCCGCGCCGGCTTCTTGGCACTCTTGATGGCCTGGTCGATGGCGTTCTTCAGGCCAGTCTCCGTCTCCAGCGCCGCCTTGGCATCATCCTCCTTGCCGGTGACGACGAAATATCTGACGGCCGAACGATAGGCGAGCAGCTCGCGATCGATGTTGCGGGCGAGATCGGCCTCCGAAACGCTGGCACGGTACGACCCGACCCCGGACGAGACCCGCTCGAAGCCGAAATAAGAGAAGGCCATGCTGCCGGCGGAGATCACCAGCACTGCGGCAAAGCCGAGAATGATCTTGGCGCGGAACCTGAGGGTCGGAAATATTGTGCGCTTTGACGCCGACGCGATACGTCCGGACATTCCCACCCCCAGCCATGTTCTTGCAACGATCTTGCGGCCCGGAAGCAGCCCTTTTCCGAACCCGTGCGGAAAATTAAGGCAGAATTGTCAAGGGGTGGTAAATTCGTCCGGGCCGCAACCTGGATGGAGAGAGTCTCTGCCCGCAGGGCTTGTCCCGCCTTTTGTCCAGCCTTGCTGGGGGACCGCGGGCGCCGTGTTGCGGCTAACCGGAAATCGCCTTACTCTCGGATACTTATCAGGCACTTGGCGCTTAGACCAAGCTGGTCATCGAGGGGAGAAACGGAGTGGGGCAAACCGATTTTCGGTTTGGCGGTGCGTCTGGCGTTGCCGTGGCCAAGTCGAAGGCTGCGAGCGTCGATGAAGCCGTGGCCGAGCTCGCCGCGCAGCTCCCCTCCGACGAGCTGGCGCTGATCCTGCTGTTCCTCTCCCCCAGCTACGACCCCCATCACTTCATCGCCGAGATCACCCGGCAATTCGACGAGACCCAGGTCTGCGGTTGCACCACCGCGGGCGAGCTCGCCCCTGATGGCTGGGACGAGAATAGCGTCGTGGCGCTGGCGTTCAGCCGTGCCGACTTCGCCGCGGCGGTGCGGCCCATTTTCAACCTCGACAGCTTCCGCGTCGAGGACGGCCGCAGGATCGGCGGCGAGCTCCGGCACGAGCTGCTGCGGGCCACCCCGCAGGTCGACCGCGGCAGCCCCTTCGGCCTGGTCTTGATCGACGGCCTGTGCCGCCGTGAAGAGGCGGTGATGTCGGCGATCTATGCATCGCTGGACGACATTCCGGTCGTCGGCGGGTCCGCGGGCGACGGGATGCGCTTCGAGAAGACCTGGGTGTTCTTCGACGGCAAGGCGCACACCAATGCTGCCCTGCTGATCCTGTTGAACACATCGCTGCCGTTCCGCGCCTTCAAGTGCGACAATTTCGAGCCGCGGGCGCAGAAGATGGTGGTGACCGAGGCCGACATCGAAAATCGAATGGTCAGGGAGCTGAATGCAGAGCCTGCCGCGCTGGAATATTCGCGTGTGGTCGGCATCATCGACGCCAAGCTCGATCCGTTCTCCTTTGCGTCGCATCCGGTCCTGGTGCGCGTCGGCGGCTCCTATTACGCGCGGTCGATCCAGCGCGTCGAACCGGACGGCTCCCTGCATTTTTTCTGCGCCATCGATGAGGGCATGGTGCTGACCGCAGCGACGTCGCGAAGCCTGGTCGGCTCGACCCGCGAGACGTTCGCCGAAATCCGCGACCAGATCGGAGACGTTTCGCTCTATATCGGCTTCGAGTGCCTGCTCCGCCGGCTCGACGCCGAGCAGCACCAGCTCGCCCGCGACATGTCCGAACTGTACCGGCAGAACCGCGTCGTCGGCTTTCACACCTATGGCGAACAGTTCGGCTCGATGCATGTGAACCAGACCTTCACGGGCGTCGCGATCGGAAGGCGCCCGTCGTGACGGACATGTGGCAGGGCCCCGATGCGGTCGACCAGCTGCGGCGCGAGGCCGCCAAGCTGAAGAAGATCAATGCCGCTCTGATGTCACGCGTCGAGCGCTCGATGGACCAGCAGCTCAACGCCTTTTCATTGTTCGAAACCGCCATTGCGCTCGACCACAAGGTTCGCGACCGGACGCACCAGCTGCGCGAAGCGCTGCATTCGGTGGAGCACGCCAATGAGGGTCTCTACCGCGCCAAGCAGCAGGCCGAGGCGGCAAGCTCGCTGAAATCCTCGGTGCTGATCTCCGTCACCCACGACCTGTTGCAGCCCCTCAACGCGGCGCGCCTGACCCTGTCGGCGCTGACCGAGATGATGGAATCGCAGGAGGCGGGCCTGCTCATCGATCAGGCCGACCGCTCGCTGGTGATGCTGGAGGACCTGCTGCGGTCGCTGCTGGAAATCGCCAAGCTCGACGCCGGCGCGCTCAAGCCGGACGTGCGCGCGATCGCGCTGGCGCCCTTGTTCGAGCAGCTCCGCAACGAGTTCGAGCCGATCGCCGCGCGGCAAGGCCTGTCCTTGCGCATCCGCACATCGCCGCTTGCCGTGATGTCGGATGCGATGATGCTGCGGCGGATCCTGCAGAACCTGCTTGCCAATGCCATCCGCTATACGCGCAACGGCGGCGTCGTCATGGGATGCCGGCTGAGGGGCGACCACATCTGCATCCAGATCTCCGACACCGGGCCTGGAATTGCACAGGCGCAGCAGGAAGCGATCTTCCGCGAATTCCAGCGCGGCGAGGCCATTGCGACCGACCAGGCCGGCTTCGGGCTCGGCCTCTCCATCGTCCGCCGCTTCGCGACCGTGCTCGGGCACGAGGTGCGGTTGTCATCGCAGGTCGGCAGGGGATCGACCTTCACCCTGGAGCTGGAGCCGGCCGACCTCACCGAAGTCGGCGACGAGGTGCACGAGGTCAAGCTCGCCGAGCGGCACTATAGCGGGCTCGAAGGCGCCAAGATCCTGCTGATCGAGAACGATCCAAACGGCTCGGAGGCGATGGCCGCGCTGCTGGAGGGATGGGGCTGCGACGTCGCGACCACACGCTCGGCGGCGGATGCGCTGCTGCGCCTCAGCGAGCTCGGCGGCGCGCCCGATGCCGTGATCGCCGACCTCCACCTCGATCACGGCGAGAGCGGCCTGTCGGCCATCGCCGACGTTCGGGAGCATCTGAGGCTCGACACCCCCGCCATGATCATCACCGCCGACTACTCCGAGAAGGCGGCGAAGGAAGCGAGCCTCCACGGCCTCGAGGTGCTGAAGAAGCCGATCAAGCCCGCCGAGATGCGGGCGCTGCTGTCGTTCCTGCTAAGCTAGCCGGCACGGATGGTCTTCGCCTGGTTCCGCTTGCGGCGGCGCTATCGGGCATAGCCAAAACAAAACTGTCGAAAGCAACCTCATGCAAAGTAGGTAGGGCCTGTCACTCCTCCTCCATCGCCTTGATTAAATTGTCGCGGAGCCTGACGACGCTTTTCTGCAGCCGCGCGAACTCATCCGGCTTGAGTCCGCTCGACTTCACGAGATTCATGTGCATGCCTTTCTCGCGGAGGCGGCGGCCGGCGTCGGTGAGACTGACGCGCACCTGCCGCTCGTCGGCGGGATCGCGCTGGCGGCGCAAATAGCCCATCGCCTCGAGCTTTTTGAGGATCGGCGTCAGGGTGTTGGATTCCAGGAACATCTTGTCGCCGAGTTCGCTCACGGTTTGGTCGTCCTGCTCCCACAGCGCCACGATCGCGATCCACTGCGGGTAGGTCAGGCCGAGTTTATCGAGACCCGGCTTGTAGGCTCGTCCGTAGGCGAGGTTGGCCGAATAGATCGCGAAGCACAGGAAATCGTCGAGGCGCCGGGCGCCCTCGGCCGGTCCCGGTTTCTGGTTGGTCATTGAATCGTCTCTGGAATCGGCCCTGGGACCGTTCTTCAGGCTCATTGGGCACCCTTTCCGACACGGACATGTGAAGTTCCGCATGCATATATATCGCATCCGATTAAATCGGAAGGGTTGACATTGAGGCCCCGCGGCACTTTATACGGCGCACGCGATTACATCGGATACGATCTAATTTAGGAGAGAGCCATGCCTGCCCAGAATGCAAACGAGACCACCCGCGCGCCAACGATCGACATGAAGCTCGAGGTCGTCGTCATCCCTGTTTCCGACGTCGATCGCGCCAAGAAGTTTTATGCGAACCTCGGTTGGAGGCTCGATACCGATTTCGCGGGGCCTGACGACTACCGCGTCATCCAGTTCACACCGCCCGGCTCCCCCTCCTCGGTCATCTTCGGCAAGAACGTGACCGCGGCGGCACCCGGCTCCGCCCAGGGCCTGTACCTGATCGTCTCCGACATTGAAGCCGCGCGAGACGATCTGCGCGGTCGCGGTGTCGAGGTCAGCGAGGTCTTCCACGCTGAAGGCGACGTGCACACCGGACCCGACGAGCCCTATCTGTTCGGCCGCCGTCGGATTGCTGGTCTGGATCCCGTGCGCACCAGCTATCGTTCGTACGTCTCGTTCAACGATCCCGACGGCAACGGCTGGCTGTTCCAGGAGATCACCACGCGATTACCGGGACGCATAGAGGCAGCAGGCACGACATTCACCTCCTCGCCCGAGCTCGCGAGCGCGCTCCGACGTGCGGCCGCAGCACACGGTGAGCACGAGAAGCGGAACGGCGGTCAGTACGATGCGAACTGGCCGGACTGGTACGCTGACTACATCGCCCGCGAGCAGGCCGGCCAGCCGCTGCCGGCCTGAGCCGCAGCTGCAACGTCACCCAATTGAACGAGTGAGGGAGAGTCCCAATGCGTGCGCAATCAGTTTCGGAAATCATCAACCCGGACCGGCGCCAGCTCATGCTTACCGCCGCGATGGGAATTGCCGCGGCGGCGGCCGCAAGTGTTCTTTCCACGCACCCGGCGACGGCAGCCACAAGCGACGAAATCCGGCCTTTCCGGATCAATATTCCGGAAGAGGCGCTGATCGATCTGCGCAGCCGCATAAACGCGACGCGGTGGCCGGAACAGGAAACCGTCGCCGACGAGTCGCAGGGCGTACAGCTTGCGATCCTTCGGGACCTCGCGCGCTACTGGGCGACGGACTACGACTGGCGGAAGATCGAGGCAAAGTTGAACGCCCTGCCCCAGTTCATCACCGAGATCGATGGACTGGACATTCATTTCCTTCACGTTCGTTCGAAACATGAAAATGCCCTGCCGCTCATCGTCACGCATGGATGGCCCGGTTCGATCATCGAGCAGTTGAAGATCATCGATCCTCTCACCAATCCCACGGCACACGGAGCGAGCGCATCGGACGCTTTCCATGTCGTGATCCCGTCCGTTCCCGGCTACGGCTTTTCGGGCAAACCGACCACCAGCGGCTGGGGCCCCCCTCGCGTCGCGCGCGCCTGGGTCGAGCTGATGAAGCGCCTTGGCTACACCCGCTTTGTCGCGCAAGGCGGGGACATCGGTGCTCTCATTACCAATGCGATGGCGGAACAGGCGCCGCCGGAACTGCTGGGCATCCACACCAACTTCCCCGGCACGATTCCGCCGGAGATCACAAAGGCGTTGCAGATCGGTGAGGCACCATCCGGTCTCTCAGCCGACGAGCACCGCGCCTTCGGCCAGGTGAAGGATTTTCGCGCCAAGCATTTTGCCTACGCCGCAATGATGGCGACGCGGCCGCAGACGCTCTATGGCTTGGCGGATTCGCCGGTTGGCCTCGCCGCTTGGATTCTCGACCACGGCGACGGTGATGCGCAGCCGGCGGCGGCGATCACTTCGGCCGTGCTCGGGCGCACCATCAATGGGCATTCCGCAGGCGACGTCACACGCGACGACGTCCTCGACGACATCACACTCTACTGGCTGACGAACACCGCGATCTCGGCGGCCCGCTTCTATTGGGAAAACAAGGGAATGAGCGCACTGAACGCGGTCGACATCTCGATTCCCGCTGCCGTGAGCGTCTTTCCAGGCGAAATCTACCAGGCTCCGCGCAGCTGGACCGAGCGCGCCTATCACAAGCTCATTCACTACAACAAGGTCGACCAGGGCGGACACTTTGCAGCCTGGGAACAGCCGCAACTTTTTGCGGAAGAAGTCCGCACAGGCTTCCGGTCGCTGCGCAAATCGATCTGAACATTCTGCCCAAGGGAGCACGAAATGACCGAGCATCAGGTGAAGAAGAAAATCCTGGCGATCGCGGCGCTTGTCGCCGGAAGCGTCCTGGCTTCCAGCGCGGCGCAAGCTCAGCAGGCGGGCGTGACACGCACCGATCTGCAGCGGCACGATCTCTCCGCCCCCGGACGCGAAGCCGTCCAGGTACGCGTCGACCTTGCTCCGGGGGTGGCCTTCGGCAAGCACACGCATCCCGGCGAAGAGATCATCTATGTCCTCGAGGGTTCGCTCGAGTACCAGATCGAGGACAAGCCGCCGATCACGCTGAAGGCCGGCGACGTCCTGTTCATTCCGGCCAGAACGGTTCATGCGGCAAGGAACGTCGGCAGCGTCACCGGCAGCGAACTCGCCACCTATATCGTCGAAAAAGGTAAGCCGCTGCTCGCATTGGTGAAGTGACGGCGGCGAGCGACGAAAAAGACCTGAGCACTTCCGTTTATCAAGGAGCTAAAATGAGCAAGCGCCTCGACTACAATCAGATCGCACCGGCAGGCGTGAAAGCGCTGGGCGGCGTCTACGGCTACGTCATGCAGAGCAGCCTTTCCCCTGCGCTGGTCGACCTGGTCTATCTGCGAATTTCGCAGATCAACAACTGCGCGTATTGTCTCGACTCGCACACGCGCGACTTGCTCAAGAAGGGAGTGAAGATGGAAAAGCTCGCGCTGCTACAGGCGTGGAGGGAGGCCGGCAACCTCTTCGATGAGCGCGAACGCGCCGCCCTGGCATGGGCCGAAACGGTGACACGCGTCGCGGAGACCAACGTACCGGACGAATCGTATCAGGCCGCCCGTGTCGTGTTCGACGAACGAGAGCTCGTGGACCTCACGATCGCGATTGGCTTGATGAACGCCTACAATCGCATGGCCATCAGCTTTCGGAACACGCCGCAGGCCGTACTCGAGCATCAGGCGTAGCAGCAGCCCGAACTCTTCTCCGCCGGGCCTCCTTGGCCCAAAGATCACCTCGACTGGACGCCGATCTCGTAACGGGATGAAAGGACACTGACCATGTCACACCGGATCAACGAAAACCCGATCGGTTTCTTCGAGATCAGCGAAGATATCACGCTCAGAAGGATGGTTCTGCGCAGCACGAGACCGAGGGGGACCGTTCTCTTTCTGCACGGCTTTCCAGAGACCCTGTATGCCTGGAAGGATATCGGCGCGGCCCTCGCCGATGACTACGAAATCCATGCTTTCGATTGGCCGGGCTACGGTCTTTCATCGAGGCCCGCGGTCGACAGGTTTTCCTACGCGCCAAAGGACTACGCGCATGTTCTGGACCAGTACATCGCGAAAGCAGACATCGACGCATCCAGGCTCACGATCTACGCAACGGACATCGGAGCCCTACCGGCACTCCTGCTGGCGGTGGAAAAACCTTATATCGCAAGGGCCATCATCGTTGGCGACTTCGCCCCGTTCAACCGGCCGCAGTTCATGTCCGAGAATCTGCAAAATCTGAAGGCGGGGCCTGCCATGGAGCAGGTCCGCGCTAACATGAACAGGAATCGCGACGAGATCCTGAAAAACGTCTTCACAAGAGGCTTGCCCAAGGAAGCGCAGTTCGAAGTTTCGCAGGAATTCAGGGACGACATGTCTCACGGATGGAGTCACGGCGCCATGACGACCGTAGACGCTTTCTCCCACTACTACTCGCACTTCACGCGAGACCAAGACCACTTCGAATCGCAACTCGCTCGGCTCAAAACTCCGTTGAAGGTGGTTTGGGGTGAGAAAGATCTCTACATCAAGAAGGAGATGGGAGTAGAACTCGCTGAAAGGGTCCGCGCGGAATTCGCGCTTCTCCCCGGCATTGGACACTACCCTCACCTCCAAAATCCGGAGAGAACCGTCGACGACGTTCGCGCCTCGTTCCGATGACTGACGCCTGGCTATCCCGAGGGCGGATCGGCCTGCGAACGCTCCCGCTTCGTGCCGGTCCCCTCGGCTGCCAGCGTCGCGAAATCGATCCTGGACATTTCGACGATCGCCTTGGTGCGGCTCAGCACGTTGAGCTTGCGCAGGATGTCGGAGACGTGGACCTTCACGGTGGTCTCCGAAATTTTCAGCTCGTAGGCGATCTGCTTGTTCTGCAGGCCACGCTTGAGCATTTCGAGCACACGCAACTGCTGCGGCGTCAGCTCGTGCAGGCGCTTGATGAGATCCTGCGCGGGGCCGGAGGCGCGTTGCGGGCGGATGAGCCCACGATAGGCGGCGGGCACACAGACCGCACCGCGCAGCACCTCGCCGATCGCCTGCGCCAGATCCTGCTTGGACGATGATTTGAGGATGTAGCCGGAGACGCCGAGCGACAAGGCGCCCGACATGATCTGCCGATCCTGATGCCCCGACACGATGACGACGGGAATTCTGGGAAACGCCTTGCGGATGCGGATGATGCCCGAAAGACCTGTTGTGCCCGGCATCGACAGATCGAGCAGGATGAGGTCGAGCTCCGTGGTCGCCGCCACCAGATCGAGCGCACCGTCGATCGACGTCGCCTGGAGGATCTCGGCCGCCGGCGCCACCATCTGGAGCGCGCCCTCGAGCGCCTCGCAGAACAGCGGATGGTCCTCGACGATCAGAAATCGCATCACGTATGAGCCATCATTCTGAAGACCTTGCCGAAGATGTTGCCGGGATCGATGTTGAATTGAGCGAGCCGAGAATGGCTCAGCCGGGTCAAACCGGCTTGATCCAGGTCAAGAACGACACCGCGCGTCATTGCGGCCGCCCGCGATCGAGCCGCGCATAGGGCCGGCCCTTGGGATCGGGCAAGTCCATCTTGCCGATCTCGATGATCGCCTTGTTGCGGCTGAACAGGCCGAGCTTGCGCAGGATCTCGGTGATGTGCGCCTTCACCGTGGATTCGGCGAGCTGAAGCTCCTGGGCGATCTGCCGGTTCGGATAGCCGCGCCGCAACAGGTCGAGCACGCGAAGCTGCTGCGGGGTGAGCTCGCGCAGCTTGACCTCGAGCGCCTTGCTGGCATCGGCCCGCCGCCGCTGCGGCGCCGCCACGAAATCCTTCGGCACCGACACCGATCCATTCAGCACGCCCTCGATCAATTGCGCCAGCTCGCGCTTCGACGTCGACTTCGGCAGATAGCCGGCGGCCCCCAGCGCCAGCGCCTCGCGGACGACGTGCTGGTCCTCCTCGCTCGACACGATGGCGACGGGCAGGCGCGGATAGGCCTCGCGCAAACGCAGAAAGCCGGAGAAGCCGGTCGCATCAGGCAGCGACAGGTCGAGCAGCGCGAGGTCGATGCCCTGCTCGGCCGTCAGGATATGCAGGGCATCCTCGATCGACATCGCCTCGAAGATCCGCGCGTCCGGCAGGGCCAGCCGCACCGCATTGCCGAGCGCCTCGCGAAACAGCGGATGATCGTCGATGATCAGGAAGCTGGTCATGGCGCCTTCACAGGACTGCATCGCCGAACACTGCACCGCACAGGCATCCACCGCAGCAGCGGAAGAGGCACCACCATGCGGCACCCGTCCGGCGCCGGGATGGTGCCGGACGGACGCTACCACATCCTCCTGATCGGGTTCGGTCAAGATCGTTCAGTCGTTCGATTCGGACTGGACCGTCAGCAGGAAGGAATAAATGTTGTCGAACTGGTCGTCGGTGAAGACCTCCTTCCAGGCCGGCATCCCCTTGGACGGCCGGCCGTCATGCACGGTCGTCCAGAATTTCTCGCGCATCTCGTCGCCGTAGCGGTGACGCAGCAGCCGCAAATCGATCTTCCGCTCGCTCTGGATCGCGTCGGGACCATGGCAATGCGCACAGGTGCCGTTGAAGATCTCCTTGCCGGTGCCGACGGCCTCGGCCCCCGGCGCGGCCGCGTCGGCCTTGGTCTCGGTCGCCACCACATTGGCGATCTGCGTCACGCTGGTTCCGGTTCCCGTCCCCGTGGTCACTGCCGCGGGCACCGTTTGCGCCGCGCCGAAGCGAACCGGTTGACTGGTCGGCAAGCCGTATTTCACCGCGAGATCGCCGATCGTGCCCTGAAGCTGCGGCAACACGGCATCGACGCGGTCACGCAGCTCGGTCGAGGTCTTCGCAAAGCCGATGGCCGCGTCCCATGACAGGCCTTCGCCCTCGGTGAGCTGAAGCTGATAGCGATCGCCATAGCTGGTCTTGTTCAGCCAGCCGGCGACCGGACCCCAGATGAAGGCGACGTCGGCCCTGCCCTGGTCAAGCGCCTGCATGCCTTCCTCGGGCGACAGCACGGTCACCTTCTGGATGTCATCGCGGCTCGCGAGCAGGTTTTGCGGCGTGCTGGCGAACTGCACGGCGACCCGCTTGCCCCTGAGGCCGTCGATGCCGCCGATCGCCTTCCCCTTGGCGGCCACGAGGGCATAGCCCTGCTTCGCGAAGGTGTTGGAGAAGATCACGGCCGGTCCCATGAAATCCTCGGACCGCGGCAGCCCGATCATGGCATCGCATTGCTTGCCGAGCAGCGTGACGCGCACGGTGCGCTTGCCGAAATAGGATTTGTACCAATCGTAGGCGATCGGCCGGCCGAGTGCCTGCGCCAGGGCCTGCCCGATCTCGACATAGAAGCCCGGCTGCGACGGACTATCGCTCGAGAATGGAAGATTGGTCGGATCGGCGCAGAGACGGAGCGGCTGCGCCTCGTCGGCGTGCAGCGGCGAGGCCGGAGTGATCAGCGCCGCGGCGGCACATGCGAACAGGGCCGTGATGGAGCGATGTCGGGTCGCACCGATGCCAGAATGATTCGGACGCATCCTCGTCTCCCGTAGCTTTGTTGAGCCGGAGCTTTGTGAAACAGCGCTGCGGCAGGGCATCAGCCGATGCCGCAACTGTCGTCTGGAAAAAGCGCGCGCGTATCCGTCACCTCGAGGATACGCGCGCGAGTGGTCACTGGACGGAGAACACGAAGAGCGAACCGCCCTCGGGAGCTGCGGCCGTCATCTTCTTTCCTACCTCGCCCAGGAACGCAGGCAGCGCCGCCGTACGGCCGACGACGATGGCGACATATTGCTTGCCGTCGACCTGGTAGGTCACCGGGCCCGCGCCGATGCCGGAGCCGAGATTCTTGCTCCACAGCACCTTGCCGGACTTCGCATCGATGGCGCGGAAGTCGCCATGGATGTTGCCGGCGAACACCAGGCCGCCGCCGGTGGTCAAGGTGCCGCCGTTGAACGGTAGGTCTTCCTTGATCGACCAGACCTTCTTCTGCGCAACCGGATCCCAGGCCACGAGCTCACCGAGGAACCCGCCGGGGCCCGCCTTGGTCGGGAATTCCGCGCCGAGATAGAACACGCCGCGCTTGTAGGCGACATCACTGACCGACCAGTCCATGCAGACATTGTTGGACGGGATGTAGACGAGGCCGGTCTGCGGGTTGAACGACATCGGCTGCCAGTTCTTGCCGCCGATCAGGTTCGGGCAGATGTCCTTGGCGGGATGATTCGGTCCGGGGCGCTTGTCGGGATCCTCGACCGCGCGCATGGTGGCGATGTCCCACTTCTGCGCCCAGTTGGAGAACACGTATTTCTCCGCCGAAAGCACCTTGCCGGTCTCCCGGTTGGCGACGAAGAAGTAGCCGTTGCGATCCGCCTTCATCAGCGTCGGGACGGTGCTGCCGCCGATCTTCAGATCCGCGAGCACCGCTTCGTTGACGCCGTCATAGTCCCAGGCATCGGCCGGCGTGGTCTGGATGTGCCACTTGATCTTGCCGGTGTTGGGATCGAGCGCGAGCGTCGAGGCGGTGTAGAGGTTGGTCAGCTTGCCGAAATTGCCGTCGCCGGTCGAGCGCACCGCCGTGTTCCACGGGCCGGGATTGCTGGTGCCCCAATAGACCGTGTCGCTCTTCGGATCGTAGGAGCCGACCAGCCAGGCCGCGCCGCCGCCATGCTGCGCGGAATCGCCCTTCCAGGTATCGCCACCGGGCTCGTCGGGCGAAGGAACGGTGAAGGTCTGCCACACCTGCTTGCCGGTGTTGATGTCGAAGGCCTGCAGCGAGCCGCGCACGCCGTATTCGCCGCCGCCGAAACCGGTGATGACCTTGTCGCGCACGACGAGCGGCGGCGAGGTGATGACCGAGCCCTGCTTGTAATCGACCACCTTCGCCGTCCACAGCGCCTTGCCGGTCGCGGCATCGAGCGCCGTCAGCTTGCCGTCGAGGCGGCCGACGAAGATCTTGCCGTCGGCATAGGAGACGCCGCGGCTGTTCACGTCGCAGCAGGCGTATTGCAGCACGTCATCGGGAATGTCGGGCTCGTAGGTCCACTTGCGCACGCCGGTGGCCGCATCGAGCGCGTAGACGTATTTCGGACCCCACGAGCTCGAAACGTAGAGCGTGTTGCCGACGACGATCGGCGAGGATTCGTTCGAGCGCAGCGACGCCAGCGAGAAGGAATAAGCGAGCGTCAGCTTGCCGGCGTTCTCGGTGTTGATCTGCTTGAGCGGGCTGAAGCGCGTGTTGGCATAGTCGTGGCCGGCAACGGCCCACTGGTTCGAATCGGATTGCGCCTTGAGCAGGGAGTCGTTGGCGCGAACGCCCGGTGTAACGGCGGCAAGCATCGCAATCATGGAGATGCCGGCCAAGAAGCCCTTCGTTCCAAAGGTCATGTATCCCTCCGCGGTGTTTGTTGTGTACGCCTCGTTGGGCGCCTGCGCGCGTCGCGCTCGTGATGTGCAGTTTGCCTGCGAGCCATCGTTCGAAATTACAGCATCGCCTTTTCGCGCTTAGTATAGGCGGAAGGTAGTAGTGCAGATCATCGGCACGTTTCGCTGCGCATCTCGTTGTCCGGGCTTGCATCTTGCCGGTGTCTTGCAGAACGAAATGCGCCATCGAATTCAGGCAACATCGCGCCGCAATCCGATGGCTCCCATCAAACTCCGCGCGCATCGATCACGATGATGGCGCTACCAGGCCTGCGAAGTTTTCGAAGAAGTTCGCGGCGAGTTTTCGCGACGTCGAGTCGATCAGCCGCGAGCCGAGCTGTGCGAGCTTGCCGCCGATCTGCGCGTCGGCCTCGTAATGCAGGATGGTGACGTCGGGCGATTCCTCTTCCAGCCTGACCTTCGCGCCGCCCTTGGCAAAGCCCGCGACGCCGCCGGCACCTTCGCCGACGATGCGGTAGCCGTTGGGCGCGTCGATGTCGGTCAGCGTCACCTTGCCGCTGAACGTCGCCTTCACCGGACCGACCTTCAGGACCACGGTCGCCGTCATCTCCGTCGGCGATGCCATCTCGAGCGATTGGCAGCCGGGAATGCAGCGCCTGAGAACATCGGGATCGTTGAGCGCAGCCCACACCTTGGCTTTCGACGCCGGGATCCGCTGACTGTCATTCATCTGCATCGCTTCCACCCCTTTTTGCCGTTGCTTGTACGGTTCGACTAGGGTGGCGCACGCCGGCGATCAATCGCCAGGAAGTACTAGGGCGTGACGACGACCAGCGTCCCGCCCGGCAGGGCTTGCCGCGGCATCGCGCCGGCGGCGATTTGCTGCATTGCCGCGAATGAAATCAATGACTTAGCTCGCCGCCGCCTACTACCAAGATCGCGATTACAGAGGCCTCGGCGCGTGCTCCTATTCGCGACAACGAACAAGGCATCAAGGGAGAAACGACGCGGAGGAGTGCCCGACGTCCGAAGCGCTTCGCGCGAGGGCGGGGAACACGCCGTCACAGACGAAGCGACCATCTTTTCCAGAGCACCTTGCAAGGTCGCGCCACGCACCGGCGGCGGCACGGAGCATCGTGACCGAATCGCACCTGCGACATACGTCACGATGACCTTTCCATGACGCGCGGCCCCCAAAATCCCAGTTGCAAAGTTCCGTTGGCGCTGTCTCTAATTAGAATAACTACAAACACTCGGGAGGACTTCACCGTGTCTACAGTCAAACTGACAGTGAACGGCAAGGCCGTTGCTGTCGACGTCGAGGATCGCACGCTGCTGGTCCATCTCCTGCGCGATCACCTCAACCTCACTGGCACCCATGTCGGCTGCGACACCAGCCAGTGCGGCGCCTGCGTCGTGCACATGGACGGCCGCGCGGTGAAATCCTGCACTATGCTGGCAGGACAGGCCGACGGCGCCTGCGTCACCACCATCGAAGGCATTGCCAAGGGCGACGAGCTGCATCCGATGCAGGCCGCCTTCCGCGACAATCACGGCCTGCAGTGCGGCTATTGCACGCCGGGCATGATCATGTCGGCGATCGACATCGTGCATCGTCACGGTGGCCAGCTCGACGAGGCCACCGTCCGCCAGGAGCTCGAAGGCAATATCTGCCGCTGCACCGGCTACCACAACATCGTGAAAGCCGTGCTGGATGCAGCCGGGCGCATGAAAGTCTCGCAGGCGGCCGAGTAGAGCGGCGCGCCTCGAACGAACAAAATCACCGCTGCCGCTCTCGAAGGATAGCGCAGCCATAAAATTTCCGGTCGGGAGGACCAGACATGGGTGTTGAAGGCATCGGCGCGCGAGTCGTGCGCAAGGAAGACAAGCGTTTCATCACCGGCAAGGGCCGGTACGTGGACGACATCAAATTGCTGGGCATGACCCATGCCCACTTCATCCGCAGCCCGCACGCGCACGCCAAGGTGAAGGGGATCGACTCCTCCGCCGCGCTGAAAATGCCGGGCGTGGTCGCGGTGCTCACGGGACAGCAGATCGTCGACGACAAGGTCGGCAATTTGATCTGCGGCTGGGCCATCACCTCCAAGGACGGCAGCCCGATGAAGATGGGCGCATGGCCGGCGATGGCGCCGGAGACGGTGCGCTTCGTCGGCCAGGCCGTCGCGGTCGTGATCGCCGACAGCAAGAATCTGGCGCGCGACGCGGCCGAGGCCGTCGTCGTGAATTATGAAGAGCTCCCGGCAGTCGCCGACGTGCACGCCGCGATCAAATCAGGCGCGCCGCAGCTGCATCCCGAAGCGCCCGGCAACCAGGTCTATGACTGGGTGATCGGCGACGAGGGCGCAACCGATGCGGCCTTCGCCAAGGCCGCCAACGTCGTGAAGCTCGACGTCACCAACAACCGCCTCGCCCCGAACGCGATGGAGCCGCGCGCGGCGATCGCCGATTACGATGCGGCGGAAGAGCATTTCACGCTCTACACGACCTCGCAGAACCCGCACGTCGCCCGCCTCGTGCTGTCGGCGTTCTACAACATCGCCCCCGAGCACAAGCTGCGCGTGATCGCACCCGACGTCGGCGGCGGCTTCGGCTCCAAGATCTTCATCTATCCGGAAGAGATGGTGGCGCTGTGGGCTTCGAAGAAGATCGGCCGTCCCGTCAAATGGACCGGCGACCGTACCGAGGCCTTCCTCACCGACGCGCATGGCCGCGACCACGTCACCCATGCCGAGCTGGCGTTCGACGCCAGCAACAAGATCACCGGCCTGAAGGTGAAGACCTACGCCAATTTCGGCGCCTACATGTCGCTGTTCTCGTCCTCGGTGCCGACCTATCTCTACGCGACGCTGCTGTCCGGCCAGTACAACATCCCGGCCATCCATGCCGAGGTGATCGGGGTCTACACCAACACCACGCCGGTCGACGCCTATCGCGGCGCGGGCCGCCCCGAGGCGAGCTATCTGATCGAACGTCTGATGGAGACGGCGGCCCGGCAGCTCAAGGTCGATCCGGCGGCGCTGCGGCGGGCCAACTTCATCACCCAGTTCCCGCACCAGACACCGGTCATCATGGCCTATGACACCGGCGACTTTAACGCCTCGCTCGATGCCGCGATGAAGGCGATCGACTATGCCGGCTTCGCCGCCCGCAAGGCCAAGGCGAAAGCCGACGGCAAGCTGCGCGGCATCGGCGTGTCCTGCTACATCGAGGCCTGCGGCATCGCGCCGTCGAAGGCGGTCGGCAGCCTGGGCGCCGGCGTCGGCCTGTGGGAATCGGCCGAGGTGCGCGTCAACCCGGTCGGCACCATCGAGATCCTCACGGGATCGCACAGCCACGGCCAGGGCCACGAGACCACGTTCTGCCAGCTGGTCGCGGAACGCCTCGGCGTTCCCATCAGCCAGGTCTCGATCGTCCATGGCGACACCGACAAGGTGCAGTTCGGCATGGGCACCTACGGCTCGCGCTCGGCGGCCGTCGGTCTCACCGCGATCCTGAAGGCCATGGAGAAGATGGAATCCAAGGCCAAGAAGATCGCCGCGCATGCGCTGGAGGCGTCGGAAGCCGACATCGTCATCGAGAACGGCGAGTTCAAGGTGACCGGCACCGACAAGGCGATCGCTTTGCCGATGGTCGCGCTCGCGGCCTATACCGCACACAACCTGCCTGACGGGATGGAGCCGGGCCTGAAGGAGAGCGCCTTCTACGACCCCACCAACTTCACCTTCCCGGCCGGCACCTATATCTGCGAGCTCGAGGTCGATCCCGGCACCGGCAAGACCTCCTTCGTCAACTTCGTCGCGGCCGACGATTTCGGCCGGCTGATCAACCCGATGATCGTCGAGGGCCAGGTCCATGGCGGCCTTGTTCAAGGCATCGGACAGGCGCTGCTCGAGCACGCGATCTACGATGCCAACGGCCAGCCGGTCACGGCCTCGTTCATGGACTACGCCATGCCGCGCGCCGACGACGTGCCCTCCTTCAACCTCTCCCACACCACGACGCTGTGCCCGGGCAATCCCCTGGGCATCAAGGGTTGCGGTGAGGCCGGCGCCATCGGGGCGTCAGCGGCCGTGATCAATGCGATCACGGATGCGATCGGCAAGAACAATCTGGAAATGCCCGCAACCCCTGACCGGGTGTGGCGCACGATCCACGCGGCTTAAGAGGGAGGAACGAAGATGTACCAGACAACCTATCATCGTGCTTCCTCGGTCGACGAGGCCGCCAGCCTGTTCGGCAAGAGCAGCGAGGCGAAGTTCCTGGCCGGCGGGCAGACGCTGCTGCCGGTCATGAAGCAGCGGCTCGCAGGCCCCTCCGACGTGATCGACGTCGCCAAGATCAAGGACATGATCGGCGTCGAGGCCTCCGGCGACACGCTGACCATCAAGGCCGCCACGACGCACTACGACGTGGCGACCAGCGACGCTGCGAAGAAGGCGATCCCCGCGCTCGCCTATCTGGCCTCGCTGATCGGCGATCCCGCCGTGCGCTATCGCGGCACGATCGGCGGCTCGATCGCCAACAACGACCCCGCCGCGGATTATCCGGCCGCACTTCTCGCACTCGGCGCCACCGTGAAGACCAACAAGCGGTCGATCTCGGCGGAGGATTTCTTCCAGGGCCTGTTCACGACCGCCCTTGAAGACGGCGAGATCATCACCGCCGTGTCGTTCCCGGTTCCGGCCAAGGCAGGTTACGCCAAGATGCGGCATCCGGCCTCGCGCTTCGCGCTGACCGCCGTGTTCGTGGCGCAGACGAAGGCGGGCGAGATCCGGGTCGCCGCCACCGGCGCCTCGCAGAGCGGCGTGATGCGGGTGGGCGCCATCGAAGCTGCGCTGAAGGCGAACTGGTCGCCGTCGGCGATCGACAGCGTCAGCATCCCCGCAAGCGGATTGCTGGCCGACATCCACGGCACGGCGGAATACCGCGCCAACCTCGTCAAGGTGATGGCGCAGCGCGCGGTGGCCGCTGCCGGCTGACAGCGTCTCGACACAAATTTTCCGCGGCGCGCACTTCGGTGCGCGCCGTTTTATTTTGGCCGTGCGGCATCAAAACCGCTTGCCTCGCTGGCGTGAAGGCGAGAAAAGTTAATCAGCCAATTAACTCGCCCCCAAGAGCAACGTCAGAGGCGATTGCCGCACCACCGGCATCTGCCCGCGACCCGAGGAAACAACAACGTGCTCGATCAATCAGCCCAAGAATCCGCTCAAGAAAGATCAAAAGGCTCGTCCGTCCGCAGCTCCGGCCCGCTTTCAGGCTTCCGCATCGTCGAATTCGCCGGCATCGGCCCCGGCCCGTTCGCCTGCATGATGCTGGCCGACATGGGCGCCGACGTCGTCACGCTCGACCGGGTCGGCGCGAAGAAGAGCATGAAGTCGGTGGCGGGCCGCGGCCGAAAGGTGATCGAGCTCGATCTCAAGGACAAGGCGGCGATCGCCGAGGTGCTCGACCTGCTCGCCAGCGCCGATGCGCTGGTCGAGGGCTTTCGCCCCGGCGTGATGGAGCGGCTCGGACTCGGCCCCGACGTTGTGCTCGCGCGTAATCCAAAGCTCGTCTACGGCCGCATGACCGGTTGGGGGCAGGAAGGCCCGCTGGCGAACGCGGCCGGCCATGACATCAATTACATCTCGATCACCGGTGCGCTCGCCGCGATCGGCACGAAAGAGGCGCCGGTGCCGCCGCTCAACCTGGTCGGCGATTTCGGCGGCGGTGCGCTCTATCTCGTCGTCGGCGTGCTCGCCGCGCTGCTGGAGGCATCAAAGTCCGGCAAGGGCCAGGTCGTGGACGCGGCGATGTGCGACGGCGCAGCATCGCTGATGTCGTTCTTCTTCGACATGACCACACTCGGCCGCTGGACCGAGGGGCGCAACCAGAACTTTCTCGACGGCGGCGCGCATTTCTACGGCGTCTACGAATGCGCCTGCGGCCACTTCGTCTCGATCGGCTCGATCGAGCCGCAGTTCTACGCGCTGCTGCGCGAGCACGCGGGCCTGACCGATTCGGATTTCGACGCGCAGATGAACCCCAAGGCCTGGCCGGCACTGAAGGAGAAGCTCAAGGCGGTGTTCAAGAGCAAGACGCGCGAGGACTGGTGCAAGATCATGGAAGGCACCGACATCTGCTTCGCACCGGTGCTGACCATGTCGGAAGCCACCGGGCATCCGCACATGGTCGCCCGCAACGTCTTCGTCGAGCGCCACGGCGTGAAGCAGCCCGCGCCGGCGCCGAGATTCTCACGCACGCCGTCGGCAGTGCGCGAGCCGGAGGCGGCGGAGATCGCTGCGGTTACGAAGGCGTGGAAGGCTGGACACTAGCGGCGCTGGCAATCGCCTCAAGCCCGGCTGAAATCGAGGGAACTACGGCATTCGCGCCGTGTGCGCGATCTGCGATGATCCCGGTCAATCCGGGAGATTCAGCCATGGCGCTCCAGCTTCGACCGAATTGCGAATATTGCGACCGCGACTTGCCGCCTGATGCGACGGATGCGTGGATCTGCTCCTATGAATGCACGTTCTGCGCGGACTGCGTGGAGACGAAACTCTCCAACGTCTGCCCGAACTGCGGCGGCGGCTTTGCGCCGCGCCCGATCAGGCCGACGCAGGAATGGCGGCTGGGTGTGTGCACGACCAAGCAGGCGCCATCGGACAAGCGGGTGCATTTGAAGTACAGCGCTGAGGATGTCGCGGCGCATTGCGCGAGGATCAAGGGCGTGCCGCCGGAGAAGCGATAGGTCTCGTAGGGTGGGTTAGCGCAGCGTAACCCACCACTTCTGCTGCCGCGGACGCCAAAGAGGTGGGTTACGCCGAGCGATTGCGCTTTGCGCAATCGCAGGGCTAACCCACCCTACGACATCGGAACGCGCGGCTCACTCCGCCGCGAGAATCGTCCCCTCGACCTCGCCAAACCCAACGCGATAACCCTTGCCCTGGCACCAGCCGCGCATGACGAGGCTGTCGCCGTCGTCCAGGAACGAGCGCTTGGCGCCGCCCGGCAGCTCGACCGGCTCGGTGCCGTTCCAGCTGATCTCGAGCAAGCTGCCGCGCTGGCTCTTCTCCGGGCCGGAGATGGTGCCGCTGCCGAGGAGATCGCCGACATTCATGGCGCAGCCAGAGGACGCGTGGTGCATCAGTTGCTGCACCGAGGACCAGTACATGTATCTGAAATTGGTGCGGCTGATGCTGGCGGGCGCGTTGGCGCCGGCGGCGCGCAAGGAGACGTCGAGCTCCAGATCGTAGTTCTGGGGCTTGGCCTGCCTGAGATAGTCCAGCGGCACCGGCTGCTGCTCCGGCCCCGTCAGCCGGAACGGCTCCAGCGCCTCGCGCGTCACCACCCACGGGCTGATCGAGGTCGCGAACGCTTTGGCGAGGAACGGGCCGAGCGGCACATATTCCCATTGCTGGATGTCGCGCGCGCTCCAGTCGTTGAGCAGCACGAAGCCGAAGATCATCTCCTCGGCCTGTTGCTCGGTGAGCATGCCACCCATCGGCGAGGGCTGGCCGACCACGACGCCCATCTCCAGCTCGAAATCGAGCCGCTTGCATGGCGCAAAGCTCGGCACCTCGACGTTCGGCGGCTTGAGCTGCCCGCGCGGCCGCTTCACTGGGGTGCCTGACACGACGACGGTCGAGGCTCGGCCGTTATAGCCGATCGGCATATGCAGCCAGTTCGGCTGCAGTGCATTGTCCTTGCCGCGGAACATCACGCCGACATTGGTGGCGTGCTCCTTCGAGGAGTAGAAGTCTGTGTAGCCGGAGACGGCGAACGGCAGATGGAGTCTCGCATCACGCATCGGCACGAGCGCCTGCTTGCGCAGCTCCTCATTGTCGCGCAGCTCCGGATGATCGTGACGCAAGAGCTCGCTGATCCGTGCCCGCGTCTTCGCCCACACCTTTGGCCCCAGCGCCATGAAGGGATTGAGCGAGGCCCCCGAGAACACGCCGAGCGGGCCGACGTCGAGCCGGGAATCCTGCTCGAGCTCCCAGAGATCGAGCACGTAGCTTCCAATCGCCACACCAACGCGCGGCGTCGTGTTGGCCGCGGTCGAGAACACGCCGTAGGGCAGGTTCTGGATCGGGAAGTCGGAGGCGGGATCAATTTCGATGAAGGCGCGGAGGCTGGGGTCGTTCGGGTGGGTTGTCACTTTCGGCTCGATCCTTTCTTCCTTCTCCCCTTGTGGGAGAAGGTGGCATAGGCGGCCTTCGGCCGCCGTCCTTAAGAACGCCGATGCTTCGCATCGGCTATGGCGCCGGATGAGGGGTTGTCTCCGCGAACTCCAATGAGAGATTTCCGTGCTGAGAGAACCCCTCACCCGTCTCGCCGCTGTGCGGCGAACCGCCCTCTCCCACAAGGGGAGAGGGTAAGAAGCTACGGCTTGTTCGGGTCGAACCGCTTTTCCAGGCCCTTCCAGCAATCCGCGTAATCGTCCTGCAGCGTCGACGCGTTCGCCGCATGCGCGGTGACGCGCTGCGGATAGCGGGTCTCGAACATGAAGGCCATGGTGCCGGTCAGCTTCACCGGCTTCAATTCGCCGTTGCTGGCGTGCTCGAAGGCGTCGCGGTCGGGGCCATGCGGCAGCATGCAATTGTGCAGGCTCATGCCGCCGGGGACGAAGCCTTGCGGCTTGGCGTCGTAGACGCCGTAGATCAGGCCCATGAACTCGCTCATGATGTTCATGTGGTACCAGGGCGGACGGAAAGTGTTGTCGGCCACCATCCAGCGCTCGGGGAAGATGACGAAGTCGATATTCGCGGTGCCGGCCGTTTCCGACGGCGAGGTCAGCACGGTGAAGATCGACGGATCGGGGTGATCGAAGCCGATCGCACCGACCGGAGAGAAGGTGCGCAGATCGTATTTGTAGGGCGCGTAATTGCCGTGCCAGGCGACGACGTCGATCGGCGAATGCGGCAGCGTGGTCTTGAACAGCGCCCCGCCCCATTTCACGTGGAGCTCGGTCGGCGTGTCCTTGTCCTCGTAGTAAGCCACCGGCGTCAGGAAGTCGCGCGCGTTGGCGAGGCAGTTGGCGCCGATCGGGCCGCGCTCCGGCAGCGTGAACGCGCCGCCGTAATTCTCGCAGAGATAGCCGCGTGCCGGTCCGTTCGGAATCTCGACGCGGAACTTGACGCCGCGCGGGATCACCACGATCTCGCCGGGCTCGGCGTCGATGCGGCCGAACTCGGTGACGAGGCGCAGATTGCCCTGCTGCAGCACGAACATCAGCTCGCCGTCGGCATTGTAGAAATGCTGGTCCACCATCGATTTGGTGATGAGGTAGACATGCGCGGCCATGCCGGCCTGCGTATTGACGTCGCCCGCCGTCGTCATGGTCTGCACGCCCTGAACGAAGGTGACGTCATCCTTCGGGAGCGGCGTCGGATCCCAGCGCATCTGCGCGATCGGCAGATCGTATTCGTGGCACGGCGCCGAGCGCCAGAGAGCGGCATCGGCCTTCTCGAAGCGTCCCGAATGCTTCACCGAGGGCCGGATGCGATAGAGCCAGGAGCGTTCGTTGGTGCCGCGCGGCGCGGTGAAGGGCGAGCCGGAAAGCTGCTCGGCATAGAGCCCGTAGGCGCAGCGCTGCGGCGAGTTGCGCCCCAGGGGCAGCGCGCCCGGCAGCGCCTCGGTCTCAAAACTGTTGCCGAAGCCGGACATGTAGCCCGGCGTGACCTGGGCCGAGCTGCGAACGATCTGATCGGGCGAGGTATTGATGTTCATGACTATCCTCCTCCTTGCAGGGCGGCCCACATCTCCTGGTCGCGCTTGTCGGTCCAGATCACGGGGTCGTCGATCCCCGACGCCTCGTCGAAGGCGCGGGAGACGTTGAACGGCAGGCAGTGCTCGTAGATGGCGAAGCCCGAGAATTTCGGATCCATCACCTCGCGCGTCGCTGCCATCGATTCCTTCAGCGTGCGCCCCTTGGCGACCGATATTTCGGCCGCACCGTAGAGCGAGGTGACGAAGTCGCGCGTCATCGCGATGGCTTCGCGCACCGTGGCCGTGCCGTTGAGCGCATCGCCGCGCCCCGGCGCGATCGCCTTGGGATTGAAGTTACGGATCTCGTTGAGCGTCAGCGGCCATTCGCGCAAATGCGCATCGCCGCAATAGCAGGCCGAGTGATATTCGATGAGATCGCCGGAGAACATCACTTCCGCATCCGGCACCCAGGCGACGATGTCGCCGGAGGTATGACCGGCGCCAAGCTGCATAAGCCGCACCTCGCGCTTGCCGAGATAGATCGACATCTCGCCTTCGAAGGTCAGCGTCGGCCAGGTCAGGCCGGGAATGCTCGAGGCATCCTGGAACAGCCGCGGGAAGCGGCCATATTCGGAATCCCAATCCTGCTTGCCGCGCTCCTCGATGAGACGATAGGTCTCCTGCGAGGCGACGATGCCCTGGGCGTGATAGGCGGACGCACCGAGCACGCGCACGGCGTGATAGTGCGACAGCACGACGTATTTGATCGGCTTGTCGGTGACGGCCTTGACGCGCTCGATCACCTTGTTCGCCATCGCGGGCGTCGCCTGCGCGTCGAACACGAGGCAACCATCGTCGCCGACGATCACGGCGGTGTTGGGATCGCCCTCGGCGGTGAAGGCATAGAGATCGGTGCCGATCTCGGAGAAGGTGATTGTTTTCTCGGAGAGATCGCCGGTGGATGCGAAGTTCTTCGCCATCAGTTCATCCTTAGGTCTTTGCTTCAAGTCACTGGGTCATTGTTGTTGCTGTTGCTGTTGCTGCTGCTGCTGCTGGCCGTCGATCATGCGGCGCTTGGCGAGCAAGATCGCCTCCTGCAGCACGCCGATGTCGCCGATATGATTGGCGAGGGTCAAAACCAGCGCCGCGTCGAAATCGGCACTCTGCTCCTCGGTGAGCCCGCGATGCGCCTCGACGATGGCGCGGAAGGCATCATCGGGTCGCGCGAAATTGGAGCTGGTGGACAGCGGCATATGAAACCTCAATTCAAGCCTGCAGCCCGCGACAGCGCAGCTGCGATCGCGTCGCGCGTCGGATGACGGAAGCGTGCGGCAACGTAGCCGTCGGGCCTGAGCAGATAGGCCGCTCCCGGCGCGCCGCCATAGCGCTTTGCGACAACGCCCGACGGATCGGCAAGTCCGCCCTCGCCGCCGATGCGGATGTCCTTCACGCCATCGGGGGCATCGATTGCAGTCCCATTGCTGAACGACAGCAGGGTGAAGTCCGTTCCGTTGCTGCGGAATGCATCCGTCAAATACCCCGGCGCGCCCCCGCGTGTGGCAACAGGTGCATCGAGCATCGAGCAGCCGGGCCGCGGGCCCGCCGTCCATGCGTCGGCATCGGGTGACGACAGCGGCGTATCGTAGCTGCACGGCACCGACAACCGGCCGCCATTGACCATGCGCTTGCCGAACTCGGTCTCTTTGGCCAGCGACAGCACCGCCTTGCGCAGCCGCGCTTCCTGATGCGAATTCGGCGCCATGAAGTCGGTCGAGCGGGTGGATTCGCGGATGTTCTCGTCCGCCGCCATGCTGCGCTCGACATGGTAGCTCTCGAGCAGGCTTGCGGGCGAAATGCCGCGCAGCACGCGATCGAGCTTCCAGGAGAGATTCTCGGCGTCCTCAAGCCCGGAATTGGCGCCGCGCGCGCCGAAGGGCGAGACCTGGTGCGCGGAATCGCCGGCGAAGATCACGCGACCATGGATGAAGCGGTCCATCCGGCGGCACTGGAATTTGTAGAGCGAGATCCATTCGAACTCGAACTTGTCGTGGCCGAGCATGCGCGCGATCCGCGGCCGCACGTTTTCCGGCTTCTTCTCGACGACGGGATCGGCGTAGCGATTGAGCTGGAGATCGATGCGCCAGACGTCGTCGGGCTGCCGGTGCAGCAGCGCCGAACGCCCCGCATGGAACGGCGGATCGAACCAGAACCAGCGTTCGGTCGGAAATTCCGCCGTCATCTTGACGTCGGCGATCAGGAACTGGTCCTCGAACACCTGTCCGGCGAATTCGGCGCCGACCATCTGCCGCAGCGAGGAGCGCGCGCCGTCGCAGGCGATCACATATTGCGCGTGCAGGCGATAGGCGCCCTCGGGGGTCTCGATGGTCAGCGCAACAGAGTCGTTGCGCTGCTCCAGCGCCGTCACCTTGTTGCGCCAGCGCAGGTCGATCCCGGGCAGATCACCGATGCGATCGACCAGATAGGCTTCGGCGTAATATTGCTGGAGATTGATGAAGGCCGGCCGCTTGTGTCCGTCCTCGGGCAGCAGGTTGAACTGGTAGAGCTGGGACTCGCCGTGGAAAATCCGGCCGACGCTCCACACCACGCCCTTCGCGACCATGCGATCGCCGACGCCGAGCCGGTCCCAATACTCCAGCGACCGCTTCGAGAAGCAGATCGCACGCGAGCCCTCGCCGATGCGGTCGGCGTCATCCAGAAGGACGACGCGCTGGCCGCGCTGGGCAAGGTCGATCGCCAGCGACAGCCCGACCGGGCCCGCACCGACGATCACGACCGGATGCTCGGCCGGACCCGGGCCGGTGTGGTCCTGATCGGGGTGGCGGCGGTAGCCGAACTGGATTTTGGCCTGATGCGTATTGGCCTGCGCCATACACTAACCTCGGCTCTGGTAAAGAGAGGACTGATCTGCTAGATAGTCTCACGTGCAACTATTTAGGACCGGAGCCGGCCGGTCGTCAACTGGAATTCGGAGCGCTCTCCTTGGCGAGGACGACAGACACTGCGCTGAAGGCACGCGAGGCAGACCAGCCATCGCCGAAAGCAAAGTCGCGGCTCGACTTGTTCAAATTCGTGCCGTTCCGCCTGAACCGGCTCGCGGCGGAAGTGAGTTCCGCGCTCGCGGTGGAATATCAGGAACGCCACGGCCTCGACATTCCGGCATGGCGCGTGATCGCCACGCTCGGTTTCCGCAACGATGCCTGCAGCGCGCAGTACATCTCGCAATGCACCCGCACGCATAAATCCACCATCAGCCGCGCAGTCACCACGCTGCTGCACGAGAAGCTGATCGAGCGGGTCGAGAACGAGGCCGACCGCCGCGAGTTCCGCCTGCAACTGACGGCGAAGGGCCGCGCGCTCTATGAAGAGCTGTTCCCGCAGCTGCTGCGGCGGGAAGACGAGATCCTCGCCTGCCTCTCCGCGCAGGAGCGCAAGCAGCTCTCGGCCCTGCTCGGCAAGATCGAAACGAGCCTCGACCTGATCCAGACCAGCGAAGAGGCCGACGCGAAGCAGGCGTATTAGCGCGTGAACTCGCAAGGTACCGATGTCGGCTTCTCAGGGGTTGAGCTGACGTCTTATGCCTTGTCAGAGCATTGCGGGTTTTGACCCAAAGCGGGCCTCAGGACGACCGGCCTCAATAACAAGCAAGCCAATTGTTCCCGCGCGGATTCAGGGCTAGTTTATTTCTCTTCGCTGCCCGAAAGCCGGAGGCGAACATGGCACGATTGGGAGCGGCTGTTCAGGCGTTAGTTGCACTGCCCATAATTTTCGTATCTGCGGCGGGCGCGCAAGCGCAGACCACCGACAAGCCGCCGTTCTGGGCTTACACTTACAATCCGCCTGACTTCAAGCCGCCGTCCGATGACGGCCAACCTCGCCACGTTCCCGACAGCACGGTGAGCTATACAGTTCCACAAACGCGCGATCGCTTCCTCGCACCGGATTGGCACCCGGGCGACCATCCGGCGATGCCGACGGTGGTGGCGAGCGGCCGCGCGCCTGACGTCTACGCCTGCGGCTTCTGCCATCGTGCCTCTGGAACGGGTGGTCCGGAGAACGCCGACATCGCCGGCCTGCCGGTGGCCTACTTTATCCAACAGATGCAAGACTACAGGAGCGGCAAACGTACGACAGCACTGCCCGACCGCATTCCGCAAGCATGGATGATCTCGCTCGCGAAGGCAGCGAACGACGATGAGATCAAGGCGGCGGCTGAATATTTTGCCGCCATCAAGCCAAAGAAGTTGGTTGATGTGGTGGAGACCGAGACCGTGCCGAAACCAACGGTCGCGGGCTGGTTCTTCGTCACTCAAGGCGATGAACGCGAGCTGATCGGCATGCGCATCATCGAGACACCGGCGGACGTTGGCCGCTTCGTCAACCGCGACGCGCGCGTCCGCTTCACAGCCTATGTACCGCCCGGCAGCGTCGCTGCCGGTCGTGGGCTGGCCGCGAAGCCGGAGATCGCCTGCGCCGGCTGCCATGGCGAGAAGCTGACCGGCACCGACGTCGTGCCGAGCATCGCGGGGCGCTCGCCGACCTACATCTTCCGCCAGCTCTACGAATACCGGCACGGCTTCCGCGCTGGGCCGGAGAGCAAGCCGATGATCGATGTGGTCAAAACGCTCAAGGAGGCGGACTTTTTGCCACTTGCCGCCTATCTCGCCACGCTCGATCGGTGAAGCGGCCGACTATCAACGGCAGAACCTTTGTTTGGGGTGCAATGACAGGACCTTCGCCTTGCGCTCGAAAGGTGGGAAGCATGCGTGTCTGTTGTTGGCCCGACTCGGACCTCCGACGAGGTTTCGCCGCATTCGGGAGCATAGCGGACATGAGGCCCGCCTGACCTGAGTCGCAAGAGCTCGGCCCTGCTCGGCAAGATCGAGCAGAGCCTCGACCTGATCCAGACCAGCGAAGAGGCCGACGCCAAGCAGGCGTATTAGGGACTCATAGAGGCGCGGACGTCGGCGTTTTGGGGGGCCGGTTGAGGAGCTTGGTAGGCCCGTGACGGCACTGGCTTATAGAGTGATGCTTCTTGTGGCGCTTGCCGCCACTCGCGCATACGCCGCTGACATTAGTCATCTGGCTCCCCCTGGAGTCGCTGCAAACGAGTTTCCCTCACCACAGCGTCCTGTTGCACGGATCGTCAGCCCACGCCGCTCCGCCGAAGAGCACCGCGACGGCCTCAATGAGGCCGGTCAAATCGCACGTATGCTCGAACTGAAACCAGGCATGACAGTCGGCGACATTGGAGCAGGCGATGGCTACCACACGGTCAGGCTCTCCCGCCTCGTCGGGCCCGCCGGCTCTGTCATTGCCCAGGACGTCACGCGGGATTACCTCATCGAACTCGCCACGCGGACAGAACGTCTGAAGTTGACGAACGTGCAATTCGCGCTCGGCGAACCATACGACCCGCGTCTGCCCGCTTCCTCGCTGGACGCCGCAATCCTTGTGCATATGTACCACGAGATAGCCTACCCCTATGCCTTCCTCTACAATCTCGCGCCCGCCTTGAAGCAGGGTGCGCGGGTCGGAATTGTCGATCTTGAGCTTCCGACGTCGAAGCATGGCACGCCAATTGCGCTCTTGCGCTGCGAATTAACTGCCGTCGGCTATCGCGAGGTCGCCACATATAAGCTCGCAGGGGACGGAGGATACCTGGCGATATTCTCTCCGCCGGAGCCAGCGGCTCGAAAATCTCCCCGCGATATCGTTGCTTGTGTGGATCCTGCCGGCACTCGTTGAAACCATATCTGCCGCCCGTCATACATGGAGTGGTCGGACCTCTTGTGGCCAGCCACAAGCCATTGCGATCTTGCCGGCCCAAAACTTTGCCGACTCCCGATTGGAGACATCGACGACGGTGAAGCCACCGAGATACTCGGGGACATTGGAATACCGGCCTTCGGCGAAGTGCAGTTCGCCGCTGGTCTCGTCAGCACTGAAAGCCTTGCTCAGGTCTTCGTCTACTCCCGCGGCGAAGACGAGCACGCCCGCCTCCTTCATCTCCGCTAAGACTGCCCTGACCAACGACCCACGGGACTGAAACCACTCTTTGGAGTGATCACCGACCCATTGCTGGTTGAAGTAGATAATGTAGTGCGTCATGTGATCTCCTGTTATCTGCGGCCCGAAGAACACCCGTCGACCATTTCGCAAGTTCCGCTTATGGCCCGTCGCGCTTTAGTGCCTGCGTCCCATAGGAGACGATTTCCTACTTGCCAAGATTCGCTCCGCGATCCGGCAGCGCAAGAATGTCACGATGGGCCTGTTGCTCGAATTATTGCGCTCCCGCGCGGAGAGAGGTTGGCCAACCGACACGGACCAACGTTTCATCTGGGTCAGAGATCGCAAATTCGTACATCCCCCACGGCTTGTCTTCGGGTGATTGCTGAAATTCGCGCGCCGCGGCATCAACACTCTCGAGGTAAAGATAGACCCCAAAAGGGTTTCTACCCGGCGTTAGCCATCCCTCGACCGCGTCCGTCAGATGTAGATATCCGCCCTTCCCGTTCGACAGCATGCGATAGGTGTCGGGCTCTCCCGGAGCAGGCCTTTCGCTGTCGGGGCGCGCAAAGCCCAGCCGTTTGTAGAAACGCTCCGACGCATCAAGGTCATTACACGGCAGGATCGCGATCAAAGCTCCGGAAGGGCTCATTCGTGCACTCCGACGTCATGCAACAATTTTCGTCTGCTCTTTTCAATGTCTGAAAATTTGTCGCCTTTAAGGTGGGAGTTGGAGTTGGGACAGCCAGATGACCGCTTCGGGTCACTAGGTTTAGAGCGGGGTTTTCGCTCTCTCCCCTCGTCATTCCGGGGCGCCGCAAAGCGGCGAACCCGGAATCTCGCTCAACAAGCTCTAGATTCTCAGGTGCGCAATTGCGCACCGTAGTTCGCGCTTCGCGCGCCCCGGAATGACGGCTTCGCCGTCACTTCGCGAACGATCGCGACGGCGGCAAATGCAGCGCCCAGGCATCGACCTTGTCGCTGGCGCGCGGATAGATCTCGGTCACGATCGGATCGTGGCCGGGAATGAATCGATCAGGATGGCCGGCGAGGCGCTCGATCGTCTCCCAGCCCTGCGCCATGTCGCCGACATTGTAGACGATCGGGAACGGGCTGCGGCGCTGCAGATTGGCGTAGTAATGCGCCGCGTCGGACGCCAGCACCACGGGCCCGCGGGCGGTCTCGACCTTGACCACCTGCAAGCCGTCGGAATGGCCGCCGACACGGTGCACGGTGACGCCGGGCGCGACCTCGCCGTCGCCGGAATAGAAATTGACGCGCTCGCCATAGACATGGCGCACCATCTGCGTGACGTGCTCGACCGAGAACGGATGTCGCAGCAGTCCGTTGCACATGCAGCGCCCGGTCGCGTAAGCCATCTCGCGCTCCTGGAGATGGAAGCGCGCGCCCGGGAAGCGATCGAGATTGCCGGCGTGGTCGTAATGCAGATGCGTCACGATGATGTCGCGGATGCTCGACGCCGCGACGCCAAAACGCTCCAGCGCATCGACCGGATTGAGCGTCAGCTTGCGCGCCCGCAAGGTGGCCTCCTCCGCATTGAAGCCGGTATCGACCAGGATATCGCGGCCATGCCCTCGGATCAGCCAGACGAAATAGTCGAGGTCCTGCGCCGCACTGTCATGCGGGTCGGGCGCCAGGAAATTCATGTTGGGGGTGCGCGGCGACATCGTCGCATAGCGCAGGGCGTAGATTTCGTAGACGTTTCCCATGGTTTTGCTTTTCTGATTGGACCTTCGAGGGGACGATCGAAGCCAACAAGCCATCCTCCGCGAGAAAGGTCAAACGCCGCGGGTGGCGGCTCCAATGTGAGCCCAATCACATTTTCGTCGCCATCGCTGCCCTAACATGCTGCGGTAAAGTCAAACCAGATCGCGTCGAGCACAACCATGACGACCCGTTTATTCCCCTCGCGGCGCGCCCATACGTTGCGATCAATCGTCGCGATAACGCCGAATCTCCAAGCAGTTGACGCCCCCCTCCCCCGGTTTGATAATGCCTAGAGCGTAAGTTAAGGTCGCCGCGGCGCAAGCTGGATCGGCGCCTTTTTGGCTGGACCGCGCTGATTATGAAAATTCGCTTCCTTTTTCTTCTGGCCCTCCTCGCTTCGTTGATCCCGACTGCTCCATCGCTTGCAGCCGGCGACCGTTTTGCGCTCGTCATCGGCAACGCCAAATATCCGGATGCGGATGCCCCACTGAAGGAACCGCTGAACGATGCGCGCGACATCGCCGACGAGCTCAAGCGCGACGGCTTCAGCGTCGAAACCGGCGAGAACCTGAGCGGCGACGCCATGCGCCGCGCCTTCGACAAGCTCTACGCCAAGATCAAGCCGGGCTCGGTGGCGCTGGTGTTCTTCAGCGGCTTCGGCATCCAGTCGGCACGCCAGAGCTACATGCTGCCGATCGATGCGCAGATCTGGACCGAATCCGACGTGCGCCGTGACGGCGTCAGCCTGGAGACCGTTCTCGGCGAGCTCAATACCCGCGGCGCCGGCGTCAAGATCGCGCTGATCGACGCCTCCAGGCGCAACCCGTTCGAGCGCCGGTTCCGCAGCTTCTCGGCCGGCCTCACCCCCGTCATCGCGCCGAACGGCACGCTGGTGATGTATTCGGCAGCATTGGCCTCGGTGGTCTCGGACGCCGGCGGCGAGCACAGTCTGTTCGTCCAGGAGCTGCTCAAGGAAATCCGCGTCCCCGACCTGATGGCGGAGGAGACGCTGAACCGGACCAAGATGGGCGTCACCCGCGCCTCGCGCGGCGAGCAGGTGCCGTGGATATCCTCCTCGCTGGCCGAGGACTTTTCGTTCATCCCGGGAGCCGCCGGATCGCGTCCGACAGCGACGCCGCCGGCCGCGCCCCCCGCACCGCCGCCGGTCGTCGCCAACAACCCGCCGCCGGCACCGCCCGCGCCACCATCACCGCCTCCGCCGCCGAAGCCGGCCGACACCGTCGCAGCTCCCGCTCCCCCGCCTCCACCGGCGCCCGCACCGGCTCCGTCACCGAAGCCGCAGGTCGAGGCCGCCCTGCCCCCGCCGGCACCGCCGGCGAAATCGCCTGATCCCTCTCCCGCTCCCGCGCCGAACGCGGATGGCGGGCCGAGCGCGGCCGCCCTGGCGGAAGACCCCACCATCAAGGGCCTGACCGCCAAGATCGCGGCCAATCCGGACGACGTGAACGCGCTGTACCGGCGCGGCCAGGTCTATGCCAGCAAGGGCGCCTACAACCTTGCCATCAAGGATTTCGACGAGACGCTCCGGATCAACTCGAAGGACGTCGAGGCTCTGAACAACCGCTGCTGGACCCGCACCGTGGTCGGTGACCTCCAGGGCGCGCTGAAGGATTGCAACGAGGCGCTGCGGCTGCGGCCGAACTTCGTCGATGCGCTGGACAGCCGGGGGCTCGTGAATTTGAAATCGGGAGCGGTCAAGAACGCCATTGCCGATTTCGACGCGGCCCTGCGGATCAACCCGCGCCTGACCTCCTCGCTGTTCGGACGGGGCCTCGCCAAGCAGCGCAACGGCTCCGCCCAGGAAGGGGCGCTGGACATTGCGAACGCCAAGGCGATGGATCCGAACATCGTTCAGGAATTCGCAAGCTACGGAGTACGCTAGTATTTTTTTGAGTTGAGGCAAGTGATGCCTCGAACCCTCGGCGGCCCAGGGAAGACTAAAGGACGGATGCCGCAGGCGGCCTTTCCCGAGGGGCCAATTGCAGGAATTTTGGAACCGCGCAGGGCAGTTGCGCAGGAGGGACTGGCTATGAGACTGGCTGCAAAAGGACTTACCGCGATCCTGTCGATCATGACCATCGGCGCCGCCCTGTCGCTGCCGCCCTCGTCCGCATTCGCCGGCGAAGAGAGCAACAGCAAGAACGTCACCGAGGACGAGATCGTCCGCGCGCTCGCGCCGCCGGCGAAAAAGCCCCTGACCCGCGGCCTTTCCATGAGCCCGCAGGCCGAGCCGGCGCCGAACGCGGCGGAAACCAAGCTGATCCAGTCCGTGCGCGGCCGCTCGACGCGTTCGCTGTCGTCGACCGAGCGCGAGGAAATCGCCTCCGTCGCCAAGGACAAGCCGAACATCGATCTCGAAATCACCTTCGACTACAATTCGGCCAATATCAGCGCCAAGTCGATGGCGTCCGTGCAGGCGCTCGGCCGCGCGCTGACCAGCCCCGACCTGAAGGGCTCGACCTTCGTGGTCGCCGGCCACACCGACGCCGCCGGCGGCGAGGCCTACAACCAGGACCTGTCGGAGCGCCGCGCGGATTCGATCAAGCGCTACCTCGTCGAGAAGTACAGCATCTCGGCGACCGATCTCGTCACCGTCGGCTACGGCAAGAGCAAGCTGAAGGACCCCGGCCAGCCGATGGCGGAGGTCAATCGCCGCGTGCAGGTCGTCAACATGGAAAACAAGACCACCGCATCGAAGTGAGCACGACGTCACTGCTTTGAAGTGCCAATCGTTAGAAGTGCCAATCCTTAGACGTGCCAAGTCGTGATGTGGTGTAAAGTCTCGCTTCCAGAGCGCGTCCCGCAGCCTTGCGGGACGCTGCTTTATTTCAGGGGAACGCTCTCTATGGACCGCGTGCGGATGGCCGTGAGCCAGGCCAGGACGATCCGGCGATGAATTTCAAGGAATATCTCAAGCCTGCCGGAACCGTGGCGTTCGTCGTCGTGCTCGGCGTCGGCTACTACCTGTTCGAGCATCGGCATCGTCCCGAGGCGAAGGAAACGCCGGGCGAGGCGCTCGTCATCGTGACGAAGTCGACCAATGCGTGCTTCTCCGATCTGGTGCGGGTGACCGGCTTCTTCGTGCCGCGCCGCGAGGCCGTCGTCGTCGCCGACCAGGAAGGTTCCAGGGTCACCGACCTCTTCGTGACCGAGGGCACTGTCGTCACCGACAACCAGGAGCTGGCGCGCCTGACGGCGCCGCCGCAGATCCCGGGCCAGCCGCAGCGCCCCGGCCCGCAAGGCCCGATCTCGCTGAAGGCGCCCGCGCCGGGCCTCGTCACCGAAGTCCGCACCATCGTCGGCGCGCCGGCCTCGCCGCAGGCCGGCCCGATGTTCCGCATTGCCGTCAACAGCGAGATCGAGCTCGACGCCCAGGTCCCGGCGGTGCACATGCCCAAGCTCAGCTCCGGCGCGACCGTGCGCATCAGCCGCGACGACGCGCCCGACCTGATCGGCCGGGTCCGCCTGGTGGCGCCCGAGATCGACCGCACGACGCAGCTCGGCCGCGTCCGCATCAGCGTCACCAACAATCCCTCGCTGAAGGTCGGCGTGTTCGCCCGCGCCTCCATCGACGCCAAGCGAAGCTGCGGCGTCGCGGTTCCCAAGACCGCCATCGACCATCTCACCGTACAGGTCGTCAAAGGCAACATTGTCGAGACGCGCAAGGTGCGGGTCGGACTGTCGTCCGACACCGCAACGGAAATCCTGGAAGGGCTCGACGTCGGCGAAATCGTCGTGGCCGATGCCGGCTCTTCACTGCATGACGGCGACCAGATCAAGACCATGTTCGCCGATGAACTCGATCGCACGCGGGTACGCTGATGGCTCTCAATATCTCGGCATGGTCGATCCGTAATCCGCTGCCGTCGGTCGTCTTTTCGATCATCCTCCTGATCCTCGGCTGGACGTCCTTTACCAAGCTCGCGGTGACGCGACTGCCTTCGGCCGACATTCCCGTGATCTCGGTCGCGGTCTCGCAGTTCGGCGCAGCGCCGGCCGAACTCGAATCCCAGGTGACCAAGACGGTTGAAGACGCCGTCTCCGGCGTCGAGGGCGTCAGGCACATCACCTCGCAGATCACCGACGGCCTGTCGGTGACCACGATCCAGTTCGCGCTCGAGACCAACACCGACCGCGCGCTCAACGACGTCAAGGACGCGGTGACGCGCGTGCGCTCCAACCTGCCGCAGAACGTCACCGAGCCGCTGATCCAGCGCGTCGACGTCATCGGCCTGCCGATCGTGACCTATGCCGCGATCTCGCCCGGCAAGACGCCGGAGCAGCTCTCCTATTTCGTCGACGACGTGGTCAAGCGCGCGCTGCAGGGCGTCCGCGGCGTCGCCCAGGTCGAGCGCATCGGCGGCGTCGAGCGCGAGATCCTGGTCTCGCTCGATCCCGACCGTTTGCAGGCGATGGGGCTGACCGCCGTCAATGTCAGCCAGAGCCTGCGCGGCACCAATGTCGACGTCGCCGGCGGCCGCGCCGAGATCGGCAAGAACGACCAGGCCATCCGCACGCTGGCCGGCGCCAAGACGCTGGGCGACCTCGCCGGCACCATGATCCCGTTGTTCGGCGGCGGCGAGGTCCGGCTCGACGATCTCGGCACCGTCACCGACACCATCGCCGACCGCCGTACCTTCGCCCGCTTCAACGGCGAGCCGGTGGTGGCGCTCGGCATCAAGCGGTCCAAGGGTGCCAGCGACGTGAAGGTCGCCGAGGCCGTGCAGAAGCGCATCGACGCGCTGAAGGCCGCCTATCCCGATGTCGACCTGAAGGTGATCGACACCTCGGTCGAATACACCAACGGCAATTACCACGCGGCCATCTCGACCCTGTTCGAAGGCGCCATCCTCGCCGTCGTCATCGTGCTGTTGTTCCTGCGCGACCTGCGCGCCACCATTATCGCGGCGATCTCGCTGCCGTTGTCGATCTTCCCGGCGTTCTGGGCGATGGACCTGCTCGGCTTCTCGCTGAACCTCGTCAGCTTCCTCGCCATCACGCTCTCGACAGGTATTCTCGTCGACGACGCCATCGTCGAGATCGAGAACATCGTCAGGCACATGAACATGGGCAAGTCGCCCTATCGTGCCGCACTCGAAGCCGCCGACGAGATCGGCCTCGCGGTGATCGCGATCTCGCTGACGATCATCGCGATCTTCGCGCCCGCGAGCTTCATGTCGGGCATCGCCGGACAGTTCTTCAAGCAGTTCGGCATCACCGTCTCGGTGCAGGTGTTCTTCTCGCTGCTCGCGGCGCGCTTCGTCACACCGGTGCTCGCCGCCTACTTCCTCAAGCATGGCCATCACGAAGAGCCGCCGCCCGGCCGCGTGCTGCGGTCCTATCACAGGATCGTGGCATGGTCGGTGAAGCACTATTTCATCACGGTGCTGGCCGGCTTCGGCGTCTTCGCCGCCTCGATCTGGAGCATCACGCTGCTGCCGCAGGGCTTCCTGCCGGCACAGGACAGCGCCCGCTCGCTGCTGGCCCTCGAGCTGCCGCCGGGCACCCAGCTCGCCTACACCGAAAAGGTCACCGAGGACATCGTCGCGCGCCTGCGCAAGCGGCCCGAGGTGAAGAGCATCTTCGTCGACGGCGGGCGCGTCCCGCCGGGGACCCAGGAAGTGCGGCGCGCCGCCCTGATCATCAACTACACGCCCAAGGACAGCCGCGACATCACCCAGCGCGAGCTCGAATTCTCGATCAGTCAGGAGCTGGAGAACGTTCCGGACATCCGCTTCTGGTTCCTGGACGAGAACGGTCTCCGCGCGATCTCGCTGGTGGTGACCGGTGTCGACCCCAACATCGTCAACAACGTCGCCAGCGAGCTTGCGACGCAGATGAAGCGGATTCCGACCATCTCCAACGTCATCTCGGAGACCTCGCTGGAACGCCCCGAGCTGCGTATCGAACCGCGCGCCGATCTCGCCGCACGGCTCGGCGTCTCCACCGAAAGCCTGTCGCAGACCATCCGCGTCGCCACCATCGGCGACGTCGGACCTGCGCTCGCCAAGTTCGACGTCGGCGACCGGCTGGTGCCGATCCGCGTGCAGCTCGAGGATGCCGCGCGCGGCAATCTGAAGACGCTGGAGCAGTTGCGCGTGCCACTCGGCGAGCACGGCGAGAAGGGCGGCGTGCCGCTCTCGGTCATCGCCGACGTCAAGCTCGACCAGGGTCCGACCAGCATCAACCGCTACGATCGTGAGCGGCAGGCGACCGTCGCGGCCGACCTCGTCGGCTCCGCCGCGCTCGGCGATGCCACCAAGAAGATCTCCGAGCTGCCGGTGATGAAGAGTCTGCCGAAGGGCGTGAAGGTCTCGCCCTCCGGCGACGCCGAAAGCCTGAACGAGCTGTCCGACGGCTTCGCCACCGCCATCACGGCAGGCCTGATGATGGTCTACGCCGTGCTGGTGCTGCTGTTCGGCACCTTCCTGCAGCCGATCACCATCCTGTTCTCGCTGCCGCTCTCGATCGGCGGCGCCATCGCGGCCCTGCTCATCACCGGCAAGCAGCTGACGACGCCGGTGTGGATCGGCATCCTGATGCTGATGGGCATCGTCACCAAGAACGCGATCATGCTGGTGGAATTCGCCATCGAATCCATCCACGCCGGCAAGCCGCGCGAAGAGGCAATGATCGACGCCGGCATGAAGCGCGCCCGCCCCATCGTGATGACCACGATCGCGATGGCCGCCGGCATGATGCCGAGCGCGCTCGCGGTCGGCGCCGGCGGCGAATTCCGCTCGCCGATGGCACTCGCGGTGATCGGCGGCCTGATCTTCTCGACCATCCTGTCGCTGGTGTTCGTGCCCGCGATGTTCATGGTGATGGACGATCTCGGCGCGCTGATCTGGCGCTTCGGCAAGCGGCTGATCGTGCACAGCGAGGATGCGGAGACCGATGGTCATCACGGAGCCGCGGCGACGCCGCCCGTGCCAAAGAATATCGTCCATCCGGCCGCGGAGTAGAGTTCACGGGAGCCGGGACAAAACGCCGGCACGATCCTCGAAGAGCTCGACAATAAGGCAGCGCTCGTCGAATTCAGCGACGACGATGGGCGACGATATGCCGTCGCCCGTGCCCGCGATCTGAGTTTACCGACGTTGCATGACGTGCCGGAGGCAGCCTACTCGTTCCGCGCGATCGCCGTCAGCTTGGTGATGTTCCTCAGCAGGATGCGGCCGCGCTGGAGGTCGAGGATCGCTTCCTTGCGCCAGGCCTGAAGCTGGCGGTTGACGCTTTCGCGGGCGGCGCCGACGAAGACGCCGAGCTGCTCCTGCGAGATGTGAACCTCGGAGCCGAAATCGGCCGCGAGCGCGCAGAGCCGCCGCGCCAGCCGCACCGGCAGGGGCTGCAGCATGGATTCCTCCATGCGTTCGCTCTGCCAGCGGATCCGCTGGCACAGCAACGCGATGATCTTGATCGCGACCTTCGGCTCGCGTTCGAGGAACCCGAGGAAATCCTCGCGCCGCAGCACGAACAATTCGCTGGCCTCGCCCGCGGTCGCGTCCGCGGTGCGGCTCTGGCCGTCCAGCACCGCAACCTCGCCGAACAGGTCCCCCGGGCCCATGAAATTCAGCGTCAGCCGGCTGCCGTCGGAGGCGCCGGTCTCGATGCGGACCTGGCCGCGGCGCACGCCGAACAGCGCGTTGCCGGCATCGCCCTTCTGGAACAGCACCTCGCCGTTGCCCAGATGCTGGGTATGGCAGAGATTGGACAATCGCTGCAGTTCGTCCGCGCCAAGATCGGCGAACATCGCGTTCATCTTCAGGATGACCGCAAACTCGGCCTGCTTGCTCATTTCAATGTCCTTGTGATTCTACTCGTCAATTGCTTGGCAAATCGCTTGGAACCATCAACATCAGGATCGCGTAAAACCGCGCCGGAGAAGTGTGTCATAAGTCACATAACTTTGCAGCACCCCTCGACTATTTTTACGCGCTTGGAGCCACTTCCCGTCCGGGGATAAACTCAGGCGCAAAGAACGGGCAATCTGCCGGATTCGACGGCAATCATCCGTCGTTGGAAAGTCGACATGAGAGCAGTGAAATTCGCCGGCGCGGCGGTGGCCGCCGTCATCATCGTGATCGCACTCCTGCTGGTGGTCGGGATCCCCTCGGGCTTCCTGACCTCGACGATTGCCTCGCGGGTCGAGAGCGCAACCGGCTACCGCCTGTCGATCGACGGCACCACGAAGATCAGCCTGTGGCCGACGCTGAACGTCACGCTGAACGACCTCACGCTCCAGGACCCGAAGGACCGCAGCGGCATCACCCGTCTGACGGTCGACAGCGTGCAGGCCGACATGTCGCTGTCCAGCGTGTGGTCGGGCCGCCCGAAGATCGGCGAGCTCGTCGTCACCCATCCCGTGATCTACCAGCCGCTGCTGCGCGAACGTCTGCCGAATGCCGGCGCCTCGTCGAAGCCGCTCGCGCTCGACACGGACGGCGCGACCATCGATCGCGTCAAGGTCATCGACGGCGAAATCGCCTTCGCGCGCCTGCGCGATCGCGTCGAGGGCCGCATCAGCGCCATCAACGCCGAGGCCGTCGTCGGCCGCGACCGCAAGGTCAATATCACCGGCACCGCGCGTGTCGGCGAGCACCCGACCAAGTTCGACATCAAGGCGGCCACGCCGGCGCCGCCAGCCGATCGGCCGACTGTTCCAGTGGAGTTCGCCATCGACATGCCCGATGTGCTGAAGTCCCAGCTCACCGGTCATGCCGAGATGCGGCTGAACGGCGATGTCATGATGATCAACGGCGTGAGTGGCTCGCTCGGCGAGGGCGCGTTCAACGGCTGGGCTTCCGTCGACATCGCGAGCAAGCCTCTGGTGAAGGTTGATCTCGACTTCCAGCGGCTCGCGATTCCCCTGGCAAAAACGCCCGATGGCGCGGCCGGCCAGCCCTGGAGCAATGCGCCGATCGACGTCTCCGGGCTCAATTATGTCGATGCGCAGATCAGGATCTCCGCGCACGAAGCCGTCATCGGCGATGCGCGCCTTGCGCCGCTGGCGCTCGACGCAAAACTCGCCGGCGGCGTGCTGAAAGCCGGCACCGCCAATCTCGGCGCCTATGGCGGCCAGGTCTCGGGCGAAGTGATCCTGGATGCGACCACCGGCGCACCGAGCTTTGCCATGCATTCCGACCTCGTCGGCGTGCGCGCGCTGCCGCTGCTCCAGGGCCTCGCCGAATTCGACCGGATCGACGGCAAGATGCAGGCCAAGCTCGCGTTGCGCAGCGCCGGCACCAGCCAGCGCGCGCTGATGGCGAACATGCAGGGCACGGCCTTCGTCAATTTCCAGGACGGCGCGATCCGCGGCATCAACGTCGCGCAGATGATCCGCTCGCTGACGTCGGGCACGCTGTCCGGCTGGCAGGAAAACCAGGACCCCAGCCGGGAGCAGAGCACCGACCTGTCGCAGCTCTCGGCCTCCTTCCGCATCGACAAGGGCCAGGCGGTGACGACCGATCTCAATCTGATCGGTCCGCTGGTGCGCGTCACCGGCGCCGGCACCATCGCGCTCGACACCAAGATGATGGGCTTTCGCGTCGAGCCGAAGCTGGTGATGACGACCGAAGGCCAGGGCCGCACCTCCGAGCCGGTCGGCTTCGGCATCCCCGTGATGATCCAGGGCACCTGGTCGCAGCCGCGGATCTACCCTGATATGGCCGGCATGCTGGACAATCCGGACGCCGCCTATGCCAAGCTGCGCGAGATGGGCAAGGGCCTGTTCGGCCCCGATGGCGCCGGGCTCGGCAACATCCTGGGCAGCCTTGGTAACCTTGGGCTCGGCGGCGCCGCCGCGCCGGGCGGCAATGCGACCGGCAATGCCAATCCGCAAACCCAGCAGCAGCCGGGGCAGAACAATCTGCTCGGCGGCCCCCTGGGCGAGGCCATCGGCAATTTGATCCAGCAGGGGCTTTCCAGCGGCGCGGGAGCTGGCGCAGGAGCCAGCACGGGCACCGGCCGCAGCCGCGGCCTGCCGGCAACGCCATCCACACCGGCACCGCAGGCCTCGCCCGCGTCTCCGGCCCTGGAGGACCCGCCGGTGGCGCAGCAGGACAGTCAGCCGATGAACGACGTGCTGCGGCAGCTCTTCAATCGATGATGGGCGGACCAACGCGCTGGACTTCACCGCGATCCCTTACAGCGGCTTGCCCGCCCACGGCTTCCTCCGAACGGATGAGGCGGCAACATTTCACCGCCCCTACACCCGCCCCGGCGTCCACGGCGGGGTAACCACGCCAGCCGGTCCGCCGGTGCCGGACGGTCCGCCGGCCCAAATTGTGGTAGAAGGCTCCGGGGGCCTGTACGGCCCGTAGCGCCGGCGTCGAAGGCGGCGCAAGAGGATCGGGATGGCTGGAGCGAACGACAAGACACGGTTTCTGCGCGAGGGCCTGTTCGCCAAATACGTCGTCTCCCTCGTCGGCCTCGTCGTGTTCGTGCTCGCCGTCAACGGCGCGATGGAGACATGGATCTCCTATCGCGCCACCAGGACGTCGCTGACCGACGGGCTGGAGGACAAGGCGCAGTCCGCCGCCCGGCGGATGGAGCAGTCGATCTCCGAACTCGAGCGCCAGATCAGCTGGGTGACGCGGGCGAGCCAGGACACGCTCGAGAAGCGCCGGGCCGACTACGCCTCGCTCCTGCACCAGGTCTCGGTCGTCAACCAGCTGTTCCAGCTCAACGGCGAGGGCCGCGAGGTGCTGCGCGTCTCGCGCCAGTCGACCACGACGGGCAGCAATGCCGACCTCTCCCGCGACATGCGTTTCACCGACACCGTCGCCCGCGGCGTCAGCTATGCGCCGGCCTGGTTCGTCGACCGGACGCCGTTCATGTCGATCTCGGTGGCGCATTCCGGCTTCAACGCCGGCGTCACCGTGGCCGAGATCGATCTCAGCTTCCTCTCCGACTTCCTGTCCGACGCCCAGGTCGGCAAGGCCGCCTTCGCCTATGTGGTCGATCCGCGCGGCCGCGTGCTGGCGACGTCGTCGAAGGGGCCCGAAATCGGCAAGGACCTGTCGAAGCTGCCGCAGGTGGCGGCCGCGATCGCGCCCGGCCACGAGCCCGACACGTCGGGCACCGACTTCAACGGCCATGCGGTGATGAGCGCCGCGAGCACGGTGCCGAAGCTCGGCTGGAGCGTGATGTTCGAGCAGCCGACCACGCAGGCCCTGATGCCGATCCGCGACCAGCTTGTGCGCATCGCATTGCTGATGGGCATGGGCCTCATGGTCGCGATCCTCGCCGGCACGCTGCTCGCCCGCCGCATGATCATTCCGATCACCGCGCTGCGCGACGGCGCGCACAAGCTCGGCGAGGGCGATTTCAATCACCGCATCGACGTGCACACCTCCGACGAGCTGGAGGACCTCGCCGGCCAGTTCAACCGCATGGCGGGCCAGATCCAGGAAACCTATTCGAACCTGGAGACCAAGGTCGAGGAGCGCACCCGCGATCTCGCGCAGTCGATCAACGAGCTCAAGGTGCTGGAAGAGGTCGGCCGCGCGGTCGCCTCCTCGCTCGATCTCAACGCGGTGCTGCCGACGATCGCGGCGCGCGCGATCGAGATCACCCAGGCCGATGCGGTGCTGATCTATGGCTTTGATGCCGGAACGCGCCGCTTCAACCTGGTCGAGGCCAACGGCATCGACAAATCCGCCGACGGCGCGCATCTCACCATCGACGAGGGCCAGAATATCCTGAGCGATGCCGCGGCGAGCTGCGAGCCGATCGCGATTGCCGATCTCGACCATGCGACCGAGCAGCCGCTGCGCGACGTCGCGATCAATGCCGGCTTTCATTCGGTGCTTGTGGTGCCGCTGGTGGACCAGCAGGGCACGCTCGGCTCGCTGGTGATGCTGCGCCGCGCCAGCGGCGAGTTCGCCGGCAGCCTCACCGGCCTGATGCGCACCTTTGCCAACCAGGCCGTGCTGGCGATGCGCAATGCGCGGCTGTTCACCGAGGTCGATCACAAGAGCCACGCCCTGGAGACGGCGAACGAGACCGTACGCGCCCAGGCCGACAAACTGCGCGTGCAGACCGAGCAGCTGACAGACTGGAACAAGTCGCTGGAGGAGCGCGTCAAGACCCAGCTCGGCGAGATCGAGCGGATCCGCAAGCTCGAGCGTTTCCTGGCGCCGCAGGTGGCGCAGCTGATCGCCTCCTCCGACAGCCCCGAGGGGCTGCTGACCAGCCAGCGCCGCGAAGTGACCGTGGTGTTCTGCGACCTGCGCGGCTTCACCGCGTTCACGGAAGCGACCGAGCCGGAAGAGGCGATGAACGTGCTGCGCGAATATCACGCGGCGCTCGGCAAGCTGATCTTCAAATATGAGGGCACGCTCGACAAATATGCCGGCGACGGCGTGATGATCCTGTTCAACGCGCCGATCCAGTTCGAGGATCACACCCAGCGCGCCGTGAAGATGGCGGTGGAGATGCGCGACACCATCGGCCCGCTGACCGAGCGCTGGCGCAACCGCGGGCACAGCCTCGGCTTCGGCATCGGCATCGCGCTCGGCTATGCCACGCTCGGCCAGGTCGGCTTCGAGCAGCGGCTGGAATATGCCGCGATCGGCAGTGTCACCAACCTCGCCTCGCGCCTTTGCGGCGAAGCCAAGCCCAACCAGATCGTGGTCAGCCGCCGCGTCTACGGCATCGTCGAGCCCTGGGTGGAAGCCCGCGCGCTCGACGATCTCCAGCTCAAGGGCTTCAATCACCCGGTGCTGGCGATGGAGATTTTGAACTGGCGCGAGGAAGTGGACAACGTCGTGGATGCTGCCGCGGCAAGGCGAAGGATGTAAGCGCCTTCGGCGGGCGTCGCAGCCCTGATGTGACCACTGGCATACACTCAACACTCCGCTGTCATGCCCCGGCTTGACCAATGGCCAACCTGTCAGTGATGTGTCCGAACAGGCGTCAGCTATGTCCCCAGTCTAAACACTTCGCGGGCGATGACAGTTGGGAATGCGAACCACATCCCTCCTCCCCGCGACTAACCATCGCCTCAACGGCGAGGCGGAATTCCGATGGAGACGATCTGTGGCGCTTGCCTTGCCTTCGCGTGCGTATGATTTGCAGATGCTGGACCGGCCCGCGGATCGCGCGCGCGACCAGGGCTGGGTCTACGGCCTGCCGCCGGGCATCAGCAGCGAGCAATGGCCGCTCGATCCCGTCACCGGATATCCGCTGATGCACGGCTTCACGCTGCTGCTGCCGGAGGATTACCGCGTGCATGGCGAGGACATCGTCGCGGTGTCGTTCTTTGCCACCGCGCCCGACCACAATGACGGCGGCGCGCCCGACGATCCTGAAATCCGCGAGGCCGTGCAGGCGCGCGCCTCGCATCCGCGGCTCTCGCGCATGACCGACATCCTCGACTACGAATATGCCGCGCTGCTGCTGACGAAAAGCGAATACGAAGGCCCGTTCGCGACGCCGCCGACGCCGCTCGCGCTGGCGACGGCCGACCGGCCGCGCTGGCTCGATGTCGGCGGCGCCAGTGCCTTCTTCGAGACTGCCGCGCCCTACGCCAAGAAGATGTTTGCCAGCGCCCCGCGCGCCGATCTCGACGAGACCCGCGCGATCGCGATCGTCCCACGCGCGACCGATCCGAATGCCGGCAAGGCGCCGCAGGACGAGTACACAAGCCGCGTTGCGCCGACCGGCTATCAGCCGTTCTACTATTACGTCGGCGGCGTGCCGAGCCGCGACAATTACCGCCTGCACGATTGGGGCAAGGACCACGCCCACAATCATCTCGGCGGCACCATGCGGCCCTGTCAGGCGGTGCCGGAGATGAGCCCGTTCTACATCGAGTTCGAGGAATATTTCGGCGGCTACAATTTCGGCGGCGGCAACGCGCAGCTCGATTTTAGGGATATGAAATTCGACTGGGCGTGCGGGTGATCACGCGCCCCGCTTCGGCCCGATCGCCTCGAAGCCCGCCTTCTGCTCGTCGCTCAGATCCGCTTCGAAATCATCGAGCGCATCAGTGACGCCGTTCACTGCCTGCAGCATCGTCGCCAGCCGTGCCTTCACGGCCGCGAGGCGGGCCAGCGGTGTCGCGGCGGCCTCCGCAGGGCAGGCGCTCAGTGTCTCCATGGTGCGCAGCGTGGTGTCCTGGAGCACGTCGAGGCGGGCGCGGGCGGTTTCGTCGAGGCGGAGCGTGGAGGCAATCTCGTCCGCGGGCCATTGCTGCTGCATGAGCTGCTCATACTGGCGCTGCGCCTTTTCGTCGTAGCGGGGATCGTAGTCCGGCCGGCACGCGGCGGCAGCCTGTGCGTCCTTGGACTGATCCTTGGGTTGGCGAGACGCCAGCACGGCGCGACGATCATTGGCGAGGGCATTGAGCCTGGCTTTCTGGTCGTCGTTGAGGAGACCTGCAAACTTCGCCAGCGGCGCTTCGATCGCATCCGTTGCCTTGATCATCGCCTCGATGCGCTCGCGCATCAGGCCGAGGCGCTCCGCGGCCGTCGCGGGCGCCTGCGCCGGGCAAGCGGCGCGGATGGTGTCGCGCGCCGCATTCCAGGCGGCCGCGAGCTCGTCGAGCGCTGCGCGCTGCAACTCGTTGGGTGCCACAGTCGCGGCGATGCGATCGACCGGCAGGCCGCCGGTGTCGCTGGCATCGCAGATCGCCTCAGCCGAGAGGACCTTTCGGCCGCGCCTGCCTTGCGGCGCGGTGTAGGCGGCAAGCTCGGTGGCCGCATAGGGCGCGAAGATCGCGGCGTAGATGTCGCCATAGCCGTAGAGCGAGAGGCTGGTGCTGTCGCCGAACACGATTGCGGTGGTGAGGTCGTCATGCGCGAACGGCCAGAACACCGGGCCGGCCCAGCCATAGCTGCCGTCGGGATGGCGCCACCAGCCCTGCGGGCTGCGGCCACCGTGCCAGCCCGACAGCGCAGCCTGCGCCGTGAGCGCCGCACGGATGATGTAGGGATTGGAAGGCTGCCCGCGCTCGACACCACGGGGATCCTGGGACCGCAACGCAGCGGAACGATAGCGGCCACCACGCACCGCCATGCGGGCATGGCGCAAGCGCGACAGGCCGATCACGTGACCAACGGCGAAGCGCGCAACACCGAGCGGACCGCCGCGCAGTCCGAACTGCGCCTCGGCCCTGTTGGGCAGCAGCACTGCCGCAATGACGAGGGCAGCGCCGGCCAGCGCCAGTCCCATGCGTGATCCCGACATGCCCACAGAGCCGGCCACTTCCTGGCCCTCCTCCCGCGCGCGAGCGCGCATTGCGTCTCACCGAGATGACGCGCAGGGGAACCAAATGTTCCGCCGGCACAGAGGGCAAAGCGTCGCAACGCGCAAGCGCAGCGCGGACGCGGTTTTACTGCGCCTTTTGCGGCAACACGAACGTCTGACCGGGGTAGATCAGGTTCGGATTGTGGATCTTGTCGCGGTTGGCGTTGAAGATCACCGCGTAGCGGGCACCGTCGCCATAGGCGAGCCGGCTGAGCGCCCACAGGCTGTCGCCGCGGGAGATCACCCGGTTGCCGCCTGTTTCCGCCGGTGCCGTGTTGAGGACGTCCGCCGGCGAAGCCGATGCGACCGTGGTGGCCGCCGGCACCCGCGCCATGGCCCTGGGTTTCGGTGCGCCCGTCAATCTCGGCCGGGGTCTGTCAGGCGCCGAGGCCAGATGCGTTGACGGCAGGGATGCCACGACGTCCGATTTTTCGTCCGGCTTGTCGGCCTGCTTCGCGACCGGCGCGGGGCGCGGCGGCGGCGGCGCGGCTTCGGCGACGGTCACCGTCATGCTGCGGCCGGATTGTGTGACGGTGCCGTCCGGCGCCCTGGCGCGCAGCGTCAGCTCGTAGGTACCCGAGGGAAGCTGCGGCGGGGTCATCACGAACTGGCCCGAGGCATCGGCGACCACCGTGTCGAGCGGCTTGCCGTCGCGCAGCAGCTCGACCTTGGCGCCCGGCGTGGCCTGGCCCGCGATCACGGCCGCCTCGCCGTGATCGTCGACGCGCGCGACGTCGAAACGAGGACCGCTATCGGCAGCCGCCGGCGGCGGCTTGACCGGTGCGATATCGGCCAGCGCCGCGACCTGCTTCTGGGTCTCGGCCATCGCACTCGCCTTCGGCTCAGGGGCAGGGACAGGAGCGGCGACGGATGCCGGCGGCGCACTGGCCGCGAGCTTCGGCTCCTCCGGCTTCGGTTCGACCTTGGCTTCCGGTTTGATGGCCGTGGCGATCTCTTTCTGCGTCCCGCCGGGCAGCAGGCGGCGCAGCTCTGTGGGGCCGATCACCAGCACGGTGCCGGCCAATGCGAGCAGACAGAATGCAATGAGGGCCTTGGATACGGTGATCATCAGAACAGAACCTTGGCGAACGCTGGGTCGCAAATCAGCCGAAGGCGGCAAATTGCGCCGATTTGGCTACGGCAGCAAGACGTTCGAAGGGATGATGAGTCTTTCGCTCCAGCGCGCCAGGGGATGAACCGGCGCGGCCCCATCGGCGTCAAATGAGCGAGGCCGCATCGCGGCATTTTTTTAGGGATTTTCCCCGTGAAAGCATTTTGCCGTCCCGCACAATGGCTGGCGCTTGCCCTGACGCTGGCCGCTTCACCCGCCTTGGCCGCATCGGGCCCGCCGCCCGGTTTCGTCCTCACTGACAACGCCGACCTCGCCTTCACCTCGCCCGACGGTGCCACCAAGCTCGAGCAGTACATGAAGGACAGTGAAGACCTTTTCGGCGTCAAATGGCAGGTCTGGGCGCGACGCGGCGATCAGATGACGGAGCTGAAGCCCGAGCAGGGCTATGGCGCCGGCTTCCGCTTCACCAGCGACTCGCAATGGCTGGTGCGGATGCAGAAGACCGGTTCGGGCTCGCAGGATCTGTTCCTCTATCATGTCGAGAACGGCGCCTTCGTGAACGCGACGAAGAAGTCGCTCAGCGATCTCGCCTGGGCCTATTTTCACAACCGGCCCGACACGAAGAACATGAAGCTCGACTATCACATCTCGGCCAATCTGATGAAGGGCACCGAAGATGCCTATCGCTGGCTCGGCGTCGACTGGCCCAACAACCGCTACCTCCTGATCTCGCTGTCGGGCGCAATGGACAAGCATCCGAAGAACGTTGCCGTGAAGGGACTGGCCGACTGGAAATGCCGCTATGACCTCAAGACCGGCAAGTTCGACGTGCCGACGATGTTTGCCAAGGGCAATGCGGAAGCGCTGAACTGGGAGATCAAGCGGTAAGAATTACGCCGCGATCGTCATGCCCGGGCTTGTCCCACGGGTGTCCGGTTTAGGTTTGAGCCAGACTTAGGCACATCTGGGGCTGATCTTGGCTGATCGTGGGTGGTTGGAGCAAGCTGTCGATACGGCGGCGCTGCATGAG
>NZ_JAVAYM010000137.1:0-473 GCF_054185205.1 Bradyrhizobium sp. 14AA | reverse complement strand
GGCTGGTGCCGGGTTTTCGCCCGCTTGAGGCGCGCGAGGAATCGGTGCTCGCGCGCGAGGCGCTGGCTGAGATGCTGGTCGAGGCCGACCGCGACGGCAGGGCGAAGCCGATCGAGACGATCGGCCGGCTGAGCGTGCGGCGGGGCGAGGGCGAGGCGGAGAATTTCCTGCGCGCCTGTGGCCGGGCGCCGGCCGCGATGGAGGAATTGCCGCGCGGCGACGGGCTGCGCCCGTTCCTCCGCCGCTGGCTCGACCTGCCGACGGGCGATATCGAGAGCGTGATCCTGAGCGCCTGCGGGGATGATATGGTCGATCATGAAGCGCTCGACGCGATCGGCGGCATGAACAGCGGCTGGGGTACCAAGAGCGGGGTCGAACGCGCCGGGATCATCTATGGCTGGCTTGAAAAGCCGGTCGTTGAGCGCGCCGCCGCGCTCGCCGATCTCCACAAAGTCTGGGCCAAGGCGGATGGT
>NZ_JAVAYM010000136.1:0-473 GCF_054185205.1 Bradyrhizobium sp. 14AA | reverse complement strand
GCAGCGCCAGCGGCGACTTCGCACCCTTTTCGAAGCTCTTCTTCCACTCGCGCATCGCGGCCACGAAGATGGCGCCCATTCCAACCGTCTTGCGGTCGGCAAGGTTGCGGTAGAGTTCCTCAAGCGATTGCCCAGACCAGAACACCTGCTCGAAGCGGTTCAACGCAACGCGGATGCGCGCGTAGGAAATCAGCTTGTCGATGACGATGGCCCAGGTCCAGACCGAGGCGCCGAGCAGGCCAAGCATGACCAGCTTGACCACCCAGCCGGCCTGCATGAACAGGCCCCAGATCGACAAATGCGCGCCCGGATCGGCGAGTGCGATGTTTTCCATGGTTCGTTCCTTAAGAATTCCGGGCCCGGCTCGCCGCTAGCCCCTGGCGCTCTACCTCTTGTGGTCCGTTCGCGCGAAGCTTCCGGAAATGCCCAAAAGGCGCCTTTCGCGGCCTTTTCACGACAAATATTGGTGAAAC
>NZ_JAVAYM010000135.1:0-474 GCF_054185205.1 Bradyrhizobium sp. 14AA | reverse complement strand
GCCTTCATCGGTCTGCGTCAGCAGGGGATCCGGGCGCTGGGGGCCCTGGGTGACTCGATCGCGCCGGGCGTCGTGCTGGCCCAGGGGATCGGCCGCCTGGGCAACTACTTCAACCAGGAGCTCTACGGTCGGGAGACCGATGTGCCCTGGGCACTGGAGATCTATCAGCGCTACGACGAGAGCTACGGGTATTCCGAGACGATCGGGCGATCGACCGGCCAGGTCCTCGCGACCGTCCACCCGACGTTCCTCTACGAGCTGCTGTGGAACGTGCTCGTCGCGGTCGTGCTGGTGCTGGTCGACCGGAGGTTCCGACTGGGCCACGGGCGGCTCTTCGCGCTCTACGTGGCGCTCTACTGCTTCGGTCGCTTCTGGGTGGAACTGCTGCGCGCGGACGCCGCGACCGAGGTGTTCGGTCTGCGGATCAACACCATCGTCTCCCTGGTCGTCATGATCGCTGCGCTGGTGTATCTG
>NZ_JAVAYM010000028.1:0-139427 GCF_054185205.1 Bradyrhizobium sp. 14AA | reverse complement strand
TGGTCCGCGCCAACCTCATGCAGCGCCGCCGTATCGACAGCTTGCTCCAACCACCCACGATCAGCCAAGATCAGCCCCAGATGTGCCTAAGTCTGGCTCAAACCTAAACCGGACACCCGTGGGCTTGGCCCGGCCATCCACGTCTTGGCCGCGGCGACGAAGAACGTGGATGCCCGGGCCTTCGCCTCGCCGAAGCGGCTTCGGCCGCGCAGGCGGGACAAGCCCGGGCATGACGATCGTGATTGGTGGCGCGGGGGCGGGCAATTAGCACTCCCTTAACCAACCTGTCCCATCTTCGCTGGATGGTCTCCCGCGCGCGCCTCAAATCGATCCTGACTGGTCTCGCCCTCTATGCGATGGCGGCCGCCATCGTCGGCTATTTCGGCGTCAACGCCTATACCGGCAAATACGGCCTCAACGCCCGCCAGGAACTCGACCAGGAGATCATCGCGCTGACCAGCGAGCTGGCCCAGCTCAAGCGCGAGCGCGCCCGGAGCGAGCAGCGCGTCTCGTTGCTGCGTACGTCGCGGATCGATCCTGACATGCTGGACGAGCGGGCTCGCTTCCAGCTCGACTATGTCAATCCGCATGATCTCGTTCGGATGATCCCCGCGAAGTAGCGCTTTCCGCTGCATTCGAAACCGGCGTCGAAAGCCGCTGTCGAAATCCGACAGATGTGGATCGATTCTACCGAAAGTCGTAGGCTTGGAACCGGCCAGCCGCCTTGACGGCAGCGCCGGAGCGGGCTCATGGCTTTGGCCACCGTCGCTCGAAGTTGACGCAGATCAACCGGGTCGTGCCGGCGCGTTCTAGGCTGCCATCCGGAGGAAACAGTGATGAATGGGTCAATGTCCCGACATCACGCGGCCCGCATTGAGGCCGCCATTGCGTCAGGCCAGGCGGCACGGTCCGCGCTTGTGGCCTCGTGGCGCCGTTCGTCCAGATTGCATCATCTCGATCCCGCAGGCCGCACCTCGGCGATGCGGCTGACCGAAGCCGAGCTGCACCAGGCGCGCGAGCGCATCGCGCCGCTCCTGGCCGCCGCGCGGGGCGCGATGGACCGGCTCTATCAGGCCGTCGGCGCCGCCGGCTGTTGCGTGTTGCTCGCCGACGGCGAGGGCGTGCCGGTCGATCGCCGCGGCACTCCAGCGGACGACGCCACGTTTCAGTCCTGGGGCCTGTGGACCGGCGCGCTCTGGAGCGAGGAGCACGAGGGCACCAATGGCATCGGGACCTGCGTCGTCGAGCAGCGGCCGCTGACGATCGACCGCGACCAGCACTTCTTCACCCGCAACACGCTGCTGAGCTGCACCGCCGTTCCGATCTACGACCATGAAGCGGCGTTCGCGGGCGTGCTCGACGTCTCCTCCTGCCGCGCCGACCGCACCGACGCCTTCGCCAGCCTGATCGCGCTCGCGGCGGGTGAGGCGGCCAAGCGCATCGAGGCCGATCTGTTCCGCAGGGCCTTCGCTCATGCCCGCATCGTGCTGACGGCAGCTGCGGACGGCCAGTGCGGCGGCCTCATTGCGGTCGATGCGGACGACCTCGTGATCGGCGCGACCCGCTCCGCCAGGGCGGCGCTCGGAATCGCGCCCGGCCGGGCATTGCAGCCGATGCCGGCGGCCGATCTGCTCGGCGGCGATACCGCGCGCGACCATCTCGCCGGCGGTCAGCGTGCGGTGTTGCAGCGGGCGCTGCTCCGCGCGGGCGGCAATGTCTCGGCGGCCGCCAAGGCCCTCGGCGTCAGCCGCGCCACGCTGCACAGAAAGCTCAAGCGGTTCGAGCTGAACGCGCACTGAGCTGCGATTTTCCCAGCCGTCATAGCGAGCGCACCGACGCAATCCAGAATCTTTCCACGGAGGGACTCTGGATTGCTTCGCTACGCTCGCAATGACGTGCGGACGCAGCGAATGAGCCATCTGGCCCTGGACTCGCCCACGACCTGTCGCAGAACTGCGACACGTCGCTCCCGCCATCGTTCCCGCCGGGGCTGACAGAAATCGCTTCCCGCGACATCGTCGGCGCAAGTCGCGACCACGCGACGAATTGCGCAAACAGCAAACATCGGGAGTGATCAATGAACAAGGTGGAATTCCTCAACGTCACCAAAGTTCCCTTCGCCGAACGCTACGACAATTTCATCGGCGGCAAATTCGTCGCGCCGATCTCCGGCAAGTATTTCGACAACGCTTCGCCAGTGAACGGCCAGATCGTCTGCAAGATCGCGCGGTCGGACGCGCAGGACGTTGAAGCCGCGCTCGACGCGGCGCATGCCGCGAAGGGCGCCTGGGGCCGCGCCAGCGTCGCCGAGCGCGCCGCGATCCTGAACAAGATCGCCGACCGCATGGAAGAGAATCTCGAGCGCCTCGCCATCGCCGAGACCTGGGACAACGGCAAGCCGATCCGCGAGACCCGCGCAGCCGACATCCCGCTCGCCATCGATCACTTCCGCTATTTCGCCGGCGTCATCCGCGCCCAGGAGGGCTCGATCGGCGAGATCGATCACGACACCATCGCCTATCATTTCCACGAGCCGCTCGGCGTGGTCGGCCAGATCATTCCCTGGAACTTCCCGCTGCTGATGGCCTGCTGGAAGCTGGCGCCTGCGCTCGCCGCCGGCAATTGCGTCGTGCTCAAGCCCGCCGAGCAGACCCCGGCATCGATCATGGTCTGGGCCGAGATCATCGGCGATCTCTTGCCGCCCGGCGTCCTCAACATCGTCAACGGCTTTGGCCTCGAGGCCGGCAAGCCGCTGGCCTCCAGCCCGCGCATCGCCAAGATCGCCTTCACCGGCGAGACCTCGACGGGCCGGCTGATCATGCAATATGCCAGCCAGAATCTCATTCCCGTCACGCTGGAGCTCGGCGGCAAGTCGCCGAACATCTTCTTCAATGACGTCACCGCCGAGGACGACGACTTCTTCGACAAGGCGATCGAAGGCTTCGTCATGTTCGCGTTGAACCAGGGCGAGGTCTGCACCTGTCCGAGCCGCGCGCTGGTCCACGCCGATATCTATGACCGCTTCATGGAGCGGGCTCTGAAGCGCGTCGCCGCGATCAAGCAGGGCGATCCGCGCGAGGCCGACACCATGATCGGTGCGCAGGCCTCCGGCGAGCAGCTGGCGAAGATCCTCTCCTACATCGATATCGGCAAGCAGGAGGGCGCCAAGGTGCTGGCCGGCGGCGGACGCGCGGAGCTCACGGGCGATCTCGCCGGCGGCTTCTACGTCCAGCCGACCGTGTTCGAAGGCCACAACAAGATGCGAATCTTCCAGGAGGAGATCTTTGGCCCCGTCGTCTCGGTCACGACCTTCAAGTCCGACGAGGAGGCGCTCGCGATCGCCAACGACACGCTCTACGGCCTCGGGGCCGGCGTCTGGAGCCGCGACGCCAACCGCTGCTACCGCTTCGGCCGGGCGATCCAGGCCGGGCGGGTCTGGACCAACTGCTACCATGCCTATCCCGCGCATGCGGCCTTCGGCGGCTACAAGCAGTCGGGCGTCGGACGCGAGACCCACAAGATGATGCTCGATCACTACCAGCAGACCAAGAACCTCCTGGTCAGCTACAGCCCGAAGAAGCTCGGCTTCTTCTAAAGAGACAGGAGTGGGCGGCGTCATTTTCGACGCCGCTCATTCCGGCAAACGGGGTTGACTGGCGCTGTGCTTTTTGACGTGGCCCGCGAATCCGCGTCGGGCGCCGCCGGTGATTAAATTTGTTGCCCGATCGGCGCCAAAGATTTTCCAATATTTCGACCACGTTGCAGTGCGGCATAATGAAAGTCGCGCCATGCCGCCGCGGTGCTTTCCAAGGGCGTTTGAGTTGGGTTAGAGAGGGCTGACGTTTTCTCTGACCCGGAATTCCCATGGCCGCACCCAAGAAAGCCGCCGCAACCACTCCACAAGACAAGACCAACGGCGGTTCGCCCCCGGAATTCACCAGAGAGCAGGAGCTCAAGGCGCTCCGCGACATGCTCCTGATCCGGCGGTTCGAGGAAAAGGCCGGCCAGCTCTACGGCATGGGCGCGATCGGCGGTTTCTGCCATCTCTATATCGGCCAGGAGGCCGTGGTGGTCGGCATGCAGATGGCCCTGAAGCAGGGCGATCAGGTCATCACCGGCTATCGCGATCACGGCCACATGCTCGCCACAGGCATGGACGCCAATGGCGTCATGGCCGAGCTCACGGGACGCCGCGGCGGCTATTCCAAGGGCAAGGGCGGCTCCATGCACATGTTCAGCAAGGAGAAGCACTTCTACGGCGGTCACGGCATCGTCGGCGCCCAGGTTTCGCTCGGCACCGGGCTTGCCTTCGCCAATCACTATCGCAGCAACGACAATGTCAGCGTCACCTATTTCGGCGACGGCGCGGCCAACCAGGGCCAGGTCTATGAGAGCTTCAACATGGCGGAGCTCTGGAAGCTGCCGGTGATCTACGTCATCGAGAACAACCGCTACGCCATGGGCACGGCGGTGTCGCGTGCCTCGGCGCAGCAGGATTTCTCCAAGCGCGGCGCGTCCTTCAACATTCCGGGCATGCAGGTCGACGGCATGGACGTCCGCGCCGTGAAGGCCGCGGGCGAGGAGGCGGCGGCCTGGTGCCGTGCCGGCAAGGGCCCCTTCATCCTGGAGATGCAGACCTACCGCTATCGCGGCCACTCGATGTCCGACCCTGCAAAATATCGCACGCGCGAGGAGGTCGAGAAAGTTCGCCACGACCAGGACCCGATCGAGCAGGTGCGCAATCGCCTGCTGGCCGCCAAGGTCAGCGAGCAGGACCTGAAGGCGATCGACGCCGAGGTGCGCGACATTGTCAACGCGTCCGCCGACTTCGCCCAGCATGATCCCGAGCCGGATGCCGCCGAGCTCTGGACCGACGTTTACCGCTGAACGCGCGCAAGCTTTCTTTTGGAGCCGATATGCCAATTCAAGTGCTGATGCCCGCGTTGTCGCCCACGATGGAGAAGGGCAACCTTGCCAAGTGGCTGAAAAAAGAGGGTGAGACGATCAAGTCCGGCGACGTCATCGCCGAGATCGAGACCGACAAGGCGACCATGGAGGTCGAGGCGACCGACGAGGGCACGCTCGGCAAGATCCTGATCCCCGAGGGCACCGCGGATGTCGCGGTGAACACGCCGATCGCGACGATTCTCGCTGACGGCGAGAGCGCGGCCGATCTCGCCAAGGCGCCGGCACCCGCCGCGAAGGCCGCGGAATCCGCAGCCCCCGCCGCTGCCAAGGCCGAGGCGCCTCAGCCGAAGGCCGCGCCCGCGCCGCAGGCCGTCGCCGAGCCCGATCCGGAAGTGCCCGCCGGCACCGAGATGGTGACGCAGACCATCCGCGAAGCCTTGCGCGACGCCATGGCCGAGGAAATGCGCCGTGACGCCGACGTCTTCGTGATGGGCGAGGAAGTTGCCGAATATCAGGGCGCCTACAAGGTGACCCAGGGCCTGCTCCAGGAATTCGGCGCCAAGCGCGTCATCGACACCCCGATCACCGAGCACGGCTTCGCCGGCATCGGCGTCGGCGCCGCGATGACCGGGTTGAAGCCGATCGTCGAGTTCATGACCTTCAACTTCGCCATGCAGGCGATCGACCAGATCATCAACTCCGCCGCCAAGACGCTGTACATGTCCGGCGGCCAGATGGGCTGCTCGATCGTGTTCCGCGGGCCGAACGGCGCCGCCGCCCGCGTCGCAGCCCAGCACAGCCAGGACTACGCGTCCTGGTACTCCAACGTTCCGGGCCTCAAGGTCGTCGCGCCGTTCTCCGCCGCCGACTACAAGGGCCTGCTCAAGGCCGCGATCCGCGATCCCAATCCGGTGATCTTCCTCGAGAATGAGGTGCTCTACGGCCATACCGGCGAAGTGCCCAAGCTCGACGATTTCGTGATCCCGATCGGCAAGGCGCGTATCGTGCGCTCCGGCAGCCATGTCTCGATCATCTCCTGGTCGAACGGCATGACCTACGCGCTGAAGGCCGCCGAGGAGCTTGCCAAGGACGGCATCGAGGCCGAGGTGATCGATCTGCGCACGCTGCGTCCGATGGACACCGAGACCATCATCAACTCCGTGAAGAAGACCGGCCGTGCGGTGACGGTGGAAGAGGGCTGGGCCCAGAGCGGCGTCGGCGCCGAGATTGCCGCGCGCATCATGGAAAACGCCTTCGACTATCTGGACGCGCCGGTTGCCCGCGTGTCCGGCAAGGATGTGCCGATGCCCTATGCCGCGAACCTGGAGAAGCTCGCGCTGCCGTCAGCGGCTGAAGTCGTCGAGGCCGCCAAAGCCGTCTGCTACAGGTAGGCCATGACGGGCCCGAAGGAGCAGCCATTGCCACCCGACGTTCTCGCCCGCGATGATGCGGTCGAGATCCTGCGCGTATTCGTGCTGGACGGCGGGCTGTCGATGGCGTTCCAGCGCGCCTTCGAGGAGCCCGATATGTGGGGGCTCCTGCTCGTCGATCTCGCCCGCCACGCCGCGCGTGCCTATGCGCGCGAGAGCGAATATACCGAAGAGGACGCGCTGAACCGGATCCTGGAGATGTTCCAGGCCGAGATCGAGCGTCCCACGGACACCGGCACCACGACGCCGCGCGGCAAGGGACATTGACCGTGGCGATCGAAGCTCACCATTTCGATTTCATGCTGGAGGCGATCCGCGAGGCGGAGGCCTCGATCGCGCAGGGCGGCCTGCCGATCGGTGCGGTGCTGACGCGCGGCAATGAGATCATCGCCCGCGGTCACAACAACCGCGTGCAGGAGAACAATCCGATCCTTCATGGCGAGATGAGCTGCCTGCGCGAAGCCGGCGCGATCTCGTTCCACGATACCGTCATGTACACCACGCTGTCGCCATGCTCGATGTGTGCCGGTGCGCTCGCGCTGTTCAAGGTCTCGCTGGTGGTGATCGGAGAATCCGTCACCTTCGAGGGATCCAAGGACATCCTCGACAAGTTCGGCATCCCCTGGATCGATCTTGCCGACGACCGCTCCATCACCATGATGAAGAATTGGCGTTCCATCCCTGCCAATGAGCGCCTCTGGCAGGGCGACATCGGCAACTAAACCTGGTCTGTTCGTCTTCGCTTTTGGAGACGACGTTTTGCAAAGTTCTTCTTGAGGTCAGCATGCCCATCAACATCCTGATGCCCGCTCTCTCGCCGACGATGGAGAAGGGCAACCTCGCCAAGTGGCTGAAGAAGGAAGGCGACAAGGTCAAATCCGGCGATGTCATCGCCGAGATCGAGACCGACAAGGCCACCATGGAGGTCGAGGCCATCGACGAGGGCACGATCGCCAAGATCCTGGTGCCCGAGGGTACGCAGGACGTCCCGGTCAACGACGTGATCGCGGTGCTCGCCGGCGAGGGCGAGGACGTGAAGGCGGCTGGCGCCGCCAAGCCCAGCGCGTCGGCCGCACCTCCGAAAGCTGCTGAGGCTCCCGCTGCTGCGCCTGCGCCCGCCGCGCCCAAGGCTGCTCCGCCGCCCGCCGCCGCTCCCGCGCCGCAGGCTGCACCGGCCGCGCAGAGCAACGGCCATGGTGGTCGCGTGTTCTCATCGCCGCTGGCGCGGCGTCTCGCCAAGGACGCCGGCATCGACGTGTCGATGGTCACTGGCACCGGCCCGCACGGCCGCGTCGTCGCGCGCGACGTCGAGCAGGCCAAGTCCGGCAAGGGCCTGAAGGCGCCCGCCGCGGCGCCGTCAGGCGCGCCCTCGATCGCGCCGACCATGTCGGACAAGCAGATCCTGTCGCTGTTCGAGCCCGGCTCCTACGAGATCGTGCCGCACGACGGCATGCGCCGCACCATTGCGCAGCGCCTGACCGCGTCGATCCAGAACGTCCCGCACTTCTACCTCACCATCGACTGCGACATCGGCAAGCTGCTCGCCGCGCGCGAGGAGATCAATGCGGCTGCTCCCAAGGACAAGGAGAAGAAGCCGCTCTACAAGATCTCGGTCAACGACTTCGTCATCAAGGCGATGGCGGTGGCGCTGCAGAAGATCCCGAACTGCAACGTGAGCTGGACCGAAAGCGGCATGGTCAAGCACCACCATTCCGACGTCGGCGTCGCCGTGGCGATGCCCGGCGGCCTGATCACGCCGATCATCCGGAAAGCGGAGACCAAGACGCTGTCGACCATCTCCAACGAGATGAAGGATTTCGCCGCGCGCGCCCGTTCGCGCAAGCTGAAGCCCGAGGAATACCAGGGCGGCACCACCGCCGTCTCCAACCTCGGCATGTTCGGCATCAGCCACTTCACCGCCGTGATCAACCCGCCGCATGCCACGATCCTCGCGGTCGGCACCAGCGAGGAGCGGCCCGTGGTTAGGGGCGGTAAGATTGAGATCGCGCACATGATGAGCGTGACCTTGTCCTGCGATCACCGCGCCATCGACGGCGCGCTCGGCGCCGAGCTGATCGGTGCGTTCAAGCAGCTGATCGAAAATCCCGTCATGATGATGGTCTGAGATGGCGCATGACGACGCGCTGGCCCTGGATCTCGATGCTGGTTTCGCTGATCCTCACGCTCAGCCCGCACGGCCGCGACATCGTTGAAGCCGCCTTCTTCGCCGGTGAAGCGCTGTCGCGCAACATCTGGGCGCCGATCGCACTCACCATCTTCGCCATCATGGCGGCGGTCATTCTCATCGAATGGCTGATCAGAACCTACATTCTCAACCGCCGCGCCCGCGGCGCAACGACCGCTTGAGTTGAACGGGAGCCGCCATGGCCGATACATCCTTCGACGTCATCATCATCGGCTCCGGTCCCGGCGGCTATGTCACCGCGATCCGCGCCGCTCAGCTCGGCCTCAAGACCGCGATCGTCGAGAAGTCGTATCTCGGCGGCATCTGCCTGAACTGGGGCTGCATCCCCACCAAGGCGCTGCTGCGCTCGGCCGAAATCTATCACTACATGCAGCACGCCGGGGATTACGGCCTGTCGGCGGAGAAGGTCTCGTTCGATCCGAAGGCCGTGGTGCAGCGCTCGCGCGGCGTCTCGAAGCGGTTGAACGACGGCGTCGGCTTCCTGATGAAGAAGAACAAGGTGAGCGTGATCTGGGGCGCCGCCTCGATCGACGCGCCCGGCAAGGTCACCGTGAAGAAGTCCGACGTCGAGGGCCCGAAGGGCACGCTGGGCGAGGGGAGCTATCAGGCCAAGCACATCATCATCGCCACCGGCGCGCGGCCGCGCGTGCTGCCGGGGCTCGAGCCCGACAAGAAGCTGATCTGGACCTATTTCGAAGCGATGGTCCCGGAGCGGATGCCGAAGTCGCTGCTGGTGGTCGGCTCTGGCGCGATCGGCATCGAGTTCGCCTCGTTCTTCCACACCATGGGCTCCGACGTGACCGTGGTCGAGGTGCTGCCGCAGATCCTGCCCGTCGAGGACGCCGAGATCGCCGGCCTCGCGCGCAAGCGGCTTGAGAAGCAGGGCATCAAGATCATGTCCTCGACCAAGGTGACCAAGCTGGAGAAGAAGGCCGACAGCGTCGTCGCCACCATCGACGACGGCAAGGGCAAGCCCGTGACCACCGAGTTCGAGCGCGTGATCTCCGCGGTCGGCGTCGTCGGCAACATCGAGAATCTCGGCCTGGAAAAGCTGGGCGTGAAAACCGATCGCGGCTGCATCGTGATCGACGGCTACGGCAAGACCAACGTCCCTGGCATCTACGCCATCGGCGACGTCGCCGGCCCGCCGATGCTCGCGCACAAGGCCGAGCATGAGGGCGTGATCTGCATTGAGGCGATCAAGGGCCTGCATCCGCATCCCATGGACAAGAACATGATCCCGGGCTGCACCTATTGCCATCCGCAGGTCGCTTCCGTCGGCCTGACGGAAGCCAAGGCCAAGGAGAACGGCCGCGAAATCCGCGTCGGCCGCTTCCCCTTCGTCGGCAACGGCAAGGCGATCGCGCTCGGCGAGGACCAGGGCCTGGTGAAGGTGATCTTCGACAAGAAGACCGGCCAGCTGCTCGGCGCCCACATGGTCGGCGCCGAGGTCACCGAATTGATCCAGGGCTACGTCGTCGCCATGAACCTGGAGACCACGGAAGAAGAGCTGATGCACACGGTCTTCCCGCATCCGACGCTGTCGGAGATGATGAAGGAAGCCGTGCTGGATGCGTATGGACGGGTGTTGAATATCTGAGGGACGAGCGCGCCGCCCGCCGCTGTCATTGCGAGCGAAGCGAAGCAATCCAGACTGCCGCTGCAGAAAGATTCTGGATTGCTTCGCTGCGCTCGCAATGACGAGCAGAGAGAGCTGTTTGCAAAATAAGAAGGAAACCACCCCATGCAAGACAACGACAACCTCACCATCGAGCGCCCGACCTTCGTCACCCATCTCGAATGCGCGATGGAGGGCGATCATTACGCCGCCGACCAGGTTCACAATCTCTCCAAGGCCGGCAAGCCGCTGCTTGTGCGCTACGACCTCGCCGGCGTGAAGAAGGCGCTGACCAAGGACGCGCTTAGCCACCGGCCCAGCGACATGTGGCGCTACCGTGAGCTGTTGCCGGTGCGCAAATGCAAGGACATCGTCTCGCTCGGCGAGGTCACGACGCCCCTGATCAGGCTGCCGAAGCTTGGCGCCAAGCTCGGCGGCGGCGAGATCATCGTCAAGGATGAGGGGCGGCTGCCCACCGGCTCGTTCAAGGCGCGCGGCCTCGTGATGGCGGTGTCGATGGGCAAGGCGCTCGGCATCAAGCACATGGCGATGCCGACCAACGGCAATGCCGGCGCGGCGCTCGCGGCCTATGCGACGAGCTGCGGCATCAAGACCACGATCTTCTGCCCGGCCGATACGCCGGAAGTGAATGTCAGCGAGATCGAGCTCCAGGGCGCGACCGTCTACCGCGTCAACGGTTACATCGATGATTGCGGCAAGATCGTCGGCGAGGGCAAGGCCAAGGTTGGCTGGTTCGATACCTCGACGCTCAAGGAGCCGTACCGCATCGAAGGCAAGAAGACGATGGGCCTCGAGCTCGCCGAGCAGCTCGGCTGGGACGTGCCCGACGTGATCTTCTATCCGACCGGCGGCGGCACCGGCCTGATCGGCATGTGGAAGGCCTTCGACGAACTCGAGAAGATCGGCTTCATCGGAAGCAAGCGCCCGCGCATGGTCGCGGTGCAGGCCTCGGGCTGCGCGCCGATGGTGCGCGCCTATGACGCCGGCACCGAGCATGCGACGCGCTGGGAGGACGCCCACACCATCGCGTCGGGCATCCGCGTGCCGCAGGCGATCGGCGATTTTCTCATTCTGCGCGCGGTACGCGAGAGCAAGGGCTTTGCCATCGCTGTGGACGACGACAAGATCTCGTTGGCGCTGAACGAGGTCGCGCGCGAGGAGGGGCTTCTGCTGTGCCCCGAGGGCGCCGCGACCTATGCCGCCTACAAGGAGAGCCTTGCCGACGGCCGTGTCAGCAAGACCGACCGCGTGATGCTGTTCAACTGCGCGACCGGCCTGAAATACCCGCTGCCGCCGGTCACCCGCACGCTCGATCGCCACAAGCCGATCGACTACACGCAGTTCTAGCGCGTCATTTCGTCTCTTCACGAACGATGCCTCTTCCCGTACGCGGGAAGAGATAAAAAACAAGAACGACATCGCTGGGAGAGCACAATGAAGAAGGCGGTCTGGGCCGGGCTGATCGGTATTCTCGCTGCTATCGGCGCCGCGCGCGCCGATGACTATCCCTCGCGGCCCATCACCATCATCGTGCCCTTCGCCGCCGGCGGCCCGTCGGATGCGATGGCGCGGGTGCTCGCCGAACGGATGCGGGTCTCGTTGGGCCACCCCCTGGTGATCGAGAACGTCACCGGCGCGGGCGGCTCGATCGGCGTTGGCCGTGCCGTGCAATCGCCGCCGGACGGCTACACCATCTCCTTCGGCCATCTGGGCACCCATGTCGCCAACGGCGCCGTCTACAAGCTCAATTACGATCTCGTCGCCGATCTCGAACCCGTGGTGCTGCTGCCGAGCAACCCGATGATCGTGGTCAGCAAGAATGCGGTGCCCGCGACCTCGCTGAAAGAGCTGATCGAATGGCTGAAGTCGCGGCCGTCGCCGCCGACTGCCGGCACCGCCGGCGCGGGCTCCGGCAGCCACATCGCCGGCGTCTATTTCGAGAGCGTTTCCGGCATCAAGCTGCAATACGTGCCGTATCGCGGCACCGCGCCTGCGTTAAACGATCTCATCGCCGGCCAGATCGATGTCATCGTCGACCAGACCTCGAACTCCATCAGCCAGGTCCGCGCCGGCACCATCCGCGCCTACGCCATCACCGACAACAAGCGCCTCGCCTCCGCGCCCGACATCCCGACTGCGGACGAGGCGGGCCTGAAGGGCTTCAACATGACGCTGTGGTCGGGACTATGGGTGCCGAAGGGCACGCCGAAGGAGATCGTGACGAAACTCAATGCTGCAGCCGTCGATGCGCTGAACGATCCCGCAGTGAAGAAGCAGCTTGAAAGCCAGGGCCTGGAGATGACGCCCAAGGATCAGCTCACCCCGGAGGCGCTCGGCACCCGCCAGAAGGCCGAGATCGCAAAATGGTGGCCGATCATCAAGGCGGCCAACATCAAGGTGGATTGAGCGTCTCGCGATGGCCGCAGGCGTGAGGACCGGCGGGACGTGGCGCCGCCGCATCACATCGTGGCGTCGCCACCGGGGCCCGACAGGGCGGTCTCCAGGCACTGGATCAGGGTCGGCGTTGAAAACGGCTTGGCGAGAAAGCAGATCGCGCCGGCCCTGAGCGCGCGGTCGCGTACGGCCTCGTCCGGAAAAGCCGTCATGAAGATGAAGGGCGTAATGCGTCCGAGGCCGCGCATATGCGTCAACAGCTCGACGCCGCTCATGACCGACATCTGCACGTCCGCGATCACGCAGCAGGTCGTCTCCAGTTCGGCGGATTGGAGGAATTCGTGAGCCGAACCAAAGGTGTAGACCGTATACCCGCGCGACGTCAGGAGGTTGTTCGTCGCAAGGCGAACGGAGGGATCATCATCAATGACGGAAATGATCGAAGACACTGACAATATGATCGCTCCTGCACGGGGAGCCGCCGGCCGCGGTTCAGCCGCTTGAGGGAAGGTGGGCCACCGGAGCGAGATTGGAAAGCATACTTAGGTTTGCAGATGACCCCTGTTGCGCGGGATTCCGAGCGCGTCGGTCATTCTGACGAGATCGGCCAACGACTTCGCCGCCATCTTCCGCATGATCTGCCCGCGATAGATCTTCACGGTGATCTCGGCCAATCCAAGCTCGGCGGCGACCTGCTTGTTCATCAGACCGGATGCAACCAGGGCGAGTACGTCGCGTTCGCGCGCCGTCAGCCCCTCGAAACGGGATCGCACGCCTGAGATCGATTGCTCGGCATCGCGCCGCTTGCGATCGCGTTCGATCGCCGCCTGCACCGCATCCAGCATGTCCTGGTCGCGCACGGGCTTGGTCAGGAAATCGACGGCACCGCTTTTCATGGCTCTTACGGTCATGGGAATATCGCCGTGACCGGTGATGAAGATGATGGGCGTGTGAATATTGGCCTTGGCGAGGTCGGCCTGGAGGTCGAGGCCACTCGAGCCTGGCAGGCGGATGTCGAGCACAAGGCAACTGGGGACCGCAGGCGGTTTGGCTTCCATGATCTCCGCCGCTGAACTGAAGGCTTCGACCTTGAGACCGACCGATTGAAAGAGATTGGTGAGCGCGCGGCGCATCGACGGATCATCATCGACGATCAGGACGATCGGATCACCGGCGCTCGCCTGGGCCTGCTTGCCATGATCAGTCACGACGTGTCCTTGTGTGGCAAGGGCAGGGCGATCTGGAATGTTGCACCGCTCCCTTCATTTTCAAAGGCCGAAAGCCGGCCCGCATGAGCCTCGATGATCGATCGGCAGATCGAGAGTCCCATTCCCAGACCGCCCGATTTCGTCGTGAAGAAGGGGGTGAAGATGCGTTCCTTGACGTCCTTGCCAAGACCAACACCGCGGTCGGTCACGGTGAGGAGCGCGCGCTCGTCGTCCGTCCGGCTCGAGCGGATCGCCAGCTCGCGCGGGCGGTCGACATTGGCATGCATGGCTTCGATGCCGTTCACCACCAGGTTGATCAGCACCTGCTGAAGCTGGATCCGGTCGCCGCAAATCCTGGGCAGATCGGACGCCAACTCCATTCGCACCGACACCGCATGGATCGCGAGCTCGCGCCGAACCAGCGCCACGGCCTCCCTGACGACCTGGTTGATGTCGAGTGGGACCATTTCGATCTCGGTCTTCTTCGCAAGCGCTCTGATCCGGCGGATCACCTCGCTTGCCCGATTGGCGTCCTCGACAATCCATTCTGCGGAACGGCGCGCGGCCTTCAGGTCGGCGGGGTCGCGGTCAAGCCAACCGATGCAAGCGTCCGCATTGGAGATCACCGCGGCAATGGGCTGGGTGATTTCGTGGGCAATCGAGGTGGTCAGTTCGCCGAGCGTCGTGACGCGGGTGACGTGGGCGAGCTCGCCTTGCGCCTTGCGCAGCGCCTCTTCGGCCTGCTCGACGCGGATCGCCGCCGTGATGTCGCTGCTGACGCCGCGATAGCCGAGAAAATTGCCGGTCGCATCATGGAACGGCTTGCCGCTGGTCCGCACGTAGATTGGAGATCCGTTACCATCCCTGCTGCGGTAGATCAGATCGCGGAACGCAACGTGGGCATCGAGCGCCGCGCGATGCTGTTCCCATTTCTCCGGCTCGAACTCGGCATCGGGCGGAATGTCCCAGCGGGTCAGGCCGATCAGGCCCGTCGGCGCCGCGCTGGAGGTTTCGGCATGCTCCGATATCCTGGTGATGCGGTGGTCCGGCCCGGTCTCCCAGAACCAGTCCGATGCGGTTTCGGCATAGTCGCGGAATCGCTGTTCGGATGTCTTGAGCTCGTCGAACGCCTTATGCAGCGCGTCTTTTGCCGCGAGCTGCTCGGTGACGTCCACGTGCGTGCCGATGATCTCGATCACTTCGCCGTCGCGGCCTATCACCGGATGTCCCTCGCTGTGGACGCGTCTGACCGAACCGTCGGGGCGCGCAATCCGGAAGTCGATCTGGAAAGGCTGCTTTTGCCTGACAGCTACACGTTCCACCTCGACGATCCGCTGAAAGTCCTCCGGCAGGATACGTTGCTGGAAAGCCCGGGCCGGGACGTCGACCTGGTCCGGCTCAAACCCGAACAGGCGGTAGAGTTCAGCCGATCGGTAGGCGAACTCCTGGCGATGAACGTCCCAGGCCCAGCTGCTCGTTTGGCTGAGGCGTTGGGCTTCGGCCAGATAGGCTTCGCTGCGACGCAGCCTCTGTTCCGCTTCCTTTGCAGTCGTGACATCCGTCACCGCCCCGACAAACTCGATGCGCCCCGATTCGTGTCGCACGGCGCGTGCCACGGAATGGAGATATTTGATCGATCCGTTCGGCATCAGCAGGCGGTATTCGTGGTCGAAATCCTCCGCCAGGCGGTAGGCCCGGTCGAGTGTCCTGCGGACCGTATCGCGATCTTCCGGATGGATGCGCCGAAAGGCAAAGCTCAGGGACGGCTTGGTCGCCGGGTCGCATTCGAAGATGCGGAAGGTCTCCCTCGACCAGACCGCCTCTCCGGTCGCGATATTCAAGCCGAAGCTGCCGGTGTGGCTCAATTCCTGTGCCTGGGCGAGGTAGGCCTCGCTCTGCCGCAGGGCATCCTCGGTCTCCCTGCGCTGGGTGATGTTCTCGCAGGCGACCAGCAGGATCGGCGTGCCGTCACCACGCAGCATCGCCTTGGCATTTTCGCGGACCCAGAGCACCGACCCGTCCTTCCGGAACTTGCGAATCTCCCAAGTATGCGACTGGTCCAGGGTCGTAAGGCACAAAGCGACGCATTGACGAACGAAGTCGTGGTCTTCCTCGAAGAAGACGTTCAGCACGGACTGGCCGATCAATTCGGCCGTCGTGTAGCCCAGTTGTGCGGCGCCAAACGTGTTCACGTTGAGCACCGTTCCGGCCGGATCGACCATGAAGTACATGACCGGATTGTGCTCGAACACCTCGCGCCATTGCTTCATGGCGTCACGCAGGTCGGTGCTCTGCCGCGAGGCGTCTGCGACCGCGGACCCGTGCTTCTCGCCGTTGCCGAATGATCGAAGCGCCGCAAGGCCGCCGAGCAGGAATTGTGCGGCCGAAGTCCCGATTTTAGTGATCTGGCCAGGCATCATCGCAAGCGTCCCGGCTCGCTGGCGTCACGGCAAGTAGAGCACTTTGCAATAACAGGGGCAATTCCCTCCGACTAAAGTCGGATTCCCGGCAAAATTCCCGATTGCCGTGCAGCGTGCAGGCGTTGCGCCGTCTCGTTGCGCAGGGGGCGGGGAGGAGGCCCGCAAGACTACGGCACAAACCTACGTATAGCTCGCGCAATCCTAGTTCTAGCTGGAATTTACCTCCGTACAATTGAGCGATGGGTTGCAGGGGACCTAGTCTCACGGCCAATCGAGAGGAGGCAAGTGCGGAGCCCAAATTGCCAAAGGCTCGGTGTGTTGCACCAAAGAGCCAAGCTCTGCGTCCGCCCCCCTGACTTGCCGGATGAATTGGCGGTCACGATTGAGAAGCCGCATTTTCCGTGACGACCGTGGCGACCCGTGCTTGCGCACAAGGAAGCCAGGACCCCTAAGAGGTCAAGAGGAGAGGATGATGTGCGATAGCCCCGAGTACTCCGAGCGCCGACCTGAGTCCAAAGGCTGTGCCGTCTGCGCGGGGAAGTTTGGCCTGATCCGATACTATTCCTGGCGGGCGCCGCTCTGCTCCAGGAAATGTCTCGACCGGTTCAGGGCGCGTCGCGAGCGTGACCGCCGCTGGCTGTTCCGATGTCAGGCGGCGTAAGGATCGGCTGCCGCACCTAGCCCGTCAGGCCATTTCTTCGTCCGGAGGCTGTGAGTTGAACCGTGGCTGCAAGCTCCTGTTGGCGATCGCGCTGCCGCTTCCGCTGGTGACGGGCGTCAAGGCCGATGAAGTCGCACGGGATGGGTCACATCGTCACCATCCGGCTCAGGATCAACTGCTGCACGAGAAGTTCTATTCGGGCTGGCACATGCCGGACAACCCGGTTCTGAGCTGCTGCAACAACGCCGATTGCTACCCGACCGAGGTACGCTACGTCGACGGCAGGATCTACGCGCGGCGCCGGGAAGACGGCAAATACATCCTGATCCCATCCCAGAAGGTCGAACGCAACAGAGACAATCCCGACGGGCGCAACCACATCTGCGCGCCACCGCCGTCCGCCTCGCTGGTCGACACGGTCTACTGCTTCGCGCTGGGAGGTGCCACGTGAGATTCATATTGGTGAACGGCAGGACCCCGTTCCGCAAAACGTCGTGCCTGTGGTGCTGCGAGGAGATCGATGGTGGCTATCTGCGGGACGCCAGGACGCTGCTGCGCTACTGCGGCTACGAGTGCTACGCGCATCATCACGAAGCCGCGCCGTTGACCGAGGGACGTACGCGCGCGGCATCTTGATCAGACAGGTCGGCGAGATGCATCGGAGGATGCGCTTTCGGCAGGGGAGGACACGGCATTGAGATTCATGCTCGTCAATCATGAACATCCCCGCCACGGCGGCGCTTGCAGCGCATGCGCCCGGCCGCTGGGGTCGAGTTACGTCCGGCATGTGTCCAAGCAAGAGCGGTATTGCGACTACGATTGCTACCGTCAGCAGACGGCCATGGACTTGCTGTGGCCCCGCAGCCCGTTCGAGGCGATCGCGGTACTGACGGCGATCTCGAGCTGGAGCTGGATGATTCAGATGGGTGCGCTGTCGCGCTCGCTGGCCGAGGTGTATCTGCGCGAGTACGACCTTCTGACCACGGAAGGAGGTGACGGCTAGCTGCTCGATGACGGCCGCGCAGACCAGTCGGCCGCAGTCACCGCGTCCAGCCCGCGCCGCGTCCAGCCCCGGCGGTCGCGAGGCTAGGGCGACGGGGCTGCGGCCGATACCGTTGGTACCGCGCTCACTTCCTGCGTCGTGACGCGCTGGTCGGACTTCGCGGCGACAATGCCGCTGTCCTCGAACCGGGCGCGGTAGACCAGCACGTTCTCGATCACGCGCTGCACGTAGTTACGCGTCTCCGACAGCGGAATGCGCTCGACCCAGTCGACCGGATCGACCTTCGGGTCGCGCGGGTCGCCGCGCGCCTGCACCCATTCGCGCACCCGGCCGCGGCCGGCATTGTAGCCGGCGAAGGTCATGATCTGGTTGCCGCGGTATTCCGACAGCAGCGCGCTGAGCTCGGCGGCGCCCATCTGCGTGTTGTAGACGGGATCGGAGACCATCCTGCCCCAGTCGTAGGTCAGGCCGAAGCGTTTTGCGGTGTCGCGTCCCGCTTCCGGCGTCACCTGCATCAATCCGACCGCGTTCGCGGCCGATTTGTCGCGCTGGTCGAACGAGCTTTCGGTGCGCGCCACCGAATAGATCACGCTGGTCTCGATCGCGGGCGCGACCTGCTTGTGCTCGGGAATGCCGATGGTCGGGAAGGCGTAATGATCGAGCGCCAGCCCGCGCGCCAGCGCCGACTTGCCGACCTCCAGCATCACGCGCGCATCGTTGCGGCGGCCGGCGAGCTCGCCGAGCGCTTCGAGCGCCGCGACGTCGGTGCTCTCCTTGGCGAAATCCTCGGCGTAGTAGAACACCATGTCGCGCTCGCTGATGCCGTAGAGCATGTCGGCAGCGCGCACGCGCTCGTCCGCGGGCGGCGTGTCGGCGGTGGCCAGCACGGGCGAGGGCGCACGCAGCTCGATGCGGTCGAGGCCCAGCCTTGCACGCGCGAGCTGGCCGTAATAGGCGGTCGAATAGCGCGCGGCGGCCTGGTAGCTGATGCGCGCATCGGCCGTCGCGTTCATCGCCTCGGCGGCGCGGCCGCGCCAGTAATGGGCGCGCGACAGTGCGATCGGATTGGCCGAGCCCTCGTCGATCGCGGCGAAGTGCACCATCGCCGTTCTGGGATCGTCGAGATAGCGCAGCGCGATCCAGCCGCACATGAAGTGATAGTCGACGCGATAGACCTCCATCGCCGGCACTGCGGCGCCGCGCACCACGTCGTAAGCGGTGTTGAACTTGCCCTGGTCGAGCAGCTTTCGCGCGAGCAGGCGCCGCTCGCGCCACCAGGCATCGGTGTCCTGCGCCGTCATCATGTCGGGCGCGGCGGCCAGGATCACCTCGGCGGCATCGTCGATCCGGTCGTTCTGGAGGTGCCATTGGGCGCGGCACAGCACGTAGCCGAGATCGCGCCGCGCCTCCGCCGAAACGTCCTCGAGATAATCCTTGGCCTTGCTGGCCTTGCCGGTGACGGCCGCGCAGGCCTTGACGATCGCGAGCGCATCCTCGCCGAGACGCTTGGCGGCGCGCCTCGCGCCGGCATAATCCTTGGCGCCGAGACGCTTGTCCATGCGGGCGCGATGATCGTCGGCGGTCAGGAGATCGCGGAACGCTTCGTAGGAGTCTTCCTCGCTGCGCTCGGACAATTCGTCCGTGCGCCAGGCCTCGCGCACGAGCCGCGCGGCCCTGTCGGCCTCGCCTTCGGTGAGCAGCACGCGGGCGAGCGCGAACTTGCCCTTGGCGCTGGTCGGCCGGTCCATGGTGAATTTGTGCACGGTGGCCGCGTCGCTCTTCTCCTGCCACAGCCGCGCCTCGGCGCGGCGGCGGAGCAGGGCGCTGCTCGGCCAGTTCGGATTGGCGGCGAGAAAGGCGGCATAGCGCTTGAAGTTCGCGGTGCTCTCGGAATGGCGCAGCATGAACCAGTCGGCGAGCTTCTGTCCGGCGGGGTCAGCGATGCGGTCGCGCGCTGCGCTTGCGTCATCGGCCTTGCCCTTGCGCGCGAGGTCGATCGCGTCCTTGAGCGTGGCGAGGTCGCCGGTGAGCGGCGGCAGCGCCGGCTTGTCCGAGGGCTCGTCGTCCGTCTTCCTCGATTTGCGTTTGGCCTCGGCATGCTTGCCGTGGCGCGACTTCGCCGCGGATTTGGCGGCGGCGTGGCGCTGCTTGCCGGCTTTCGCCTCGTGCGTCTTCTTCGGCGCGGACGATTTGTGACTGCTTTTGGCCGCCAGCTCGGCGGGAACGAGGGCCAAAGCGGCCACGGCAACGACACACGCGAGCGAGCGTAGGCACTGGTTCATTGGATGGTCCCCCTGCGAAACCACTACAAACCAAGGTCCGCGACGACATGCGGCTTGAGAATCAAAGACGACACCAAAACGATGCCATGACATCGTTTCGCATTCCTGACGCTCCCGCAACAATGCGGCAAAATACGGATCAGGCAAGGGAACTTCCGCAAAGGAGAAAAGGGCAGGCGCTTTAACCTTTGTTAACGATTTGGGCTCGCGCGACGGTTGCGTCCGGCCTGGGACGTCGGAACGGCCGGATTGCGCGTATTCCCGCGGCCAAATCCGGTGTATTGAGTTCCCTCGCTCCGTCCTTTCAGCCTTTGCCCCGCACCTATGCCGATTTTCAACCAGTCGATCCGGCGCAAAATCGTCGGCATCGCCCTCGGATTGATCGTCCTGATGCTGGTCACCTCGATCCTGTCGATGGTGATGTCGAGCCAGGTCGGCGTCCTCCTTGACGAGCTGACCAACCGCTACATCCCGGCCTATGGCGATCTGGCGCGCGTCAACATCCGCTCGCTGGAGCGGACCGTGGCGCTGCGGCGCATGGTCATGATGAGGATGCAGTCGCCGACGGACGAGGAGGCCTATGCGGCACGCCTTCGCGAGTTCGAGGAATCCGACCACAAGATCGAGGAGGAGGCTGAAGGCGCGCGCAAGCTCATCAACGCGATCATCGACGATCCCCGGACGCCGTCGGACAACGCCGCGCTGGCGCGGATCGAGATCCGCATCGAGAACGCCATCACCGAGCTCCGCCGCGATCAGGATGAGGATCACGCAAGGCTCCTCAAGCAAATCGACGCCAAGCAGATGGTGGAGGCCCGCAACACGCTCGAGCACGTCGACCTGCTGCGCGACCAGTTCAACCAGAAGATCGATACGATCCGCGCCGACATGCTCAAGCAGGTCTTCGTCTCGACGGCACAGGTGGTCGGCCACCAGCACCAGGCGATCATCATTTCGGGTGTCGTGACGTTGCTCGCGGCGATCGTCGGATTTGCCTTTGCGCTGCTGGTGTCCAGCGGCATCACGCGGCCCGTGCGGCTGCTGCTCGCCGGCACCCGCGAAGTCGAGGCGGGACACTTCGACAAGACCATCGCCGTCTCGACACAGGACGAGATCGGCGAGCTCGCGGCCGCCTTCAACCGCATGATCGAGCAGCTCAGGCACAACGAGCGCATTCGCGAGACCTTTGGCCGCTACATCGATCCCAAGGTGGTGCAGGGCCTGATCGACCGGCCGGAAGTCGCCATCGACGGTCAGCGCCGGGTCATGACCATCATGTTCTGCGACATGAGCGGCTTCACCTCGATGAGCGAGGGCATGACCCCGCGCGGCCTCGTCAAGGTGATGAACCATTATTTCACGGTGATGTCCGGCCCGATCAGGAACAATCGCGGCGTCATCGACAAATATATCGGCGACGCCATCATGGCCTATTGGGGCGCGCCCTTCATCGAGGAGGACGAGCCGGCGCTGCTCGCCGGCCGTGCTGCGATCGACATGGTGGATCAGGTGCCCGCACTTCAGAGGCAATTGCCGGACCTGCTCGGCATCCGCGCCATGCCCGCCCCTTGCGATTTGCGTATCGGCATCGCCACCGGCGAGGTCCTGACCGGCAGCATCGGCTCCGAGCTGATGATGAGCTTCACCGTGATGGGCGACGCGGTGAACCTCGCCTCGCGGCTGGAGGCCGTCAACAAGGTCTACGGTACCCGCATCCTGATCTCGCAGGCGACGGCGGACGCGATCGGCGCGCAGCTCGACCTGCGCGAGGTCGATCGCCTCGCGGTCGCCGGCCAGAGCGCACCGCAAGCGATCTTCGAGGTGATGGCAAGGGCGGGCGCACTCACCGCCGCGCAGGACAGCCTGCGCGCGCACTATGCCGAAGGTCTCGCGGCCTATCGCGCCCGGCGCTTCGAGGAGGCCCGCGCCGCCTTCAACGCGGCGCTCGAGGCCGTCCCCGGCGATGGTCCCTCGCGCGCGCTGCTCGGCCGCATCGACCAGTTCGAGGCCAATCCGCCGGGCGAAGGCTGGGACGGCGCCTGGCGGCTGGAGCAGAAATAGGCGGCCGCGGGAAAAATTGATTGTACCCGATAACGATGTTCGCTGTGACCTATTTCCCGGGCTTAGGTTTGGTGTCCTTGTGGCGTTTGATGGGGACACGCCGATGACGGAACTTCAGGACAGGCTGGAACGGTTCGAGACGCTGACCGCCGAATGCGAGCTGATCGCCAAGCTCGCCACCGACAGCACCAAGCGCGAGTTCTATCTGAAACTGTCGGAACAATACCGCCAGCTGGCGGTGGACATGCGGCAGGCGATCGCGACCAAAGCGGCGGCCTGACGCCAGCTGCAATCCGTTTTTAATGTTTGGCGCGCATCCTCTGGGGATGCGGGCGTCGCGCTTCCACGATTGCTCGCAGTGGGAATGCCGGGGTCCGTTGCGATGCAGCGTACCTCGCTGAAATCGCTTTGCCGCTCCCTATAGGGCAATCCCATGCGCCTTCTTGCAGTTCTTGTTCTCGCGCTCGCAACGGCAGCCTGCAACCAGGAGCAGGACATCACCGGCTCGACCTTGGTTTGCCCGATGCGGAACTACAGCTCGTACAATGCCCGGGACATGAACCAGTGCGTTGCCGCCTGCAAGGCGTGCGACCACGGCACCACGGTCACCTGCACCACGTCCTGCACCCTCAAGGGCGCGCACTGAGGCCTTCCGGCGCCAAGGGAGCGCCAAGGGCCGCCGGGCTTCCCGAGGCAGGAGGTCAGCGGTGCCGAGGCACCGGAACGATTCACATGCGTTAATCATTGAAGGGGCGGCAGGACGCGGAGTCCGATGGAATGGGTATGCTCGATCCCGGTCGATTTCTGGTGTCGTGCTCGCATTGCGATGCTTGGCCGATGGCGGCCAATGTGAAACGTTCGAGCTGGTCGGCATCCCCGCACGAAGTCCGCTTCGTGTGCCCGCGCTGCCGCCGCGAGGAGACCGCGATCGTCTCCGCCTCCGGCGAGCTGACGCCGATCAAGCGCCTCGACGTTCCGCCCCGCGACGTCACCGTTGCCTGGGCCCTGGCCCAGCGCCCGCGAGGACGGACCTGAACAGCCGGCATGCGGCACTATCGGTCGATTGACTCCGCAGCCGCGCGGCCCGTAAATGATCGGCGACGGTTCTCCTCACGGAGATCAAAAGGGAACGTGGTGCGGGATTTCCCAACGCGGGATTTTCTCAATGCCATGGCTGCCCCCGCAACTGTAAGCGGTGAATCTTTCGTCCTATGCCACTGGGAATCTCGGTCCTGGGAAGGCGACGGAGGGTAACGACCCGCGAGCCAGGAGACCTGCCGTCAGCCGTGGTCACACGCGAAGATGTCGGTCGGGGAGTACAGACATTGGCTTCATCGGAGCAATCGATCGCTCCGCCATGAAACCTCGTTCGCTGTGACGTGCCACTGACGTCATGCCGAGGTTACAATTGTGTCCCGTTTCGTCTCTGCAGCCGGGCGCCTCTGCGCCGGCCTCTTCACGTCCGTTTCCCTTTATCCGCTCGATCTTTCGACCGCCTTTGCACAGCAGGCCACCGCCGAGCCCTTGCCGCCGATCGAAGTGACGAGGTCCGACGAGAACCGGACGCGCGCGAGGGTTGCCGGCGACGGCGACACGGTCTGGCGGCGGGCGGCACCGAATGTCGCGCCAGGCGGAGCGCCGACGGGCACTGGCTCTGGCTCGTCCGGCTCCGGCCGTGAGACTGCCACCAGCAGCGGCGGCATTGTCGGGGCCGCCACGACCGTCATCACGGCCGCAGACATCGCCCATTCGCCGTCGCAGACGCTTGCCGAGATCATCGCGACGCAAGTGCCCGGTGCCCAGATCACGACGCTCTATGGCGGCCAGATCGGCGCCAAGACCAGTGTGGACCTGCGCGGCTTTGGTGCGTTTGCCACAGCCAACACGCTGGTGCTGGTCAACGGACGACGCCTCAACGATATCGACATGGCGCAGGTGGACCTCTCCACCATCCCGCTCAACTCCATCGAGCGGATCGAGATCACGCGCGGCAATTCCGGTGCGGTGCTTTATGGGGACAACGCGGTCGGCGGCGTGATCAACATCGTCACCAAAAACGGCGTCGGCGGACCGCCCGCCACCGCGCGCATCGAGGCCGGCTTCGGCTCGTTCAACACTGGGATCGGCAACGTCTCGACCTCGCTCAATTCCGGTCCGTGGTCGACCTCGTTCTACGGCAATGCCGTCAAGACCGACGGCTATCGCGACAACAATCACCATGTTCAGGAGAACGGCGTCGGCAATCTCAATTACACCACGCCCGGCCTGACCGCCTTCCTGACCGTCACCGGCGACAATCAGGAGCTGCGGCTGCCGGGCGGCCGCACCGTCGACCCCTCGATTGGCCTCGACGAGCTCGCCACCGCCCGGCGCGGGACCAGTACGCCGTTCAACTACGCCAACCAGCAGGGTTTTAGCGCGACCGCAGGCTTCACCAAGACCCTGGTGAATGGCGTCGATCTCATCGTCGATGGCGGCGTGCGTGACAAGAAGCAGCAGAGTGCGTTCTTCGCGAGCCCGACGCCGGTGCCGGCGTTCTTCACGTCGACCTATGTGAATGCTGACCTCACGACGTGGTCGATCACGCCGCGGCTCAGCGTGAAGGGCCTGCTGTTCGGAATGCCGTCGCAACTCTTGACCGGCATCGACTATTACGATGCGAGCTTTCAGCAAAACCGCGGCGCCGGGCAGGGGCTTACTCCCTGGCACAATTACGACCTCCGGCAGCAGACGGTCGCGGGCTATTTCCAGCATACGCTGGGTGTGGCGCCCACGACCGACATCTCCTACGGCGCGCGAGTGCAGAATGTCAGTCTCTCCGCTCGCGACAATTTCGACCCGGCGGCGCCCTTCAACACCGATATCGGTGCGCTTCCACTCGGCAGCGACGAGACCCAATATGCGCTGCATCTCGGTGCCGAGCATCGCCTCAATGACACGGTCTCGCTGTTCGGCCGCGCCGCGCGGGCGTTTCGCACGCCCGATGTGGATGAGCGCGTGTCGTCAGGACCGTCGTTCGATCCCTTTACCTTCGCGCCGATCCCGCAAACCTTCCAGCTCAAGACCCAGACCTCGCACGATGTCGAGGGTGGTCTGCGCATCGGAGGGGGAGGGCTTCAGATGCAGAGCAGTCTCTATCTGATGGACCTCACCAACGAGATCCATTTCAATCCCATCCTGTTCTACAACACCAATCTCGATCCGACCCGGCGCTACGGTTCGGAGACCAGTCTGTCCTATCGCGTCAACGATGCTCTGCTGCTGCGCTCGAGCATGGCCTATACGAGGGCTGTCTTCCGCGAAGGTGTCTGGGCCGGCAACGACGTGCCGCTGGTGTCGCGCACCACGGCGAGTGCGGGCATCACCTGGAACATCTGGCAGAATTACGTGGTGCTCGATGCCACCGCGCGGTTCTGGAGCGAGCGGCGGATGGACAACGACCAGGCGGGAACCCAGAAACCGATCCCTGCCAATGGCACGATCGATCTCAGGCTCAGCGGTCAGTACGAGCGGTACTTCTGGTCGCTCAGCGTCAACAATGTGCTGAACGCGCTCTACTACGACTATGCCATCGCAAGCACTTTTACGGACGGTCGCTTCAGCGCCTACCCGCTGCCCGGCCGAACCTATCTGCTCAAGGCCGGCGCCAAATTCTGATCAAGGCTTTGAACCCCGACGGAGCTGTCACAGGCCCGCAAATGGACTAGAATTCGACAACAAGGAGATCACTTATGGCTCTCGATATCCTGCCGTCTCACGCCGACCGGCTCCGGCTTCACTCGGTCGCGCTGCGTCTTGCACCGATGTTCTGCCTTGCGCTGCTGACGACGTCGTGCGCGCTCGCGAGCTTTGCGCTCGCCTGCGCGACGCCGTTCGCGGCCTTCGCAGTTCTCGCGGCTGCGATGCTGCCGCTGCGCCGGGCGTTGCTCGTCGTGACCGGCGCCTGGCTCGTGAACCAGACCATCGGTTTCGGCGCGCTGCACTATCCGATCGATGGCAGCACCATTGCCTGGGGCTTTGTCATCGGCGCGGCAGCGCTTCTCGCGACCGCCGCGTCATCCACCGTCCTCCGCATGCTGCCGCAGGGCCGCACGCCGCTGATGCTGGCGCTCGCTCTCGTCGCCGCCTATGCGGTCTATGAGCTCGTGCTCCTCGCCGCGACGCCGTTCCTCGGCGGCGAGGGCGCCTTCACGGCCGCCATCGTGACGCGCATCGGGCTGACCAGTGCCGTCTGGCTCGCCGGCCTCGTCGCCGCCTGCGAGATCGTGCGCCTGGCCGATCCATTCGGGCGCAAGGGAGCGATGTCGGCCTGAGCGTTGCTCTCGTAGCCCGGGTGAGCGCAGCGATACCCGGGCGCGCTCGTTCGGCGTGGCACCGTTCCCGGATTGCACGGCGCTTTATCCGGCTGCGGGCCGTCATCGTTGCCCCGTCGGGCAAAACACCCGCGAGGCTGTCAATCCGCCTGCGCGAAAATATTCCGCTTTACCGAAATTCGGAAATAGCGTATGTGTCGCTTATCCCGGCTCATCCTTGAGGGGCGATCTTGTGGTCGTCATTTTCGCGAGCCGGGCTTGCGGTGGACGCGGCAGTGTCGGGCGCGAAAGTTAAGGGCAGGGCGGATTGCTCTCCGTGAGCCCGAGGCTTCGCGCTGGATGAGCGGCGCTGCTAGGCTTCGTCTCGTCTGTAAGTTTCCGGCTCTGTCGACAGGGTCGGGAAAACTGCGGCGAAATGGCGGGCCGTGCGTACGGCAAAACCGTGTGGTCCTGGCCGTCGTTGCTACGGTCAAGCCCTGGCGAATGCGGCAGTCGCGTCAACCGGCGCGGTGCCGGCGACTTTCGCGGGGGCGAGGGAGGCCAAAGGGAACTCGGCTCCCGGGAGAGCACGGCATAAGCCGTCCGACCATCGCGCAGGGAAGGCCGAGTGATTGGCTACACCTGTATGCTGCTGTGCGGTTTTTCTGCGTGTGCTTTTCGCGCAGCGGACCGCGGGTGCCAGCCGGCACCCGGCCTTCCCTGCGCCCTCTTGGATCAGAGGGCGGAGCGACCAAGCAAAGCTCGGGCGAAATGCGCCGCGAGGATGCGAAGGCGTGCTTTCGTTTGAAATGCGAAAATTGATGTGGCGTGCGCAACTCCCCGTCATCCCCGCGTAACGGCGAAGCCGTTATCGCTGGAGGGGTGCGCTCGGCGGCGCTTCGCGCCTCAGGATGACGAAGCCGATATTGCAATGACAATGGGGAGGCGGTCCCGACTCACTTGCGGGCGCGTGGTCGTCGAGCCGAGGTCAGGCGCAGTTCTCGCGCGACGAAATCAGAGGTTGTGGACTGTCATCTTCGCAGCGGTATCGAAGTAGCCATCTCCGTGTCTTCCCGGTAACGATTGTGCTACTTGAGCAACACTCACAGCGGATTTAACCCTCATCACCGGTCGTTCGCATCAGCGCCGCTTTTTAGCCACACCCGAACATGAATAAAATCACTCTAATGTTTCAGGGGCTGGGCTGGTCCCTTGCAGGCGGCGGGAAATCCCAAGGTCGATTCAAATCTTGGGTCTGATGTTCCGGGTCTGACAAGGGTTAGCCAAGGAAACTGGTCGCGATGGACGCCAAGACCAACATCAAGCAGAGGTTGCCGAGCCGTCACGTGACGGAAGGCCCTACGCGCGCGCCGCACCGGTCCTATTTCTACGCCATGGGTCTGACCACCGAGCAGATCCACCAGCCCTTCGTCGGCGTCGCCTCATGCTGGAACGAAGCCGCCCCCTGCAACATCTCGCTGATGCGCCAGGCGCAGGCGGTGAAGAAGGGCGTCGCATCCGCCGGCGGCACGCCGCGCGAATTCTGCACCATCACCGTGACCGACGGCATCGCCATGGGCCATGACGGCATGCGCTCCTCGCTGCCGTCGCGCGAATGCATCGCCGACTCCGTCGAACTGACCGTGCGCGGTCATGCCTATGACGCCCTCGTCGGCCTTGCCGGCTGCGACAAGTCACTGCCGGGCATGATGATGGCGATGGTCCGCCTCAACGTGCCCTCGATCTTCATCTATGGCGGTTCGATCCTGCCCGGCAATTTCCGCGGGCAGCAGGTCACCGTGCAGGACATGTTCGAGGCGGTCGGCAAGCACTCTGTCGGCGCCATGTCGGACGAGGATCTCGACGAGATCGAGCGCGTGGCGTGCCCCTCGGCGGGCGCCTGCGGCGCGCAGTTCACCGCCAACACCATGGCGACCGTATCCGAGGCGATTGGCCTCGCGCTGCCGTACTCGGCCGGTGCCCCGGCGCCCTATGAAATCCGCGACGCCTTCTGCACGACTGCGGGCGAGAAGGTGATGGACCTGATCGCTGAGAACATCCGGCCGCGCGACATCGTGACCCGCAAGGCGCTGGAAAACGCCGCTGCCGTGGTCGCGGCGTCCGGTGGCTCGACCAATGCTGCACTGCACCTGCCGGCGATCGCGCATGAATGCGGCATCAAGTTCGACCTGTTCGATGTCGCCGAAATCTTCAAAAAGACACCATATATCGCGGATTTGAAGCCGGGCGGCCGTTATGTCGCCAAAGACATGTTTGAAGTTGGCGGCATACCGCTTCTGATGAAGACGCTGCTCGACAACGGATTTCTCCACGGCGACTGCATTACGGTCACCGGTCGAACGATCGCCGAAAACCTCAAAAGCGTGAAATGGAATCCGCACCAAGACGTGGTGCACCCGGCAGACAAGCCGATCACCGTCACCGGTGGCGTGGTGGGTCTGAAGGGCAATTTGGCGCCAGAAGGTGCGATCGTGAAAGTCGCGGGAATGTCCAACCTCAGGTTTACCGGTCCGGCCAGGTGCTTCGACCGGGAGGAGGACGCTTTCGAGGCGGTCCAGAAGCGCACCTACCGCGAAGGCGAAGTCATCGTGATCCGCTACGAGGGGCCGAAGGGCGGTCCCGGCATGCGGGAAATGCTCCAGACCACCGCAGCGCTGACCGGCCAGGGCATGGGCGGCAAGATCGCGCTCATCACCGACGGCCGGTTCTCCGGCGCCACCCGCGGCTTCTGCATCGGCCATGTCGGGCCGGAAGCCGCCATCGGCGGCCCGATCGGGCTGCTCGAGGACGGCGACATCATCGAGATCGACGCGGTCGCCGGCACGCTTGACGTAAAATTGAGCGATGCGGAGCTGGCTCAACGCAAAACCAAATGGAGCGCTCGCGCGACTAACCACACGTCGGGTGCGCTCTGGAAATATGCTCAGCAGGTTGGACCAGCGGTCGGTGGGGCAGTGACCCATCCGGGCGGCGCGCACGAGAAACAGTGCTATGCGGACATCTAAGCGTGCCATAGTTGCGTTTGTGTTGGGGGCAGCCGCGCTGGCCGCGCCGGCGCTCGCCTTCGACGGTTCGCCCGTCAACCAGAAGGATGCGGCCATCCCGGTGGTCACGACCCTGCCGGGCGCCGCCGGCAAGGTGCGCAATGTGCCGCCGGCGGCCGTGCCCCAGGAGACCTCGCTCAGCGCCCTGCAATATGCCGCGGAGGGCGGCCACCCCATCGCACAGTGGAAGCTCGGCCGCATGTACGCCAATGGCGACGGCGTGGCCCAGGACGACATGCGCGCCTTCGAATATTTCAGCCGGATTGCCAATGCGCATGCCGAGGACAGCCCGTCGGCGCCGCAGGCGCAGGTCGTGGCCAACGCCTTCGTCGCGCTCGGCCGCTACTATCTGGCCGGCATCCCGAACTCGAAGATCAAGGCCGACCCTGATAGGGCGCGGGAGATGTTCTCCTATGCCGCCTCCTATTTCGGCAATGCGGATGCGCAGTACGATCTCGCCCGGCTCTACCTGAAGACGCCGGACGCCTCGCGCGAGGACTTCCGCTATGGCGCGCGCTGGCTTGGCCTTGCGGCGCAGAAGGGCCAGCATGAAGCCCAGGCGCTGCTCGGCCAGATGCTGTTCAACGGCGACCGCCTGCCGCGGCAGGCCGCGCGCGGCCTGATGTGGCTGACGCTGGCGCGTGACAGTGCCGGAACCGACGAGACCTGGATCAAGGAAAACTACAGCCGCGCCTTCGCGAAAGCCTCCGACGACGACCGCGCCATGTGCCTGCAAATGCTGGAACAGTGGGTCCAGGGCGGCCGCCGGGAGTAGGATTGGTCCCGTAGGGTGGGCAAAGGCGCCTCGGCGCCGTGCCCACCACCAATCGGCGCTTACGCCGCCTCCAGATCCAGATCAGCCCACACCGGCACGTGGTCCGACGGCTTCTCCCAAGCCCGCACATAGCTGTCGATGCCGACATTGGCGAGCCGGTCGCTGGCCTGTGGCGACAGCAGCAGATGGTCGATCCGCAGGCCATGATTCTTCTGCCAGGCGCCGGCCTGGTAATCCCAGAAGGTGTAAAGCCCCGGCTCGTCGGTGACGGCGCGCAAGGCGTCGGTGAGGCCGAGGCCGAGCAGGGCCTGAAAGCTCTCCCGCGTCTCCGGCTTGAACAGGGCGTCCTCGGTCCAGGCGGCGGGGTTGTGGACGTCGCGGGCATGCGGGATGACGTTGAAGTCGCCTGCGAGGATCAGCGGCTCCTCGGTCTTGAGGCGCTCCTTCGAATACTCAAGAAGCCGGGACATCCATTTGAGCTTGTAGGGATATTTTTCGGTCCCGACCGGGTTGCCGTTGGGCAGATAGAGGCAGGCGATGCGCAGGACGCCGCGCTTGAGCGTCACCACGCCTTCGAGGAAGCGGGCATGGGCGTCCTCGTCGTCGCCGGCCAATCCCGACTTGGTCTCGTCGAACCGGAGCTTGGAGAGCAGCGCGACGCCGTTGAACGTCTTCTGTCCGTGCGTGACCACGTTGTAGCCGAGCGCCTCGATCTCCAGCCGCGGGAAGGCCTCGTCGACGCATTTGATCTCCTGGAGGCAGACGATGTCGGGCTGGCACTCCTTCAGCCAGGTCAGCAGGAGATCGATGCGTTGCCGGACCGAGTTCACGTTCCAGGTAGCTACTCTGATGGGCATGTCGGCGGGGCTCCGGGCAGGGGCCATGGTTAGAACAAACTGCCAACGCGCCCGTCAAGGACGCCGCAAAATCTCCCACAAAATTAACCCGGCTTAAGCAGGCGGCAGGCCATTGATCGTCAAAAGGTTCCACGGATGGGATGGCCGGACAAATCCATGACGCGAACTGAGCCGCGCGACGGCCTGATCGGCGCGTTCCTGTACTGGCTCGGCGGCTTCGAGATCGAGGACGGCCTTGTCGCCGATCTCAGCGAGCGCGAGCTGCGCCGCATCCGCGCCAAGCAGATCGACGCCGTGATACGGCTGATCCCGGTGACGATGGCCGTCACCATGCTCAACGTCGCCATCGTGCTGATCCTGTTCTGGGGCAGGGGCTGGAACGACTTCCTGGCGGTCTGGGGACTGACGCTCGCCACCACCGCCTCGCTTGCGGTGCGGGCGTGGCGGCGGTCGCACCGGAACCCGCCGCAGGAGGCCTCGCCCCGCGCCGCGCGGCAGATGCTGCGGCAGGCCTTCTTCCTCGCCGCGATCTGGGGCACGCTGCCGCTCGCACTGTTCAGCCGCATCGAGCCGACCAGCCAGCTGCTCCTGGCCTGCCTGATGGTCGGCATGATGTCCGGTGGCGCCTTCACGCTCTCGACCTTCCCGCGCGCCGGTCTCGTCTACCTCGCCACCATGACCATTGCCTGCGTCGGCGCGCTGCTGCTCTGCGGCGCCGGGCCGTATCTGGTGACTGCCGTGTTCCTGCTGCTGTTCGCCTTCTTCATGGCGCGCAACATCGTCTCGCAAGGCAACCTGTTCCTCGGCAATCTCAAGGCCCAGCTCGAGCTCGAGCGGCAGACCGAGATCATTTCGCTGCTGCTGAAGGACTTCCAGGAGAACGCCAGCGACTGGCTGTGGCAGACGGATGCCGAAGGGCATCTGGTCGACGTGCCCGAACGCTTCGCCGACGTCGCGCAGCTGCCGCTCCCGCTGCTGAAGGGATCGCATTTCGCCGACGTGCTCGACATGCTGTGCCCCGAGGACAAGAGCGCGGCCTACAACATCGTCGGCTTGATGGAGCAGAGCGAGCCGCTGCACGAGATGAACCTCAAGGTCGTCGCCGGCGGCGAGGCGCGGCTGTGGTCGCTGACGGCGAAGCCGGCCTACGACCGCGACGGCCAGTTCCTCGGCTATCGCGGCTTCGGCCGCGACGTCACCGAACGCTGGCGCGCGGAAAAGGCCGAGGCCGAGAGCCGCGCCAAGTCCGACTTCCTGGCGGTGATGAGCCACGAGATCCGCACGCCCATGAACGGTGTGCTCGGGCTTGCCAGCATGCTGCTGGAAACAAACCTCGATCCGGAACAGCGCGAGGCGGTCACCACGATCCGCGAGTCCGGCGACAATCTCCAGCGCATCCTCAACGACATCCTCGACCTCTCCAAGCTCGAGGCCGGCCGCTTCGCGTTCGAGGCGATCGATTTTGCGCCGCAGGCGCTGGTCGAGGCTGTCGCGACCGTGGTTCGCGCGAGCGCCAAGAGCAAGGGATTGGCGGTCAAGGTCGAGCTCGATCCGAACTTGCCGCCGACGTTGCGTGGCGACGTCGCGCGCATTCGCCAGGTGCTGCTCAATCTCGCGTCCAACGCGGTGAAGTTCACCGATGAAGGCGAAGTGACGATCGCAGCCACCTGCCGGGCCCGTCGCGACTTGCTCGCGACCGTCGAATGGACTGTGACCGACAGCGGCATCGGCATCGCCCCCGAAAAGCTCGGCCAGCTCTTCAGCGACTTCGCCCAGGCCGATGCCTCGATCAGCCGCCGATTTGGCGGCACCGGGCTCGGCCTTGCGATCTCCCGGCGCATCATCGAGCAGATGGGCGGCACCATCGGCGTCACGTCAATGCCGGGCGAAGGCTCTACCTTCCGCTTCACGCTGGTGCTGCCGTGGAGCCAGGCGCAGGCCTCCGATCAGTTGGACGGCCGCGACGAAGCCGACGATCTCAAGGCTCGCATCGCCGGGCTCGACCGGCCGCTGAAGGTGCTGGTCGCGGAGGACGACGCCGTCAACCGCATGGTCGTGAGCAAGATGCTGGGTGCCTTCGACGTCGAGCTGCGCGTCGTCACCGACGGCGTTGAAGCCGTGGCTGCGGTCTCGGAGAGCGACTACGACGTCGTGCTGATGGACGTGCGCATGCCCGAGATGGACGGCCTTGCGGCGACCCGCGCGATCCGCTCCGAAGGCGGGCGCTTCGCGGCCTTGCCGATCGTCGCGCTGACCGCCAACGCCTTTCCCGAGGACGTCAAGATCTGCCGCGAGGCGGGCATGTCGGACTTCCTGGCCAAGCCGCTGCGCAAGCCCGCGCTGGTCACGGCCTTGCTGCGCGCGCTCGACGGCCACACGGATGCGGAGGATGCGCCGCTTCAGCCGGAGCTGACGCCGGCCGATGTGGAGTGGACGGACGAGGAAAGACAGATCACAGGCGCGTAAGCGCTCAGATCGAGAAGCTGGTCCCGCAGCCGCAGGACGCCGTCGCGTTGGGATTGTTGACGCGGAACGAGGCGCCGATCAAATCGTCGACGAAGTCGACCTGCGATCCCTCCAGGAACGGCTGCGAGGCGGAATCGACCAGCACGACCGCATTCTCCTGCTCGATCACGAGATCGTCGTCGGTGCGGTCGCGGTCGATGTCGAACTTGTACTGGAAGCCGGAGCAGCCACCGCCCTCGACGGAGATGCGCAGCATCGCGCCAGAGCCTTCGCCCTTGAGGATCTCCCCAATCCGGCGTGCGGCCCGGTCACTGATGGTTACGGCAGTCGTCATCGCAGGTCTCCGATAGTCCCGCGGTCATATCCAATTCATTTGGTATCCCGCGTCCGGCATAGTTAAGTGCCACCATACGCAGAATCAAATGGATAGGGACTAAATTCGCCGTGTCCGTCGGAATGGCTGCCCCCCACGCGCCCTATGCCTGCGACCCCGATCGCAGCCGCGGCCGGCTGGTCGCCGAACCCCCGAGCCGGACCCGCAGCCCGTTCCGCCGGGATTGCGACCGGGTGATCCATTCCACCGCGTTCCGCCGTCTGAAGTACAAGACCCAGGTGTTCGTGTTCCATGAGGGCGACCACTACCGCACCCGGCTGACCCATTCGCTGGAGGTGGCGCAGATCGCCCGTGCCCTGGCCCGGCAGCTCGGGCTCGACGAGGACCTCACGGAAACCCTGGCGCTCGCCCACGACCTCGGTCATCCGCCGTTCGGCCATGCCGGCGAGCGGGCGCTGGACGCCTGCCTGAAGGACTTTGGCGGCTTCGACCACAACGCCCAGACGCTCCGCGTCGTTACCTCGCTGGAGCACCGCTATCCCGAATTCGACGGGCTGAACCTGACCTGGGAAGCCCTGGAGGGCATCGTCAAGCACAACGGCCCGCTGACCGATCGCAGCGCTGCTCCGGTCGGGCGCTATCGCGAGCACGGCATTCCCGTCGGCATCGCCGACTACATCAAGAGCTACGATCTCGAATTGTGGAGCTTCGCCTCGCTCGAAGCACAAGTGGCCGCGATCGCCGACGACATTGCCTATGACGCCCACGACATCGACGATGGCCTGCGCGCCGGCCTGTTCCACCTCGACGATCTCAAGGTGATGCCGCTCACCGCGGAGATCATCGCCGAGACCTCGGCGCACTACCCTGAGCTCGAAGACGTCCGGCGCGGCGCCGAACTGGTGCGCGAGCTGATCTCGCATCTGATCGGCGCGGTGTTTGCGGAGGCGCGGAAGAACCTCGCCGCGGTGAAGCCGCAGTCGGCCCAGGACGTGCGCCAGCAGAGCCGGGCGCTGATCGCTTTCCCCGCCGAGGTCGCCGAGGAGGAGGCCGCCATCAAGGCCTTCCTGTACCAGCACATGTACCGCCACAAACGGGTGATGCGGGTGATGGGGGAGGCGGAACAGATCCTGTTCGACCTGTTCGCAAAATACCTGAAATCCCCGGCCGAACTGCCGCCGGAATGGCTCGTGGGGGCAGGGGCTGACAATGAGGGCGACCGGGCCCGCCGGATCGGCAATTTCATTGCCGGAATGACCGACCGTTTCGCCCTGACCGAGCACCAGCGGCTTTTTGACTCGACCCCGGATTTGCGTTAGGCGGCGGCCATGCCCGACACATCCTCAGCATTGCATCTGTTCGCCGACGTGCTCGCACGCGTGCACGCCGCCTGCCGCACGCTCGCGGCGGAAGCCGGCTGGCCCGAGGGCATCGATTTCTCGCGCGTGGTGGTCGAGCCGCCCCGCGATGCCACCCATGGCGACATGGCGACCAACGCCGCCATGGTGCTTGCGAAAGAGGCAAAGGCAAAGCCGCGCGACCTCGCCGAGCAGATCGCCGAGCGGCTGCGCACTGATGCGCTGATCGCCAAGGTCGATGTCGCCGGTCCCGGCTTCATCAACCTGACGCTGAAGCCGGCCGCCTGGGCCGAGGCGCTGCGCACTGTGTTGCGCGAGGGGGCCGACTACGGCCGCGTCCGCGGCGGCTCCAAGGTCAATGTCGAATACGTCTCGGCCAATCCGACCGGACCGATGCATGTCGGCCATTGCCGCGGCGCCGTGTTCGGCGACGCGCTGGCGAGCCTGCTCCAGTTCGGCGGCCACGACGTCACCCGCGAATATTACATCAACGACGCCGGCGCCCAGGTCGACGTGCTCGCGCGCTCCGCGTTCCTGCGGTATCGCGAGGCACTTGGCGAGGACATCGGTGCGATCCCGGAAGGCCTTTATCCAGGGGACTACCTCAAGCCTGTGGGCGCGGCGTTGGCCGGGGAGCATGGCGACAAGCTCCTCGCGATGAGTGAGGCCGAATGGCTGCCGACGGTGCGCGCCAAGGCGATCGCGATGATGATGGACGAGATCAAGGACGATCTCGCCGCTCTCAACATCCGTCACGACGTGTTCTTCTCCGAGCGCTCGCTGATCGAGACCGGCAACAACAAGGTCGCCGAGACCATCGATTTCCTGAAGGCAAAGGGCGACATCTACGAAGGCCGCCTGCCGCCGCCGAAAGGCGCGCCGGTCGAGGATTGGGAAGACCGCGAGCAGCTGCTGTTCAAGGCAACCGCTTACGGCGACGACGTCGATCGTCCGCTGATCAAGTCGGATAATTCCTACACCTACTTCGCCTCCGACATCGCCTACCACAAGAACAAGTTCGACCGCGGCTTTGCCGAGATGATCGACGTCTGGGGCGCCGACCATGGCGGCTACATCAAGCGGATGCAGGCGGCGGTGAAGGCCACTACCTCGGGCAAGGGCGCGCTCGACGTCAAGATCGTCCAGCTCGTGAAGTTGCTGCGCAACGGCGAGCCGGTGAAAATGTCCAAGCGGAGCGGGGACTTCGTCACCTTGCGTGAGGTGGTGGATGAGGTCGGCCAGGACGCCGTCCGCTTCATGATGCTCTACCGCAAGAACGACGCGGTGCTCGACTTCGATCTCGCCAAGGTCATGGAACAGTCGCGCGATAATCCGGTGTTCTACGTCCAGTACGGTCACGCCCGCGGCCACTCGATCTTCCGCAACGCGCGGGCCGAGGTGTTCCCGGAACTCTCCGAGGATGCCGGCAAGCGCATCGCCTGGCTCGGTGAGTCGGCGGTGGAGCGGCTGTCGGACCCGGTCGAGCTCGATCTTCTTAAGCGTCTCGCAATTTATCCGCGCATGCTGGAAGCGGCCGCCGCGGCCCATGAGCCGCACCGAATTGCCTTTTATCTCTATGAATTAGCGAGCGAATTTCACGCACTTTGGACGAAGGGGCGCGATTTGCCCTATTTACGCTTCATTATCAATAATGATGCAGATCTTACAAAGGCGCGACTGGCCATGGTCCAGGGCGTCGTCTCTGTCCTGGCATCGGGCCTCGCCATCCTCGGCGTCCATGCTCCGGACGAGATGCGGTAGTTTGGGGCGAACTACTTAAGGGGAATTCGGGGGTAACCGGCAGAAGCCGGATCGCTTAGACTTGGTTGAAAGCCTTGTGGGTCGAAAGCCGTGCCTTGGTCGAGGGGCGCGCGGCTTTCCCGAAGGGACGCATCATCACGATGGCCGAACGATATCAGAACAGACCGTTTCCCTCCGATGACTATGGTCGGGCCGGTGACCAGCACGGCAAGGCGGAAAATGATCCCTTGGCCGAGCTCGCCCGCTTGATCGGACAGACCGATCCGTTCGCAGCGCAGGGGCGGCCCAGCGCGCACTCGCCGACACCACCCGCGCCTTCGCAGGGGTATCAGCAAGAGGATGACCGGCAGGACGATTATCAGCAGGACTATGCCGAGCCGGCAGCGCCGTCGCCGCCGTCATGGATGCGGCGCGCCAATGTGCAGCCGCAGCCGGCGCCGGCTCCCGAGCCTGACTATCCCGTCAATCCGGTTCATCCGTTGCATCGTTATTCAGCCCAGCCGGCGGCGCCCGAGCCTGAGCTTCATCAGCCGCAGGCCTATCAGGACCACGCTTATCAAGCTCAGGCTTATCAAGCTCAGGCCTACCAAGATCAGACCTACCAGGATCAGACCTACCAGGATCAGGCTTATCAGCAGCCCGCTCAGGCGTATCAGGAGCAGGCCTATCAAGAGCCGTACCCGCAGCAGCAGCAGCCCGATCCGGCGCGCTACGACGACGCGCTCTACGGACGGCTGGAGGCGGGCGAGCAGGACTATCAGCGCGATCCGGCCTATCCGGACGATCCCTACGCGTTCCAGAGCGACTATCCCGAGGCCGATCTCGACGAGCCCAAGAAGCAGCGCGGCGGCATGATGACCGTCGCGGCGATCCTGGCGCTGGCCGTGGTCGGGACCGGCGCCGCCTTCGCCTACAAGACCTATGTGGGCTCGCCCCGCAGCGGCGAGCCGCCGATCATCAAGGCCGACAACACACCGACCAAGGTCGTGCCGGCGCCGACGGACTCCTCGGCCAAGGTGCCGGATCGCATGGTCAGCGGCGATGGCACCGAGAAGATCGTGCCGCGCGAGGAGGCGCCTGTCGACGTCAACGCCAAGGCGGGCGGTCCCCGCGTGGTGTTCCCGCCGCTGAACCAGAATGCGAATCCGCCGCCGGTGGCGAGCGTGTCGCCGTCCACGGTGCCGCCGCCCAGCGCGGGTCCAATCCCGAGCAACGGCACGCTGCCGGCCAACGCGCCGCGCCCGATCAGGACTGTGGCCGTGAAGGGCGATCAGACCGATAGCGCCACGCCGCAATCGGCCGCGGCCAAGCCGGCAACGGCGCCGAAGCCTGTTGCCGCACCCGCTGCACCGCGTAATCCGCCGACCTCGGCCAATGCCAGTGCCAACCAGCCGATGTCGCTGGCGCCGCAGGCATCGCCAGCCGCCGAACCGCCGCAGCGGATGGCCGCGACCAACCCGACGCAAATCGCGCCCGCCAGCAGCGGCGGTGGCGGCTACGTCGTGCAGGTCTCCTCGCAGCAGAGCGAGGACAGTGCCGCCGCATCCTACCGGGTGCTTCAGGGCAAGTACGGCAGCGTGCTCGGGTCACGTTCGCCGGTGATCAAGCGGGTGGATCTCACGGACAAGGGCAAGGGCGTCGTCTACCGCGCCTTTGCTGGTCCCTACGGTTCGGCCGAGGAAGCGACGCAGGCCTGCAACAGCCTGAAGTCCGCTGGCCTGCCGTCCTGCTTCATCCAGAGGAATTAACGGCCGTTTCCTTGACCCCCTCGCGGGTCAGGGTTAATCGGCCGTTATGAGCACGCGGGCCTTCATTACCGGCGTTTCCGGAACGGAACTGACCGCCGCCGAGCGGGAGTTTATCCGCAGCGAACGCCCATGGGGTTTCATCCTCTTCAAGCGCAACGTCGCAACACCAGCTCAAGTTGCTGCGCTGGTTGCGGAATTGCGGTCTGCGGCCGGTGCCGCTGACGCGCCTGTCCTGATCGACCAGGAGGGCGGACGGGTGCAGCGGCTGGGTCCTCCGCACTGGCCGGTCTATCCGCCGGGCGCCGTATTCTCGATCTTGTACGACACTGATTCGGTGCTGGGGCTCACTGCGGCGCGCCTCAGCGCTCGCCTGATCGCAGCCGATCTCGCCGATCTCGGCATTACCGTGGATTGCCTGCCGCTGGCCGACGTGCCGGTGTCGGGCGCGGACGCCGTCATCGGCAACCGGGCCTATGGCACCGAGCCGGGCAAGGTCGCGGCGATCGCCCGCGCGGTCACCGAGGGCTTGGAGCAGGGCGGCGTGCTGCCGGTCCTCAAGCATATCCCCGGCCATGGCCGTGCCACCGCCGACACCCATTTCAAGCTGCCGACCGTCGACACGCCCAAGGACGAGCTGGAACGAACCGACTTCGCCGCGTTCAAGCCGCTGGCGGACCTGCCGATGGCCATGACTGCACATGTTGTGTTTAGCGCGGTCGACCCCGCCCATCCGGCGACGACATCTGCGACAATGATCACTCAGGTGATTCGCGGCGCAATCGGGTTCCAGGGTTTGTTAATGAGTGATGACGTGTCGATGAACGCGCTGTCGGGGAATATCGCCGAGCGGACCCGCGCCATCTTCGCGGCCGGTTGCGACATGGCCCTGCATTGCAACGGCAATATCGAGGAGATGCGCGAAGTCGCCGCCCAGACACCCGAGTTGTCGGGCAAGGCACTGGAGCGCGCGAACGCTGCGCTCGCTGCGCGCAAGGCACCGCAGCCGTTCGACCGCGTGGCCGCGCGCACTGAGCTGGACGCATTGATCGCACGGGCAAACACGGCATCGGCATGACCGCAGAAATCCTATCGTTTGAAACCGGGCGGCCCGCAGAGCTCGCCGAGGGTGAGCCGGCGTTGGTGGTGGACGTCGAGGGCTATGAGGGCCCGCTCGACCTGCTGCTCGCGCTGGCGCGGCAGCAGAAGGTCGATCTCGCCAAAATCTCGATCCTGGCGCTGGCCGATCAGTATCTCCACTTCATCGAGGCCGCGCGAAAGATCCGGCTCGAACTCGCTGCCGACTATCTCGTGATGGCGGCCTGGCTCGCTTTCCTGAAGTCGCGCCTGCTGCTGCCGGAGCCGCCGAGTGCGGAAGGCCCGAGCGCGGAGGAGATGGCAACCGCGCTCGCCAATCGCCTGCGCCGGCTGGAGGCCATTCGCGAAGCGGCCAACCGGCTGATGAACAGGCAGCAATTGCTGCGCGACATCTTCCCGCGCGGCGAGCCCGAGCAGATCGCCGAGATCAAGCATCCGAAATACACGGCGACGCTGTACGACCTGCTCACCGCCTACGCCTCGCAGCGCCAGTCGCGCGTGCTGGCGAGCGTGCATCTGGCCAAGCGCACGGTGTGGTCGCTCGCCGAGGCGCGCGCCACGCTGGAGCGGCTGGTCGGCAGCATCAGCGAACAGGATGACTGGGGCGTGCTCGATGACTTCCTGGTCCGGCACGTCGCTGATCCGACGCAGCGCGCGACGGTGTTCGCTTCCAGTTTTGCCGCCGCGCTCGAACTGGTGCGCGAAGGCCAGCTGGAACTGAATCAGAAAGAGGCGTTTGCGCCGATCTATTTCCGGAAGGGGCGCCCGAAACCGGTCGTGGACGCAGCTCCTGCGCCCGATGCGCCGGTCGGTTAAGTGCAAGAAGGAGAATCTGCCATGGCAAGCCTGGCTGAAGTGCGGGTAGAAGAGGCCGAGCCGATGGAGAACGAAACCCAGGCGCGTCCCGAAGAACTGCGGCTGCTGGAAGCGCTGCTGTTCGCTTCGAATGAACCACTGGATACCGCGACGCTGGCCAAGCGCATGCCCGAGGGCGTGGACGTCAAGGCCGCGCTCGAGCAGCTGCAGGCCGACTATGCCTCGCGCGGGGTGAATCTCGTGCGCGTCGCCAACAAATGGACCTTCCGCACCGCCGGCGATCTCGCCTGGCTGATGACGCGGGAGAGCACCGAGACCCGCCGCCTGTCGCGTGCCGCGATCGAGGTGCTGGCGATCATCGCCTATCACCAGCCCGTGACGCGCGCCGAGATCGAAGAGATCCGCGGCGTCGTCACCTCGAAGGGCACGCTCGACGTGCTGCTGGAGACCGGCTGGATCAAGCCGCGCGGCCGGCGCAAGACGCCCGGCCGTCCCCTGACATTCGGAACCACCGAGGACTTCCTGTCGCAGTTCACCCTGGAGCAGCTCGGCGACCTGCCGGGTCTCGAGGAGCTGAAAGGTACGGGCCTGCTGGATTCGCGTCTGCCGACCGGTTTCAGCGTGCCGACGCCGTCCGATGACCCGACGCTGCGTGAGGACGAGGACCCGTTGGAACCGGGCGAGGACCTCGATCTCGCGCTCGCGCCTGCGGTCGAGCCCGAGACGCCGGAAGGCGGCGACGAGGGTGGCAGCGAAGGCGGCACTGAAGAGTGACGCCCGTCCGATTACCGGTGCCTGCGACCAGTTAACACTAGCAAGATTACGTAGTGCCAACAGCGAATTGGCGCTGCCATGGTCCTTGTTTTTGACACCCGCCAAGCCTAGGTTTCGGTGAAGATCGGCCGGGTCCCCGGCCATGCGTGTTTGGAGGGTTGCAGGATGGGTTCACTCAGCATTTGGCACTGGATCTTGGTGATCGCAGTGGTCCTGCTGCTGTTCGGCCGCGGCAAGATTTCGGATCTGATGGGCGACGTGGCGCAGGGCATCAAGGCGTTCAAGAAGGGCATGCAGGACGACGACAAGCCCGCCGAGAAGCCCGAGCCGGCCAAGTCCATCGAGCACAATGGTGCGCCGACCGCGGCACGGTCCGACGTCGGCAGCAAGGCCGTCTGAGCCAGAGAGTACGCGAGACACGGGTAGCGCCCGATCCTGCGCGCAAGGGATTGGGCCGGCTGCGGCTTCGCGTGAACGGAAGACCTCATGTTCGACATCGGGTGGAGTGAACTGGTCCTGATCGGGGTCGTGGCCCTGATCGCCATCGGCCCGAAAGAGCTGCCGGGCGTGCTGCGCATGGTCGGGCAGTGGATGGGCAAGGCCCGCAAGATGGCTGCCGAATTCCAGGGCCAGTTCCAGGAAGCGATGCGCGAGGCCGAAATGGCCGACCTCAAGAAGAGCTTTGACGAGGTCAAGGAAGCCGCCACAGGGTTCAATCCGCTGACCTCGCTCCAGAAGGACGTCAGTGACGCGCTCCGCGTCGATGCGCTGGACAAGCCGGCCGAAACCTCCTCGACGACGGCTGTCGAACCAGCAGCCGCTTCAAGTGAAGCGCCGGCGACTTCAAGTGAAGCGCCGGTAACCCCGACCACTCCGGAAGCGCCGACGCCCGCGACCTTCATGGAAGCCGAGGCGCATGCGGCCGCCAACGAGCCGCTCGCCATCACCCGTGAGGTCGAGCCGGCGCAGGTGACGCAATACACCGCGCCATCCGATGCGATCAAGGACGCCAAAGCGTCATGAGCGACGCCGATATCGAGGCCAGCAAAGCCCCGCTGATGGACCATCTGATCGAGCTGCGGTCGCGGCTGATCAAGGCGCTGCTCGGCTTCGGCGTGGCCTTCATCTTCTGCTTCTTTTTCGCCAAGCAGATCTACAACGTGCTGGTCTGGCCGTTCGTGTGGGTCGCGGGTCCCGAGAACTCCAAGTTCATCTACACGGCGCTGCTGGAATATTTCATCACCCAGCTCAAGCTCGCTTTGTTCGGCGCCGGCTTCATCTCGTTCCCGATCGTGGCGACGCAGATCTACAAGTTCGTGGCTCCCGGGCTCTACAAGCACGAGAAGCAGGCCTTCCTGCCGTATCTGGTCGCGACCCCGTTCTTCTTCGTGCTCGGCGCGGCGTTGGTCTATTTCGTCGTGCTGCCGATGCTGGTCCGCTTCTCGCTCGGCATGCAGCAGGCCGGCAGCGACGAGACCGCGCAGATCCAGCTCCTGCCCAAGGTCGGCGAATATCTGTCGCTGATGATGTCGCTGATCTTCGCCTTCGGCATCGCCTTCCAGCTTCCGGTGATCCTGACGCTGCTCGGCCGTATCGGCATCGTCACCTCGAAAATGCTGCGCGAGAAACGCCGCTATTTCATCGTCATCGCTTTCGTGATCGCGGCCGTGCTGACGCCGCCCGACGTGCTCAGCCAGTGCTCGCTCGCGATCCCCTTGCTGGCGCTCTACGAGGGCTCGATCATCGCGGTGGGGATGGTGGAGAAGAAGGCCGCGGCTGCGCAGGCGGCCACCGGCACTGACGTGTCGACGCCGGCCAATCCGGCGGAGTAGGGCGGCCACACCCTCGCTGTCATTCCCCGCGAATGCGGGGAATCCAGTACGCCGCGGCCTATCGGGGAATCACTTCCGTCTCTGGAATACTGGATCATCCGCCTTCGCGGATGATGACAGCCGTGCTAGGAGACGCGCCAATGTAAGTTGTCAGTATAAATGTTGACTATTTACGCGCTGATCCAGGACCACCGCCATGCACGACATCAAATCGATCCGCGACAATCCGCAAGCCTTCGACGCCGGCCTCGCACGGCGAGGTCTGAAGCCGTTGTCGGCCTCGCTGCTCGCGATCGACGAGAAGCGGCGGTCGGCGATCCTGGCCTCCGAGCAGGCGCAGGCCCGGCGCAACGCGGCCTCCAAGGAAATCGGCGACGCCAAGAAGGCGAAGGACGAGGCGCGCGCGGCCAAGCTGATGGCCGAGGTCGCCGAGCTCAAGACCACGATGCCGGAGCTCGAAGCCGCCGCGAAGACCGCCGACGAGGAGCTGACGAAAGAGCTGTCCGCGATCCCCAACATTCCGTTCGACGAAGTGCCCGATGGTGTCGACGAGCACGGTAACGTGCAGCACCACGTGTTCGGCAACAAGCGCAACTACGGCTTTGCGCCGAAGCTGCATGACGATCTCGGCACCGCGCTCGGCTACATGGATTTCGAGGCGGCGGCCAAGCTGTCCGGCGCGCGCTTCGTCGTGCTGAAGAAAGGGCTGGCGCGCCTCGAGCGCGCGATCGGCCAGTTCATGCTCGACCTGCACACCACCGAGCACGGCTATACCGAGATCAACCCGCCGCTGCTGGTGCGCAACGAGGTGATGTTCGGCACCGGGCAATTGCCGAAATTCGAGGACGATCAGTTCTGGGCCATCAAGGGCGAACTGCTCGCATCGCCCGATCACGAGCGGCTGAAGACCGAGCGCCTCGGCCTCATCCCGACGGCGGAAGTGTCGCTCACCAACCTCGCGCGCGAATCCATTCTCGACGAGAAGCAATTGCCGATGCGGCTCACCGCGTTGACGCCGTGCTTCCGTGCCGAGGCGGGCGCGGCCGGGCGCGATACGCGCGGCATGATCCGCCAGCACCAGTTCACCAAGGTCGAGCTGGTCTCGATCACGACGCCTGAGACGAGCAGGGACGAGCTGGAGCGGATGCTGTCCTGCGCCGAGCAGGTGCTGCAGAAGCTCGACCTGCATTATCGCGTGATGACGCTCTGCGCAGGAGATATGGGATTTTCGTCGCAGAAAACCTATGACATCGAGGTCTGGATGCCCGGGCAGGGCGACGGCGGCATGTTCCGCGAGATATCGAGCTGCTCGGTCTGCGGCGACTTCCAGGCGCGGCGCATGGATGCGCGCTCACGCGGGCCCGATGGTAAGCCGCGTTTCGTGCATACGCTGAACGGTTCCGGCACTGCGGTCGGCCGCGCGCTGATCGCGGTGATGGAGACCTATCAGCAGGAGGACGGCTCGATTGCCGTGCCCGACGTGCTGCAACCCTATATGGGCGGGCTCAAGGTGGTCGCGCGCGACTAAAGCGCATTGCTCGCCGGTAACGGCGGAAACGTTTGGTTGCGAAGATCGGGCGGCCGGTTATCCTGCCGGCCACCCGACAACGCGAACCCTCCGTTCATGGCCTTGCACCGCGACATCTTCTGGGTCGGCAGACAATGGGCGGTGACGGGTGCCGGAATCCAGGCCGTCGACCAGCGCCTGCGTGGCGTTCTGGACATCGAAATCGCGCGGCTCTGGGACGACGATCTCGTGCAGAGCCGGCGGGCCAAGCCCGGGGTCAATGTCGAGGATTTCGACAAGGCGCTGACGATGGCGCGCAGCCGGTATCCCAAGATACCGATCAAGGCACCGGTGTCGGCTCCCATCGTCGCGCAATTGGAAGTCCTTCGCGCCGTCGAAGCCTCGCCGGCCGTCAGTCCGGTCGTGCCGGCGATGGAGCTGCACGCGGAAGGCCGGCTGGCGCGCTTCCTGCCGCAATGGCGCATCCGCCAGTAACGGACCAGCCCGGAACCCCGGCCGTACCCAGATGGCCCGGTTTGCCTGATCGGCCATAGCCGGATAAGACGGCTCGGACCCCGCTTTCTGGAATCGACCTCACGCATGCGCATTCTCTGCACCAATGACGACGGCATCCACGCCCCCGGCCTCAAGGTCGTGGAGGAGATCGCGCGCGCGTTATCCGAGGATGTCTGGGTGGTGGCGCCCGAGCTCGACCAGTCCGGCGTCTCGCATTCGCTGTCGCTGAACGATCCGTTGCGCCTGCGCGAGGTCGGCCCGCGGCACTTTGCCGTGCGCGGCACGCCGACCGACTGCGTCATCATGGGCGCGCGTCATATTCTGGGTACCAAGCCGCCCGATCTCGTGCTGTCCGGCGTCAACAAGGGCCGCAACGTCGCCGAGGACGTGGTCTATTCCGGCACCATCGCGGGCGCGCTCGAAGGCACCATTCTCGGCCTGCCGTCGTTCGCGCTGTCGCAGGAGTTCAGCGTCGAGACCCGCGAGCGCCCGCCGTGGGACACGGCGCGCAAGTTCGGGCCCGATATCCTGCGCAAGGTGATTGCCGCCGGTATCCCGAAAGACACCGTCATCAACGTCAATTTTCCGTCCTGCGCGCCGGAGGATGTGCTGGGCATCCGTGTCACGCGCCAGGGCAAGCGCAATCTCGGTTTCTTGCGGATCGACGAGCGCAGGGACGGCCGCGGCAATCCCTATTTCTGGATCGGCTTCGAGCGCGCGGCGATGATGGATACACCCGCAGAGGGCACTGATCTCGCGGCGCTCCGCGAACGCTACGTCTCGGTCACGCCGCTCAGGCTCGATCGTACCAACGAGGCGTTTTCCGACGCGCTGAGTGAGACGCTGAGGTAGCAGTTAGCTGCCGCGCAGCGCGGCTTCGATGGTCTTGCCGAGCGCATCGAGCTGAAACGGCTTCTGGAGCGCCGGACGGTCGCGGTACTGCTCGGGCAAGCCCGAGGAGCCGTAGCCGGTGGCGAAGATGAACGGGCAGCCCTTCGCCTTGATGACGTCGGCGACCGGCGAGATCACCTTGCCGTTGACGTTGACGTCGAGAATGGCAATGTCGAACTCGGTCGCCTGGGCGAGCCGCATGGCCTCGGTGATGTCGCCCGCCTCGGCTGCGACCTTGTAGCCGAGCTCTTCGAGCATATCCGCAACCATCATCCGGATCATCACCTCGTCCTCGACGAGGAATACAGAGCGGCCGGAAAGCCCCGTCGCGGTCATGGTAGAGTCCTTGCCCATTGCCAAAAACGTTCGCAGATAACATGAATCGACGCAATGCGCGTTTCGACGAACGGATGCCTGAAAATGGCCATTGGGGCTCGCCCGTTGCAAGCCAATTTGTGGTCAAATGGTTCACGCGCAGCGTATCATGGGTTCCTGAGTAGGAACAAGATTCCGGTGCCTGGGCCTGAAGGCCTTCCGGCCCGGACAAGACGACACTGGTAGCAATGACCTCCCATCAGCCTCCGCCGGAAAAAATGATGTTTCAGCTCACGCTGAGGCGTCGAGGCATCAGCGACCAGGCGGTGCTGCGGACCATGGAGGAGGTGCCGCGCGACCAGTTCGTCGACGAGGCCGATCGCGACGGCGCCTATCGTGACAGCGCGCTGCCGATCGCCTGCGGACAGACCATCAGCCAGCCCTTCGTCGTCGCCTACATGACCGAGCAGCTCCAGCTCCAGAAGAAGCACCGCGTGCTGGAGATCGGCGCCGGCTCCGGCTATCAGGCCGCCGTGCTGTCGCGGCTCGCAGGGCAGGTGTTGACGGTCGAGCGTTACCGCCGGCTCGCGGACGCCGCACGCGCCAGGCTTGAGAAGCTCGATTATCACAATGTCGAGGTGATGCTCGGCGACGGATTGAACTTGCCTCCCAATATCGGCCCGTTCGACCGCATCATCGTCACCGCCGCGGTGGAGCAGCTTCCGGAGAACCTGGTCGAGCGGCTCGACATCGGCGGCATCCTGATCGCCCCGGTCGGCCCGCATCAGGGCGTGCAGACGCTGATCCGCCTGACCCGCAGCGAGGCCGGGATCGAGCGCAAGGAACTCGTCGAGGTCCGCTTCGTGCCGGCGCTGCCCGGCGTGGCGCGCGAGCTGTAGAATTCCGGATTGGCTGTGCCGCCAACGTCTTATTGGGAGGGTTAAGCCGTTATTTACTCGGCGCGTGTTTACTTAAAAGACCAGTTCTGTTGCGTACGAGTGAGTAACCATGTCCATCGTCGCCGAGTTGCTTTACTCGCGCCGCGTACCGCAGGTCGCGGTGCTGGCGCTGATCTCCTTCAGCTTCGCAGGGTGCAGTGCCGACATGTCGTCGCGGCTGTCCCAGTCGAATTTCTCCAACCCCTTCGCCTCTGAGCAGACCGGTTCGGTGCAGCAGGCGCCGCCCCCGCAGCGAGAGCTGCCGCAATATTCGCGGCCGCAGACGCAGCCCGGCTATTACCAGTCGCAGCCCTTGCCGCCGCCGGCGGTGTCCGCGCCGCAATCCTATCCGGTTGCGGCAGGTGGCGGGGTATCTGGTGGCGGCCGCGGCGTCAGCTCCTATGCGCCGCCGGCGCAGCCGCATCTCGAGACCACGGCCACCGTGCCGCCGCGCTCGGTTGCAGCGGCCCAGCCGGCCGGCGGAACCAAGATCATCGTCGGCACCAGCGATACGCTCGAGGTGCTTGCCAAGCGCTATCACGTCACGCCGCAGGCGATCCTTGCCGCCAACGGCTACAAGGGGCCGCGCGCGCTGTCGCCTGGCCAGCAAGTGATCATCCCGCATGCAGGCGCCACGGCCGCTGCGCCCGCGCCAGCGATGGCTCCCGTCGCGGCAGCTCCCGCGTTGGCGCCGGCGGCGAAGCCGGTCGCGGCCGTCGCCGCGCCGTCGAGCATGCACTTCGTCAATCGCGGCGACACGCTCGCCAGCATCGCTCGCAAGAACCATATCTCGTCGGCTGAGCTCGCCCGTGCCAACGGCCTCGATCCGTCGGCCAAGCTCAAGCTCGGCGCCAAGCTGACCGTGCCGGGTGCAAAGACCGCGGCCCTGGCAGCGCCGGTTGCCGCGGCTCCGGTCACGGCTGCTCCGATTGCAGGGACGTTGCAGCCGGTTGCGGCCGCTCCCGCGCCTGCCACCAAGATGGCCGCCGTCGCCGCGCCGGTGCAAAGCGCGCGCCTGGCCCAGGCCACGGCCAATGTCGAAGAGAAGCCCGCCGCGGAGGCCCCGGCGAAGGCTGCGGAGACCACCAGCGCGCTCCCGACCTTCCGCTGGCCGGTGCGCGGCAAGGTGGTCACCACCTACGGCGCCAAGACCAACGGCAAGTCCAATGACGGCATCAATCTCGCGGTGCCCGAGGGAACGCCGGTCAAGGCGGCAGAAGACGGCGTCGTTGCCTATTCCGGCAACGAGCTCAAAGGTTACGGCAATCTGGTCCTGGTTCGGCACTCCAACGGCTACGTCACCGCATATGCCCATGCGAGTGAGCTGATGGTGAAGCGCGGCGATACCATCAAGCGCGGTCAGGTCATTGCCAAGTCGGGTCAATCCGGGGAGGTGGCGTCGCCGCAGCTCCACTTCGAGATCCGCAAGGGATCGAGCCCGGTTGACCCGCTTCAATTCCTGAACGGGGCGTGAGCTCCCTCAGCTCGTCACTCTCTCCGCAAGAACGCAGTATCGCCCGCGAAAGCGGGCGATCTCGTTTCCGGAGACGCTGGCGCAATATGGAAAAGCCGCGGCGTACTGGATTCCCCGCCTGCGCGGGGAATGACAGCGGTGCGTAACGCGAGACCTTCTACTTCCTAGTTCGCCGTCAGCTTCACGCCGAGCCGTCCCGCCAGCTCCTGCACGAATTGCCAGGCGACGCGGCCCGAGCGCGAGCCGCGCGTGGTCGACCATTCCAGTGCCTCGCGCTCGAGCGCTTCGTCGTCCATCTTGATGCCGAAATGGCTGCAATAGCCGCGCACCATGGCGAGGTATTCGTCCTGGCTGCAGCGGTGGAAGCCGAGCCACAGGCCGAAACGATCCGACAGCGACACCTTCTCCTCGACCGCTTCGCCGGGGTTGATCGCGGTGGAGCGCTCGTTCTCGATCATCTCGCGCGCCAGCAGATGGCGTCGGTTGGAGGTGGCGTAGAGGATGACGTTCTCGGGCCGGCCCTCGATGCCGCCTTCGAGCACGGCCTTCAGCGACTTGTAGGACGCATCATTGCCGTCGAAGGAGAGGTCGTCGCAGAACACGATGAAGCGGAACGGGGACGCGCGCAGCTGCTCCATCAGCGCGGGCAGGGTCTCGATGTCCTCGCGGTGGATCTCGATCAGCTTCAGTTTGTCGGCCGGTTTGCGGTCCGCGTTGATACTGGCATGCGCGGCCTTCACCAGCGACGACTTGCCCATGCCGCGCGCACCCCAGAGCAGGGCGTTGTTGGCGGGCAGGCCGCCTGCGAAGCGCTCGGTGTTCTCCATCAGGATGTCGCGCATCCGGTCGACGCCCTTCAACAGGAACAGCTCGACGCGGCTGACCCGCGGCACCGCGGCGAGGCGGCCGTCGGGGTGCCAGACATAGGCGTCCGCCTGCTTGAACGACTCGCGTTCGACGGCCGGCTTGCCCTGGGCGGAGAGGTGCGCCGCAATGGTTTCCAGCGCGCGGACGACGCGCTCCTGGGAAAGGTCTGGGGATGCCTTGGCGATTGCTTTGGGGATTGCCTTAAGGGCCGCCGTGGGGCGTTTTGCCGCGACGCGGGCGGGCTTCCTGGCAGGGGTGCGGGGGCCTTTGCCGGCCGGGCTTTTGCTTGGTTTTTTGGGCATGTCCGAAGTTCCTGAGAATGCAGCCTTATCGGGCCTGAGGGCGCGCCGCAAGGTGGCCAAATCGCCGGTCTGGCAGCGTTGCAATTGGGGCAATGGCCGCTATAGTCCGCGCGAATTTGACCGAACCGGTCGCCTTTGAGGGCCTGACCGGCTTCCCCCCGTTCTCACGAGGATCGTCCGAATGTTCATTACCCCTGCGTATGCCCAGGCCGCGGGCGCCGGCGACACCAACAGCATGTTGATGTCGCTGCTGCCGTTCGCCCTGATCTTCGTGATCATGTACTTCCTGATTCTGCGTCCGCAGCAGAAGAAGGTCCGCGACCACGCCGACCTCGTGAAGAACATCCGCCGCGGCGACACCGTCGTGACCTCGGGCGGCCTCGTCGGCAAGGTCACCAAGGTCGTCGACGACGACCAGATCGAGTTCGAGATTGCCGACGGCGTGCGCGTGCGGCAGATGCGCGCGATGGTCTCCGGCGTGCGTGCCAAGGGTGAGCCGGCGAAGGAATCCAAGGATAGCGCGAAGGAAGCCGCCAAGGACGACGCCGCGTCGAAGTGAACGCGTCCGCGAGCACCTCAAGTCCCCTGATCTGACAGGTCCAGTCGATGTTGTATTTCACGCGGTGGAAGGCGCTCGGGATCATCCTGACGGCGCTGATCGTGTGCCTCTGCGCGGTCCCGAACTTCTTCCCCGAGGCGCAGGTCAAGACCTGGCCCGCCTGGGCGCAGCGCCGGCTGGTGTTGGGTCTCGACTTGCAGGGCGGCTCCTATCTGCTGCTCGAGGTCGATTCCAACTATGTGAAGAAGGAGCGGCTCGACCAGGTCCGCGACGACGTTCGCCGGACGCTGCGCGATGCCAAGATCGGCTTCACCGGCGGCGTCACCGTGCGCAACGACGCGGCCGAGGTTCGCATCACCAAGGACACCGACGTGCAGCCGGCGCTTGCCAAGCTGCGTGAGCTGTCCCAGCCGCTGGGCGGTCTGATGGGATCGAGCGGTCAGCGTGACCTTGAGGTTGCCGACGCCGGCGGCGGTGTGATCCGCCTGAGCATCCCGCAAGCCGCGATGCTCGACCGCATGCGCAAGACCATCGAGCAGTCGATCCAGATCGTCGAGCGCCGCGTCAACGAGCTCGGCACCGTCGAGCCCGTCATCCAGCGCCAGGGCAACGACCGCATTCTGGTGCAGGTCCCCGGCCTTCAGGATCCGACCCGCCTGAAGGAGTTGCTAGGCAAGACCGCTAAGATGGAATTCCGCATGGTCGATCCCTCCGTGCCGCCGGACCAAGCGCAGCAGGGCAGGTTGCCGCCGGAATCCGAGCTCCTGCCGGCGGCCACGCCGCCGCCGCCCAACTACGTGGTCAAGAAGCAGGTGCTGGTTGCCGGCGGCGATTTGATCGATGCCCAGGCAACCTTCGACCAGCGTACCAATGAGCCGGTCGTGAGCTTCAAGTTCAATACCTCGGGGGCCCGCAAGTTCTCACAGGCCACGCAGGAGAATGTCGGGCTGCCCTTCGCGATCATCCTTGACGGCAAGGTGATCTCGGCGCCGGTCATTCGCGAGCCGATCACCGGCGGCCAAGGCCAGATCTCCGGCAGTTTCACCGTGCAGTCGGCCAACGACCTCGCGATCCTGTTGCGCGCCGGCGCGCTGCCTGCGCCGCTCACGGTGGTCGAGGAACGCACCGTCGGCCCGGGCCTCGGCCAGGACTCGATCGAGAAGGGCGAGCTTGCGGCCTATGTCGGCTCGATCCTGGTCATTATCTTCATGCTGTTGACCTACCGGCTGTTCGGCGTGTTCGCCAACATCGCGGTGGCCATCAACGTCGCCATGATCTTCGGCCTGTTGTCGCTGCTCAACGCCACGCTGACGCTGCCCGGCATCGCCGGCATCGTGCTTACCGTCGGCATCGCGGTCGACTCCAACGTGCTGATCTACGAGCGCATCCGCGAGGAGCTGCGCGGCGGCCGCAACGCGATTTCGGCGATCGACGCCGGCTTCAAGCGGGCGCTCGCCACCATCCTCGATTCCAACATCACCACCTTCATTGCCGCCGCGGTGCTGTTCTACATCGGCACCGGCCCGGTGCGCGGCTTTGCCGTGACGCTCGGTATCGGCATCATCACCACGGTGTTCACCGCCTTCACCCTGACCCGGCTGATCGTCGCCTGGTGGGTGCGGTGGAAGCGGCCGCAGAGCGTGCCGATCTAGGAGCCTGATCGTGACTCACACCGTTCTCATCGGGCTCGGCATCCTCATTGCCGTCCTCACCGTGGTTGCGGCACTCGGCCTGCTGCCGTCGCTGCGCATCGTTCCCGACGAAACCCATTTCGACTTCACGCGCTTCCGGCGCATCAGCTTCCCGATCTCGGCGGCGCTGTCGATCGTCGCGATCACGCTGTTCTTCACCCACGGGCTGAACCTCGGCATCGACTTCAAGGGCGGCACGCTGCTGGAGGTGAAGGCCAAGTCCGGCACCGCCGACATCGCCGCGATGCGCACCTCGCTCGACGCGCTGGGTCTCGGCGAAGTCCAGTTGCAGCAGTTCGGCGGCCCCGAGAACGTCCTGATCCGTGTTGCGGAGCAGCCGGGTGGCGACGCCGCACAGCAGGCGGCCCTGCAGAAGCTTCGTGGCGCGCTCGGCGATAGCGTCGACATCCAGCGCACCGAGGTGCTCGGCCCGCGCGTCGCCGGCGAGCTGCTTGCTTACGGCATGCTCGGCCTGATGCTCGCGATCGTCTCGATCCTGATCTATCTCTGGTTCCGGTTCGAATGGCAGTTCGCGCTCGGCGCCATGATCGCCAACGTGCACGACATCGTGCTGACGATCGGCTTCATGTCGGTCAGCCAGGTCGATTTCGACCTGACCAGCATCGCGGCGCTTCTGACCATTCTGGGCTATTCGCTCAACGACACCGTCGTCATCTACGACCGCATCCGCGAAATGCTGCGGCGCTACAAGAAGATGCCGATGCCGCAGCTGCTCAACGAATCCATCAACTCGACGCTGTCGCGCTCGATCATCACCCACTTCACGGTGACGCTGGCGCTGCTGGCCCTGCTGCTGTTCGGCGGTCACGCCATCCACAGCTTCACCGCAGTGATGATGTTCGGTGTGGTGCTGGTCGGTACCTACACCTCGATCTTCATCGCGGCGCCGATCCTGATCTATCTCGGCGTCGGCGAGCATCGCGAGGATGCGCCCGATACGGCTACGCCGGCGAAGAAAAACAAGGCATGATCCGAACCGCATGCCCTCGCAGGCGTTTGCGAGGGCAGTAAGCCCATTCGGACGAAGCTCATGGCCGGCGATCCCAACGCACCGCATTTCCCGCGCTCGGCGCCGATCGATGCCTATGGCAAGGGCGGCTTCGCGTTTGCCGGCATGTCGCACCGGGGCTCGCTGCTGTGCCTGCCCGACGCGATCTGGGCGTGGGACGTGACGGACCCAGCGAAGATCGACCGCTATTCGCTGGACCGGGTCTTCACGGCCGCCAACAGCATCGACACGCTGCTGATCGGTACCGGAACCGGGCTCTGGCTGCCGCCGCCGCAGTTGCGCCAGGCGCTGAAGGCGGTGAGGGTGGTGCTGGACACGATGCAGACCGGCCCCGCCGTGCGCACCTACAACATCATGATGGGCGAGCGGCGCCGGGTCGCCGCCGCATTGATCGCCGTGCCATGAGCGCTGCGCCGCCGCCTGATTCCGTTGCCTTCTGCGCCGATCTCGTGCGCAACCACGACTTTCCGCGCTATGTCGCGACGCTGTTCGCTCCGGCCGCCGAGCGCCGCGCGTTGCTGGCGCTCTATGCCTTCAACGTCGAGATCGTCCGCGTCCGCGACCAGGTGAGCCAGCCCTTGCCCGGCGAAATCCGCCTGCAATGGTGGACCGACATGCTGTCGGGCCATGTCCATGGCAGCGCCGAGGGCAATCCGGTGGCGGCCGAGCTGCTGCGCGCGATCCGCGACTTCGACCTGCCGGTCGAACCGCTGTCGCTGCTCGCCGACGAGCACCAGTTCGATCTCTACAATGATCCGATGCCGACGCTGACGGCGCTGGAAGGCTATCTGGCCGCGACCTCATCAGCGCTTTTCAGTCTTGCGGCGCAGGTTCTGGCGCCGCCGTCAGAGGCGGCCGAGCACCTCGCCCGTCATGCCGGGTTGGCGGAGGGCATCGTGCAGGTCATCACCAACCTGCCGCGCGATGCCGCGCACCGGCAGCTGTTCCTGCCGCAGCAACTCCTGGCGAGCCACGGCTGCCTCATGGAGGATGTGTTCGCCGGCAAGGAGACGCCCAATCTGCATGCGGTGCTGGACGAGCTCATGGGCGACGCTCGACAACATCTGACTACGGCCTTGTCGCTGCTCGCCGAGCTGTCGGCATCGGTGCGTCCCGCATTTCTCCCGCTCGCGCAGGTGCGGGCCGAGCTCAGGCGCCTGTCGCAACCCGGGCGCAATCCGTTTACACCGCAGCCCGCGACGCGGCTGCGCACATTGTGGACGCTGTGGCGGGCCTCGCGCTCCCGGGAATTTACCAAATAGCGGCTGGCTTATCGCCCGAGCCGGCCAAATGCTCTATGCTGTCCCATGGCCGAGTTGTCCCAAACCACGCCCTCCGATCCGAGCGGCTTTCCGGTCGCTCCTCGCGACATTCATGCCGCCGCCGACACCATTCGCGGCGCCGTCGTCGAGACGCCCTGCAGCTACAGCCGCACGCTGAGCAACATCTGCGGCTGCGACATCTGGCTGAAGTTCGAGAACCTCCAGTTCACCTCCTCGTTCAAGGAGCGCGGTGCGCTCAACCGGCTCACGGCGCTGACGCCGGAGGAGCGTGCACGCGGGGTCATCGCGATGTCGGCGGGCAACCACGCGCAGGGCGTCGCCTATCACGCCAAGCGGCTCGGCATTCCCGCCACCATCGTGATGCCGGTCGGCACGCCGATGGTGAAGGTCGAGAACACCAGGCATCACGGCGCCGAGGTGGTGGTGACAGGCGCGACGCTGGAGGAGGCGGCCGCGTATGCGCGCAGCCACTGCGAAGCCCGCGGCATGATCTTCGTCCATCCCTATGACGACCCGCTGGTCATCGCGGGGCAGGGAACCGTCGGGCTGGAGATGATGAAGGCGGTGCCGGAACTCGACACGCTCGTCGTCCCGATTGGCGGCGGCGGGCTGATCAGCGGCATCGCCATTGCCGCCAAATCGATCAAGCCGTCGCTGCGGATCCTCGGCGTCGAGGCCTGGCTCTATCCCTCGATGTACAACGCCATCCATGACGGCAATCTGCCGGCGCGCGGCGACACGCTCGCCGAAGGCATCGCGGTGAAATCGCCGGGCAAGATCACCACCGAGATCGTCCGCCGCCTCGTCGACGACATCGCGTTGGTGAACGAGGCCGAGCTCGAGCGCGCGGTTGCGACCCTGATCTCGATCGAGAAGACGGTCGTCGAGGGCGCCGGCGCCGCCGGCCTCGCCGCGCTGATGTCAGATCCCTCCCGCTTCGCGGGCCAGAAGGTCGGTCTCGTCCTGAGCGGCGGCAATATCGACACGCGGCTGATCGCCTCGGTGCTGACACGCGAACTGGCGCGCGAGGGGCGGCTGACCCAGCTCTCGCTCGATATTCCTGACAGGCCCGGGCAGCTCGCCGCGGTGGCGGCATTGCTGGCCGAGGCAGGCGCCAACATCATCGAGGTCTCGCACCAGCGGACCTTCTCCGACCTGCCGGCCAAGGCGACGCTGCTCCAGCTCGTGATCGAGACCCGCGACAGCGCGCATCTCGACGAGGTCATGGCGAGGCTCAGCGCATCCGGACTGAGTGCGCGCTGCACCTAAGCGTCGACTGTTATCGCGGCGCTAGGCCCGCGAGATGCGCGATCAGCCGGTCAATCTCGGCTTCCGTGTTGTAGTAGTGCGGGGACGCCCGCACGAGCGGGGGCAGCGCGCGTGTCTCGGCATCGATGCGGGTGCTCGCCGGATCTGAAGCGCCGATGGTGATGCCCGCGGCGGCGGCGCTGCTGACAATGGCGGCCGCCCTGTAACCCTCCAGCGTGAAGCTCACGATCGCGCCTGGCGTGCGCCCGAGGTCGCGAATTGTGATGCCGCGAATGGTCGCGAGGCCGCTGCGCAGACGGTCCGCCAGCATTCGGCAGCGCTGCTCGATCGGGCCGAGGCCGATCGAGAGGGCATAGTCGACAGCCGCACCCAGCCCAAGCCGGGCCGCGTAATTGTTCTCCCAGTTTTCGAAGCGGCGGGCGTCGTCCCGCAACTGATAAGCGTCTCGCGAGACCCAGGGCGCAGCAAAATGGTCGATCATCGGCGGCTCAAGCTGTCGCAGCAACGCACGGCGGACGTAGAGGAAGCCGGTGCCGCGCGGACCGCGCAGGAATTTGCGCCCCGTGGCAGACAGCATGTCACAGCCGATGGCCTCGACATCGACCTGCATCTGGCCGACGGCCTGGCAGGCGTCGAGCAGATAGGGAATGCCCCGCGCCCGCGCGATCCTGCCGATCGCTGCCGCGGGGTTGACCAGCCCGCCATTGGTCGGAACCCAGGTGATGGCGATCAGCTTCACGCGCTCATCGATCATGCGTTCGAGCGCCTGGATGTCGAGCTCGCCGCTGGCATCGCTCGGCACCACGTCAATGATCGCGCCCGTTCGTTTCGCGACCTGAAGAAAGGCGACATAGTTGGCCGCGTATTCCGCCTCGGCGGTCAGGATGCGATCGCCCTTGCGAAACGGCAGCGCGTAGAACGCCATCTGCCAGGCAACCGTCGCATTCTCCACGAGGGCGATCTCATCGGACGCGGCATTCAGCAGCCGGGCGACCGAGCCGTAGACCGCGTCGAGCCGATCGGACTCGCGGTCGGCGGCGGCATAACCTCCGATCTCGCTCTCGAGGTCGATATGCCGCTTCATGGCTTCGACCACGGGCACCGGCATCAGCGCGGCCCCGGCGTTGTGAAGGTAGGCAAGGCGGGATGTGGCCGGCGTGTCGGCGCGGATTCGGTCGATGTCGATCAAGGAGAGCTTTGCCTCGCGTTACGCCGCTTCAGTGCGGCATTTCCTCGAATTGCGGCAGGTTGAGCGGTGTGTTCCATGCCATGCGGCGCTTGGTGAACATCTCGAGCTTCGGTGCGACGAGGTCGGGCCGGTCGAGGCTCCCCAACTGAACGAAGACCGTCTTGGGAAAACTGTCGAGGTTCGAGCTGAACACCCGCGAGCCGCATTCGGGGCAGAAATTGCGATCCAGGCCCTTGCCGGAATTGGCGACGTAGTGAAAGGCCTTCGGCGTGCCGCTGATGAGCGAGAAATCGTCCTCAGGCACGGCGAAGAAGGTCGCCATCTCGCCGCCCGAAGCGCGCTTGCAATCGTTGCAATGACAATTGGCGATGAAGGTCGGATCGGTGTCGAATTCGAACTTGATGGCGCCGCAGGCGCATTGAGCTGTGTATTTTTTGGCCATTGATCGCCTAAGCATTGGTCCAAGACTCCGGCGTGACCATATTGGCTGGCTGGAGATGAGCGCGCAACCGGACTTCCGGCGCGGCCTGTCGTCTCAGATGCAGAGGCTGAGCAGCTTGATGTGGCACTCGCTGGATTTTAGCTTCTTCGCGGGCGCGGCCTCGCGTTTCACGGCAACCAGCGGCTCCTTGTCCTTCTTGCTCTTGCCTTTGCCCTTCGGCTCGTAGTCGCCGGCGATCACCATGGCCCAATAGGTGCGCTTGCCGCTGGCATTCCTGGCGCTCGCGATGCCGACGCGGGAGGCGTTGTGCAGCAAGAGGTTCTTGCGGTGCCCGGACGAGTCGATCCACTGTCCCAGCGTCTTCTCGAAATTGTCGTAGCCGTAGGCGATGTTCTCGGCGGCGCGGCCTGCGCCGGCCGGTGCGACGCGGCGGTTGAACGGGCCGAGGGCATCGTGACTGAGATCGTCCTTCGCCGCCATCGCGCGGGCCTGGTCCATGGCGATGCGGTCCAGCGTTGAATCGCGGACGACGCGGACTTCACCATGCTTGAGACGGAAGCTGGAGATCTGCTCGGCCGGGGATTCGGCCATGGCGGGCGCTGCCGCCAGCAGGACAAGGCCGGCGATCAGGCCGCCAGCCACACGATGCATCATCGTCCCCCGAATGCCCATAACCCCGCCAGCCCGATTGATCCGAACGCTTCTCTATGGCCAATGTGGACGCTTCAAGGCGCTAGCTCGCCGGCAGGTCCGCCTCGAAATTGAAGCGGTCACGCAGGTTCTTGCGCTGCTCCAGGATGTCCTTGAGGAAGGCGCGGTCCTGGTCGTTCTTCATCATCGGCTCGATCAAATCGAGCTGGTTCATGGCGACCAGCTGCAGGATCTCGGTGCGCGGCTTGCCGCCGGCATCGCGCGGCAGCGCGTGCACCACCTGGATGTGCTCCGGCGGCTTCGGGCCTTTGGCCGCCGAAAGCGCGCTCCGAAGCTCGCCCTCGAGCGCGGCTTGGTCGGCTTCGACGAAGGCATAGAGCCCGACACCCGAACGGCGGTCGGCAAAGGCGACGATGGCGGTGTCACGCACGGCCGGGTTCTTGCGGATCAGTTCCGCCAGCACCGGTGCGTCGTTGACGAGCCGGCGGCCGCCGCCCTCGCGGTCCGTAAAATTGAACAGGCCGCGTGTGATCGCGCGATAGACCTTCTTGCCGGTGGCGAGCCATAGGCTCGCGGCGAACGATTTCTTCGCCAGGATCTTGCGCTCGCGCGGCGTCAGCGCCTCGGGCGCGTAGGAGCGCTTGTGCTTGAGCAGATGCCGGAGGTCTTCATAAGCGAGGATGCGATAGAGCTGGCCGCGCCGGTTGAAGCAGGCAGCGAGCTGGAAGTCGGTCACATAGGCGCGGCCGTCGCGGCCGACCAGCCAGTTCTGCTCCTTGGCGAGATCGTTGTGGCAGATCCCGGCGCGGCGCAGCCGGCGCAGCGCGGCCTTGGCCGAGCGGAAATAGGCGAGGTCGCCATGCGGCTTGGCCAGATGCAGTGCGACGCCGTCGACGAAGCCGCGCACCAACGCGCGGCGTCCGGCCCAAAGCAACTCAGGGCCGACATTGAGCCCTTTGGCGAGCGCCAGGGCGTGCTTCTCGCGGGCGAACAGATGCCGCGCCAGCAGGAACGACCACCACGGCACCTCGTCGAGCCGACGCAGCACGGCGTCGACCTCGCCGCCATCCCCGCGGAAGCGGCCGCGCTCGACGGTCGAGAACACGTCGCGTTTGAGCAGCACGCCCTCGGTCCAGCGCGCCGACAGCGTCGCGGCGTCGTCTTTGGGTAGGTTCATCGCAAACTCACGCGGCGGCGGCAATGCGCAGGTGATCGGCGATCCAGCGATCGAGATCGACGAGCGCCAGTGCACTCATCGCCTGCTTCTTGGCCACCGTCTTCTCGTTGCCGCGCAGCCGCGTGCCGTCGGGCTTCTTGGTCGGCACGGTCGCGAGCGGCGGAAACAGGCCGAAATTGATGTTCATCGGCTGGAACGAGCGCGTGCCCGGCTCGATGGTCTCGATATGGCCGCCGGTGATGTGGCCGAGCAGCGATCCGAGCGCCGTCGTACCCGGCGGGCTCGCAAGCGTCTCGCCGCGGGCGTCGGCCGCCGCATAGAGGCCGGCGATCAGGCCGACGCTGGCTGATTCCACATAGCCCTCGCAGCCGGTCATCTGGCCGGCAAAGCGCAGCCGCGGCTGCGCGCGCAGGCGCAGCTGGCCGTCGAGCAGCTTTGGCGAGTTGAGGAAGGTGTTGCGATGCAGGCCGCCGAGGCGGGCAAATTCGGCCTTCTCCAGCCCGGGGATGGTGCGGAAGATGCGCTGCTGCTCGCCGTATTTCAGCTTCGTCTGGAAGCCGACGATGTTGTAGAGCGTGCCGAGCTTGTTGTCCTGGCGCAGCTGCACGATGGCGTAAGCCTTCGTGGTGGGATCGTGCGGATTGGTGAGGCCGACGGGCTTCATCGGGCCGTGGCGCAGCGTCTCGGGGCCGCGCTCCGCCATTACCTCGATCGGCAGGCAGCCGTCGAAATAGGGCGTGTTGGTCTCCCACTCCTTGAACTCGGTCTTCTCGCCTGACATCAGCGCGGCGACGAAGCCGTCATACTGCTCCTTGGTCATGGGGCAGTTGATGTAGTCGGCGCCGTTGCCGCCAGGGCCGACCTTGTCGTAGCGCGACTGGAACCAGGCCACCGACATGTCGATGGATTCGCGATGCACGATCGGTGCGATCGCGTCGAAGAAGGCGAGCGCGTTCTCGTCGGTCAGTTCGCGGATGGCATCGGCGAGGGGCGCGGAAGTGAGGGGACCGGTCGCAACGATCACGTTGCTCCAGTCGGCCGGCGGCAGGCCTGCGATCTCGCCGCGGGCGATCTCGATCAGGGGATGGTCGTTAAGGGCCTTGGTGACGGCCGCCGAGAAGCCATCGCGGTCAACCGCGAGCGCGCCGCCGGCGGGCACCTGGTTGGCGTCGGCTGCGCGCATGATCAGCGAGCCGAGCCGGCGCATTTCGGCATGGAGCAGGCCGACGGCGTTGTTGGCGGCGTCGTCCGAGCGGAACGAATTGGAGCAGACCAGCTCGGCGAGCCCGTCGGTGCGGTGCGCCTCGGTCATGCGGGTCGGCCGCATCTCGTGCAGCACGACGGGCACGCCGGATTTCGCCACCTGCCAGGCGGCCTCGGAGCCGGCAAGGCCTGCGCCGATCACGTGCACGATGTTGGATTGGGGTCCTGTCATGGGGCGGACAGGTAGCGCTTTTCGGCGCCCAGTGGAATCGCCGAGATCGAGTTTTCTGCCATCAGAAACGACAACGCCCGCACGAGGCGGGCGCTATCGGTTCGTCCGGTGAGGGCTGAAGGATATCAGCCCTGGTACTGACCGGCGGCAACGCGCGGGATGTCCGAGCGATCGAGGCCGATGTCGGCCAGTTCGCGATCGCTGAGCTGGGACAGCTCGGCAACATTGCGCTGATAGTCCCGGAAAGCCTGGATCATGCGGATGAGCGAGAGCAGCATTGGTAGTCTCCTGTAGTTCGATTCAGCTCTTGTCCGAGCGTCATCGTTGAAATGAATATAGGTGAGAGTGGTGCAGTGCGAAAGTTCCGATGTTGCGATGCAGCTAAGCGGAGAGCGCATAGCATTGGTAAGGCGCGCTTAACCTCTTGGCAGTCCCGCCCAACAGCTAGGCGGGAGGCCACCGGAGATCCAATAAATGTCCGTGAAATCACGGGTTTATGGCAAATCTCGCGGTTCCGTTGATGGTACAGATAGGTTGCGTTCTCTGATCCGCCAGACGATGGGCACAGCTTGTAAGCCCAAGTCTCGCATGCGCGAATCGCATGAAGCAAAAAGCGTAAGAGTGAATATATATTCAAATTATGGATCGGTTCCACCGACTCAAAGGAGGGGAACCGGACTCCCCTGGCGCAGCTGGCGAAGGCATCGTAACGGTTTGCCGCAACGCCAGAATCTCTCTGCTGAAGGGGTTGAGGTCTACGCACCCGCCGCGTTGATGCCGCGCACACACGCCAAGCGTGTGAACGTCTGATTACGAAGTTGTAATGAAAATCAGAATTTTTGCATGCGGCTCTGCATCGCTTGCAACATCACGCAATTCTCGCGGGGAATTTATTGCGGCAAGTTGCCGCGTCCGGAGGAAAGTCATGGCGCAGATTCCGGCAATGTCGCCGGTTCTGTCCCAAGGACAAGAGAAGGAAGGTAACGTCATGACGAAGTTGCTCGGGGTTATCGCAATCGCCGCCGTCGCATTCGCCGTCGCGCCGGCCCAGGCCGCCAAGCATGCCGCGGGCGGTTGCAGCTCGGCCAATCTGGAGAAGACCGAGACTGCGATCGAGAACATGGCTGATGGCGACAGCAAGTTCGTCGCGCAGAAGGAGATCGCGGCTGCGCAGGACTCGCTGCTCAACGGCAAAATGGGTGCGTGCGGTGCGCATCTGAACAAGGCGATGCACGCCACCATGGGGAAGTGAACGCTCCACAGAGAGGGCCGGTCGCCGGGCGACCGGCCCTATGTGTTTTCTCGGGCGTGATCTAGGGGGCGCGTGCGAGTTGGGTGGCGAAATAGGCGACGGTCTTGGAGTAGACCTCGCTCTTGTTCCACTGCTGGAGCACCGCGAAGTTCGGGCTACCCGGCTGCCAATCCTTACCCTTCTGCCAGCCATAGCCGGCGAGATAATTGGCGGTGGAAGCGAGGACGTCGGGCGCGTTGTGCAGGAGATCGCGCTTGCCATTGCCGTCGAAGTCGACGGCGTATTTCATCCAGGACGAGGGCATGAACTGGGTCTGGCCGAGCTCGCCGGCCCAGGCGCCCTTCATGTCGCCAGGCGCGAGATCGCCGCGCTGAACGATACGCAGCGCTTCCATCAGCTCGCCGCGAAACTGCTCGGCGCGCCGGCAGTCATAGGCCAGCGTCGCCAGCGAGCGGATGGTGGCGAACTTGCCGGTGTTGACGCCGAAATCGGTCTCCAGACCCCAGATCGCGACCAGCACTTCGCCGGGGACGCCGTAGGTCTGCTCGATGCGCGACAGCACCGAGCCATATTGCTTCATCATGTTGGAGCCGCGCGTCATCCGCGGCGGCACCATGCGGCCGGAAAACTCCTCGAAGGTCTGGGTGAAGACCTTTTGCGAGCGGTCGCGGTTGAGCACGCTCTGATCGAGCGTCACGCCGGCGAGTCCGGATGCAATGGCCTGTTGCGAGATGCCCTTGGCCGCCGCGTCGGTTTTGAACTCCGCAAGCCAGGCGTCGAAATTGCCCGAGCCGCAGGCGACAGCGGCGAGCGCTGGCTGGGCGGATAGGATTGACGCGGAGAGGGCGAGGGCTGCGAGAGCGAGACGAGAAATCGTCGGGGTCATCAGGTGAAATTGATTCCGTGAAGTGATCAGACCGGCAGGCGCAATCTCGGTCGGAACCGCGGCCAAAGCAAGGCGTATGGCGTGACCGATCCTGCCCGAAGCCGGGCAGGATCGGATGTCACGAGATCGTCAAGCGTCTGTCCTGTTACGCCAGGGGAAGAGATTGGCAGGGAAGTCGGCGGCCGGCTTGCGCGGACGATGCGGCGGGGGAGGCACCGGACGGGCGCCGGGATCGGAGACGATGACCTTGCGGTAGAGATGCCAGGTGGCGTGGCCGAGCAGGGGGATCACCACGGCGAGGCCGAGGAAGGCCGGTATCGTGCCCAGCGCCAGCAGCACCGCCACGATCAGGCCCCAGGCCGCCATCGGCACCGGGTTCCTGGCGACCACGCGCAACGAGGTGACCATCGCCTCGAACGCGCCGGCATGGCGGTCGAGCATCAATGGGAACGACACGGCGCTGATGCAGAGCGCGGCGAGCGCGAACAGAAAACCCGTGCCGCAGCCAACCACGATCAGCCACCAGCCTTGCTGCGTCGTCAGCACGCGCATCATGAAGTCCGAGATCCCGGTCACGCCCTCGTAGCCGAACGCGGCGACATAGATCGCCTGCGCGGTCGCAACCCAGGTCACGAACAAGGCGAGCAGCAACGTGCCGAGGCCGAGCATGGCACCGAAGGAAGGCGAGCGCAGCACCTCCATGGCATCCCAGGCGCTGGCCTCCTCATAGCGCTCGCGCCGGCTGGAGAGCTCGTAGAGACCGAGAGCCGCGAACGGCCCGATCAAGGCGAAGCCTGCCGCGAGCGGAAACAACAGCGGCAGCACCGAATAGCCCATCACCACGCGGGCGAGCACGAGGCCCAGCACCGGGTAGATCACGCAGAGAATGATGGCGTGGCTCGGAACAGCCTTGAAATCCTCCCAGCCGCGCCTGAGCGCGTCGTGCAGGTCGGACAGCTGGATGGTTCGGATCACCGGTCCAGCCGCGTCGGCGGTCTGGGCCACGGTGGGGACATTGCCCTGGTAGAGTGTGGCCATGGTCGCTAGCTCCCTTGCCATGCGGCCGCATCCGGCGCCGGCAAACGGCGCAAGCGGCCGCAATTTTCGAGTTTCGCGATTCCAACCAGACGCGAATTCCGGATGGCATCGCGAGCTGAACGAGAAGCGTACGCCTATTTCCGAGTCCTGTCCCTCAAGCTTGGGCGAGATTCGATGCCGCAGTGCAACCTCGAATGTGTCATTCGGTCGTCATTTCGCCGCAGATAAGCTGATGCTGCTTGTCGGTTCGCAGAACTTCGCGGGCGCAACGCAGTAACTTCGTCTATAAGTGGCACTCAAGGCCCTTCCAACGGATCCTTTTCGGGGAACAGACATGAGCATTTTCGGTAAAATCATGGGCGCGATCTTCGGCAGCCATCCGGCTTCCGCCGCACCAGCAGGCAGCGCACCATCGGGCAGCGCGCCCGCAGGGGCCGCGCCGAGCGGATCTGCGCCCGCGGCGACGGTGGACGTTGCTTCGATCGTCGACGCGGCCGCCGCCGCGCACAAGGGCGAGAAGCTGGAGTGGCGCACCTCGATCGTCGACCTGATGAAGGCGCTCGACATCGATTCCAGCCTTGCTGCGCGCAAGGATCTCGCCAAGGAGCTCGGCTACACCGGCGACATGAACGATTCTGCCAGCATGAACGTCTGGCTGCACAAGCAGGTGATGTCCAAGCTCGCCGCCAATGGCGGCAAGTTGCCGCCTGAGATCAAGCACTGACCGACCCTCGGTCGTGCCGAAAGGGCCCGCGATCTCGCGGGCCCTTTTTGCATTCAGGCGACGAGGTCGGCATCCTCCGGATGCTTGTCGAGATAATCGACGACGAAGCCGCAGCCGGCGATCACCTTCCGGCCGTCGCGGCGGATCAAGTCCAGTGCGCCCTTGACCAGCTCGGATGCGATTCCGCGGCCGCGGAGCGCACGCGGCGTCTCGGTGTGGGTGATGATCACGGCCGACGGTGTCAGCCGGTAATTGGCGAAGGCGACTTCGCTGCCGACATCGAGCTCGAAGCGGCTCCTGTCCTTGTTGTCGCGTACCGATGCCGCCATGCCAGATCCTTCCAAGATGCGTACTGCTTGCTGATCTAGGAGCCTGCCCCCAGCCTTGGCAAGGCGCGGCCGAGGGAGCTTGCCGCACGGGAGCCATCTGTAAACGCGCGTCCCCGTAACTGCAGCGCGGTATGAGCAAGTCCCGCTTCGTGGAAACGACGCGAGACTCCAATAATTTCCGATGCCGCTCTTGCAAGTTCCACGGCGGCTCCCACGTCCATCAAAGGACATACGCCCGAATGCGGCCGGCAGGGTCGCTAGACATTCGGAGTGTCATGATTGCCAGCCGCAGACGTATGCCTCTTTGGTAGGAGGGTACGATGTCGGACTTTGGTTTTTTGAATACTCATCGCACATGGGAAGACTGGTGCGGGATGCTGGTGGGCGCGCTCATCGTGGCTTCGCCGTGGTTTCCCATCCAGGATCAGGCGGCGATCACCGGAAACCAGACGGCGGTGCTGAACACGGTCGCTATCGGTCTCGTCGTGTTTGGCATCAGCCAGCTCGAATATGTCGCCTTGCAGCGCTGGCAGGAGGTGACGACGATCCTGGTTGGATTATGGCTCATCGCCTCGCCTTATGCCCTCGGCTATTCCGGTGAGGGGTTCCTGCGCATCTACCACACGAGCCTCGGCGCGGTGGTGGTACTCCTCGGCGTGCTCCAACTGTGGCAGGACTGGGACCTGAATGACCAGGACATGCTCAAGCATGGGCAGTAGGCCGTAGATGTCGGCGGGCCCGCCCGGCTGCGGGCGGGCTCGCCGCTCATCGCTTCACCAGGTCCTGATAGTCCGGGTGCTTCTCGATCCAAGCCTTCACGAACGGGCATTGCGGGATCAGCTGCAATCCGGCGCTGCGGACCTGGTCGAGCGCGCCTTGCACTAGCTTCGAGCCGACACCCTTGCCGCCGAGCTCCTTCGGCACGTCCGTATGCTCGAACGTGATGACATTGCCGTCCAGCTTGTAATGCTCGGTCGCAAGATGGCCCTCGACCTCGAGCTCGAAGCGGTGATGGGCCTTGTTGTTGATGACGTCGCTCATGGCGTCTCCGGTCAGCTCTTCAGCGAGTCCGTCAGCATCTTGCGGATCGACCAGGCCTCGCCGTCGGAGGAACCCCTGATGTCGTCGATCCGCCAGCCGCCGGCCTCGCGCACGAAGTCGTAACGCACGATCTGGTCGGCGGGTTTCCGGTCGTTGCGGTGGCCGGTGATGGTCACCGCGATGATCGCCTTGTCGGCCTCCGTCTTCTCCGCGTCGACCTTGAACGATTTCACGTCCGGTTCCTGCGAATTGGTGACGGGATCGAAGTCAACCGGCCCGACGTCCCCCTTTGGCGTTTGCGCATCGGCCTTGGCCCACAGCGCGACCAGCGCCTTGGAAAGGTATTTTGCCTTCGCCGCCTTGTTCTCGATGATGAAGGCGCCGCCGCCGTCGCCCTTGCCCTTGGCGGCGCGAGTGTAGATCGCGGTCAGGATGGCGATGGGATCGCTTGCGGCAGGGGTCTCGGCGAATGCGGGGGAGGCGCCGGCGAGCAGAGAGGCGACGAGGAAGGTGCGACGGGTGAGCATGATTGTCCTGGAGATGATGGCGCGCGTCCACAGGCCGGAGCGGCCGGTGTCGGCGCGTATCTCTGTAGACCGTTGTGAAGGCCGTTCGGTTCAATCGCTCGCTTTGGCGAGCCGGGAATCTTCCGCCTGCGGCTGCGGGCGCAGGCAGCCCTGGCAGATGACGAGGGAGCGGTTGACCCTGGCGTCCTGCTCGGCCTCGATGCCGTCCTGGGCCTGCCACCATTCCTTGGAATAGGGCGCAAGCCCGGCTTGCGACCTGTTGCGCTCGGATACAGCGGTGCGCGTTGCGCGCGATGCCCCAGAGGCGGACCGCGGCTGATTGGGGTCTTCGCCGGCGCCATCCCAGGCATAGCGGGAAGGCCTGAAGGCGGGATCGGAGGAGAGGTGCGCTTGCGGGCCGACGGCGCATCCGGCGAGCGCCAGCGACAACAGGAGGAAGGCGGGCGCTTTGACCATGATGCGGGACTCTGTACGCGAGAACTGAGCGAGGTTGCGCTGATCATGTTTAAAATTTCCTGAACGATTGCGGCTGCGCCGGCGACCAACGCGCATGCGATATCTGTTCCTCCTGCTCACACTGCTCGCAACCGCCGCGCGCGCCGACGACGCAAAGCCGTTTAATCCCGCCGGCTATCCGGCCGGCGTGCAGAAGGCGCTGCGCTACGCCGTTGAGGAATGCGACAGCCAGGGCGGCGGAGAGGTCGCCTTCGCGCCGGACACGGTGCGCAAGGTCGACCTGACCGGCGACGGCCGCGACGACTACATCGTCGATTTCCGCGACACCAAGTGCGGAGACCGCGAGACCACCTATTGCGGAACGGGTGGCTGCGTCATGAACATCCTGGTCACGCTGCCGGATGGCAGTGTTCGCCCCGTGTTCGACGGCTATGTCCGCAGCTATGAGATCGTGGCGCCGCCGGTGAAGCGCGGGGCTGCGCGCACCATCCGCTTCGATCTGCATGGCAGCTATTGCGGCGGCTTTGGTGCGCAGGCCTGCGTCAAGCAGAAGGCGATCACGGCAACGCCGTTTGCGTTCAAGCAGCCGTAGGGCAGGTGCGCGGGCGGCGGCCTTGCGGGGGCACGGGCGATGGCGATAAATGGGCTGCAATGAGCGGGCGGCTTGCGTGCCGTCTGCCGTCGAAGAGGAAGCCCGATGCCGCTCCTGCGCATGTCCCGCCGCGTTATGAATCTCGCTCACATGCTGACCCAGAATGCGCGGCGGCATGGGGCGCGCCCCGGTTTCGTCTGGGGTGACAGATCCTGGACCTGGCGCGAGATCGATGCGCAGGTCTCGGCGCTGGCCGCGGCACTCGCCGCGCGCGGCATCGCCAAGGGCGACCGCATCCTCGTCCATTCCAAAAACGGCGACGAGATGTTTTTCTCGATGTTCGCCGCGTTCCGGCTCGGCGCGGTCTGGGTCCCCACCAATTTCCGCCTGATGCCGGATGAGGTCACCTATCTCGCAGAGGCCTCCGGCGCGAAGGCGTTTTTGTGCCATGTCGATTTCCCGGAGCATGCCGCGGCCGTGAAGGGTGGCGAATTGGAATTCACCTGGAGCCTCGACGGCAAGGCCGCGTTCGGCGAGCGCTCGGTGGGTGAGGCCATCGCTTCGCAGGCCGGAATGGTGGTCGAGAACGTCGCTGTCGAGCACGATGATCCCTGCTGGTTCTTCTTCACCTCCGGCACCACCGGCCGTTCCAAGGCCGCGGTGCTGACCCATGGACAGATGGGTTTTGTCGTCACCAACCATCTCGCCGACCTCACCCCCGGTGTCACGGAAGCGGACGCCTCGCTGGTGGTGGCGCCGCTGTCCCATGGCGCCGGCGTGCATCAGCTGGTGCAGACCGCGCGTGGCGTCCGCACCGTGCTGCTGCCGACCGAGAAATTCGACATCGACGAGGCCTTCCGCCTGATCGAGACGCATCGGGTCAGCAACCTCTTCACCGTGCCGACGATTTTGAAGATGATGGTCGAGCACCCCGCCGTCGACAAATACGACCATTCCTCGCTGCGTCACGTGATCTATGCCGGCGCGCCGATGTACCGCGAGGACCAGAAGGCCGCGCTGGGGAAGCTCGGCAAGGTCATCGTGCAATATTTCGGTCTCGGCGAGGTCACCGGCAACATCACCGTGCTGCCGGCCGCGCTGCACGATCCCGAGGACGGCCCGCATGCGAAGATCGGCACCTGCGGCTTCGAGCGCACCGGCATGCAGGTCTCGATCCAGGACGACGAGGGCCGCGAGCTCAAGGCAAACCAGAGCGGCGAGATCTGCGTGATCGGCCCTGCCGTGCTCGCCGGCTATTACGACAATCCTGAAGCCAATGCGAAGGCGTTTCGCAATGGCTGGTTCCGCACCGGCGATCTCGGCCACATGGACGAGGAGGGGTTCGTCTACATCACCGGCCGCGCCTCCGACATGTACATCTCCGGCGGCTCCAACATCTATCCGCGCGAGATCGAGGAGAAGATCTTGACGCATCCGGCGGTCGGCGAGGTCGCCGTGCTCGGCGTGCCGGATGCGACCTGGGGCGAGGTCGGCGTCGCCGTCTGCGTGGCGCGCGAAGGCGAGAAGGCCGTGAGCGAAGCGGAGATGGCGGCGTTCCTCTCGCCGAAGGTGCCGCGCTACAAGATGCCGAAGCGGTTCTTCTTCTGGGAGGCGCTGCCGAAATCCGGCTATGGCAAGATTCCAAAACGCATGGTGCGTGACGAGCTCGAAGCGCGCGGGCTGCTCGATCTCGACAAGACCAAGACGGGTTGAGCGGGCGTCATGCGCAGCATCAAGCAGCCGGGCGCCGCCGTCGCCGAACGCATCCAGTGGGTGGAGGTGAGGGGACGCGCCTTCGCGTTCACGCTTCAAGCAGGTTTGCCGCTGCTGGAAGCTGCGCGCCGCGGCTTTGCGGCCGAGGGATTTGCCGGCGGCGTGCTGAACTTCCAGAGCGGGGCGCTCGGACCGTTCGCCTATGTCATGCCGGCGCTGTCGAAGACCGGCGAGAATGCCGCGTTCTACAGCGACACGTATCGACCCGAAGGCGTGACGCACACCAGGCTCGGCAGCATGACGCTCGGCAGGCGCGACGGCGCGCCGTTCTTTCATTGCCACGCGCTGTGGACGGAGGCGGACGGCAAAGCCAGCGGCGGCCATATGATGCCGGACGAGACCATCGTCGCGGAGCCGTTCGAGGTCGAGGCCTTTGGTGTTGATGGTGCGACGTTCACCGCCGATGTCGATCCCGAGACGAATTTCAAGCTGTTCGGGCCGGTGGCGACTGCCAGCACCGGCTCGCGCACCACGAGCCGCGCTTTTGCATTGCGGCTGCGGCCCAATCAGGATTTTGCCGGCTGCCTCGAGGAGTTTTGCCGCGCGCACGGCATCGCGCGCGCGAAGATTCATGGCGGCGTCGGCTCGACCATCGGCGCGCGCTTCACCCATGGCGGCGTGACCGAGCCGTTCGCCACGGAGCTCGCGATAACGGCGGGAGCGATCGCGCCCGGCTCGTCCGGCGCGCTGGAAGCCGCGCTCGACGTTGCTCTGATCGACTACACCGGAGGCATTGCGGAGGGCCGTCTGATCCGTGGCGACAATCCAGTGCTGATGACCATGGAACTGGTGCTCGAGGTGTTGGGCTAGTAGCGGCGCGCGATCATCGGGGGCTGGAGCGTAGCTTGGCAATGGCCAGGAAGGTGGACTCACTGAACCCTGAGCTCGATCCCTGGAACAGGTTGAGCAAGGGAGATTGACCCTGTCCGGTGGTCTGGCTGTTCCTGACGTCATACATGGCGGAGAAACGGTTCAACAGCTTTTCAACCTTCGCGGGATCGGAGAGATCCTTGATCTTCATGAATTTGTCCACGAACTTGGCCTGCTGATCGATCGGCATCGCGGCCATCGAGTCAGGCAGATTGAAGGTGGTCCTGAACACCTCCGAGAGCGCCTTGTCGGCGAGGATGTCGTATGCGGACGTGATCTCTCCCGCCTTCCGCTGGAAGTATAGCGCCAGGCGCACGCCGGGATTCGTATCGCCCTGCTGCTGCTCAAGGCTTTGCTGGAGATAGTTCGCCTGTGTTTCCCGGAATTGGTCCTGCTTCTGGGGACCTATCATCGCAAGGCGTGCGACGTTGCCCTTGCTGTCGAAATTGAACGACGCCGCGATTTCGGCAAAGCGCGGATCGCTCTCGGTGTTTGCGAAGCTCTTTGGATTATTCAGATCGGACGCGAAGATCTTCTTGAGATAGTCGGTGCTGACCTTCTTGGGATCCAAACCCTTGGCGACGAGAATGAAATCGACCATCTTCCGGTTCGCAAGCAGCTCGGAGACACTTCCGATTCCTGCGATGGCTTCCTGATAGGATACCGAGTCTTTCTGGGCTTGTTCCCGAACTGCTTTCTGCTGCTCAGGGCTTGCCAATTTCAGCGCTGCAACGACGTAGTCTTTCGCGATCTGGAGGACTTTAGCCGGGTCCTGAGCCACCAAGGGGGTTGTGAGATTCCCCTTTGCGTCGAAGTTGAAGGCCTTTGCGAGCTCGACGTATCGATCGTCCTTGAGCGTATAGACGTAGCTCTTGGGATCGCTGAGATCGCTTTCGAGGACAGCCTTGAGGGTAGCTTCCGAGACCTCTTTGGGATCGAGGCCGACGGCGCCCAGCGCAAAATCACGTACGGCCGGCGTCGATACGAACGCCTGGACTGACTTGATGTTGAGGATGGCGTTTCTGAACAGCGTGCGTGCCAGGGCTTCGCTCAGTGGGCTTGCTGCGGCATAGACGTCGGACTTGCTGTCATCGAATGCTTGTTTCGTGAGCGTGACATTTGCCGCGGTCTGCGCGGACTGGCCCGGCGGAAGGGACCCGTCAGGCGAAAACTCGAACGCGCCGGCCAAGTCTACGAAGTCACCTATCGTCGCTATCTGGTCGCCGAGGCTGGATACGCTCTTCGTGTATGATTCCAGGTGATATTTTTCGACCAGGATCTGGATGTTGAGCTGATTCACGTCGGCGCCCGGTTGCGAGAGCTGGGCCGTGTAGTCGGCGATCTTCGTATTGGTGGCGCTCACGTCCGATTTGGCTTGAGCGAGTTGAGCGTTGAGGCCCGGCAACTGAGACGCGAAAGTGGTGTTGACATAGCTGTTCGGATCGGATGGATCGCTGCGCAAGGCCTGACTTATCGTGTCACGCGGCCACTTGCTTTCGTCGATCCCGAATGCCGAATTGACGTAGTTCCGAAGGCGATCGTCGTTTAGGAGCTGGTCTGCACTGGTTATATTGCCGATCTGGGCGCTGTAGTAACTTGAGGCGTCGGTAAGCGCATCGACCTGGTTCTTCTTGGTCGCCGTATACAGGCCGATCATCTCGTCGGTCTGGTCCTCCGATTGCGCAACCGGCGTTGCGCCGCCACTGAAGGAGAATGCTGCGGCAAACTCCCGGTAGCGCTTGTCGACCAGCTTGTTGACGAAGCTCTTTGCGTCGGAGAGGTCGCTCTCCAGCACCTTTCTCATGAAAGCCTTGGCGTAGGCCATGTCTTCCAGGCCATATGCTTTCGTTGCATAATGATAAAGGCGATAATCCTTCATCAAATCGTCGACGGTTTTCACCTTGCCGATGTTGGCTTTGTAATAGGCTGCCTCTCGCGCCACGTCCGCTTGCTGCTCGACCCGCGTCAGGGACTGCTTGAGATGGTGCGCGATGTAGTTGTAACTGAAATACGTTGTCACCATCGCGCATTCCTCGCGGCTCTACGGTCCCGGACTTCCGTCAATCATTGCCGGGGTCGCGAGGTGGGGGCCGGCGTCATGCCAGCAGACTCTCTCACAGCTGCGTTTTCTCGGGGCTAGTCTGGCCGCAATCGTAGATTTCGATTTGTGATCAGGTAACGCACGCCGTGTTTGTTGCTATTTGTTGCTGTATGTTTCTCAGACGCAGCTTTCGCGAAGATTGTGTTCCTGATATGTTCCGGTCAAAAGGTCGATCGGAATGAGTTGAAAGCCTGGCATGAGCCGAAGAAGCGGTCGAACGATCAACCTGCCGGCGCCTTACCTGAAACGGGTCTGGCTCGACCCGTCGCACGTCCACGATCGCGAGGCTTATCCGTTTTGCTTGCCCATCTTTCCCGATGATTTCGAGCTCAACTTCGAGGCCGCCATCACGATCATCGTCGGAGAGAACGGCACCGGCAAGTCGACGATCCTCGAGGGCATTGCGGCGCTCGCCGGCTACGACGACGCCGGTGGCGGCAAGGGCTACATGCCCGTCGACCACTCCGAAGCGCGGGAGAAGATGGGAGGACAACTCTCCAAAGCCTTGCGGGCAAGCTGGCTGCCGAAGATCACCAATGGCTGGTTTTTCCGCGCCGAGAGTTTCTTCTCGGTAGCGCGATATCTCGACAAGGCTGCACGAGATGCCGGTCAGGTCGGCCCGGATTTCCTGTCGCATTCCCATGGCGAGGGCTTCCTGCGCTTCTTCGAGGAGCGCTGCCGGCGCCAGGGCATCTTCATCTTCGACGAGCCGGAATCGGCACTTTCGCCGGCGCGCCAGATCGAATTCCTGAAGCTGCTGCGACGCATGGAAGAGTCCCGCATCTGCCAGGTCATCATGGCAACCCATTCGCCGATGCTGATGGCCTATCCCAACGCGCGGCTGCTGCGGCTGGGGAAATACGGGCTTGAGCCAACGACGGTGGAAGAGACGGATCATTACCGGCTGATGCGGGAGTTCTGCGACGATCCGCGCGGATTCGTGGAGGCGGCGCTGGCGGAGTAGGTGAGGGTCGCGATCGACGCCCACACTCGTGTCCCGGACAAGCTGCAACGCGTGAGCGTTGCGGCGCAGAGCCGGGACCCAGAAGCCGCGCACGTTGCTGCTGCATGGGCCCCGGCTCTGCAGCGCACCGCACCGGACGATGCTTCGCATCGCCGGGGGCGATGCGCTGCGTCCGGGGCACGAGAGCCCGAATTCATCGCGCATTGCTACCCAGACCATATGCACGGTCTCGCATTCTCGCGGCACATCGTGCCCGAGCTTTGCTTCAGTTGCCGCCCTCAGAAGTGCCGAGGGCGCAGGGAAGGCAGGGTGCCGGCTGGCACCCGCGGTCCACTGTGCGAAAATTGCGCTACGAGAAGCTGCACAGCGGCGTACAGGTGAAGCCAAACATCCGGCCTTCCCTGCGCAGTGGTTTGACGGCTTATGTCGTGCTCTCCCCGGGGAGCGATGCACTATTGCCCCCGTCGCCTTGCGGATGGCTGATGCGCGGACCCGGTTGGGCCGCAGCAATCACCACAAGACTTGGCGCACAGACCCCGGGCGCCAGGACCACACGATTTTGCCGTACGCTGGCTGCACCGGTCGTATGCGCGACGGCTTTGCTCACGGAGTGACCCGCCCTGCAAACCACCTTCGCGCCGACGCCGCCTGCGTCCACCACGTCCCATCCCGCGTGTCGTGACGATCGCGATGCGCCCCTCGGCCCGGGCTGGGATGGCTTTCTATACGATATTCCGAAATTCGCATAAAGAGAATTATTTTCACATGGCGGCGTTGACCCTCCCATCGGTGTTTTGCCCGCCGGGTGGCGCAAGGGGATGTGGAGGCCCGCAAGGGCTCCGCCGCAAGCGCGCCACGAACCGGTCTCCCCTCGGCCCCAAAATGCGCTAGGATGAGCCCAGCGCGCGCCCCAAGTCGCGCGCGATCAACGAGACGTATGAGGAAACGAGATGAGGGTGACGATTGGACGGCGCACGGCGATGGCTGCGGTGCTGACGGCTGCGGGCGCGGCGGCTTTGACGGTGGCGTTTGCGCCGGCCTTCACACCAGCCTGGGCGCATGGGCCGACCCGGCAGAAGGTGCGCGAATCTATCGAGATCAATGCGGCCCCGGCCAAGGTGTGGGTCGTGATGGGCAATTTCCAGGACATGAGCTGGCTTCCGCCTGTGACCAAGACCGAGGGCGAGAAGGGCAACGAGGTCGGCGCGACGCGGAAGCTGACCCTCACCGGGGGCGCCACGGTGGATGAGGAGCTCTACAAGTTCGACGCCGCCGCGATGACCTATTCCTACCGGATCACCGCCGTGGACGTGAAAGTGCTGCCGGTGACCAACTATTCCTCGACGTTGACGGTGACGCCGAGTGCCGACGGCAAGGGCTCGACGCTGGAATGGGCCGGCGCCTTCTACCGCGGCTTTCCCAACAACGATCCGCCGCCGGAGTTGAGCGACGAGGCCGCCAAGACGGCGGTGAGCGGGCTCTACAAGGCCGGCCTCGAGGCGCTGAAGAAGAAGATCGAGAGCGGAAGCTGACCGTGCGGGCGCTGGTTCTGGCGGCGCTCGCCGCCAGCCTTTGCGCTGCCAGTCTCGGTCGGTCGTCCGCCGAAGAGGCATTCGTCACCAACCAGCTCAGCGACGATCTGATGGTCGTGGATCTTGCCACCGCGCATGCGGTGGCAACCATCCCGGTCGGCGGCAAGCCGGCCGGAATCGCCGTCAGCGCGGACGGCCGCTTTGCCTATGTGACGAGCCCCGACGCCAAGGCGGTGACGGTGGTGGACGCCGCAGCACGGCAGGTCTCGGGGCGCATCGAGGTCGGCGGCGGGCCGCTCGGCATTGCCGTCGCCCCCGACGGCAAGACGGTCTATGTGGCGGACTGGTACGCGGCGGCGGTGCGGGTGATCGATACCGGCTCGCGGAGCGTTATCGCCAGCATCGCGGTTGGCGCTTCGCCTTCGGGGTTGGCAGTGACCCCCGACGGCAGGCTGCTGCTCTCGGCGGACCGCGACGACGACAGCGTCTCTGTGGTGGATACCGCGACGCGCCAGCGCAAGGCGACGATCAAGGTCGGCACCCGCCCGTTCGGCGTCACCATCGATGCCGAGGGCAAGCGCGCCTACACCGCCAATGTCGGCTCCAACGACGTCTCCGTGATCGACATTGCCGCGGGTACCGAAATCGGCCGGGTGCCGGTCGGGATGCGCCCCTATGCGGTGGCACTGACGCAGGGCCGCGGCTTCGTCACCGATCAGTATGGCGGCACCGTCAGCGTGTTCGATGTCGCGACCTTGAAGCCGGTGAAGCGCATCAATGTCGGCGACTATCCCGAGGGCATCAATGCGACCGCCGACGGCAAGCGCGTGATCGTCGCCTGCTGGGAGAGCAACACGCTCGATATCATCGACGCGACCGAGCTGAAGGTGATCGGCGAGGTCAAGACCGGCGACGGTCCGCGCGCATTCGGGGCGTTCTTGCGCAGGACGGAGTAGGGGGCGGTCGTAGCCCCTTCGTAGCCCGCACGAGCGCAGCGACATGCGGGACAGAGCCCGCCTCGTCCACCGGCGCTCCCGGATATCGCTGCGCTCATCCGGGCTACGACATGGCGATCGAACCGGATGTCCGCTTGAACCGACAGATGCTATCCGGGATTGCGGCAGGAAACGGAGACGTTTGCGATGGAAAAGTGGGTCGAGCTTGCGGTGTCGTGGTTGCCGTTTCTTGTTCTGATCGGGCTGTGGTTCTGGTTCTCGCGGCGGGCCGGAATGCAGGCGCGCGGCAAGTCAGGCGTGACCATGATCGAGCTCTACGAACAGCAGGTCACCGAGACCCGGCGGATGAACGGCTTTTTGGAGCGGATCGCGCAGTCGCTGGAGAAACACGAGCCGTCGCGCGGCAACTAGCGTGTCGTGCGTAGGGTGGGCAAAGGCGCAACGCGCCGTGCCCACCATCTCTCCGCGATCACGGCACGGAATGGTGGGCACGCTTCGCTTTGCCCAACCTACGGCACTTTCGACGCGGCGAAGTCGCGCAGCTTCACGAAAAAATCCTTCAGGATCGCGTTGCGGTCCACATAGGTCACGTAGCGGATCGGATGCCGCCGGCGGTCCGCACTCCAGGTCATCTGATCGGTGAGAACCGGGGCCGGGATGATCACGCTCGGCGCCCACGCGGGATTGAGCAGCCAGCCGACCGGCGCCATGTCCCAGATCTCCTTGGCCCAGCCCATGTGATCGGACGAATATTCCTTGAAGCGCATGGCGAGGAACGCGCCGATGCTGCCGTGCGGCTCGACATAGCGCTCGATCTCCGGCACCGTCGAGTGCAGGCGCGAGGTGACGCCCCGGCACGGCACGAGAACGAGCGGCACACCGCTGTCGAGCAGCACCTGCGCGCCGCCGACATCCTGCTTGAGGTTGAACTCGATGGTATCGGGCCATTCCAGCGCATGGCCGCCGAGCCAGACCACCACGACGCGGTCGATGATGTCAGGAGCTCTAAGCAGCGCCGAAGCAACATTGCTGATGGCGCCGATGGCGATGACGTAGAGCGGATTGTCGGGCGAGCCCGCGCGCGCCCGGGCCACGAGGTCGTCGACAGCGGGCGCCGCCTGCGCCGTCTTGGCCGGACCGACATAGTCGGTGACGCCGCGGTGAACCAGGCCTTCCGGCGCGACGCCAAGGCGCTCCAGCAGGCGAAGGATTTCCTGATAGCTCAGCTCCATGCCGTGGCCGGGACTGTCCGCGCGCGCATTGAAGAACGGCGCGGCGTAGATCGCCTCGACGTCAAAACGCTCCGGCGACAGCAGCATCTGCACCAGCGCGAACTGGTCGTCGATCTCGTTGTAAGTGTCGGTGTCGAGCACGACGCGCAACCGGCCCTCCGGTGGCTCCAGGAGTTTGAGGCGGGCTGCATCCGTGAGTGTCATCGACGTCTCCCTGGGCCGTGCGCGGCGATTGCGGATCAGGCTCTCAGCGGAATCCGGCAGACCACCTCGGCAATCTCCTCCATCTGCGCGAACATGTGATCCGGCGCAAGCGCCTGCAATGCCGCCGGCGCCGCATAACCCCAGCTGACCGCGCCGCAGGCAATCCCCACGGCGTGCGCCGCTTCGATGTCGCGGACCTCATCGCCGATCGCGATGACCTTGCCCGGCTCGACGCCGGCGCGCCGGATGACGCGGCGGAATTTCGCGGGCTTGCCGAATATCGACGCCGAGCAGTCGAAATGCGCAAACAGCGCCGCGGCCTCGCCAAGCTTCTCGCGTGCATTGGCCTCGCTGTCCGAGGTCACCAGTGCGAGCTGCACGTCGTTGTCAGCCAGCGTCCGTAGCATCGCCTCGACGCCCGCAAACAGCGAAATCTCGCTGGCTGCCTCCGCCTTCAGCCGCCGCGCATGCCGCGCGATCGCCGGCAGCTTCCACAAGGGCACCTCGAGGTCGCTGAGGATCTCACGCGTCGAAGCATGCCGCAGCCCCTCGACGTCCTCATCCCGGACCCGGCGAAAGCCGAAGCGGTCGGCGACGTCGTTGATGGTGCGCAGGAACCACGGAAAGCTGTCGGCGAGGGTGCCGTCGAGGTCGAAGATGGCGAGGGCGTAGGGCATGGAGGCGAAGTTATACCCCTACGACTTCCAGACGGTCTGCTCAGACCATCCGAGTTCGCTAAACTCGGCGGCCCGGAGCGGGGCTTCTCCCTCGGCAAAGAACTCATCGAGCTGAGGCGGGGCGACTGATGTCTCGGACAGCATGGCGTGCGCCTGCCCGCGATGGTGGATCTGATGCTGGAAGAGATGCATGAGGAGCCGGTCGCACCGCTCGGTCTGCACCTGCGTGTCGCGATTGATCTTCACGATGTCATCGAGCAGCGCGGGCGTCAGCGTATCGCAGAAGGTGATCAGCCGCTTGTCGATCGCAGCTTGCGCGGGCTTCAGCGCGGTTAGGGAAGGGTACGGCACCTCGTTTTTCCAGGCCGCCGGTCCGAGCCAACCACCCTCAAGCGCATCGATATAGAAGAGATCGATGACATGGATGTGGTTCAGGGTGCGTTGCAGGCTCGGGAAGAAGCCGGTGCGGTGGGCTTCGAATTCAGCCTGGGACAGCGCGTCGCAAGCTGAGAGCAGCCGATGGTTGGCCCAGGCGTTGTTGTAGGCGAATGCGCGGTAGGTTTGGACGAGGCTAGCGGACATAGCGGCTCTCCCTTGCAGCCGGTCGCCTGTAGCCCGCATGAGCGAAGCGATATGCGGGGCTGGTGATTGCCTCACGAGTGGTCCCGGATGTCGCTTCGCTCATCCGGGCTACGCTGACCCAACGCAGTCCAATGATTTACTCCGCCGCCTCGCTCGTGCTCCTTCGCTTCGGCTTCCTTGCCTTCTTCAGCACCGGCTCCAGGAATTTGCCGGTGTAGCTCCGCGGCGCCTTGGCGATGTCTTCCGGCGGGCCCCAGGCGACGATCTCGCCGCCGCCGTCGCCGCCTTCGGGGCCGAGGTCGATGACCCAGTCTGCGGTCTTGATGACTTCGAGATTGTGCTCGATGACGACGACCGTGTTGCCCTGCGCCACCAGCTCGTGCAGCACCTCCAGGAGCTTCTTGACGTCGTGGAAGTGCAGGCCGGTGGTGGGCTCATCGAGGATGTAGAGCGTGCGGCCGGTGGCACGCTTCGACAGCTCCTTGGCGAGCTTGACGCGTTGGGCTTCGCCGCCCGACAGCGTGGTGGCCTGCTGGCCGACATGGATGTAGTCGAGGCCGACGCGGTGCAGGGTCTGGAACGTCTCACGCACGCGCGGCACCGCCTTGAAGAACTCGGCGGCCTCCTCGACGGTCATGTCGAGCACGTCGGCGATGGACTTGCCCTTGAACAGGACCTCCAGCGTCTCGCGGTTGTAGCGCTTGCCCTTGCAGACGTCGCAGGTGACGTAGACGTCGGGCAGGAAGTGCATCTCGATCTTGATGACGCCGTCGCCCTGGCACGCCTCGCAGCGGCCGCCCTTGACGTTGAAGGAGAAGCGGCCCGGCTCGTAGCCGCGCGCCTTGGCTTCGGGGAGCCCTGCGAACCATTCGCGGATCGGCGTGAAGGCGCCGGTGTAGGTCGCGGGATTGGAGCGCGGGGTGCGGCCGATCGGCGACTGGTCGATGTCGATGATCTTGTCGATATGCTCGAGGCCTTCGATGCGGTCGTGCGGCGCGGCGCCTTCGCTGGCGCCGTTCAGCTTGCGCGCGATGGACTTGTAGAGCGTGTCGATCAGGAGCGTCGACTTGCCGCCGCCGGAGACGCCGGTGACGGCGGTGAACAGGCCGAGCGGAATCTCGGCGGTGACGTTCTTGAGGTTATTGCCGCGCGCGTTCACCACCTTGATGGTGCGGCGATGGTTCGGCGGGCGCCGCTCCGGCACCTCGACCTCGAGCTCGCCGGTGAGATACTTGCCGGTCAGCGATTTCGGGTTGCGCATGATCTCGGCGGGCGTGCCTTCGGCGACGATGTGGCCGCCATGCATGCCGGCGCCGGGACCGATATCGAGCACGTAATCGGCAAGGCGAATGGCGTCCTCGTCATGCTCGACCACGACCACGGTGTTGCCGAGGTCGCGAAGGCGCTTCAGCGTATCGAGCAGGCGCGCATTGTCGCGCTGGTGAAGGCCGATCGAGGGCTCGTCCAGCACGTAGAGCACGCCCGTCAGGCCCGAGCCGATCTGCGAGGCCAGGCGAATGCGCTGGCTCTCGCCGCCGGACAACGTGCCGGAGGAGCGGGAGAGCGTGAGGTAGTTGAGGCCGACGTCGAGCAGGAAGGTCAGGCGCTCGCGGATTTCTTTCAGGATACGTCCGGCAATCTCGTTCTGCTGCGCGTTCAGAGCCGCCGGCACGGTCTCGAACCACTCGCCGGCCTTCCTGACCGACATCTCCGAGATCTCGCCGATGTGCCTGGTGCCGATCTTGACGCAGAGCGCCTCGGGCTTGAGCCGAAAACCCTTGCAGCCCTCGCAGGGCACGTCGTGGAAATACTTTGCCAGCTCTTCGCGCGCCCACTCGCTCTCGGTCTCGCGGTAGCGGCGGTTGATGTTGGTGATGACGCCCTCGAACGGCTTCTTGGTGTCGTAGGAGCGCACCCCGTCCTCGTAGGAGAACTTGATCTCGTCCTCGCCGGAGCCATGGAGGATCGCGGTCTGTGTCTTCTTCGGCAGATCCTTCCATTTGGTGGTCAGCGTGAACTTGTAGTGCTTGCCGAGCGCCGTCAGCGTCTGCGTGTAATAGGGCGATGACGACTTGGCCCAGGGCGCGATCGCGCCCTTGCCGATGGCGAGCTCCTTGTCGGGGATGACGAGGTCCTCGTCGACATGCTGCTCGACGCCGAGGCCGCCGCAGGCCGGGCAGGCGCCGTAGGGATTATTGAAGGAGAACAGCCGCGGCTCGACCTCGGGGATGGTGAAGCCGGAGACCGGGCAGGCGAATTTTTCCGAGAACAGGATGCGCTCGGGCCCGCTCTTGTCATGGATCTTTGCGGTCTTCTTCTTTTCTTCGGCGGGCGCAGCCGCCGGCGCGTCGGCGAACTCGACGACGGCGAGGCCTTCGGCGAGCTTCAGTGCGGTCTCAAAACTCTCGGCGAGGCGCTGGCCGATGTCGGCGCGCACCACGATGCGGTCGACGACGACGTCGATGTCGTGCGGGAATTTCTTGTCCAGCGTCGGCGCTTCCGCCAGCTCATGGAAGGTGCCGTCGATCTTGACGCGCTGAAAGCCTTTCTTGAGCCATTCGGCGAGTTCTTTCCGGTACTCGCCCTTGCGGCCGCGCACGACCGGCGCGAGCAGATAGAGACGCGTGCCCTCGGGCAGCGCCAGCACGCGGTCGACCATCTGCGAGACGGTCTGGCTCTCGATCGGCAGGCCGGTGGCCGGCGAGTAGGGCACGCCGACGCGCGCCCAGAGCAGGCGCATGTAGTCGTAGATCTCGGTGACGGTGCCGACGGTGGAGCGCGGGTTCTTCGAGGTCGTCTTCTGCTCGATCGAGATCGCCGGCGACAGGCCGTCGATCTGGTCGACGTCGGGCTTCTGCATCATCTCCAGGAACTGGCGCGCATAGGCCGACAGCGATTCGACGTAGCGGCGCTGGCCCTCGGCGTAGATGGTGTCGAAGGCGAGCGAGGATTTGCCGGAGCCGGAGAGGCCGGTGAACACCACCAGCTTGTCGCGGGGAATCTCGACGTCGATGTTCTTGAGGTTGTGCTCGCGCGCGCCACGGATCGTAATTGCGCGCAGGCTCGAGCCCGCGTTCTGTTGTTGGCGCTTCGCCTTGATCACTTCATCCATCCGAGTTGCCCTCAAGGAAGCCCAAAGGTGCGCGATCGCGCCAACAAAAAAGGCGCGCTTCGCCCGGAACCGGGATCGGCGCCGATGGGTATGGCAGCGAACGTAGGAAGAACGGAGACGGATTTCCAGAGGGAGTTGCGAATCGTCAACGGAATGTTGGCGCGCTGGCGGCATCTGGCAGCAGCGGCCCTTTGGAGGACTGCACGGGAGGTGCCCCCAAAAACAAAAAGGCCGGCGCGAGGCCGGCCTTTCGTGACGATGTAACGTCGGTAGCGATCAGTACTTGAACTCAGTACTTGGCAACAACCGGGGCGCCGAAGTGATAGTTCACGCCGACCTGCACGGTGTGGAAGTTGAGCGTGCCGGGGTTCACCGGAGCGCCGATACCCGAGAAATAGGTTTCGCCGCCGAGGCTGCGATAGAGGTACTCGCCCTTGACCGACCACTGCGGAGCGAAGAACGCCTCGACGCCGGCGCCGACGGTCCAGCCGGAGTGCCACTTGCTGTCGGAGACGGTCACGCCGAGCGCGCTGACGCTGAGCTTGTTGTCGATCCAGGCGTAACCACCGGTGCCGTAGAACAGCACGTTGTTGACGGCCCAGCCGATGCGGCCGCGGACGGTGCCGAGCGCGTCGGTCTTGGAGCTGGTGGTGACGGGAATGCCGAGAACCGCAACGGTCGCCGAGGCGCTGACGTCAGCCCAGGAACCATCGGCCTCGAGGCCGAACACGACGTTGCCGGTCTGCCAGTTGTAGCCGGCGGTGCCGCCGACGAAGCCACCCTTCATCTTCGGGTCGCCCGAAGCGTTTTCCCAGGCGCCGCCACCGACGATACCGAGGTAGAAGCCGGTCCAGTTGTAGACCGAGGCCACAGCCACCGGAGCCTTGGTGTAAGGGCGAGCCGCGAGATCAGCCGCCGAAGCGGGGGCAGCCAGAGCGAACAAACAGGCCGAAGCCAACAAAACCTTCTTCATTTTCAATCTAATCCCAGTCCCAGTTTCTGTTGTTGCCTTCCGCAATCGGGAAAGACAGCGGACGCCGTAGTCCAGCTGACGTCGTGCTTACACCAGCAAAGCCGCAAGTTGTGTCTCCGAAAAGCCACAACAGCCCGAAAATGGTGCAATTGCTGCCCTGTTATTCCCAGGGGAGCTCGAAAACGACAAGGCCGGCTCCAGGCCGGCCTTTCGATTTCCTAATGATATCAGGACGTTCAGTACCTGCCGATGAGCGGGCCGCCCCAGCGATAGTTGACCCGGATCAGGGCGATATCGACGTCCTGGCTGATGCGCTCGGAGCGTGTAACCGCACCGAGCGGTCCGGCGAGGAAGTTGCCGGAGCCGGTGAAATTGAGGGTGCGGTTGCCGAGGAAGATGTGGTCGTATTCGAAGCCCACCGTCCAGTTCGGCGCAAATCCGAACTCGATCCCGGCACCCACCGTGCCGCCCCAACGGGTTTCGCTGGTCCGGTCGAATTCGAGGCCGGTTGCGACGTCATAGCCGCGGTAGCGGTCGCCGACGACGGCGCCGCCGCCCTTCACGTAGAACAGCACGTTGTTCCAGGCGTAACCGACCTGGCCGGTGATCAGACCGAACGAGTCGATCTTCGAGCGATTGCGCAGGCCGGTCACCGCGCTGATATTGTCGCCGGAGAAATCGGCCCAGTTGCCCTGGCCTTCGAGGCCGAACACCCAACTGGCCGACTGCCAGCGATAGCCGACCTGACCGCCGACGGTGCCGCCGACCGCATTGTGGCAGCCTTCGCCGACCAGAACCCCGGCAGCGCCGACGAAGTCCCAGCACTTGTGGCTGGTCCCGCCACCGCCGTTGATGCCGATGTAGAAGCCGCTCCAGTCGTAGATGGTCGCGACCATCGGCGCCGGAGCCTTGGTGTAGGGACGCGCAGCCATATCCGCCGCGCTTGCGGGAGCCGACAGGCTCAACGCCATTGCACCGATTGCACCAATCAAAATCTTATTCATTGCAGTCTCCCCAGTTTCGTCCGCTTCTTGAAAATCCCCGAAGCGGTTGATCAGGCGCGACGCCCATATGAACTTAATTCCGAGGCAACCGTAGTCCCTGGGGAGCGCAGAGTCCGTCTCTGAAATGCCACACTCGCCAGCCGGCTGAAGTGGCCATAACTTGATGAATGTTAAGCGATTTTGGACGTTTTCGGGAACCCGGAATGGTTCCATCCAGCCGGTGTCCTTTAGCGGCAGATCGGCCCGATCGCGCCAGCACATTCGACGCCGTTCCGGATAAGAACAAATCTGGAACAACACCGGTATCGATGCTATATGTGGGGATAACCTGAGGGGTAACGGGCTGATCAGCCCTCGCAAGCGTATAGGGTCCCTCAACAGGGGCGCAGCGGATCGCGGGGAGCGGGCCCGGCCTTTTGAAATTCAGTGGCATTCGGAGTGGAGAGCGGCGATGGCGGGAAGCGTCAACAAGGTCATTCTGGTTGGAAATCTCGGCAAGGATCCTGAAATCCGCCGCACCCAGGACGGGCGGCCGATCGCCAATCTGAGCATCGCGACGTCGGAGACCTGGCGCGACAAGAACAGCGGCGAGCGCAAGGAAAAGACCGAGTGGCACCGCGTCGTGATCTTCAATGAAGGGCTCTGCAAGGTCGCCGAACAGTACCTGAAGAAGGGCGCCAAGGTTTACATCGAGGGCGCACTCCAGACCCGCAAATGGACCGATCAGAGCGGCGTCGAGAAGTACTCCACCGAGGTTGTCCTCCAGGGCTTCAACTCGACGCTGACGATGCTCGACGGTCGCGGTGGCGGCGGGGGAGGCGGCAGCTTCGGCGACGAGCCGGGCGGCGATTTCGGCTCCTCTGGTCCGGTCAGCAGCGCGCCGCGCCGTCCCGTCGCCGCTGGCGGCGGTGGCCGCAACAGCGATATGGACGACGATATCCCGTTCTAAGATTGAGAGGGGCCGGGTCGGGACAGGAAACGGCCAACTCGGCTTTCCAGCATCCGGACCAAGACTGGATCCATGAACTCGTAATCGTCGGGAATGTCGAGGCAGATGACCCGCTTGCCATTCAGGCTGGATCGGAATTTCCGGTTCAGCCTGTTGAGGTGGGCCTTCTCCATGACGAAGATGATGTCGGCCCATTCGACCTGTTCGGCAGACAGCAGCACGTCCGCGCCGTTCGAGATGCCGGCCGAGTCGGTCTCGATCCCCGGCCATGTCGAAAAGACTTGCTCGGCGGTCGGGCTGCGGAGGCGGTTGGCGCTACAGACAAACAGGACGTTGGTCACTCGTCGCTCCAGGAGAACCGGGTACATACACAGCTTCTGATCGCCGGCGGAATTGACGACATCTCCGTTTTGAGCCGGCCGGAGCGTTCGGTCCTCGGATCAGTCTGCTCGTGTGAAAGGGCAGGATTCCTTACCAATTAGCGGCTAGCGCTGGCTTTTCCGGGCTTTGCCTCATGCGTTGCCTGAGCTTTTGACGACGCTCGATGTGAATGTCATTAACTTTATGTTAATCCTATTCACATGGTCGGTTCCCGCCGGCTGGGATGTCCCGCATGAGCCTCGCCCCACTGTTTGACGCCGCTCCCGCGATCCTTCTGCACGCCTTTGCGGCCATGGCCGCCTTCGCCCTGGGCCTCGTGCAGTTCGCCGCTCCCAAGGGCACGCTGCCGCATCGGACCGTCGGGGTGGATCTGGGTCGCCCTGATGGTGCTGGTGGCCGCCTCGTCATTCTGGATCCACCAGATCCGGCTGGTGGGCCGTTCAGCCCGATCCATCTGCTCTCGATCTTCACGCTCGTCGTGCTGCCGCTCGCGGTGTGGCGGGCACACACCCATCGCGTCGCCGATCACCGGCGGATGATGATCCTGCTGTTCGCCGGCGCCCTGGTGGTGGCGGGGCTGTTCACGCTGGTGCCCGGACGTATCATGCATCGGATGATTTTCGGGGGCTGACGGGCCGTTTCCGGCAGGCCATTTCGAGGTCGCTCAAGATGGCGGCGCGGAGTGCGTAAGTCTCTGGAAAAACAGTCGGAAAAAGCGCTTCCCTTGGCCTTGCAAGGGTGGTTATCAGGCCCCCGATGCGCTATATGATTCCCAGATAAAATCTCACCGGATTCCCCTTTGGCTGACGACGACAACAAGCCCGGCGACCAGCCGGCGCAACCCTCGGACATTCGCCCCGTCTCCATCTTCGAGGAGATGAAAAAGTCCTATCTCGACTACGCCATGAGCGTGATCGTGGCGCGCGCGCTGCCTGATGCCCGTGACGGTCTGAAGCCGGTGCATCGCCGCATCCTGTACTCGATGAACGAGCAGGGGCACACGCCCGACAAGAAATACGTCAAGTCCGCCCGCGTGGTCGGTGACGTCATCGGTAAGTATCACCCGCACGGCGACCAGTCGATTTACGACGCCATGGTCCGCATGGCGCAGGACTTCTCGATGCGCGTGCCGCTAATCGACGGCCAGGGCAATTTCGGCTCGGTCGACGGCGATCCCCCGGCTGCCTATCGTTACACCGAAGCGCGCCTGACGAAGGCGGCGCTGGCGCTGTTGGCCGACATCGACAAGGACACCGTCGACTTCCAGCCGAACTACGACAACAACGAGACCGAACCGTCGGTCCTGCCGGCCAAGTTCCCGAATCTTCTCGTCAACGGCGCCGGCGGCATCGCGGTCGGCATGGCGACCAACATCCCGCCGCACAATCTCGGCGAGGTCATCGACGCCTGCGTTGCGCTGATCGACAACCCCGCGCTCACCATCGACGAGCTGATCAACATCGTGCCGGGGCCGGATTTCCCGACCGGCGGCGTCATTCTCGGACGGCAGGGCATCCGTTCCGCCTATCACCTCGGCCGCGGCTCGATCGTCATGCGCGGCAAGGTCGCGATCGAGACCATCCGCAAGGAGCGCGAGGCGATCATCGTCACCGAGATCCCCTACCAGGTGAACAAGGCGACGATGGTCGAGCGCATCGCCGAACTGGTCAAGGAAAAGAAGATCGAGGGCATCGGCGATTTGCGCGATGAATCCGATCGCGACGGCTACCGCGTCGTCATCGAGTTGAAGCGCGACGCCGTGCCGGACGTGGTGCTGAACCAGCTGTACAGGTTCACGCCGCTGCAGACGAGCTTCGGCGTCAACATGGTTGCGCTCGACAGCGGCCGTCCGCGGATCATGCATCTGAAGGACCTGCTGGCGATCTTCGTCGACTTCCGTGAACGGGTCGTCACGCGTCGCACCAAGTACCTGCTCGCCAAGGCGCGCGATCGCGCGCACATCCTGGTCGGTCTGGCGATCGCGGTTGCCAATATCGACGAGATGATCCGCGTCATCCGGACCTCGCCCGACCCGACCACCGCGCGCGACACCCTGATGTCGCGCGACTGGCCGGCCCGGGATGTCGAGGACATGCTGACGCTGATCGACGATCCCCGTCACCGCATCAGCGAGGACGGCACGATCCGGTTGTCGATGGAGCAGGCGAGGGCCATTCTCGATCTGCGCCTTCAGCGCCTCACCGCACTCGGCCGTGACGAAATCCGCGACGAGCTCGACAAGCTCGCCGGCGAGATCGCCGACTATCTCGATATCCTGCGCTCGCGCGAGCGCGTGCTGGGCATCATCAAGACCGAGCTTGCCGAGGTGAAGGCCGAGTTCGCCACGCCGCGCCGCACCGTCATCATCGAGCAGGAAGGCGAGGTCGAGGACGAGGACCTGATCCAGCGCGAGGACATGGTGGTCACCGTCTCGCACGCCGGCTACGTCAAGCGGGTGCCGCTGTCGGCCTACCGGGCGCAGCGCCGCGGCGGCAAGGGCCGCGCCGGCATGCAGACCCGCGACGAGGACTTTGTCTCGCGCCTGTTCGTGGCCTCCACGCATACGCCGGTGCTGTTCTTCTCGTCGCGCGGGCAGGTCTACAAAGAGAAGGTCTGGCGTCTGCCGATGGCCGCGCCGAACGCGCGCGGCAAGGCTCTGATCAACATCCTGCCGCTGGAGCAGGGCGAGCGCATCACCACCATCATGCCGCTGCCCGAGGATGAATCGACCTGGGGTAACCTCGACGTCATGTTTGCCACCACCGGCGGCAATGTCCGCCGCAACAAGCTGTCCGACTTCGTCGATGTCCGCCGCTCCGGCATCATCGCCATGAAGCTCGACGAGAACGAAGCCATCGTCGACGTGCAGATCTGCACCGAGCGCGACGACGTGCTGCTGACTACGGCCGCCGGCCAGTGCATTCGCTTCAGAGTCAGTGACCCTCGACCTGATAAGGATGGCGAGATCAAAGAGCACGGTGTTCGGGTCTTCGGTGGTCGAACCTCGATGGGCGTTCGAGGCATCTCGCTTGAAGATGACAAGGTCATCTCAATGTCGATTTTACGTCATGTCGAGACCACGTCGGACGAGCGCTCGGCCTATCTGAAGATGCGCCGCGCGGTGGCCGGCGAGGCCGCGGCCGAGGAGCCCGCTGCGGATGACGCGGAAGAGACTTCCGGCAGCTTCCAGCTTGCCCAGGAGCGCTATATCGAGATGTCGGCGCAGGAGCAGGTCGTGCTGACCGTCTCCGTCAACGGCTATGGCAAGCGGACCTCGTCCTACGAGTACCGCACCACGGGCCGCGGCGGCAAAGGCATCGTCGCCATGAGCGTCAACAACCGCAACGGCAACCTTGTCGCGTCCTTCCCCGTGGAGGATGCGGATCAAATCATGCTGGTGACCGACAAGGGGCAGCTGATCCGCTGCCCGGTCGAAGGCATCCGCATCGCCGGCCGCTCGACGCAAGGTGTCATCGTGTTCGACACAGCCGAGGACGAGCACGTCGTCTCGGTCGAGCACATCACGGAAGAGGCGGAGAGCGGCAACGGGGCGAATGGGGAGTAATCCATTGGGGAGCACTCTCGTGCCGCGATATGTCGCTGTCCTGCTTGCCGTCCTGGTCAATGTCGCTCTGGCGACGGGCGCGGCGGCCGCTGACGTCAAGGTGATGATCTCGGCCGGGTTCTTCGCCGTGTACCAGGAGCTTGGGCCCGCCTTCGAGAAGTCCACGGGCCACAAGCTCATCACCACGCGCGGGCCTTCGGTCGGCGATTCACCGGAAGCGATTCCGACGCGCCTGTCGCGCGGCGAAGAGGCCGACGTGGTGATCATGGATGGCGTCGGCGTCGATCTGCTGGACCAGCGCGATCTGAGCCGACAGGGCAGTCGGATGCCGCTCGCGGAATCCTTCATCGGCGTTGTGGTGCGGGCAGGGCAACCCCAGCCCGACATCAGCACGATCGACGCGCTGCGCAAGACGCTGCTCGCGGCAAAGTCGATTGCCTATTCGGACAGCTCCAGCGGCACCTATCTGTCGACCGTCGGATTCAAGAAGCTCGGCATTGCCGACGACATCTCCGGCAAGACGCGCAAGGTGCGCGGTCCGCCTTCAGGCGAGCCCGTGGCGGCCGTCGTCGCCCGCGGAGAGGCCGAAATCGGTTTCCAGCAGGTCCCGGAACTGATCCACGTGCCGGGGATCGATTTCGTGGGCACGGTGCCGGCTGAGATCCAGCCGCCGACGCTCTTTGTCGGCGCCTTGCCCAAGAACTCACAACAGGCTGAGGCCGCAATCGCCCTGCTGCGCTTCCTGTCCTCTGCCGATGCAGCGGCCGTCATCACGAAAGCCGGAATGAGGCCATTGCCGCCGGGTTGAAGGCTGTAGCCCGGATTACGCTTGCGCTCCATCCAGGCTACACGCTTTCACTAGATTTCCAGCTCCGTCCCGAACTCCACGACCTGCTTGGTCGGCACGCCGAAGAACGCGGCGGAACGTTCGGCGTTGCGCTGGAGGAAGGCGAACAGGCCTTCGCGCCAGACCCACATGCCCGGGACGTCCTCGCGCGGGATGATGGTCTCGCGGCCGACGTAATAGGTGATGTCGGAGAGGTCGATGCCGGGCAGCTTGCCCTGGCGGCAGACGAGAGTCAGTCCTTCATAGATCGTCGGGTTCTGCATGAAGCCGTAATGCAGGATCACGCGGGTGATGCCGGGAATGATCTCGATCACCTCTGCGCGCTCCTCGTCGGGAATGTGCGGAGCTTCCTCGATCAGCACGGTGACCAGCAGCACGCGTTCGTGCAGCACGCGGTTGTGCTTGACGAACTGGGTCAGCGCCAGCGGCACGCCGCGCGCTGCAGATGCCAGGAACACGGCGGTCCCGGGCAGCCGCGCGCTGCACTTGTTGACCGCGGTCTCGATCAGGTCCTCCTCGGGCTGGCGCAGCCGCGCCCGTGCCGCCTCGACCAGCTTCACGCCGGCGCGCCAGGTCAGCATCATGAAGGCAACGACGGCCGCGAGGAGCAGCGGAAACCAGCCGCCCTCGAACAGCTTGACCGAATTGGCCGAGAAGAAGATCACGTCGATGACGAAGAAGAAGCCATTCACGGCAACCACCAGCCAGGGCGAATAGCCCCACTGGATCGCCACCAGCGCGGCGAGCAGCGTCGTGATCGCCATCAGGAGCGACACGGCGATGCCGTAGGCGCCGGCAAGCGCGTCGGATGTGCCAAAGCTCAGGACCGCCCCCAGCGTCGCCGCGGCCAGCAGCCAGTTGACCAGCGGCACGTAGATCTGACCGATCGCATCGCTCGTGGTGTGGCGGATCTGCATGCGGGGCAGGAAGCCGAGCTGGATCGACTGCTGCGTCAGCGAGAACACGCCGGAGATGATCGCCTGCGATGCGATCACGGTCGCCACCGCCGAGAACGCGACCAGCGGATAGTGCAGGGCGTCGGGACAGAGCTGGAAGAACGGATTGTCGATCATCGTGGGATCGGTGATCAAGAGCGCGGCCTGACCGAAATAGTTCAGCACCAGCGCGGGCAGGCAGATCGCGAACCAGGCCAGCCGGATCGGCAGGCGGCCGAAATGCCCCATGTCGGCATACATGGCCTCACCGCCGGTCACCGCGAGGAAGGCCGCGCCGAGGATTCCGAAGGAGATGTGAAAGTCCTGGTGGATCAGGAATTCGAAGGCGTAGAGCGGGCTGAGCGCCGCCAGCACGCCCGGCGCCTTGACGATGCCGTGGATGCCGAGCGCCGCGAGCACCCCGAACCAGGCCAGCATCACCGGTCCGAAGATGCGGCCGATGAAGCCGGTGCCCTGCTTCTGCATCATGAACAGGCCGACCAGGATGGCGATGGTCACCGGCACCACGGCCGGCGCGAGCGAGGGGGCGTCGACCTTGAGACCCTCGATGGCTGAGAGCACCGAGATGGCCGGCGTGATCGCGCCGTCGCCATAAAGCAGCGCGGCCCCGACGAGGCCGACCACCAGCAGATGCGCCCGCCAGGTGCCGGGCTGGGCGTTGCGGGCATGGAGCAGCGCCAGCAGCGCGACGATGCCGCCTTCGCCGCGGTTGTCCGCGCGCAGGATCAACAGCGCATATTTCAGCGAGATGATCAGCAGCAGGGCCCAGAGGATCAGCGAGACAACCCCCAGGACAGCCTCCGGGGTTACTGTCGCACCATGGGCGGCAGCCTTGGCGGCTTCCTTCAGGGCATAGAGGGGGCTGGTACCGATATCGCCATAGACCACCCCGAGGGCGCCCATGGTCATAGCAAGCGGCAGCGGATCAGGATGGTGGCCGGAAGCGACTGCGGGCGTACTGGACAAAGGCAACCCCCCGATGGGATCGCGCCCGACGGGACATTCCGGCGGGCGCGAGCATCACGCAGTCTGCGACGAGACGTCGCAAATATCTACGGGTTTATATTCGGGGGAGTTACCTGACGCGAAGCTGACAGATCCGACTACGGGGTGCGGTCGGCGGTGACGAGGCGAGCCTCCCGGACATTCGCCTTGGTGCCGGCCTTGCGCAGGCAGGATGCCTCGAAATTCGGCCAGGCCTGCTGCGAGCAGTCCTTGCCGATGGTGCGGATGTCGAACCGGTCGCTCTTGGCCAGCGGCTGCGGCACGCTGGCCTCGACGGTCGGTGCAAAGCCGGGCAGGAGGGTGAGGGCGGCAGCAACGCACGCAGAGATGGCAATCGCCGAAAGAGCCTTGATCATTGACAGTCCCCTGTGATGCGGCCGCCTGCGCCAGGTGAGCGGCCCGTCATTCGTTGGCCGGATTAGTAACCATGGCCAGTTTCCGGACGTCTTCGCCGACATGGGAAATGGTTTCGTTCGCCGTGCTCTTTGTTTCGTGGCCGCCCGCAGGACGAAACAATTCGGGCGATTCCGACATGGTCCGGCGGAAAAACCGGCAAGAAACTGACACGGAACCTGCCCGGCTTGCCGGGCCGGGCCGGGCGCGGTAGGACGTGGCCCATGCCGCGCATTGCCTTCTACCCAGGTTCCTTCGACCCCATCACCAACGGCCATCTGGACGTGGTCCGGCACAGCGTTTCCCTGTGCGACAGGCTCGTTGTCGCGATTGGCGTCCACCCGGGCAAGAAGCCGCTGTTCTCGACCGACGAGCGGCTGAAGATGCTCCATGACGTCTGCGATCCGGTGGCGACCCAGGCCGGCTGCGTGCTCGAAGCCGTGACGTTTGACGATCTGTCGGTGACCGCAGCGCGCAAGCACGGTGCGACGATGATGATTCGGGGCCTGCGCGACGGCACCGACCTCGACTACGAGATGCAGCTTGCCGGCATGAACGAGGCCATGGCGCCCGAGGTGCATACGGTCTTCCTGCCGGCCTCTCCCATGGTCCGCCCGATCACCGCCACTTTGGTGCGCCAGATCGCCGCCATGGGCGGGGACGTCTCGACGTTCGTTCCGCCGCTGGTTGCGGCACAGCTCAAGACAAAATTCGCCGGCTGACGGCGCGCTTCCTCTCTCATCTGATCCGGAGTTGTCATGATCCGAATTCTCGCAGTTCTTGCCGCGCTTCTGTTCGCGGTGCCGGCGGTGGCCCAGCAATTGCCGGCCAACCTCGACAAGGCCAACGCCATCGTCATCGACACCACCAAGGGCCGCATCGTCATCAAGCTCAGGACTGATCTGGCGCCGCAGCACGCCGAGCGCATCAAGCAGCTCGCGCGCGAGGGCTATTACAACAACGTGCCGTTCCATCGCGTCATGGACGGTTTCATGGCGCAGACCGGCGACGGCGAGAAATTCAACGGCACCGGCGGCTCGAAATATCCGAACCTGAAGCAGGAATTCTCCAAGGTGCATTTTGCGCGCGGCATCGTCGGCATGGCCCGGCGCGGCGACAGCGTCGACACCGCGAACTCGCAATTCTTCATCATGTTCGCGGACGGCGGCAGCCTCGACAACCAGTACACCGTGATCGGCGAGGTCGTGCAGGGCATGGACGTCGTCGACAAGCTGAAGAAGGCGCCGCCCGGATCGGGCAGCGGCACCGTGACCGATCCCGACAAGATGGTGAAGGTGCAGGTCGCTTCCGACATCAAATAGGAGAGCACGATGGCGCGCCGTGGCGAAAAGCTCCTGGTAGCCGCCGCGGCGCTCCTGCTTGCCACCTCCGGCGCCGCTGGGCAGACGCCTGACCGGGTTAACACCATCCGCGACGTTGCCGTGCGGCTCTACAGTTGCTGGAGGCCGCCGCCGCCCTCCCGGGCCCGCCCACTCGACATCACCGTCGCCGTGAGCTTTACCCGGGACGGAAACATTCTGGGCCATCCGAAGATTACCTATGAGTCCGCGGAGGCCTCCGACAATGACCGGCTCCAGTACCGGATCGCGGTGATGGAGGCATTGCAACGCTGCACGCCGATGCCATTTACCGATGCAATGGGCGGCGCCGTTGCGGGGCATCCATTCAAGGTCCCATTCCACGGCCGGAAGACTTCACCTCCAACCCAAGAGAGACGAGCATGAGCGCCACCGAAAACACCCTGATCCTCGAGACCACGCAGGGCCCCGTCACCATCGAGATGCGGCCTGACCTCGCGCCCGGCCATGTCGCGCGCATCAAGGAGTTGGTCCGCGAGGGCTTCTACGACGGCATCGTGTTCCATCGCGTGATCGAGGGCTTCATGGCCCAGACCGGCTGCCCGCACGGCACCGGCACCGGCGGCTCCGGCAAGAAGCTGAAGGCCGAGTTCAACAAGGAGCCGCATGTGCGCGGTACCACCTCGATGGCGCGCGCCGCGAGCCCCGATTCCGGCGACAGCCAGTTCTTCATCTGCTTCGACGACGCCCGCTTCCTCGACAACCAGTACACGGTGTGGGGCAAGGTCACCGAGGGCATGGAGAACGTCGACAAGATCAAGCGCGGCGAGCCGGTGCAGAACCCCGACAAGATCGTCAAGGCGCGGATGGCCGCGGACAAGGAATAGTCACCCGTCATTCCGGGGCGTGTTGCGACAAAATCGACGCACGATGTCGATTTTGCGCAGACAGCGCGAACCCGGAATCTCGCGCCACAATCTCGGGATTCCGGATCGCCGCGCTGGAGGCGCGGCGTCCGGAATGACGGTGCTAGTGAGACATGCGCACCGATCTCTTCGATTTCGATCTGCCCGCCGAGCGCATCGCGTTGCGCCCGGCGAGCCCGCGCGACTCCGCGAAGATGCTGGTCGTCGAGGACGGCGCGCTGCGCGACGAGACCATCGCCGACCTGCCGCAATGGCTGAAAGCGGGCGACCAGCTCGTCGTCAACGACACCAAGGTGATCGCGGCGCAATTGAAGGGCCGCCGCATCGGCCGCGAGACCGAGCCGAAGATCGAGGCGACGCTGATCAAGCGGCTCGACGGCTCGCGCTGGCAGGCGCTGGTGAAGCCGGCGAAGAAGCTCACCGCCGGCGACCACATCCGCTTCGGCAACGAGGGCAAGGTCTGTCTGCTCGGCCATCTCGACGCCGAGGTCGAGGCCAAGGGCAGCGAAGGCGAGGTGACGCTGTCGTTCTCGTTCCACGGTCCGGCGCTCGACCAGGCCATCGCGGATCTCGGCAGCCCGCCGCTGCCGCCCTACATCGCCTCGAAGCGCACGCCCGACGACCAGGACCTCGCCGACTACCAGACCATGTTTGCCGCGAACGAGGGCGCGGTGGCGGCGCCGACCGCCGGCCTGCATTTCACGCCGGCGCTGGAGCAGGCGTTGCGCGCGCGCGGCGTCGGCATCAACCGGGTCACGCTGCATGTCGGGGCAGGGACGTTTCTGCCGGTGAAGGTGGACGACACCGACGGCCACAAGATGCATGCGGAGTGGGGCACGATCCCGGCCGAGACCGCGGAGCGGCTCAACATCGCGCGGAAGAACGGCGGCCGCATCGTCGCCGTCGGCACCACGTCATTGCGGCTGCTCGAAAGCGCAGCCGGCGAAGACGGTACCATTCAGCCGTTCGCGGCCGAGACCTCGATCTTCATCACCCCCGGCTATCGCTTCCGCGCGGTCGACGTGTTGCTGACGAATTTCCATTTGCCGAAGTCGACCTTATTCATGCTGGTCTCGGCATTCTCCGGGCTGGAGACGATGCAGCGGGCCTATGCCCACGCCATCGCGCAGGGCTATCGGTTCTATTCCTACGGTGATGCCTGCCTGCTGTTTCGCGCACGCGATTCCCAGCTGCCGTAGCCTGGGGCCAGGCGAAGCGCGTTCACTGGTTGTGCGTCTTTGCTGTTTCGCAAGCAATTGGACCTAGCGTCGTGCCGAGCGATGGAGACGCCTGCCTGATGCGGGCGTTTTGCTGGCGGGAAGGGCCCACCAACCCGCGCCAGCGAATGGTTGAGGAATGGTAAACTTGCCGACACCGGCAGCGTACACCGCAACGGCCCCGTTCACGGAGCGAACATTCGTCGCGCTCGACGGATTGCGCGGGGTCGCGGCGATCATGGTTGCCCTGCGCCATGCCCCTTTCCTCTGGGAAAGCGCGCCCGGGCCGACCGGATGGATGAGAAACAGCTACCTGGCTGTCGACCTGTTCTTCGTTCTCTCGGGCTTCGTGCTGGAGCACGCCTATCGAAAACGCTTCCGCCAGGGGATGTCGGTTTGGTCCTTCATGCTCGCGAGGCTCCAGCGGCTATACCCGCTGTACGCTCTGGCATTCATCCTCTCGCTGCCATTTCTGCTCGGGCAGCTTGCAGATGGCGTGCCGGATCCGGTGCAGAGGATCCTCGGCCTGCTCTGTAGCGCGCTGATGCTGCCGACCCCGAGTCCTGCTTATCCCGATGCCGATCTGTACCCGTTCAACTTCGCCGCCTGGTCGCTGTTCTTCGAGCTTGCGGCAAACCTGCTGTTTGTGGCCTTCGGACCGCGGCTCGGCACAAAATCCCTGATCTGGCTCGTCGGCAGCTTCGCCCTCGCGCTTGTGGTCTGCGCGACGATGGGATGGCTTGGGTTCGGCATCGAAGTCGCCAAGCGAGGTGTCCTGGGCGGCGGACCAACCTGGGAGACGTTCGGCGCCGGTGTGATCCGGGTCGGGTTCTCGTTCTTCGCGGGCGTGCTGCTCTACCGATTTCACGAAACGGCAAGGTTGCGCCCGGCAAGACCCGGATTCGCGCTTGGCTCGTTTGCTCTCGTCACGGCCATTCTTGCGCTGAGTTTTCCCGGAGGTCTCGATCTCGCGCTGAGCCTGATCTCCGTCATGGTCGTGTTTCCGCTCGCGATCATGATCTGCGCGCGTTTCGCTCCTCCGAGCGGCGCTTTGGCAAACACGATGCACACCCTCGGACTGCTGTCCTACGGAATCTATGTTCTGCAGGTCGTGACGTTCCATGCCGTGGAGGTGTGCGCGGGAAACCTTGGGATTCAATCTGCCCTTGTCGGGCTCGTCGCGATCCCCATTGTCGCAGCGGCGGCCTACGCGGCCACCGTTTTCGTCGATGTTCCCGTCAGGCTGACGATGAAACAGGCGTTGAAGGGATTAGCGTAGGAGCAAGGGACAGGCGACGCGCTTGACGCCGCCTGTCCGATGGTCAGCTCACGCCATCACGCGCTGCGGCAAGAGCTCCGCGATCTGCACTGCATTCAGCGCCGCGCCCTTGAGCAGCTGGTCCGCCGCCACGAACATCGAGATCGAATGGCCTGAGGGGTCGCTGAGATCCTTGCGGATGCGGCCGACCAGGACGTCGTCCTGGCCCGAGGCGTCGATCGGCATCGGGAAGTAGTTCTTGGCGCGATCGTCGACCACCTTCACGCCGGGCGCCTGCGCCATGATGGCGCGGACCTGGTCCTCGGTGATCTCCTTCTCGCATTCGAAGGTGATGGCCTCGCAATGGGCGCGCAGCACCGGCACGCGCACGCAAGTGACGCCGATCGCGATGTTCTCGTCCTCGAAGATCTTGCGGGTTTCCTTGATGACCTTGGTCTCTTCGTCGTTGTAGCCGGTCTCAGGATCGACGGCGGTGTTGTGGTTGAACAGGTTGAACGCGTAGGGGTGCGGCATCACCTTGGGCGTATAGACCTGCCCGTTGAGATTGGCGCGGGTGGATTCGACGAGCTCCTCCATCGCGGCCGCGCCTGCGCCGGAGGCCGCCTGGTAGGTCGAGATGATCACGCGCTTGATGCGGTTCTTCTGGTGGATCGGCCACAGCGGCACCAGCGCGGTGATCGCGGCGCAGTTCGGGTTGGCGATGATGCCCTTATGGTCGCGGATGCGGCCGGCATTGATCTCGGGGATCACCAGCGGCACGTTCGGATCCATGCGGAAGGCGGAGGAGTTGTCGACCACGACGGCGCCTGACTTGACCGCAATCGGCGCGAACTTCTTCGAGATGCTGCCGCCGGCGGAGAACAGGGCGATATCGACGCCTTCGAACGAGCGCTCGGTCAATTCCTCGATGACGACATCCTTGCCGCGGAACGACACCGTCTTGCCGGCGGAGCGGGCGCTGGCCAGCGCCTTGAGCTTGCTGACGCGAAAGCCGCGCTTGTCCATGGTGGCGATGAATTCGGCGCCCACCGCACCGGTGACGCCGACAATCGCGACGACGGGATCGTTACTCACTTTGTCCTCCATTGCATTTCGGTTGAGCTGAGATTTAGGCAACAAAAAAAGCCCCGGACCATCGAGGGCGGGGCTTCGGTAGAGCTGATGCGTTCTAGTCGACGACTACGCGCGCACGCCTCCCCGGGCCCCTGAGGCCGTGGTGGTTTTGGTCGTGCGTTTGGTGGTCGTGAACATGGCGGCGACTTATGCGGGAGAGTCTTGCGCCCGTCAATGGCTTTTCGGCCCGGTCGATGCCGGGGCCGAACCTGCGGCTTACTTGGCCCGCGCGCCCGGCGGCTCCAGGATGACTTCCTTGAGGTCGTCGCCGCTGATCACGACGATCGCGAAATTGAGCCGGCCGCCTTCGCGCACCAGGCCGCCGCTGATCGCCTTGCCCGAGGCTGCGCGCTCGGCAACACGCACCGCATCGGCGAGGCGGTGCCTGATCGCACCGAGCGCTGCGAGGTTGCTGCGATCGTCGAGGTCGAGCTCGGCGAGGGGGAGGGCGGCTTCCCCGCCGATGAGCTCGCCGGTCGTCGCATTGATGGTGTGGCGCCAGATGCGGTCGTTGTGCAGGGTCTTCACCCGGTACACCGGCACCCCGGAGGCCCCGTCGAAGCTCACATCCGCGGTCGTGGCGCCGGCGTGCCGGGCCTCTGCGATCGCCATCGCCTGACTGATCGAGACCGAGGAGCTGCGGAAGCGCTCGATCTCGCGGCTGACGGCCTGGCGGTCGGCATCCGTGTCACCATCTGTGTCGCTGTGAAGGGCGGTCGGCGTGCTGCCGGTGGTCACGATCGCCCGCGCCGGCGCGGCGAGGAGCAGCGCGGGCAAGGCGATTGCCAGCAGTCGCGAGGTCCATCGTTTGGTTGTCGTCATGCTCGAAACCCTCGGCCACCGAGTGTGCCGGATGATCGTAAAGAATTCGCGGCCGGCCTTGGGCAAAGGCCGGCCGCGGAACGTCGTGGGCGGGCTGGTCCCGGCACGGCGATCTTCGCGCTACGGGCCACTTTTGGGGCTGGTTAAAAAGCGGTCCGTATCGCTTATAACTAAACCATACCGTATCGTTTTATTTCGGTCAACGGCGCGGACAGGTTCCCGTGGGAAAAGCGCGCGATCTCACGGAATTGTCAGCGGCCGGGGCGTCGCCGCGGCGTGCCTTTGGCGGCTCTTTGGACGCGGTCGGCAGGTCCCAGTGCACCGGCGAGGAACAGCTTGATGGCTGTGCGCATGCGCTTTTCCGCGACCTTCAATTCGAGCGCTGTTCCGAACGTTGCCATGCGGTGGGTGTGACCGGCGACGACGTCGAGGAATACTTCCGCCGCGATGGTGGTGTCTTCGATGTCGAGCGCGCCTTGCGCCACCAGATGGTCGAAGAAGCGCGCCGTGGTGTCGACGGCCTTGAGCCAGCCTTCTTCCATGCCGAGCTTGGCGACGTCGGGGAAGTTGATGGCCTGTGACGTCATCATGCGGCTGAAGGCGACGGCGTCGGGTCCGCAGGTGAATGTCAGCATCTCGCGCCCGATCTCGATCAGCCGCTGTTCGACCGAGATGTCCGCAGGGCTGCCGAGCTGGGTCTCTGCCGCCGCCGACAGCGGCGCCAGCCAGCGCGCGATCTCCCGCCTCAGCACGGCGGCGAACAGCCCACGTTTGTCGCCATAGCGAGCGTAGACGGTGGGCTTGCTGACCCGGGCCGCCTCCGCAACCGCATCGAGCGAGGTCGCGTCGAAACCGCGATCCAGGAACAGGCGGGTAGCGACCTCGATCAGCCGTTGATCGCGCTCGATGGCGGCGGTTTTCGTCGGCCTGCCGCCGCGCGATTTCGGCACCTCGCGCCGCGGCGCTGCCGATCTTGTCTTGGTCGCAGTCAATCCCATGCCCAATGATTCCTGCGCGGTCGTTACATCAGTCATTGCTCTATAACGCGCAGCAGCCGGGGCGTCATCGCGAATCTGGCCGAATTGGCCGTATCGTCAACGGTCTCGATATGACCTCGTTCCCTCACGAGGGGCTCACGGAAGCGTGGAGGTCCAGGCCTGGCCGGCGGCCGCCTTCTCGTATCCGTACTGATACAGTGCCCGCATATAGCTGGTGTCGAACCCTTCCGAGGGCGGGGCGGGATAATCGCGGGCGATGTAGGAGAGATGGAAGCCGAGGCGGTTGCGCTTGGCGAAATCATAGGTCGAGAAGATGATCGAGCGCGTCTGCGACTGGGTGATCGCCGACAGGCTGCGTGAGGCGACGTCGATGGTACTGTTGGAGACGAGCTCGAAATTGCGTTCGATCTTCTTGTTGACGAGGATGTAGATGTTCATCTTCGCGTTGCCCGGTAAGCGGTCCTGCGTGAGCAGGGCTTCCGGCAGCGTCAGCACCGGCGCGGTCACGCCGCCGTCGACATGCATCTCCTGAAATTTGCGGCCCTGGCCCTCGGCGTCGATCATGATCGGCGGAAATACCAGGGGAATGCTGGCGGAGGCCGCCATCACGTCGCGAAACAGTTTCAGGGCCTCTGGCGTCGCCACCGCCGCGATCTTGCCCATGTCCCAGATCGCGGTGCGCTGGGTGTCGAGATCGGTCGTCACCACCAGGAGCTTCCGGCCCTTGGCGTTCTCGCGTGCGACTTGCGCCATGATCTCGGGCCCGACATAGCGGGCGACGAGTTCGCGCAGCCTTGTGTTGCCGAACAGGCCGGATCCGAACAGCACGCGCATGATGCTGGGATCGTTCAGGAGGCTCTCCGCGATGCCGCTGGTGTAGACCTCCTTCAGCGTGTCGTCGTACTGGGAGCCGAGAAACGCAAAGGGGGCGATCAGGCCGCCGGTGCTCACGCCCGAGACCACCGAGAAGGTGGGGCGGGTTCTGGCAGCGGTCCAGCCGTTGAGCACGCCGACGCCATAGGCGCCGTCCCCACCGCCGCCGGAGAGCGCCAGATAGGACTTCGTCGCGTTGCTGTTGTCCTTCTCGAAGCTGAATTTCGTGACGGGTTCGTCGGCGTAGCGCCTGAGGCCGTCGATATCCAGCACGCGCGACGTGCTGGCCTCGGCGGCCGTATAGGGCGTGCGGGGCAGGGAGGTGCAGGCGCCGAGCGCCAGGTTGCACGCCAGGACCAGGAAGCCGATGAAGCGGGCGCCTGCCGGCCTCGTCCAGCGACGCGAAGGGCCGGACATTTCAGTCGAACATGAAGGGAGGGGCATCGTCGGTGGCTGGCGATCACGCATATACTGCCGCCGGCAAATTCGCCGCGGCATCTCGTCCAGCCCCCACGGTAAAACTACACGGTATCGTTTTATTTTGCAAGCCTCGGCGGAACATCAGGTCCGCGTCAAATGTGTCTCAGTCTGACGCATTGCGGGGCCTGAGCGGGTTGATCGGTCCCCTCCGACACGCAATAAGCACCGCCATGAATCGTCCTGACACCGGTCTTCCCAATCATTTCGAACTGCTCGCCACCGACGGTACCGCGCGCACCGGGCGCCTGACCACGCCGCACGGCGCGGTGCGCACACCGGCCTTCATGCCGGTCGGAACCGCCGGCGCCATGAAGGGCATGCACTGGCGGGAGGTGCGCGAGGCTGGCGCCGACATCGTGCTTGGCAACACCTACCACCTGATGCTGCGCCCCGGTGCCGAGCGGATCGCCGGGCTCGGCGGCTTGCAGCGCTTCACCGGCTGGAACGGTCCGATGCTCACGGATTCCGGCGGCTTCCAGGTGATGTCGCTGGCTGACCTACGGAAGGTCAGCGAGCATGCCGTGACCTTCCGTTCGCATATCGACGGCGCCAAGGTCGAGCTGTCGCCGGAACGCTCGATCGAGGTGCAGCGTTTCCTCGGCTCCGACATCGCCATGCAGATGGACGAATGTGTGCGGCTGCCGGCCGAACGCGCCGACATCGAGCGCGCCATGCAATTGTCGCTGCGCTGGGCCGAGCGCAGCAAGCGAGCCTTCGAGAGCGCGCCTGACGGCTACATGCTGTTCGGCATCGTGCAGGGCGGCGACATCCCGCAGCTTCGCCACGAGAGCGCGCAAGGCCTCGTCGAGATCGGCTTCCATGGCTATGCGATCGGCGGCCTTGCGGTCGGCGAGCCACAGGCCGTGATGCTGGCGATGATCGACGAGACGGCGCCGCTGCTGCCGTCCGACCGGCCGCGTTATCTGATGGGCGTCGGGACGCCCGACGACATTCTCGAAGCGGTGAAGCGCGGCATCGACATGTTCGATTGCGTGATGCCGACGCGCAATGGCCGTCATGGCGTCGCGTTTACGCGTTTCGGCCAGGTGAATTTGCGTAACGCGCGCCACGCCGACGATCCACGCCCGCTCGACGAAGAGAGCAACTGGCCGTCGGCGCGCAGCTACGCGCGCGCCTATCTGCACCATCTCGTCAAGGCGGGCGAGACGCTGGGAGCGATGCTGCTGTCAGAGGTCAATATCGCTTACTACCAGTTCCTGATGCAGGGCATCAGGGACGCGATCGCACACGGAACGTTCGAAGAGTTCTATCGGCGTACGCGTGAGGACTGGGCGAGGGGCGACATCGCCCCGCGCTAGATCAGTTGCAAGTGAAGCGCTGCTTCACGGCGTGCTTGGTGACGAAGCCATAGCCGCAATTGTCGCAGGTCCAGAGATAGCTGATGACGTGGTCCGAGACGTAGGCAGATGCTTCGGCGGCGACCATGGAGTCGGCGCAGACGGGACAGGTGGGCAACTCGCTGCAACGCGGATCGCGGTTCGCGACGGTCGACAACACTTCAGCAACTGCTGACATCGTGGTGACCTCCCTGCTTTAAGACGTAGGTCTAACATAAGCAGAAGCAGTTGACGAGGTCGCAACACAAATGCGTTGATTTTCTGCTATTTGCAGCTCACGCGATTTTGCGATGCAGCGTATTTAACATGTGCCGCATTCACGCTTGCGTGTCGCCGCAAGCTGTCTCTAACTGCGCAACAGCCGCGACCAAGGCGCAAATTGTTGCCACAGGGAGTTCATCATGGACACATCGTCCACCACGGGTGCAGCGCACCAACCCGGCCGCGGCCGGATCTACTCTTCGATCGTCGAGGCTTTTGGCGACACGCCGATCGTGCGCTTGCGCCGGCTGCCGGGCATGCAGGGCGTGAACGCGACCATTTTGGCAAAACTTGAATATTTCAATCCGGCCGCCAGCGTGAAGGATCGCATCGGCGCGGCCATGATCATCGCCATGGAGAAGGCCGGCATCGTCAAGCCGGATACCGTGCTGATCGAGCCGACCTCCGGCAATACCGGCATCGCGCTCGCCTTCGTTGCCGCATCGCGCGGCTATCGGCTCAAGCTGGTGATGCCGGAATCGATGTCGATCGAGCGGCGCAAGATGCTGGCCTTTCTCGGCGCAGAGCTGGTGCTGACGCCGGCAGCCCAGGGCATGAAGGGCGCGATTGCGACCGCCGAAGAGCTTCTGAAGACGACGCCAAACTCCGTCATGCCGCAGCAGTTCAAGAACCTCGCCAATCCCGAGGTGCACCGCCGCACCACCGCGGAGGAGATCTGGAACGACACGGGCGGTAACATCGACTTCTTCGTCGCCGGTGTCGGCACCGGGGGCACCATCACCGGTGTCGGTCAGGTGCTCAAGCCGCGCAAGCCTTCGTTGCGCGTGGTCGCGGTCGAGCCGGAGGAGAGCCCGGTGCTGTCGGGTGGACAGCACACGCCGCACAAGATCCAGGGCATCGGTGCCGGATTCGTTCCTGATATCCTCGACCGCGCGGTGATCGACGAGATCGTGAAGATCAACTCGACGACGGCGATCGAGACCTCGCGCGCGCTGGCGCGGCATGAGGGCATTCCGGGTGGCATCTCCTCGGGCGCGGCGATTGCGGCCGCGCTTCAGATCGCCAAGCGTCCGGAAGCTGCGGGAAAGACCATCCTGGCTATAGTGCCGTCCTTCTCCGAGCGGTATCTTTCGACGGCTCTGTTTGAGGGAATCTAGGACATGGCGGATCAACCGAGGCGGCCGCGCACGCTGGGCGATGCGCGGACCGAAGCCGAGGCGGCGTTCAAGAAGGTGACGGCCAAGGTCGCCGCGGCGCCACCGAAGCCGAACGTGGCGCCGGGCATCAAGGAGCAGGTCACGCTGCGCATCGACCAGGACGTGCTCGAGTTCTTCCAGGAGGGCGGCCCCGGCTGGCAGGACCGCATCAACGAGGCGCTGCGGAAGGCTGCGGGGAAGTAGCCGCCAGCTGCCTGGGTGCCGAAAAGCCGGCGCACCCGAGGGCTCAGAGGACCTGCGACAGGAACCGCTGTGTCCGCTCGTCCTTGGCCGCCGTAAACAACGTTTCCGGCGGTCCGTGCTCGACGATGACCCCGCGATCGGTGAAGTAGACGTGATCGGCGACCTCGCGGGCGAAGTTCATTTCGTGGGTGACGAGGAGACATGTCATCCCATCCTCGGCAAGCTCCCGGATGGTGACCAGGACCTCCTTGACCGTTTCCGGATCTAGGGCGGCGGTCACTTCGTCGAACAGCATGATGTCCGGTCGCATCGCCAGCGAACGGGCGATGGCCACGCGCTGCTGCTGTCCGCCGGAGAGCTCACCGGGATAGGTGTCCTCCTTCCCCGCGAGCCGTACTTTGGCGAGCAGAGCCCGGGCGCGCGCTTCGACCTCGGCGCGTTTCTGGCCGAGAACATGGATCGGCGCCATCATCACGTTCTGGAGCGCAGTCTTGTGCGGGAAAAGGTTGTACTGCTGGAATACCATCCCGACCTTGCGGCGAAGCGCCAGCTTGTCGAGCCTGGGATCGGTCACCTCGATGCCTTCGATTTGAATGCTCCCGGAGGTGATCGGCTGGAGCGCGTTGATGCAGCGGATCAGCGTGGACTTTCCCGATCCCGAGGGGCCGATGATGCAGATCACCTCGCCTTTTTTGACCGACAGGCTGATGCCTTTCAGGACCTCGAGCGCGCCGAACGACTTTCTGACGTCAACGCATTGAACGATGGGCTGATCCGGAGTCCAGCTCGTGGCCATGCTCTGCTTCCTCAGCGTACGCGGAACCGACGCTCGAGATGAGCGGTCCAGATGTTGATCGGATAACAGTAGAGAAAGAAACACAGCAGCGCGAAACCGTAGAGCGGTGCGAACAGTTCCGGTCTGCCGCCTTCGGCAGCATGCACTTGCGCTGTCAGCGTGAGCATTTCCGAAACACCGACGATCGATGCGAGGACTGTCGACATCGCGACGATCGCATAGATGTTCATCCAGGGCGGCAGCATGCGCTTGATGCATTGTGGCAGCATGATCAGCCACATCGTCTGGCGCCGCGTGAACGAGAGCGATTCCGCCGCCTCCCATTGCGTCGACGGAATGGAGCGGACGGCCCCGCGCACGACCTCGGCGACATTCGCCATGACGGGCAGGGCGAAGCCGACTGTCGCCTTGATCCAGTCCGGCAGGGGGATGGTCGTTTTGAACAGGGTGACTTGGAAGGGCACCAGAAACATGACGAAGAACAGCAGCACCAGCCAGGGGGCGTTGCGGAAGAATTGAGTGACGAGCCAGCTGACGGCTGCGAGCAGCCGGCGCTCCGACAACAAGGCGAGACCCAGGCCCAGCCCGGCGATGGTCCCCAGCAGCATGGCCAGCAGGGAGATCAGGATGTTGAAGGCGAACCCGCGCAGCAGCAGCGGCGACCATTTCACGATGACCTGGAGCGGAGACAGCAACGTCGATCCGGTCTGCGCCCATGCAGTAGATGCGGCCATGACGGCGCAGAAGCAGAGGATCGCAGCGGGCAGCGGGCCGATCCGAACGGACATCCGGTCCGGGGCGGGACGATACGGCAGAAGGACGGCAAGCCTGTGCCCGGATCCGGCGGTCTTCATCGCGCATAACCGGGGATGCGCATTGCCCGCTCCCAGCGATGCATCAGCCAGACGAGGACACCGACAAGGATGCCGTAGGTCGCCAGCAGCACGACCATCATTTCGAAAACGTTCTGCGATTCCGACCAGATCTGCTTGACCGCATAGAGCGTTTCGGGAACGGCGATCGCGTAGGCGAGGGTGGTCGTCTTGAGCAGGTTGACGAGGTTGTTGTTCAGTGCGGGAAGGCAGACGCGAATGGCCAGCGGAAGGACGATATGGATGTAGGCCTTGAGGCGCGTGTATCCGAGCGCCTCCGCGGCTTCCAGCGTCGTCCTCGGCACCGCCTCGATGCCGGAGCGGAAGATCTCCACGTTGAAGGCGCCCGCGAACAGTGACAGCGAAATGATGGCCCATTGGACGTTGCTGAGCAGCGGAACGCGCATGCCGGCCGCCTCGACGGCCGGAAGCATGGTGCCGAGGCCGAAATAGAAAAAGAAGAGCTGGACCAGCGGTGGCGTGTTGCGGAACACCACCACGAAGGCATTGACGGGCAACCGCAGCAATGTGGACGGACTGCCCTGCATCAAGGCGCCAGCGGCACCGATGATGAGGCTCAGCAGGATCGTCGTGACACTCAGAAGCAGCGTCATCTTGAGGCCGCCGAAATAGCGGCCCCAATCGTACGCATCGTAGAACACGGAGAAATTCAGCCCCGTCGTCTCGTAGAGCCGCTGAAACCAGTTGCCGATTGCCTGCATGTTGCGCGACACCGAAGTGTGGAGGCGATGCCTCGTATCAGTGCATTGGTTCGACCTATTCGGAGCGCAGGACCGTTCCGGCGCTCCGCCTCATGCGCTCATTTGTCCTTGAATTGCTCGTGCATGGAGAGCGAATATTCGGTCGGAGAAATGCCCCACTTCTTTTCCGCATTCACGATGAAGCCGGTCTTCATCCAGTCCTTTGTCGTATCTTCGAGCAGCTTCTGAAGGCTGGTGTTCTCGAGTGCGACGGCGATCATCCATGGCGATGGCAGAACGCCTTTCAGGGGCAGGTCATAGTCCGTCTTCCACTCGTCCTCGAGCAGTTTGCCTTGCAGGAAGGTCTGATCGTAGACATAGCCGATGCAGTTGCCCTGCTTCATGGCGAACAGAGGCTTCTCCGAACCATCAAACGCAACAATTTCGGGGCCGTAGGATTTGGCGACATCCTTGTTGTACCAGGCTCCCGACGTGGCGCAGACGGGTTTTCCCTTGAGGTCGGCCCAGTCCTTGATGCCGGCCTTCTTGTTGAGAAGGATGTTCACGTAGTCCGAATAATACAGCGGCTCGATGGCTTGAACGACTCGGCGGCGTTCCGGCCTGTCCGACATGGTCGCGATCAGCAGATCAACCTTTCCCTGCTGAAGAAACTCGATTCTGTTGGAGGCTGCGACCGGAACGAGCTCGAGCTTGACTCCGAGGCGCTTGGCGATGTCCGCGGCAAGATCCGGCTCGATGCCGACCACATTGCCCGTGGGATCGCGGAAGCCGAAGGGCTTGTAGTCTGCCTTGACGCCGACATTCAACGTGCCGCGCTGCTTGATGGCATCGACGCCATCGGCCGCCTGAGCGCTGCCGAGCATCAGCAGCAGCGTGGCACCTGTCATCATGGAACGGACCAAATTCTTCATCGGATGACACCTCCAGGATTGCAATCACGACACGCGTCGTTTTTTCGCGGTACAAAGTTCGTGCCAAATCTCACGCAAATCGAGACACGGAGAACGGGCTGAGGTCGATCGCGCTTCGACCGTCGGTCACCATTCCGGCCACGACGTTGCCGATCCCTGCCGAGTGCTTGAAGCCATGGCCCGAGCAGGCCGAGACGACGACGATCCTGTCCTGGTCGGGATGCCGGTCGATGATGAAGCCCCGATCGGGCGTCACCGTGTAGATGCAGGCGGCCGCCTGTGCGACGCGCGGCGTGGCGCCGGCGAGCCGCCCCTCGACGTGCTTGCGGTACATTTCAGCCGACTCCTTCGGATCGACGGTGCGGTCGACGGTATCGGCCGTCGTGCTGGTTTCGTACTGCTCGGTCGCGACCTTGAGGCGGCGATCGCCGGGCAGGGGTGGGAAGCCGTAGAGATAATCGACGTCCGTCGCGCCATGCATCCAGATGAACACAGGAGCGTTGGTGCGATACGCGCTCGTGTCGTCGAGCTCGTACCAATGCAGCACCTGACGCTTCACGGTGAGCACGCGGTCAAACGGCGCGCCGAGCAGGTGAGCATTCCAGCCGCCGGCCGACACGACAACCTGATCCGCCTCGAATGTGCCTGAAGAGGTTTCCACCCGAACGACGGAACCTGTCTGCGCGATCGAGAGAACTTCGACCCCCGTGCGTATCGTTGCTCCGAGCTGCTCCGCGCGCGTCAGTTGCGCCGTGATGCAGCGCTCTGGAAGAACGTATCCCCCGCCGGGCTCGTAATAGGCCTTCTCGTTGCCCTGGAGGTTCAAGAACTGCGGGAAGCGATAAGCCACTTCTCGCCCGTCGATCACTTCGTGCGCAATGCCGAAGTCACGGGCTGCCCCGATCGAGCGTGCGACGAAATCCGGCTTGCCGTGGTGCGACGTCTCGCCAACGCCGGGTGCCATGACGATGAGGCCACATGGGTTCAGGAGTTGGTCAGACGTCTCGGCTTCGAGCTCACGCCAGATCCGGTGCGAATCCAGGACCAGGGGCACGTAATCGAGGCCCTCACCGACGGCCTGCCGGGTGATGCGGGTTTCGCCGTGGCTGGATCCCATCATGTGGGGAGGCGCAAAGCGATCGAGGCCGACCGCCTTTACCCCTCGCTTTGCCAGTTGATAGAGCGCCGCGCTTCCCATGGCACCGAGGCCGATCACCAGAATGTCCGCTCGCTCGCTCATCGATCGAAACTGCTTAATTGTTGGGACTGCATGAATTCTGCTTTCAAATGCGGCTCACCTACAAGAATAATTCATATAATGAAGCAAATTTGCATGTTCACATGACTTCTGCTTAAGTCATGGAGATGCAGTCACCCGTCCCCGACCTGCGAAGCCTGCAGATTGTCGCCGCTGTCGCGGACTCCGGCAGCATGCTGGAGGCGTCCCGCCAATTCGGGATGACGCAGTCCGCCGTGTCTCAGGCGGTGCGGCGTGCCGAAGCCGCGGTCGGCGTCGCGTTCTTCAACCGGACCCGCAGGCCGCTCACGCCGACCCGGGCAGGACGCATCCTTGCAGACCGCGTCCTCGATCTGAACCGAGACCTCGACGTGCTTCTCGGCACACTCAGGGCGGCGGCCGAACAGTCCGAGCGTATTGATCTCAGGCTCGGCCTCGTCGATTCCTATGCCGGCACCGTCGGCGCGCACCTCGTCAAGGAGCTGATGTCGGGGTCGATCGCTCTAAGCCTGTCGGCATGGTCGGGTCTTGCTCATTCTCATGCGGAGGCCTTGGTGCGTCGCATGATCGATGCGGCGATCACATGCGACGCCATGGATGACCTCTATGACGTCGAGCGTTTCCCGTTCTACCGCGAGCCGTATCTGCTGGTGGTGCCGCGCGGACTGGAAGCCGAATTTGCCGATCTCGATTTGCGCGAGATCCTCGCCCGGCATCGTCTGGTCCGGCACAGCGAACGCTCCTACGTCGGTGCGCAAGTCGAGCGCCATCTGAGTCGTTTGGGTATTCGTCCGCCACGGGCCTTTGAGTTCGACACCTCGGACAGCTTGGTCGCGATGGTCGCTACCGGTATGGGCGTGGCGATCACCACGCCGCTGTGTCTGTTGCAGGGGCTCGCTCACGCTGCTCAAGTGAGCGCTCTCCCTCTGCCGGGCCCTGGATTTTTTCGTGATCTGCTTCTGGTGACCCGCCGCGGAGGTCTCTCGTCACTGGCGCCGCGCATCGCAGAGATGGCCCGGACCAGCATTACGATGCAGGCGATGCCGCGCATCCGGACGCTCGTGCCCTGGTTCACCCAGGATTATTAGCAACGGAGAAGCCCGGCGCGAGCCGGGCTTTGTCTTGAAGCGCCGTCCTGCCTCAGCGGCGGAACATGCCGCCCATCATGCCGCCGACAACGCCACCCACGAAAGCGGCGCCTGCGGCATCGCCGGGGCTGCTGCGTTGCGGAGCCGGTGCCGGCGCGCTGCCGCTTGCGGGGGCGCTGGAGGCACGCCGGGCCGCCTTCTGGCTGCTATCGCTTGCGGTCGGCGGTGCAGCCACGACCTCGGAGAGCAGGGCCTTGTGCTGGGGCTTGTTGAGGTAGCCTGACGAAGGATAGCCGCGTGCGGCCTGCCAGCGCTTGAGCACCGAGCGGGTCTCGTCGCTGAAGACGCCGGTCTGCTTGGCATCGAAGCCGAGCCCGGTGAGGCGACGCTGCACGTCGCGGCGCTGGTTCTTGTCGAGGCCAATCTGGTCCTCGGTGAGCTGGCTGGCCTCATCGGTAAAGGCTGCGGGATCGACGCCGGCGTTGAGCGTGCGGGTCGCGGTCGAGGGGCCGCTCTTGATCGCCGCGAGGCGTGCCAGCGCCAGCGCCTTGAACTGACCGTTCGGATAGGCGGAGAGGTAGGCGTTAAGCTCTTCCGGCTTGTTGCTCTCCTTGACCGAGCGCCAGTATTCGAGCTCGACACCGTCCGAGCTCCCGTTCGCCGCCGGCACGATGCCAGAAGCGGTCGGTGCCGCATTGGCGACCTGGCTCGTCGGAGCCTGATTGAGATAGACCGTGCCAGTCAGGTTGGTGTGGCCCCAGGGCAGCTGGCCTTTGCGGGTCTCTTCATTGACCTGGGCGCGGACCGACGTCATTGCCTGCTGGATCTCGACGCCGGGCTTGGTGATGTTGTCGATCAGCGCGCGGGTGAACGGGCTGTTGTTGCCTTCCTGGCCGTCGAGCGCAGTCTGGCCCGGGCCGGTGGCGAACGCGATCAGCGTGCCTTCGCCGGACTTCATCTCGGCGAGACCGCTCTGCACGTTGACGCTGCGGGTCGCCGAGTTCGACTTGATCTTGGCAGCGAACGGATTGTCGCGGCAGGCGTCGAGGAAGACGAGCTTGACCTTGGCATCGCCCATGGTCTGGTCGAGCGTCAGGTCGATGTTGATGGCGGCGCCCAGCTTGACGTCCATCTCCGACTTGATGTCGGCATCGACGGGCAGCAGGTAGTTGGTGCCGCCGACGGCGATGCCGTGGCCGGCATAATAGAACAGCGCGATATCGGAGCCCTGCGCCTTGCGGCCGAAGTCGAGCAGCTTCTCGGTCATCTGGTCGCGGCTGAGATTGGATCCTTCGATCACCTCGAAGCCGACATTGCGCAGCGTTGCAGCCATCGCCTTGGCGTCGATCGGCGGGTTCGGCAATTGCGCGACATTCTTGTATGTGCCGTTGCCGACGACGAAGGCAACACGGCGGTCGGCTTTCGCGGCACTGACCGACAACGCCACGCACATGAGCGACGCGAGGAGGGTGAGATAGCGCATCTGAAATCCCCAGAATCGAATTGCAGGCAGCAACAAATTGGCAACGAACCTACACGAAGTGCCCGACTTCGCGCCACCTAAACGGCGGTACGTCCCGTTCAACCCGCTGCTGTGTTGCCGAATGTGCACGATGGAGAGCCTCTCCAACGTGATCCAAATCACACGCTCGACCACTTTGTTTTGTCGCGTGAGGCAGCGGTTGGTTCACTGCGCGCGGGCGGGAACCGGCGGCGCAGGCTTCAAATTCAGGAGGTTGCCGCACAGGATCAGCGCCGCGCCGAGCACGGTCCAGGCGTCGAGCCGCTCCGAATACAGCAGCCAGCCGACGGTCGCGGTGAGGGGAACCCGCAGGAAGTCCATGGGAACCACGATGGTCGCGTCGGCGTAGCGGAGCGCGCTGGCGAGGCAGTAATGCGAGAATGTGCCGCAGATTCCGATGACGAAGAGCCAACCCCAGAGGACGGCTGACGGCCAGGTCCAGACATAGAATGTCGGCAGCAACCCCATGACGAACTGCACCACGATCATCCAGAACAGGATCGACAAGGCGCTGTCAGTCCGGGTCAGCGATTTCGCCAGGATCATGGAGATGCTGAAGCCGATCGCGGCTCCGAGCGCGATCAACTGGCCCGGATTGATCTCTCCTGTCGCGGGTCGCACGATCATGACGACACCGACTATGCCGAGCGCGACAGCGGCGATCTTCCAGACCGTCATGCGCTCGGACAGGAAGGTTGCAGCGAGCAGTGCGGTCCAGATCGGCATGGTGAATTCGATCGCGACGACCTGGCCTATCCCGATCAGCGTCAGTGCGTAGAACCAGCCGAGCTGTGCGAAATAATGCACCCCGTTGCGTGCGAGGTGCTGCGGCAGGCGCTTGGTCGCGATCGCCTTGAAGCCACCGGCGCGGGAGATGAACGGCAGGAGCAGCGTGAACCCGATCACCGATCGTACTTCCATGATCTGGAAGACGTTGAGGTCGCGCGTCGTCTCACGCCCGGCGACCGCCATGACCAGCATCAGCGCCAGCCAGCCGGCCATCCACAGTGCAGCCATCGTTTTGGACGGTGTCGCAGTCATTGGGCGGAAGCGCGGGAGATCGAATTTGAGGGGACGGCCGGTATCGGCGACATCGCCGCGGTTTGCAACGGCCAAATCTGCGGATGCAGCGATGCAGGGCGACGTGCTAAGGCATCAGCGAACAACGACAAGAAACGGGAGTCTTCGCTCATGAACATCTTGCAGCCGGCCGATTGGAAGAAGCCGCGTGGCTTTTCCCATGGTGTCGTCGTGGCAGGGCCGGGACGCTGGGTGGTGCTGGCCGGCCAGACCGGCGGCGACGAGGCCGGCAATTACGCGCCCGACATGGCGGCGCAGGTCGCGACCGCGCTGACGCGCATCATCAAGCTCCTGGGCGAGGCCGGCGCCGGCCCCGAACACATCGTTCGCCTGACCTGGTACCTGACGAGCCGCAGCGAATATGAGGCCGCGGGTGCAGGTATCGGCGCAGCCTGGAAGGACACGCTCGGACGCAATTTCCCGCCCTCGACGCTGCTCTATATCGGCGGGCTCGTGGACGACCGCGCCAAGGTCGAGATCGAGGTCACCGCGTTCGTGCCGGGCGCATAAAAAAATCGACCCGGCGCGGATGCCGGGTCGATTGTCGTGTCATCGTGCTGTCGTCTTGTTATTTCGACAGCGAGATATTGGCGCCGCGGAACTGGCTGTCGGCGCGCATCGTGACGTTCTGCTTGTTGCCGGACGTCTTCAGCGAGATGTTGGCGTTGAAGCCGGCGGTGGAAGCGACCAGTTCGTAGGTCCCTCCGCCACCGCGGCCCTGGAGCGAGCCGGAGATGTTGCGGCTGGCCTCGGACCAGCTGCCGGCGATGGCGCTGCCCTCGGCCTTGACGTTGGCGCCGAGGTTGAACTTGTAGGCGTCGCTGGCGCAGGTCAGCGACATCTCCATGGTCGGTCCGATCGGGGCGTATTTGGCCCGGCAGCGAATCCGCTCGGTCGAGCCGTCATCCAGGGTGACGGTGCCGCCGCCGCTCCAGCTGCCCGCCAGCGGGGCGAAGGGGCCGGACTGGGCGTTGCTTTCAGAGTTGGCGATCCCCGCTGCAAACAAAACGGCGGCCGCGATCAGCAGCCGCCGGTTCCGGGCGCGAGCTTCGATTGGCTTATTGGCGCGATGCTTCCCACCGCCCGCTGCACGGTATGCCTGCAGATGCTCCATTCCACTTCCCCGATCCGGCGTTGCCGTTGAGTTGACCGTTGGCATATGCACCATTGATCGAAACTTTCACAAGTCCCCCGCTGCCGATGGTGCCGGAAACGTTAGCGCCGGGCGCGGTGATCTTGCCGTCGGCAACCGTCAGCAGGGAGCTCGCAGTCGGCTCGCAGGTGCCGCTCTTGGTGACGATGGTGACCTGCCAGTTGCCGTCATAGGGGCTCTGGGCGAAGGCGGGAGCGGCGAAGGTGCCGATGAAAACTGAAGCGGCACAGAACGCCGCGATGCGATCAAAACGCATGAATTCCGTCCTTGAATTTGTCTGATATGCTGACGCTTATTCGGGCGAAATGTGACGGAAATTTGTTGCAATGCCAAATCGAAAATTGTTCCTGTGGAAACAATGGTTTATTTGCGTTTCCGCGCGCAATTTTCGAAGCAAAATCAAGGCCCCCTGACGTTAAGGGTAAACGTCAGGAGAGACTCGGTGCAGAAGTCGCGAACTGCTCGTCCTGGACCTTGAACGGCAGTGCCTTGTGGACATTGGCATAATCGATCACGTCGGCCAGCAGCTTGAGCCCAAGCGGGGCGAGCGCGCGCTCCCACAACTCGCGGGCAGTCTCGCCCTTCTTGACGAAGCACCAGTCCTGGGCGGCGATGGCGCCGGCGTCCATGCGATCGGCGAGATGGTAGATCGTGCCGCCAGCGATCGGATCGCCTTCCTTGATGGTCCATTCCACGGCGGCCTTGCCGCGGTGGCGCGGCAGCAGCGAGGGGTGATAGCCGATCCCGCCCAGCTTCGCTGCGGCGAGCGCGTCCTTGCCGATCCGGGCGTGGCTGTGCGCGGTGATGATCAGATCGGTGTCGGGGGCGATCTCGGAGGCCACCACCAGCTTCGGATTGGCCTGCACCGCCACCTCGATGCCGGCAGCCTTGGCGGCCGCGGCGAGGCGATCCTCGGCATCGGCCACGACGACCCGCACGACGGGCACGCCGTGCTCCCGGAGCATGTTCAGGGTGGTCACACCGAAATGGCGGGAGCCGACGAGGGTAATGCGCATGGGTGTCCGATCCGTCTCGCAACTGCGTCATCCCCCGATAACACGTCCGGACGCCCCCGCGGGGCGTTTGCGCCGGTTATCAACAATGCGCCGGGCGCAGGGCGCACGATGAATTCGGCGATTTGCGCGGGCCGACCGCTCAGGTGCTCCACGCGCGCTGCCCTGCCGCCACGATCGGATGGCCAAGTGGTGGAAATGTCGGTTCCTGTGTTTCGTTTCGAACAGAAGACAGACCCGGTTTGGCGTTAGAACATGCATCAACCGGGGCTGGCGACATTTCATCCCGCATCCGTTTTCGAACCCGGGTTTGGCCGCTGGCGTGATCGCCAGCGGCTTTTTCATGCCGCACGTCATGAAATCATCCGACGGTAATACGTTCTCAACCAGCCTGGCGTATCGACGAATCTGTCGCGGATTTGTATTGCGTACCGCGACACCGAAATGTCCCGCCGGCGTGGGTGCGCCGCGCGGGCCCTTTCGTCGGGACCGATGCCATGCCGAGCGCGATTGAGCAGATCGTCGACAGCTATGTCCGACTGAAGAACCGGCGTGGCCTCGACCAGCTGATGATGCACAGGCAGCGGCTCGCGGTCGATCTGAAGAGCAGGTCCGGCTATGATTTCAGCCTGCCGATCGGCCAGATCGACGAGGAGATCGCGGTCATCGAAGCGGGGCTGAGCCGGCTGAAGGCGGATGCCGTTGATTTCGGTGCGATGCGACTGCGCTGACGCGATCAGTCCCGCCGGCCGCCGTCGATGACCGTGAAGAGCGGCCGTGCCGGGGTCGGCTCGACCAGGAGCTCTTCCACCAGAGCGGTTGCCGCATCGACATATTTGCGGGTCGGCTTGTCGAGCTCGCGTTTCGCCTCGTCGTCGAGCGCGACCTTTGCGGCCTCGACCAGCTTGCGCATGCGCGCCGCATGGTCGTCGCCCGCGGTCAGCGTCGCCCGCGCCAGCGAGCGCAGCACGAACAGCTCGCCCTCGAGGCGGAGCAGACGGTCGTTGAGCCTGGTGAGGACGGCGTTGAGGTCGGCCATGACTGGTGTTCGGTACGAAGGATCCGTCCTGATCTAGCGGCGATCGGTGAACGGAGTGCAAATGCCATTGGCGCAATTGGGGCAATCTCCCTCATGCCGCGGTTCGCGCCAGATAGTCCCGCGCGAAGGCGAGATACCAGTCGAGGCAGGCGGGATTGGCCATCGCCTCCCTGTTGATGACCTTCTCGACCGGCTGGCCGAGCAGCAGCTTCTTGATCGGCAGCTCCTGCTTCTTGCCGGACAGCGTGCGCGGAATCTCGGCCACGGCGAAAATCTCGTTGGGCAGGAAACGTCGGGACAGACCGGCTTCGATCGCCCTGTTGATCCTGGCCTGCATCGCGCCGTCGAGCGCGATGCCCTCGCGCAGCACCACGAACAGCGGCATGTAGCTGTCGCGGCCGAGATATTCGAGGTCGACGACGAGGGAATCGAGCACCTCCGGCAGGGCCTCGATCGCGGAATAGAGCTCGCTCGTGCCCATGCGCAGGCCGTGCCGGTTGATGGTGGCATCGCTGCGGCCGTAGATGATGCAGGAGCCGTCCGGATTGACCTTGAGCCAGTCGCCATGCCGCCACACCGGCCCGCGGCCGCTGCCGTCGAAATTGTCCGGATAGGTCTCGAAATAGCTGGCGCGATAGCGCGCGCCGTCCTTGTCGTTCCAGAAATAGAGCGGCATCGAGGGCATCGGCTCGGTGCAGACCAGTTCGCCCACCTCGTCGATCACGGCATGGCCCTGTTCACTGAAGGCTTCCACGGCAGCTCCCAGCGAACGGCATTGCATCGCGCCCGGCGTCTGCGGCAATTCGCGATTGCCCCCGATGAAGGCGCCGGCGAAATCGGTGCCGCCCGAGATGTTCGCCCACCAGATGTCGGCCTGCGCCTTGCTGCCGTTGACTTTCGACAGCGCGGCGAAGCGGTCGTTGAACCAGTTTTGCGTATCGGCGCTGAGCGGCGAGCCGGTCGAGCCGAGGCAGCGCAGTCGCGACAGATCGCCGGCGGCGGTCAAATCAATCTCGGCCTTGGCGCAATTGGCGAAGAACGCCGCGCCGGCGCCGAAGAAGGTCGCTTTCGCCTGCGCCACGAAGCGCCACAGCGTGGTCCAGTCCGGCTTGTCCCTGGTGCCGCCGGGGCTGCCGTCGAAGATGCAGCAGGTGGTGCCGCTGAGCAGGCCGCCGACCTGCGAATTCCACATGATCCAGCCGGTCGAAGAGTACCAGTGATAGCGCTCGCCGAACGAGTTCTCGTGATAGGAGCAGCCGAGATCGTTGTGCAGACCGAGCAGCGCCAGCACCACGATGACGATGCCGCCATGGCCGTGCACGATCGGCTTCGGCAGGCCGGTGGTGCCGCTGGAATAGACGATCCAGAGCGGATGATCGAACGGCAGCCATATTGGCTCGAACGCATCGATCGCCACGCCCGTCCTTGCGGTGATGTCGGAGAGCAGGGCGTCCGGTGCGGGCGCGGCGGCCGCGCTGTGGAGGATGACGTGTTCGACTGTCGGCAGGGATCGCCGCAGCTCCGTGACGACGTCCTTGCGGTCGTGCCGACGGCCGGCATAGGTCACGGCGTCGCAGGCGATCAGCACCTTTGGCTCGATCTGCTTGAAGCGGTCGATCACGGCGGGCGCGGCCATGTCGGGCGCGCACACGCTCCAGACCGCGCCGATGCTGGCGCTCGCCAGGAATGCGATGATGGTCTCGGGGATGTTGGGCAGATAGGCCGCGACCCGGTCGCCGGGCTTGATACCCAAACCCTTCAGATGCAGCGCCAGCGCGGCCGCCTTGCGCCGCAGCTCCGGCCAGCTCGTTTCCGTGAGCCTGCCATCCTCGCCAGCGCTGACGATCGCGGGCAGGCCGGCGGCATGGGCGGCGTCAACGTGGCGGAATACCTGGCGGGCATAGTTGACCTGCGCGCCGGGAAACCAGACCGCGCCCGGCATCTTGCGCTCGGCGAGGACGGCCGCAAACGGCGTCGGCGATTGCAGATCGTAATAGTCCCAGATGCTGCGCCAGAAACCGTCGAGATCGCGCACCGACCATTGCCGCATCTCCTCGTAGCTTGCGAAGGAGAGGCCGCGCTGCCCGGCGAGCCAGTTGCGGTAGAGAGCGATCTGGGGAACGAAGGGAGCGGTCATTGCGTGTCGGATTCGATTGTGGGGAAGGGGAGTGTAACTGGTGTCGCGGTGTAGCAGAAGCCGCGCTTCGATCACCGAATGGCAGGCATGACATCGCAATCTCGCGGCGCAACTTCGCCCGAGTCTTGCGTCGTCCTCTACGTCCTCCTGCCCTTATCGTAACAAGGGCGCAGGGAAGGCTGGGCGCCGGCTGGCACCCGCAGGTCCGTGCGCCGAAAAAGATGCACACGGGGTGGACCACAGGTCAGGCAATCGCCTGGCCTTCCCTGCGCGATGGTTTTACGGCTTACTTCGTGCTCTCCCCGGGGAGCGATGCACTATTGCCCCCGTCGCCCCGTGGATGGCTGATGGTCGCGCCCGGTCGGGCAACGCACATCACCACAGGACTTGACGCACAGACCCCGGGCGTCAGGACCACACGACTTCGCCGTCCGCGCACGTCCTCGCTGGGACTTCGAGAGCTGGCATGTGCTCACGCCCGAAGCCATGCGAAGACGCTGTCGGCGCCGTGTCGTTCGCGCGAGAGGCGTTGCTCACGGTTTCCCGCCCTGCAATGCCTGTTACGCCCGACGCCATCGCGTCCATCGCTACCCGGCCCGCGGTTCGTGACGATCGCGATCCGCCCCTTGTCTCGGGCCAGGGTGTTTCGTTTGTACGATAAATCCGAATTTCGGTAAAGTAGAATATATTTGTGGCGGTGGGTTGACAGGCGAGGCCGGAGATTTGCGCGGGTGTTTTGCCCCGACGTCGGGCAACGCAAGGTCTCGTAGCCCGCATGAGCGAAGCGATATCCGGGACTCCAACCGCGAGCGGCCGCGGATGTCGCTGCGCTCACCCGGACTACGATCGCTGTCTTGTATCGCTTCAGCCTACCACTCGATGCCCGCCCAGCGCCGTCCGAACACCGGCGGCTTCGTCTTCACCGCTTGCCAGCCGAAGAAGTGATGCTTGCCGGACCAGGCGTGCACCACGCCGCTGCAGATGGTGCATTTGAAGCTGCCGGAATGCGCCTCGCTGTGCTCCTCCCTCGTCGCGGTGTAGTTCATGCTGCACCCGGTGCAGGTGAATTCTTCTGTCGTCCAGATGCTGTTGGCCATTGCACGTCGGTGTCTCGAGGAGTTTCGCGGAAAAGGTAGGAGAGGGGTTTTGCATCGGCGTAAACCGGCCGGCAGAAATCCGGTTAATCGCCGTTAGCCAAACCGGCCTGCGGCCCGCGGATATTGCAGGATTTTCCCGATGTGCGGCGCCCGTCAGTCCCGATCGCGCCGCCGGCAGGTCCAAGCGCGCGCTTGATCCGGCAGCTAGATTTCACCCCGGTCGCCTCGGTCTGAAAGCGCGCAAGTGGGGGTGAGATCATGGGGAAGAAGCTCTTTTTGACGGCTGCGCTGCTGTCGCTGGCAACGCCGGCATTTGCCGCGGATATCATCGCGCCCGCGCCGGTGAAGGCGCCGGTGCCTGCTGCAATCTTCACCTGGACAGGCTTCTACATCGGTGCACATGGCGGCGGCGCCTGGAGCAAATGGACCGGCATCGACCCGACCGATCCGGCCGCCGTCTGGACTGCGGTCACCGCCCGCGGCAGCGTGGTCGGCGGCCAGATCGGCGGTAACTACCAGATCAGCAATGTCGTGGTCGGCCTGGAAGGCACCGGCGCCTGGTCCAGTGTCACGCTCAACGCCGGCGGTCCGTTCGGCGGCGGCGCCGGCTTCAGCTTGACGCTGAAGAACGACTACATCGCAACGGTGGCCGGACGCTTCGGCGTCGCCTTCGATCATGTGCTGCTCTACGCCAAGGGCGGCGCGGCCTTCACCCGCGACAAGTACAATGCCAATAACGGACTTGCCGGCGCGCTCGCCGGTTCCGCCTCGGGCAGCTTCAACCGCACCGGCTGGCTCGCTGGCGGCGGCGTCGAGTGGATGTTCATGCCGAACTGGTCGGTGAGGGCCGAGTACAACTACATGAGCTTTAACGTGATCACCGAGCTGCCGGTGACCACGGGCAATCTGGCCGCGACGCCGGCGAACGTGAAGCTGAACATCCAGACCGGAACGGTTGGTGTGAACTACCACTTCTAAAGCCTGACGAAATCAGCCTCGGCCGGGTCGCATGTCCCGGTCGATCCGCATCTGGACGCGCCTGATGGCGAGCAGCGGCAGCCTGCCTTGCACCCGTCCGGAGCGGACCCTGTCGCCGATGGCATAGGCGTAGTGCCAATAGCCGGGCGCGGCATTCCGCCTCAGCGAATAGCGGACGCCGCGGTGGATGCCTGCATGCGCGTCAGGCTCTCTGGGTTGGGGTGACATCGCGCTGGCAATGCAGAATCGTCCGATGCGTTCCTGACCGCGCCGGATCGCGTGGGAACAGGTCGTCTTGACGCCCGGTCTGTTGCTGGCAATAACGCTGGACCGCGTAAGCGCCGGAACCCGCGTCGATGCCGCAAGGAAGGTCGTGCCCGTGAAAAGTCTCCGTCAGCTCCTGACGGGTGAGGACATCATCCAGCTCGTCATCCGGCTCGGCCTGCTCGGCCTGCTGATCATCTGGACCTTCCTGATCATCCGCCCGTTCGTGCCGATCCTGGCCTGGAGCGGCGTGCTCGCGGTCGCGTTCTACCCGGCCTTCAGCTGGGTCGCCAAGATCCTCGGCGGCCGGCCCAAGACCGCAGCGGCAATCCTGACCTTGATCACGCTCGGCATCGTTATTGGTCCTGCGACCTGGCTCGGTCTCAGCGCGGTCGACGGCGTGCGCGAGCTGGCGCACCAGCTCGGCACCGGCGACCTCGCGCTCCAGTCGGCGCCGGAGCAGCTGAAGTCGTGGCCGCTGGTCGGTCCATGGCTCTATGACCTCTGGGAGCAGGCCTACAACAACATCCGCGCGGTGCTGCGCGAGGTCGCGCCATATCTCCAGCCGCTGGCGGGACCGCTGCTGTCGCTCGCCGGCGATGCCGGCGTCGGCACGCTCCAGTTCCTGGTCTCGGTGTTCGTGGCCGGCTTCCTGTTTCCGCATGGGCCGCGACTGGTTGCGGCCGGCCGCGGCTTCCTGTTTCGCATCGTGCCCGAGCAGAGCGAGCATTTCCTGGGGCTGGCGGGGGCGACCATCCGCGCCGTGGCGCAGGGTGTGATCGGCGTCGCGATCGTGCAGGCACTGCTTGCCGGCATCGGCTTCAAGCTCGCTTCCGTGCCGAGCGCCGGCCTGCTCGCCTTCATCGTGCTGCTGCTCTCGATCGTGCAGATCGGTGCCTTCCTGGTGCTGCTGCCGGTGATCATCTGGATCTGGACCGCCAAGGACGTCACCACCGCGCTGGTGCTTACCGTGTTTCTCGTCCTGGTCGGCTTCATCGACACCATGCTGAAGCCGCTCGTCATGGGGCGCGGCCTGACCACGCCGACCATCGTGATCTTCGTTGGCGTGATCGGCGGCACGCTCGCCCACGGCATCGTCGGCCTGTTCATCGGGCCGATCATCCTGTCGGTGGCCTGGGAGATGATGATGGCCTGGATCAGGACGGAGGACCGCGCGGGAGCCGGAGCAGGCGAGGGCTGATTTCGGATCTCGAACGGCGCGGTCTTCCCGCCGTGTCGCGCCGAGGCCGACGGCTCGGCGCCTGTGATCAACGCACGCCCCGAACTTGTCTATCCGATTAGACAAGTTACGATCGGAACGATTCTGTTTTTCTCCTACGGCAGCGATGGCGAAGTCTTCCAAGCTGGTTGCCGCCAAGCGCGGCAAGGTATTGTTGGTCAGACGCCGGTCGGACGGCCTGTGGATGTTCCCGGGCGGCCGCAAGCGCGCGCGCGAGTCCGACAAGGACTGCCTGCGGCGCGAGATCAAGGAGGAGCTGCCCAAGCTGAAGCTCGGCAGGATCAGCCTCTGGAAGGAAGTGAAGGCCAGGAACAAGCGCTCCGGCCGCAAGATGAGCGATGCGATCTTCATCGCCAAGGGTGCCAAGGGTCGGCTGGCGATCGGCGACAAGAAGGAGATCGACCGCGCCGTCTGGCAGAAGCCGCGCGGCATTCGCCTGACGCCGACCTCGCGCTACATCCGCGATCGCCTGTTTCCGAGGAAGCCGCGGCGAAGATGAGGTCGCCGCCCCCGTCCGGGCTTTAGTCTTCTCTCTCCGAGGTGCGCGCGCGTCCGGCAAATCTTCGCGACGCGCCTGCGGCTGGTTGCGGCGCGGCGATCCGGACGGCTTCGGCCTCGCGCAGCTCCTTGCGGGCTTTGCGTGCATTGCGCATCGCGCGCTTGATGAAAGGGTGCGGCGAGTCCTCCGCGAAGAACAGCACCACCTCGCAACCCGGACATTGCCGGGTGTAGCCGTCCTGCAATCGCCCGGCGCGATCGCGAAACACGCCTTTGCAGCGCGTGCACTGAATCTGGACGAAACTCATGCGCGATCGACAATGACTGTTGGAAATGGATCGTCAGGTGATCTCAAATGTCTGAAGAAAGCTTGAACGCGCTGCGGCAGGCTTCGCCAAAGCCGATGCAGCGAGCGCGAGCATGCCGGCGGTGCTCGCGCAACGCGCGCAGTGAGGTTATGGCGCTGAAGTTATGGCTTGGCCGCCATCGTCTCCAGGCAATGGTTGAGATAGGCGGTGCGATCCCGCGGCAGCACCTTCTCCAGATCCGCCTTCAGCGCGCATTCGCGCTGACGCATCTGCTCGGCCCGGCGCTTCTCGGCCGCCTCCCGGTATTCGGGCGCAACCTTGTTGGGGTCGACGAGGGCCTGCGCGCGGGCGGGCGCGGCGGCAAGGAGTGCGATGGCCGCGATGACAATGAATGGTTTCAAATGAGCCTCCGTAAAAGGAGGCATCCTAGCGCGCGGCGGGCGCGCGCTCAAACGCCGGGGATGCGGTATCTCGCTCCGGCATGGGTTGAGCCGCGCCGACGAGGGATGTGAACCCATTCAAAGAGTGTGAACCAGTTCACAAGCGCTCCGCGGATTCGCTGTTATGACGACGTCATTGCTTCACCAATGCATTTTCAACGAAACGCCCCAGTGTCCAAGCGCTGGGGTTTTTCGTGTTTGCCCTGCACGCAGGGCGCCGTCATTTCGAGGCGTGGTCGATCTTGTGCCCCAAATGCCCGGTGTCGTGATCGCGCCGCAACTGACTGAGCGACGTCTCGTTCAACTGGAGCAAGACCTCACTGAGTTGGGTCGCATCGGGATAACCGGCCGCAAATCCCTTGCCGTAGATCTTGCGCAATGTCCCGATCAGCGTGTTGCCGTGCTTCTTGCTGATCGCGCCATCCTTGTCCCGATGGCGACCGTCTAGGCCCGGCTCTTTCATGTGTCTCTCCCTGTGTGGCGTCTTGCGCGCCTCCAGAGAGCGTGCTCCCAAACGGGGAGACTGGCAACGGCATGGCGCGGATCGGCGCAGCCAGGCCGCATGAAACGGGTCGCAACCGATCGCCGAGGCCCTCGCTATGAAAGCCCCGACGTCACCAATGGATGTGTCGGCAACACCCCGGCGCTCCCGCAAGCGACGGGGTTTTCATGTCAATGGGATCACGGAGTTCGCGCGGCGGGGCCGCTAAGCGGCTTGCTCCTCAAACGAAGTGTAGACCCGGCCAGCTGGGTCAACGACCTGAACGTCCCAGCACCCGTCCTCGACAAGCTCCTTGGCCTTCTTGAGGGCCGCGCTGAGTGACAGCCGCTTGAGGCTGACGACGCCTGCCGTGTCGAAACCGTTGATCTCAAACATGCCGTTCCTCCGGTTTTGCTGAATCCTACACTTTTTGGGGAGGTTGTCTGCGGCTTTGTTGTGCTTCGAGCCAGGCTGCCCCATCGCATGGCGCCCCGTAATCGGCCGGGGTGGCCGGGCCTGCCAGCCGGCCGGGCCGCTAACGTGGAATTAATCCAAAAAGCCCACAATTTTAGGCAGTTGTAGATGGGTGCTGCGTAGAGGAGCCGTCGCGAGGACGTTCCGGCGTTGGCTTCCTTTTGCTCGCTCATTGGAGGTCAATGCAGGTGACCGCAACTTTCGAAACGCAAGGCCTCGTCGAACAATTCGACCCCGCAGCGCTCGCGTTTGCGGCCGCAGCCCCCGAACCCGCAGCCGAGGAAGCTGCAGTACCGATCAAGCGGTCCAGCCGGAAATCGCTCCTGGCCCTGTCGGTGTGCGCCCTGGCCATCAACGGCTCGGCGGCCATCTATACATCGCCGTCCGATTTTCAGTCGCTGAATGTCGGCCGTCTGGCCGAACTGTTGCCGCGCTGGGAAGCGCCCGCGCCAAAGGCGGATCCGGTTGTCGCGGCCTTGAAGGATATTCAGTCGGCCCAGCAACAACACACGGCCTCGCTCCAGGAGAGTAGCCAGGCATTGCAGCAGAACGCAGCTCTGCTGCAGCAGGATTCAATGGTGCTGCTGTCTCTGCGACAGAGCATCACGGACGAGCGGGTCGATGTGAGGAAGATATCTTCGCAGCTGTCGACGCTGATCGCGAAGGTCGACTCGCTGCAAGGTGCAATGATGTCGGACGTCACGTCCTCCATTCGAAGAGCGAATGCTCGCTACGGAATGTCCGCCGCGATGCGCAAGCGGTTGCTGGCGCGGCCATCGAAATCCGTCGGGCCTGTTTCGGTTGGAGGCGCTCCGCTGAGCGTGCCGGCGGCGATTCCAGCCCCGGAAAGCTGAGGACAGGTCGAGCAAATCACTCGAGACGATGTCCGCACAAGCCTGGCCCGCGAGGTTACGCTGGCAGGTTTGGGTAACGGCGTTCAATCATTCGGCCTCGCCCGCCAGCCGTATTCCTGGTGTGGGATTGTGGCAGTGATCTCGACGTCTCTGGTGGCCGACAGCCGCCAGGCTGCCACCCCGAAGCACAAGGTCAGGGTTAGGGCGGTGGCAAGCAGAAGTATCGAGACGAAATGACTCACACGCGTCGGCCCCGCAACTTGAAACCATGAAACCATAAAGGAGAGCGAGCACGGGTTGATGATTCGAAAAATGCAGGCGCGCTGTCCTAGGGGCTGATTTCCCCATCAATCATTTGGGCCGAAAGCGCTCACCAGTCCGATCGTAATGGGCACCAGGGCAACGATAGTCCACAGAGCGGGCGAGCTTGAGGACAGGCCGGTGACAAATATCCAGAGGCCGAAGGCCACAATGGCCCCTGAGATCGCATAGGGAATTGCTTTTTGCATAGGCCGATCCACCAGCAACGAGGGATCGATTACGCCTGTACGACTCTCAGCTGGGTGAAACGTTCCTATGCCGCCAACGTCACTATGCTTGTCCTCGCGCCTAACGCAGCAATGGCCGCGCCGAAGGCCGACCGCAATTCCGAAGCCCGGTCGCAGGTGGGATAAATTTCAATGTTGGTGAGCGCGCTGGGGCTCGAACCCAGGACCCCGTGATTAAAAGTCACGTGCTCTACCGGCTGAGCTACGCGCTCCCATGGCCGCTGATGGCTTCAAAGAGATCGCCATCGTGTTCGGACATTCGAGAAGCATGTCTTGCCGCCGCGTTCGACTGAAGCGCTGCGGGGAAAACCGGCTGTTTCCGGATCATGCTGTCGGCCCGGGCTGTGTAGGGGCAGTGGCTGCGGAGGTCAATAGCAGCGGTGGCTGCCGAAACACGTGGCAGGGGCGGGGAATTGCTCGCCGTATCCGTTGCTTAGGCGGGGATTCTCGACTCGATTGGCGGGCAGCCATCCACGCCGAACTGCGAGGGATCGCATGCGGCGCGGGGGTCTCCTCCGCGCCGTGACGTCTCCCGCTGGTCAGTTCGTCTCCCGCCGCACCTCGTTGGGCACCGGCACGGCCTGCGGCGTTCCGGCGGGCGTCGGCAGGGCGACTGGGCGGAGCCCGATCAGCTCGGCGGTGCGGACCGCGCTGTCGCGCCAGAACTGGAACGAGTTGATGCGGCTGAGCTCGAGGATGGCGATGGCGACCGCAGCCAGGAACGGCAGGCTCTGCAGCACCAGCACGCCGGCGAAGATGTAGATCTCGGTGATCTGCCGGAAGCTGTTGGAGGCGATCAGCACGCCGGCGCCGACCAGCAGCAGGGTGCCGATCACGGCCTCCCAGAACGCCTGGAACTCGATCGACATCCGGCTGAGGCCGCCCTTGGAGGTGCGCGCGAAGGCGATGTGCTCGGTGATGAGGCCCTGCGCGACCGCGCGCGACACCGTCCATTGCACGCTCATCGCAGCGATCATGGCGCCCAGCATCTGGCCGGGTTTGATCGCGACGCGGGCGCGGTACATCGACAGGAAGTGCGCGAGCGAGACGATGAAGGCGCCGATGATCGGCAGCGTCAGGATCTTGTCGGGGATGGCGATGTCGGCAAAGGCGACGATCGGCACCCAGACGAGGTTGAGCAGGGCGACGACGACGCCGAGGCTTTCGGCGCCCAGCCAGTTCAGCCAGCCCAAGCCATATTCGCGCTTCTGGTCGGGCGTCAGCCGGCTGCGGCCGGGCAGGAACTGCCGCCAGTGCTTCTTCACGATCTGGAGGCCGCCATAGGCCCAGCGGTGACGCTGCTTCTTGAAGGCCTCGTAGGTGTCGGGCAGCAGGCCCTGGCCGTAGCGGTGATTGGTGTAGTGGGTGGTCCAGCCGAGCTCCTGGATTGCCAGGCCGAGATCTGAGTCCTCGCAGATCGTGTCGGACGACCAGCCGCCGGCCATGTCCATCGCGGCGCGGCGGATCAGGCACATCGTGCCGTGCACGATGACGGCGTTGAGCTCGTTGCGCTGGACCATGCCGATGTCGAAGAAGCCGGCATATTCGCCGTTCATGATGTAGTGCATGATCGACAGGTCGCCGTCGCGATGCTCCTGCGGTGCCTGCACGAGGCCGACGCGCGGGTCGGCGAAAGCGGGCACGAGGTCCTTCAGCCAGTCGGGATCGACGACATAGTCGGCGTCGAGGATGCCGATGATCTCGGCGTCGACGGCGGTGCGGTCCATCGCGATGCGCAGCGCGCCGGCCTTGAAGCCCTGGACCTTCTCGGCGTTGATGAACTTGAAGCGTTCACCTAGCGCGCGGCAATGATCCTGGATCGGCTGCCAGAAGGCGGGATCCGGCGTGTTGTTGATGATGACCACGCATTCGTAGTTCGGATAGTTCAGCCGCGACAGCGCATCCAGCGTCTGCTTCAGCATGTCGACCGGCTCGAAATAAGCGGGGATGTGGATCGAGACCTTCGGGTAGTAATTCTCGGGAACGTTCTCGACCGGCTTGCCCTTGGAGAGCAGCCGCTGCGGCGGCCGGCCGAAGGCGACCGCGGCGATCTCGTCGATGCGCGCCATCGCGATCAGCACCAGCGGAACAAGCAGGATCATGCCGAGCGTCAGCGCGAAGGCCGAGCCGAAGATGAAATAATGCCCGTTCCAGAATGCGAACACGGTCGCGGCCCAGGCGCCGACGCCGTTCGCGGTTGCCGACAGCAGGAACGCCTGCTTCGCGGTCGGCTGCTCCAGCCGCAGGATCGGCAGCGACAGGAGGACGCCGACCAGCAGCGCAATGCCCATCAGCTTCCAATAGTCGGGGTTCTCCACCGGACCGGTCCAGGCGAATTTCGGCTCGCGGCTGGCGTTGAGGATGCCCCAGTACGGACCGACGCCGCCCTCGAAGAACTTCCAGGGCTGATCGATGGCCTCGACGATGTTGTATTCCATGCCGATGGCTTCGGCGCGGCTGACGAAGTTGCGCAGGATCAGCGCCTGCTGGAATGGACCCGGGTCGGCGTTGCGCAAATTGTAGCCCTGGCTCGGCCAGCCGAACTCGGCGATCACGATGCGCTTGCCGGGGAACAGGTTGCGCAGCAGATTATAGCGGTCGACGGCCTGGTCGACGGCCTGGTCCGAGCGGAAGTTTTCCCAATAGGGCAGCACGTGGGCGGCGATGAAATCGACGCTGGAACCGAGGTCGGGATTGTCGCGCCAGATGTTCCAGATCTCGCCGGTCGTGACGGGCACGCGGACCGAGCCCTTCACCTTCTTGATCATGTCGATGAGGTCTTCGACCTTCTGCTCGCCGCGGTAGATCACCTCGTTGCCGACCACGACGCCGACGACATTGCTGTTCTTGCGGGCGAGCTCGATGGCGGCCTTGATCTCGCGCTCGTTGCGGTCCTTGTCCTTGTCGATCCAGGCGCCGACGGTGACCTTGAGGCCGAACTCGGCTGCAATCGGCGGCACCAGTTCCACGCCGCCGGTGGACGAATAGAGACGGATCGCGCGCGTCATCGTCGACAGCGTCTTCAGGTCGGCGCGGATTTTCTCCACCGTCGGAATGTTGTCGATGTCGGGGTGGGCCGAGCCTTCGAACGGTGCGTAGGAAACGCTGGGCAAGAGACCTTTGAAGTCGGGCGCGGGTTCCCTGTCGCGCATGACTCCCCAGAGCCCTGCGTGAAGCGCGGACACGAGCAACAGAACGGCGGCGACAACGCGCATCGCGGCTAAACCAAAAGGGGCTGAGGGGGCAGGGAAGCGGATCCGACCCCGAGATCCGACCAAGTCCGCGGCAAGTGGAGCATACCTCTGCCGCGCGGTTTCACAACTGTCATGGCCTCATGTCCTTATGAGGGCATGGCCTTTTTCGATGAGCGCGCGGCAGTGCCAACCGCTCCTATGGCCGATCGTTCCTGAACGACAGCTGAAACGATCGCGGCTATTTCTGGGGCGCCGGTGTCGGGCTTGCCGCAGGCGAGGGGCTCGCTGTCGGCTGGGGGGCTTGCGTGGTGGGCGCCGCCGGCTGGGAGGCGCTCGCCGCCGCCTGCTGCGGCTGGGAGGCCGGGTTGATCCAGCAGGCGTGCACGCGGCTGTCCAGGGTCTCGGCGACCTTGGGATCGATCTGGCCGCCGAAGCGGGTCAGGCAGCGGAACGCCGCCTGGATGTGGCCGCCGGGGCAGCCGAAGCGGTCGTAGAGGTCGAGATGGCGGAAGGCGGTATCGAGATCATCCCGCCACATCAGCCGCACCACGCGCCGGCCGAGCCAGACGCATTCGGGGTTGCCGGCAGGACCGTTGATCACCTGGGCCGCTTCCGCGAACTCGTCGGTACGGCGCTGGTTCTGGGCTGCGTCCTTGGCGGCGGCGTCGGCGGGCTGGGCGGCTGCCTTGCCCTGGTCGGGGGCGGGCGTACCGCTCTGGGCGGAGGCGCCATTCAGACCGGTCAGAATCAGAAGGGAGGAGGCGGCCAAGGTGGCGGCGAACTGCCGCAGGACCGCATTTCGTGACTGACGCACCCGTTGCCGCATGAATTCCCCAACTGCTCCACTGACCGCCCGCGTGAGGGACCCGCGCGGACGCGCTAGCTGATGGCGCCCAAATGGGTCTCCAATGCGGCGGAAAATTCCTCGTGAATGCCATGACCTGTATTTCGAATTTTGTCCAGCAAAGTCACGATCCTAGGCCCCGGTCGAACGGCCGCAGCCAAATTCGGCGGGGGAGGAGAGCATCGGTCGCCTGTTACCCCCTTGGCAGACAGCGTGCGAGCAGGTAATCGACGGACCCTTCGTGGAGGATGGAACCGATTTCTCTTCGTACGCCACTGGCGCTTCTGCTCGTTTCACTGGGTGCGATTGCTGCCGTGTGGTGGTGGCTTGCCACGCCGATCACGCTCGCGCGCGCCCCGATCGATCCCGCCGACAAGGTCCAATGCGTCTCCTATGCACCGTTTCGCGGCGAGCAATCGCCGCTGAACGCATGGACCCATATTGAGGCCGACCAGATCGAGCAGGACCTGCGTCAGCTCAAGGAGATCACCGACTGCGTCCGCACCTATTCGATGGAGAACGGGCTCGACCAGGTGCCGGCGATCGCCGCCAGGGTCGGCGGGCTGAAGGTGCTCCAGGGCATCTGGCTCTCCAGCAACCGCACCAAGAACTTTGAGCAGGCGGCGCTCGCCGTTCGCCTCAGCAAGGAATTCCCCGGCATCATCACCGCGGTCATCGTCGGCAACGAGGTGCTGCTGCGCGGCGAGATGACGACCGCGGACCTCGTCTCCATCATCCGCTCGGTGAAGGCGCAGGTCAGCGTGCCCGTCACCTATGCCGACGTCTGGGAGTTCTGGCTCAGGAATCGCGAGGTCTACGACGCCGTCGACTTCGTCACGATCCACATCCTGCCCTATTGGGAAGACGTTCCGGTCCGCGCGAAATTCGCCGCCGCCCATGTCGAGGCGATCCGCGAGCGCATGGCGGTGGCGTTTCCGGGCAAGGAGATCCTGATCGGCGAGACCGGCTGGCCCAGCGAGGGCCGCATGCGCGAGGGGGCGCTGCCCTCGCGCACCAACCAGGCGCGCGTCGTCTCGGAAATCCTGACTCTCGCGAAAGCGCAGAAATTCCGCGTCAACCTGATCGAGTCCTACGACCAGCCGTGGAAGCGCAAGCTGGAAGGTACGGTCGGCGGCTATTGGGGCCTCTATGACTCGGTGCGTCGTAACCTGAAATATCCGCCAGGCCAGCCGATCAGCAATTTCCCGTACTGGAAATGGTACATGGGCGCGGGCATGGCCCTCTGCGTGCTGGTGTTCGCGGTAGCCGGCCTCACGCTGCGCAGGCGGCCGTGGACGCCGCGCTTCTCGGCCTGGCTCGGCGTCGCCATCTCGGCGACCTCAGCGGGCATCCTGCTCGGGATCGGCGCCGACAAGATGTACTATGAGAGCTACGGCATCGGCGGCTGGCTGCATTGGGGCGTTCTGCTGCTGGCCGGCATTCTGTCGCCGATCTTCTGCGCGCAGGCGATGGTGATCGGCCGGAGTCTACCGACCTTCCTCGATCTGCTCGGTCCGCGCGAGGGCCGGAAATGGTCGAAGCTCACCGCCGTGCTCGGCCTGACGCTGGCGGTGACCGCGGTGATCGCGGCGCAGACCGCGCTCGGCTTCGTGTTCGACCCGCGCTATCACGACTTCCCCTACGCCTCGCTGACGATGGCGGTGGTGCCGTTCGCTCTGCTGATGCTGAACCGTCCGCAGATCGGCCAGCGTCCGATCGCGGAGGCGGTGTTCGCAGGCCTGCTGACGCTGGCGGCGGCGTATGTGCTCGTCAACGAAGGCCGCGACAATTGGCAGTCGCTGTGGACCTGCGCAATCTATCTGCTGTTCGCGCTCACGCTGTGGCGGGCGCGGGCCGAGCAAATCCAAGAATGAACAGGCCGATCGCCAGGCCCGACAGCACGACATTGTAGAGCACGATGCCGAGGCCGGCGGCGATGATGCCGACGGTCAGGAGCACGATCGACGGCCGCATCAGGTTCAGCGTCGCCACCACCAGCGCGACGATGCCGAACACCGAGTTCTTGAACAGCACGGTCGAGACCGAGCGCGCCTTGCAGATCAGCGTCTGCAAGCCGGCATCGCAGGCGAGCCCGACGGTCGAGTTCTCGATGCCGAGATAGCGCAGATAAAGCGCATAGCCGACAGAGGCGAAGCCGACGACGATCAGGAACTGCACCTGGTAGGGCGTGAGGCGGAAGGGCTTTTTTGTCATGGGCGCAATATGGTCGGGATGGCGGAAGGGAGCAACAGGGAAGGTGGAGGTTTCTGTTCGGCTGGCGGGGTGCTTCCGGCGTCCGAGAGCCGCATGCTCGCCCAACTCTGAACATTCATCGATGATCGCGCGGCGCAGGGAGACAATCGCGAGCGGTGTTTGACACGGCGACGGCGCCGACCATGTTGATCGGCGCCGTCTGCCAGCGTTGAACGACGTGACGTCGCACCATCACTTCTTGCGGGTGTTCGAGCCCGTGGTGCTGTGCATCTTCTGTCCGGGTGCGCTTTCCGAATGGCCCGGTCCGGCCGTCGTATTCTTCTGGTGACCGGGCGCATATTCGGACGCGCCGGGACCTGTCGAAGGCTTCGTGGTGTTCTGCATCTGCTGACCGGGCGCGTTGCTCGATGCGCCCGGCGATTTCGTTCCTTGCGCGAGCGCCGAGGATGCCGCCAGAAGGGCCGCCGTCGCGATGATGAGTTTCTTCACGTGTATGTCTCCCTTGGTCATGGAGGCGGGCGCGAGCGATTTCGCGTGTCGGCCGCTCCGGTTCACGGTCGGGATAACTTGGCAATCAGCGGGTGGTTTCTGTGGCGGACCGAAATTTAGGTCCATCGATGTGCGTGAAAACACGCGGGTATTCACTGCGCGTTCAGATGGACGCGGCGCCTGTCCTCGATGGACGCAATGCTATCGCCTGAAGAATGAGGACAGCGTCGATCCCGCAGAAGCTGAAGCAGACGCAGTCTCCGGTTTTGCCGGCGCCGGCTGCGCCGCAGGAGTGGGCGCGGGCTCCTCGCGCTTCGATGAGCGCTTGGAGGAATAGCTGCGGCGGCGCTTGTCCGGCTTTGCATTTGGCGCCGGCGCCGGTGCGCTCTCGGCTTGCGGTGCTGCGTCCTGGTTCTTCTCGGAGTTCTTCTCCTGAACCCTGTCTTGGCTCTTCTCCGTCTTCTCCGAACCGCCGCGCATCGACAGCCGCTGGCCGTCGAACACGGTGGTCTCGCAGTGGCGGTCGCTCTCGGCGAGCCCAGCGCAGAGTTTTGCCGCGGCAGCCGCGTTGACCAGAGGCCCCGCACCGAGGCGGAGCTGCATGCCGAGGCCGGTGGTGCCTTCCTTGATCATGATGATCGGACGCAGCGCTGCGACTTCCGGATTGGATTTGGTCACGCCGCGCCATAGCGCGCGCAGGCCGTCGATCGAGTTGGCGCCGCCGAGGTCGATCGCAAAGCGCGTCTGCTGGACTGCGATCGCGGGAGCTTCGCTTTCAGTTGCCTCCGGCGGCTTGGTCGATGTGGCGGCGACTTCGGTCGGGGCGGGTGCCGGCTCGGCCTTTTTCTCGGCGGCCTTCTCGGTCGTCTCGGGCTGAACCAGTTTCGATGCGGCCGGATCAGGCGGCGCCATCATCGACTTGGACGGCACCAGCGGAAGCATCGGCAGCGCCGAGGTCGTTGCCGGCGCCTGCGACACCAGCGATGCGGCAGCAGCGGTCTGCGGCGGCGGATTTGCCGGCTCCTTCGCCTGGTCCTTGGCGGTCGCGCGCGGCTTGTCGCTGGATGGCGCGGGCACCGAGGCAACCGGCCCGACGCTGGGCGCAGCCGCCGCGGGCTGCGCGTCAGGTGCCGGCGTGTCCTGCGGCTTCGCGCTCTGCTTGGCGATGGTACCGGTGACGGAATCGAGCCCTTGCTCCAGCACGGTCACGCGTGAATAGAGCCGGTCGCGATCGGTGTTCAGCGTCTCGATGGCGGCGGCGAGCCGGCGGGCCTCGTTCTGGCTCTCCTTGGTCAGCATCTGGAGCCGGTCGGCCTGGCGCGCGAGATCGGCGGACGCGACCTGGTCGCGCCGCCAGCCGAGCTGGGCCTGGTTGGCCATCACCGCGATGACGACGGCGCCCACGGCCCCCACGCCCCACGAGCCCAGCCGCCACATCATGCGGCGGTCGAACGTGCCTTCCTCGGCCAAAAGTCCGGAGAACAGCCCGCCGGTCTCCTTGGTGCCGAAGGCGTCCGCCAGTGGGTCGGAATCCTTTGCCATGAACGTTAAGTGCCCAGCCCTGTCCGGCTTCCCCGAATCAATCAGGGAACATTAACAGGAAAACCCCGTCGCACTTGAATTCCGGGCGTTTGCGGGGGTAGCAAGGCAGCAGCTCATGACGGCATCGGCCTGCCGCCAATTGATTCGGCCGCATCTGACAGGATTTCGATGACCGCCCGTTCCAGCCAAACGATCGTGCTCGCCGCCGGCGAAGGCACGCGCATGCGATCGAGCCTGCCGAAAGTGCTGCATCCCGTCGCACACCAGAGCCTGCTCGCGCATGTGCTCGCCGCCGCGCCAAAGGGAACCGGCACCTCGCTCGCGGTCGTGATCGGCCCCGACCATCAGGCGGTGGCGGACGAGGCGAGGCGCATCCGCCCCGACGCGCTCACCTTCGTGCAAGCCGAGCGGCTCGGCACTGCGCATGCGGTGCTGGCGGCGCGCGAGGCGATCGCGCGCGGCGTCGACGATCTCCTGATTGCGTTCGGCGACACGCCGCTGATCTCGGCCGAGACCTTTGCGCGGCTGCGCGCGCCGCTCGCCAGGGGCGCTGCAATCGCCGCGCTTGGCTTTCGTGCCGCCGACCCCACCGGCTACGGCCGCTTCATCGTCGAGGGCAAGCGTCTGGTCGCGATCCGCGAGCAGGCCGATGCCAGCGCCGAAGAGCGCAAGATCAATCTGTGCAATGCCGGTGTAATGGCGATCGACGGCCGCCGCGCGCTCGAAATCCTCGGGCAGATCGGTAATGCGAATTCCAAGGGCGAATATTATCTGACGGACGCGGTCGAAATCGTCCGCAAGCAGGGATGGGAGTCCGTGGTGATCGAGACCAGCGAGGACGAGGTGCGCGGCATCAACACCAAGGCGCAGCTCGCCGAGGCGGAAGCCGTGATGCAGGCGCGCTTGCGCAAGGCGGCGATGGAGGCCGGCGTGACGCTGATCGCGCCGGAGACGGTTTATCTGTCCGCCGACACCGTGTTCGGCAAGGACGTGACGATCGAGCCGTTCGTCGTGATCGGCCCGGGCGTGTCGATCGCGGATGGCACGGTGATCCATTCGTTCTCGCACATCGTCGAGACCAAGCTCGGCAAGAAGGTCTCGATCGGCCCCTATGCTCGGCTTCGTCCCGGCACCTCGCTCGGTGACGGTGCACGCATCGGCAATTTCGTGGAGACCAAGGCGGCGACGCTGGAGGCCGGCGTCAAGGTCAACCACCTCTCCTACATCGGCGACGCCACCGTCGGCGCCAATTCCAACATCGGCGCAGGCACCATCACCTGCAACTACGATGGTTTCAAGAAGCACAAGACTGTCATCGGGCAGGGCGCCTTCGTCGGCACCAACTCCTCGCTGGTCGCCCCCGTCAAAATAGGCAACGGCGCCTATATCGGCTCCGGCTCGGTGATCACGCGCGACGTGCCTGACGATGCCATGGCGCTGGAGCGCAACCAGCAGACCATCCGGGAAGGCGGCGCCGTGCGCTATCGCGAGATGAAGACGGGCGGCAAGAAAACCGAAGAGAAGACCGGGAAATAGTCGGCGCTATTCGTCGTCGGCGAATTCGGAGAAGATGGCGCGGGTCAGGCGCCAGCCGCGCTGCTTGGCGCGCTTGGCCGGCTCGCCTTGCCCATGCTTGACGAAGACCGGCTTGCTTTCCTTGCCGCGCTGGGGCGGCGGCCAATGAGCGAGGTGGGTGCCCGAGGTCTCGCTGGCACGCAGATACAACGACGACAGACCTTTGCGGTCGGATGAGCCTTTCATGGCCTTGTTCTCCTGACCGGAATCGTTGGCCAAACTTGTTGACAACAAGTTAATGCGCGAGGTTAAAGGCCGGCCACATCGACGCAGGCCGGGCGTGGCGCCGGCGATGCTGTCTCAATCCGCAATAATTATTGAGTATATGGTTCCCTCGGAATTTCGCTAAAAACTGGCCGCGTCGTTTAGGCGATTTTTCGACGATTTGGGGGATATTGATCCGCATGTGCGGGATTGTCGGCATTCTCGGGCGCGAGCCGGTTGCAGAGCAATTGGTGGATTCGCTCAAACGTCTTGAATATCGCGGCTATGACTCCGCGGGCGTCGCCACGCTCGAAGGCATGCACCTGGAGCGCCGCCGCGCCGAGGGCAAGCTGAAGAATCTGGAGAAGCGGCTGGAAGCCGAGCCGCTGAAGGGCACGACCGGCATCGGTCATACCCGCTGGGCCACCCACGGCAAGCCGACCGTCAACAACGCCCATCCGCATGCGACCAAACGGCTCGCTGTCGTCCACAACGGCATCATCGAGAATTTTCGTGAGCTGCGCGAGGAGCTCGAAAAGAAAGGCGCGGTGTTCCACACCGAGACCGACACCGAGATCGTGCTGCATCTCGTCGACGAACTGCTGACGCGCGGCAACAAGCCGGTCGAGGCGGTGAAGCTGGCACTGGGGCGGCTGCGCGGTGCCTTCGCGCTCGGTTTCATCTTCGCCGGCGAGGACGATCTGATGATCGGCGCCCGCAACGGCCCGCCGCTCGCGATCGGCTATGGCGACGGCGAGATGTATCTCGGCTCCGACGCCATCGCGCTCGGCCCGTTCACCGACACGATCAGCTATCTCGAGGACGGCGACTGGGTCGTGCTGACCCGCAAGAGCGCGACCATTTTCGACAAGGATGGCCAGGCCGTCCAGCGCGACAAGATCAAGCACGCCGCATCGACCTCGCTGGTCGACAAGGCCAACTACCGCCATTTCATGGCGAAGGAGATCCACGAGCAGCCGGAAGTGGTCGGCCACACGCTGGCGCGCTATGTCGACATGGCGACCGAGCGCGTCTCGCTGCCGGTCAAGCTGCCGTTCGACTTCAAGAACATCCAGCGCATCAACATCACGGCTTGCGGCACCGCGAGCTATGCCGGCTTCGTCGCGAAATACTGGTTCGAGCGGTTTGCGCGCCTGCCGGTCGAGGTCGATGTCGCCTCCGAATTCCGCTACCGCGAGGCGCCCTTGCGCAAGGGCGATCTTGCCATCTTCATCTCGCAATCAGGCGAGACCGCCGACACGCTGGCGGCGCTGCGCTATGCCAAGGCCGAGGGCGTGCACACGATCGCCGTCGTCAACGTGCCGACCTCCACGATCGCGCGTGAGAGCGAGACCGTGCTGCCGACCCTCGCGGGACCCGAGATCGGCGTCGCCTCGACCAAGGCCTTCACCTGCCAGCTCATGGTGCTCGCAAACCTTGCGATTGCGGCCGGCAAGGCTAGAGGCGAATTGTCCGAGGCGGACGAGACCAAGCTCGTCCACGGCCTCGTCGAGGTTCCGCGTTTGATGGCGGATGCGCTCACCATCGAGCTGCAGATCGAAAAGCTTGCGCACAGGATCGCCAAGTCCCGCGACGTGCTCTATCTCGGTCGCGGCACCAGCTTCCCGCTCGCACTCGAAGGCGCGCTGAAGCTGAAGGAGATCTCCTACATCCACGCCGAGGGCTATGCCGCGGGCGAGCTGAAGCACGGGCCGATCGCGCTGATCGACGAGACCATGCCGGTCGTCGTCATCGCGCCCCACGACCGCGTGTTCGAGAAGACCGTGTCGAACATGCAGGAGGTCGCCGCCCGCGGCGGCAACATCATCCTGATGACCGACGCCAAGGGCGCGGAGGAGGCGACCGTCGAATCCCTCGTCACCATCGTCATGCCCGACATGGCGGCGGCCTTCACCCCGATGGTCTACGCCGTCCCCGTGCAGTTGCTCGCCTATCACACGGCTGTCGTCATGGGCACCGACGTCGACCAGCCGCGCAATCTCGCGAAATCGGTGACCGTAGAATAGGCAGAACGGACCGGCCGGTCGCATGTGGTCTTCCAAAACCTGCTAGAAGACCCTAGCTTGTTTGCTGCGACTGACCTGGAACCCGAATGACCACCCGCGACGACGCGCCTGCGCCTCTCGATCCCATCCCGGAACCGCATACCGGCCTGATGGGCCGCTTCCGCAATTATTTCCTGACCGGCCTCGTCGTGACGGGGCCGATCGCGATCACCCTCTATCTCGTCTGGTGGTTCGTCACCTGGGTCGACGGCGTGGTGCGGCCGTTCGTGCCGCTGGCCTATCGCCCCGAAACCTATTTGCCCTACGTCGTTCCCGGCTGGGGACTGATTGTCGCATTCTTCACGCTGACGCTGGTGGGATTCCTTGCGGCCAATTTGATCGGCCGGACGCTGGTCGATGTCGGCGAGACGCTGCTCGGCCGCATCCCGGCGGTGCGCGCCATCTATCGCGGCCTGAAGCAGGTGTTCGAGACGCTGTTCTCGGGCAAGGGCTCGAGCTTCCGCAAGGTCGGCCTGGTCGAATTTCCCTCGCCGGGCATGTGGTCGATCGTGCTGATCTCGCAGTCGCCTAATGAAGACATCGCCCGCAACCTGCCGGGGCAGGAGGAGCACGTCTCGGTGTTCCTGCCGTGCTCGCCGAACCCGACCACCGGCTTCTTCTTCTATGTGCCCAAGAGCAAGATCATCGAGGTCGACCTCAGCGCCGAGGACGCCGCGACGCTGATCATGTCGGCCGGCGTGGTGCAGCCGGGCTCGGCGCCTGACCCGAAGAAGGCCGCGGCGCTGGCGGGCATGGCCAACGCCGCGCGCATTGCCAATGCTTCGGCGCTCCAGCCCCAGCCTGCGAAGGTGGAGTAGGGCCATTCCTCCACGGGATGGCCGCCGGTCACGCGGGCGTTCGCATCCTCTGCTAGTCTCCGTTTGAACCGAGTGCGTCGCTCGGTATTCGACTGGAGTGCACGATGTCCAAAACCATTGCGATCCTCGCCCCCGGTGCCATGGGCAGCGCGGTGGCCCGCCGCCTCGGCGAGAATGGCGCACGCGTGCTGACGTCGTTGAAGGGGCGGAGCGAGGCGACGCGCAAGCGCGCCGCGGATGCCGGCATGGTCGGTGTCGAAGACGATGAAATCGCGAGCGCCGATGTCATCCTCTCGATCGTGCCGCCCGGCGAGGCCGTTGCGCTGGCCGAACGGCTGGCGGCGCTGATCGTCAGGCGCGCGAAGAAGCCGGTCGTGGTCGATTGCAACGCCGTGAACGTCGATACAGTGCAAAGAATCGAGGAGATCATCGGCTCGGCGCAGGCGCCGTTCGTCGATGCCGGCATCATCGGCTTTCCGCCGCAGCCGGGCGGCAAGAGCCCGGCCTTCTACATGTCCGGCGAGTATGCCGGAGACGTTGCCGTACTGAAGGATCTCGGGCTCGACGTGCGGATCGTCGAGGGACCGGTCGGCGCGGCGTCGGCGCTGAAAATGTCCTACGCCGGCATCGTCAAGGGCCTTGCCGGCATCGGCTCGGCCATGGTGGTTGCGGCGACGAAAGCGGGCGCGGCGGATGCGCTGCGCGGCGAACTCGCGCTGAGCCAGCCCGCGGTTCTGGCCCGGCTCGAAGTCGCGCTGCCGGACATGATCCCGAAGGCCTATCGCTGGGTTGCGGAGATGCGGGAGATTTCCGGCTTTCTCGGCCCCGATCATCCGGCCAGCCAGATCTATGAGGGCTTTGCGAGGTGGTTCGAGCATCTCGCCGAGGATGCGAACGGCGAGGCGGCGGACACGGGGCTGATGAAGGCATTCGCTGCGGGTATCGCGCAGAAGAAATCCTAGCCGTCTGGTCCTAGATGGAATCCAGAAAATCCGCGATCTCCCGGTCGCGTCTCAAGCGCACGACCGGGACATCAGCGCCATATTGCACACGCTCGGCCTCGATGACGGGCGCGCGCTCGGTGTCGTAGCGCCAGGCCTCCTTCATCAGTTTCCAGTCGAACTGTTCCGGACAGCCCTCGGGCAGATCGGGACGCATCGTGTCGCGATCGAAGGCCGAGCGCCAGAGAATGCGCCACTGGCAAAGCCAGCGCGGGCGGTCGATGACGACCAGCGTATCGGCGTGCGCGAGCGTGAGATCGAACGCCAGCCCCGAAAAACTGCCGTCGACGACCCACGCATCGCCCGCGATGGCATCAGCGACGCGTGTCCGAAAGCTCGGCTTGTCGGACGGCTTCCAGCCCGGGCGCCAGTAGAGCACGTCGAGATGCACCACCGGCAGGGCGAGCTTTCGCCCGAGATTCCGGGCGAGGCTCGTCTTTCCGCTTCCCTGGGAGCCAACGACGATGATCCGGCGCATGGTGGACGGTTTCATAAAATCAGGCTCGGCGGAAGATGGCATCGCTTTTGACGCTCTCTTCGCAAGCCGAGTTGAACGGCTTGTGCGAAGCTCCATCGGCACCGTCATTGCGAGCATAGCGAAGTAATCCAGAATCTTTCCGCGGAAAGACTCTGGATTGCTTCGCTGCGCTCGCAATGATGTTGTGGACGGCCCCACCTGAACGGCATCAAGTGCCAAAACGTGGTCGCCGGAGCGCCACAAAGAGGGGAGCCGTCCATGGCGAAGTTTATCCGAGCGGCGATTGATCTGGGCAAGAACTATTTTCAGGTTCATGGGCTCGAGAGCGAGGGCGGCCGGTCAATCTCGCGCAAGGTCAAGCGTTCGAAAATGCATGAGGTCTTTTCGCAGATCGAGCCCTG
>NZ_JAVAYM010000134.1:0-476 GCF_054185205.1 Bradyrhizobium sp. 14AA | reverse complement strand
AGCCTCGATCGCCTCCGCAAAAGCGATGCGCGAGGGCCTGCTGGCGGAGAACCAGTTGCAGTTGATCGTCGACGAGACATTCACGCCGCCGCTGGCGGACGCGACGTCACTGGTGCAGAAGATCCGCTCAGCGAAACCCGATCTGCTGTTCTTCCTGCCGACGGTGATCTCGGACGCGAAGCTCCTGCTCGAGAAGATGAACGAGTTCGGCCTCGGCCAGGGCAAGGTGCCGACGATCTCGTTCGGCATCGCGATCGCCGAGCCGGACATGCTGCAGACCGTGAGCCCCGAACTGCTCCAGGGTGTGCTGACCTGCGTCGCAAGCTGGGGCGCCAAGGGCCACGAGGCGCTGATCGCCGAGCTGAAGACCCGCTACAATGAGCCGTGGATGACGCAGAACGCGATCTCCACCTATGGCGACATGTGGGTGATCAAGGACGCGCTGGAGAAGGCCGGCAAGGTCGATCGCGTCGCCG
>NZ_JAVAYM010000133.1:0-477 GCF_054185205.1 Bradyrhizobium sp. 14AA | reverse complement strand
AGGTCGGTGCCGCCGTCCTTGCCCGCGACCTTTCTCGGCGCGGGCGATTCGCTTGCGTGGCGACGGCTGCTTGACCTGCTGGCCGCGCGTCTCCGCAGCGACGGGGAAATCCAGATCGCGATCAAGGCAGCGTGCGAGGTGTTCATGCTATTCGAGCGCAGCGGGCGACACTGTCTGAGGGTGAACTGATCTTGGCGGAGGGTGTCGGGCGTGTCGATCTCACCAATTGTGATCGTGAGCCAATCCATATCCTGGGCTCGATCCAGCCGATCGGTTTCCTGCTCGCGCTGACCGCCGACTGGATCGTCGCGCGGGCTTCAGCGAACACGGCCGATTTCATCGGCCGCACGCCGGACGAGGTGATCGGCCAGCCGCTGCGCGATCTTTTCCCGGCGCGCACCGTCCATGAACTGCGCAACCGTACCGCGATGCTGCGCGGCCCGGACGCAGTGGAGCGGCTGTTCGACTGCCCTATCG
>NZ_JAVAYM010000132.1:0-478 GCF_054185205.1 Bradyrhizobium sp. 14AA | reverse complement strand
GAACATATGCGATAAATTGCATGGGTCTCTGATGGTGGGCTTGTCCCATGGAGCGATCCGGTCAGCGGAAGCAGAAACGTTCATGGGTGGGCTTTTGCCTGTGGCGCCTGCCCGGCGATGCAACTCGGCTGACCGTCGCGCTCGGCCTGACCCTACAAACCCTGCCTTCGGCCGCGCTCGACCCGGCAAGCATCGCTTCGAACGGAGCGCGGACGGCGCGCCGGCCTGCTGCTCGTGTCACGGTGCCAACGGAGAGGGCAACTCGAATGCAGGCTTTCCCAGGCGGTCCGGGCTGGCGGCCGATTACCTGCTCCGCCAACTGGCGAGCTTCGCTGGCGCTGGCCGCGCCAGCGAGGTCATGCAGCCTATCGCCAGCGCCCTGAGCGAGCCCGAGCGTAGGGCGCTGGCGTCGTACTACGCCGGGCTGCCAGCCTGGAAGGCGGAGGGCGGCGAGCCTCCTGACGGGCAGCTCGTCTTC
>NZ_JAVAYM010000131.1:0-478 GCF_054185205.1 Bradyrhizobium sp. 14AA | reverse complement strand
ACTCCCTCTCTCCCAACCCTCTCCCCAGAGGGAAGAGGGCTTTAAGATGACCGTTCGCGCTCGCGTCATCCCCTGTCTCGACGTGGCGAACGGCCGCGTCGTCAAGGGCGTCAACTTCGTCGACCTGCGCTATGCGGGCGATCCGGTCGAGCAGGCCCGCGCCTATGACGCGGCCGGCGCTGACGAGCTCTGCTTCCTCGACATCACCGCCAGCCACGAAGCGCGCGGCACCATCCTCGACGTGGTGCGTCGGACCGCCGAGGTCTACTTCATGCCCGTCACCGTCGGCGGCGGCGTGCGCAGCGCCGAGGACGCGCGCGCATTGCTCCTCGCCGGCGCTGACAAGGTCGCGGTCAATTCAGCCGCGGTCTCGCGGCCCGAAGTGGTGTCCGACATCGCCGACCGCTTCGGCAGCCAGTGCTGCGTCGCCTCGATCGACGCGCGGCGCGTCGGCGATCATTGGGAGGTCTTCACTCAT
>NZ_JAVAYM010000130.1:0-479 GCF_054185205.1 Bradyrhizobium sp. 14AA | reverse complement strand
AGTGACAAATTGTTTAAAAACAGGTTGCGTAACGCCACATATAAGTAACTGGTTACCACAATAATCGCGAGAAAATAGAGGAAATAACATGCCATTATCTGGCCATAATATTGCAGAATAAGCGCCCCTCCTGCCTGCGCATTCCCCATCATACTCAAAAGAATCATGTCGGTGAACACCGGCGTGATTCGATAACCAATCACGACAGCAAAAGGAAAAAGGGTCAACATTGCCGACACGCACCCTCTGATGCACGTTTTAACATTAACCTGAATCGAGAAACGATGAATGCCAAAGTTTGCGCCATTGCCAAACAAGGTCATCCATTTACTGTAGGTAATACCGTTAATGACCCCTATCCCAATAATAGCCAGCAAACCGAGAAAAACGATATTGAACACTAAACCGCCGACGGCGATGGTTACCAGTGAGATAATATAAAGAACAATATAAAGCGCCACCATCAGGAGTACCGGAAG
>NZ_JAVAYM010000027.1:0-155377 GCF_054185205.1 Bradyrhizobium sp. 14AA | reverse complement strand
TCTCGACCTTTAGGCGTCAAAGGCGCATTCTTGTGGACGTTCATCTGGTCTCTCCTTGGAACACTGAAGCTTCGCAACCTCAGCTTCCTCGGTTCAGACCAGATGGACAACCTCCTGAGAGACCACAGCTAGGCCGGGACGACATCACGTCGCGATCGCGCTCGCCGCGATGTTCACCGTCAGAGCCAGCAATGCCGTGTTGTAGATGAATGACACGATGCCGTGCGCCGTCGCCGTGCGGCGGATGGTCTTGTCGCTGATGCCGACGTCGGAGACCTGCGCGGTCATGCCGATCACGAACGAGAAATAGACGAAGTCCCAATAGTCGGCGTGGTCTTCCTTGTCACCGTTCGGAAACTGAAGGCCACCCGGCGTGGCGTGCCTGTAGTAATCATGCGCGTAGTGCAGCGCGAATGTCGTGTGCACGGCGGCCCATGACAGCGCGATGGTGCTGATGGCGATGGTCAGCTCCAACACACCGCGATGGGGCGTGCCGAGTTCGGAGACGATCGCGGCGATGCTGGCGAAGGCGCCTGTTGCCGTCACCAGCAGGATCACGAAGCGGCCGTCGTCCTGCATCGCGGCGGCGCGGCGGATGTGGTGATGGTCGTTGCAAAGCATCATGGCGTAGACCAGCACCAGATAGACCGCGATCAGCGCATCCCAGCCGAACAGGAGCCGCGTCACCAGCCGGTGCGAGCCCGGCAGCAGCAGACAGACCAGGACGCCGGCCGCGAGCGCGATGAAGGTCCGGGGCCGCGCATAAAGCAGCCGCATCGGCCGCGACATCTGGCGGAAGCGGGCGAGGACGGGGTCTTCTTTGCCCTCGGCCGTCATCGGGATGTGTCAGCTCTTCCGCTCGGCCACGAAGCGGGCGGCGGCCTGCAGCACGGCGGCGCGATCGCCGAAGATCGACACGGCGCTGTCGGCACGCGCGAGCAGGTCGCGCACGCGCTGCTTGGCGCCTTCGATGCCGAGCTGGGTGACAAAGGTGGTCTTGCCGAGCGCAGCATCAGCGCCGGCCGGCTTGCCGAGCGCCGCCGCATCGCCTTCGACGTCGAGCAGATCGTCGGCGATCTGGAAGGCCTCGCCAAGCGCGCGGCCGTAATCGTCGAGCGCCTGATATTCCGCGCTCGAGGCCTGGCCGAGGATCGCGCCGGCGATGCAGCCATAGCGCAGCAGCGCGCCGGTCTTCATCTGCTGAATACGGGCGACATCGATCGGCTCATTGCCGCCAAAGCGGCCTTCGCCGGCGAGGTCGAGGATCTGGCCGCCGACCATGCCGCCGATCCCGGCGCAGCGCGCCAGCGCGCGCGTCAAGAGCAGCCGAACATTGGCGTCGCGATGGATCTCGTCGCGGGTGACGATGTCGAAGGCGAGCGTCAAAAGGCCGTCGCCGGCAAGGATCGCGGTCGCATCATCGGTCTGCTTGTGCAGGGTGGCGCGGCCGCGGCGCAGGTCGGAATTGTCCATCGCCGGCAGATCGTCATGGATCAGCGAATAGCAGTGAATGCATTCGAGCGCGGCGCCCACGAGCAGTGCGGCTTCGCGCGGAACGCCGAACACGGCCGCGCTCTCGACCACCAGGAACGGCCGCAGGCGCTTGCCGCCGTTCAGGCTCGAATAGCGCATTGCGTCCATCAGCCGCTTGGGGCGGGCGATCTCATCGTGCAGGATGTCGTCCGACAACAGGCGCCCGAGCAGGGCCTCGGTGTCATCAGCGGTCTTGTCCAGACGCTTGGCGAAATCGGACGGGGACGTGCCGGTCATCAAGAAAGGCTCCAGAACTAAAATTCGGCGGGACAATCCTTTATGCGCCCGCCCCAGTCAATCGTTTGGAAGGCCTAAAAAGTGCTGGAAAAGGCCCGAATTATCACAGACTTAATGCCGGGCTCGTGGCCGCGTTTCGTTCTCCGCCGGAAAGGTCGATTTGCGCATCGTTAAAATCCTGCTGGTCGTGCTCGCGGTCGTGGCTCTCGCGCCCTATGTGATCGCGCCGTTCTATCGCACCGGCCATCCCGTTTCGACGCTGATGGCCTGGCGAAGTTTGCGGGGGGCGCCGATGCAGCGGGAATGGATCGACCTCGCGGCGATGTCGCCTTACCTGCCGCGCTCGGCGGTGGCGGCCGAAGACGCCCATTTCTGCAAGCATCACGGCATCGATTGGGGTGCGTTGCGCGAGGCGATCGACGACGCGAAGGAGGACGGTACGCCGTTCCGGGGCGCCTCCACGATCACCCAGCAGGTGGCGAAAAACCTGTTCCTCTGGCAGGGGCGGGACTTCGTCCGCAAGGCGCTGGAATTCCCGCTGGCGTTGTGGATCGATCTCGTCCTGCCCAAGTCCCGGATTCTGGAGATTTACCTCAACATTGCCGAGCTCGGCCCGCAGGGGCAGTTCGGGGTGGAGGCGGCCAGCGCCTACGCCTTCGGCAAATCGGCGGCCAGCCTGTCCCCCCGGGAGGCGGCACTTTTGGTCTCGATCCTGCCGAATCCGGTCAAACGCAGCGCCAGGAACCCTGGCCCGGGAGTCAGGCGGCTGGCCGGGACCTATGTGGCAAGGGCGCAGGCCGCTTCGCTTTCGACCTGCTGGCGAGAAAATCGCTGATTTCGGGCCCATTTCGGGCGTATTTTCCGACCCAAGAGCCTAGCTTTACGGCCAGCCTTCCTCTATAAGCCCGGCCTTGATCGGCATTCAGCTCGCCTCGGATTGCGGGTGCTGAGCCGTCCCTCGCGGACGATGCCCTGACAACACCAATCCCTAGAGGATATTGAAATGGCCGTTCCGAGAAGAAAAACCTCGCCGTCGCGCCGTGGCATGCGCCGCTCGGCAGACGCCATCAAGAAGCCGACCTACGTGGAAGACAAGGACTCCGGCGAGCTCCGTCGTCCGCACCATCTCGACCTCAAGACCGGCATGTACAAGGGCCGTCAGGTCCTGAAGAAGAAAGAGTCCTGAGTTCAGGACCTTTCTCCAGGTGGGATGATTGCACCCGCCTGATTTCGGCCAACCCATGAGATATGACAGTGACGGCGGCGGAGCAAATGCTTCGCCGCCGCATTGTCCTGTCCGGATATCATGATCGAGAAGGCATTTCGCCGATGGTCGGTTTCCCGCTGCTCCTGATTCCGCTCGCGGTCTACAACATCATCGCCTTCCTGATGCCGAGCGTGTCCTTTACGGACGTGCTGTTCAAGGTGCCGATGATCACGGGCGAGACCTGGCCGGTCACGCTGGCCGACGTGATGCTGGCGCTCGGTATCGTGCTGTTGCTGCTGGAGGTGGTCAAAGGCGCGCGGCCCGGCTCGAAATTCCTGATGGATCATCTGCTGTCGCTGATCGTGTTCGGCGCGGCCGCGGCCGAATTCGTGATGTGGCCCAAATTCGGCAACTCGACCTATTTCCTGCTGGTGCTGCTCGCGATGGCCGATTTCCTCGGCGGCATCGCCCAGCGCACGCGCCGCCGCGTCACCTATGTCGCCGAGACGACAGTGCCGGCGCCGCGCAAGGCCAAGCGTCGGGCCGAACCGCCGGCCGATGACGTCGTGGCCGAACCCACGTTCGAGCCCTTATCGAAGTCGCAGCCGGTGGAGCCGCCCGCACCTTCCGCGCAGTCGGTCGCCGAATCCGTGCTGATGGATCATCCGGCGCCAAAGCCGGCGCCGAGCATCCCGCCCTCGCCGGAAATCCCCTCGCCGCATCTGCAGCCGGGCAACGGCACGCCGTCTCCGGACACGCCGCCGCGCTGATCAGCCCTCAAGCCACCTGCCGCGTGCGCGCGCTGACGCTTTGCAGCGGGCACTTGCTGCCATAAGCCATCTGCGCATCTTCGGAAGAGGCGCGGCGCAGCCGTCGCGTCTGGGGCAGGTGTTCGGCGTTGGCGATGAGCTGGGTGACGAAGCTCGGATCGGGGTGCGGCAGCGGGACCTTGTGGAGCCATTGCACAGTCGGGGTCAGCGGCACCAGGGCCGTGCCCATGCTGCCTGCCGCCTCATCCGATCGATCAGTACCCAACATCGCAATCACCGTTGATCCGGCGAGGCCTGTCGCGTTTCGGGACGCGGGCGCCGGTGCGTGTCAGTACTCGCAAGGCCTATGCCGGACGGGCCGGTTTGGTTCCCTCGTCGCTTCACAACGTGGTTTCCAAATTGTTTATCAACTTTGCCTAGGGTCGGGGGCGAATCTGGCTCTATCCTGTGCCGGCTCAGGACTCCCCGCTGTCCCGAAACGAGGCGATTTTGACCCCTGCATTGCCGCAAGCCTCCGACATCCTGGCTGCCCTCGGCCAGGCCGTGTTCGCCTGGGACATCGCCAGCGATGCCATCGTCTGGGGTGAACAGGCCGGCGCCGTCTTCCCCGGCATTCCCGCCGAGCGGCTGGCGACCGGCGCCGAATTCGCCAAGTTGATCGAGCCCGCGCAATCGCTGCGGACCGCCGCGCTGGCGCAGACCTCCGCCGTGCATGGCGCCGACGGCACGCCCTACCGGGTCGAGTACGGCGTCCGCATGAGCGCCTCCGACCCCGTGGTCTGGATCGAGGAGACCGGCCGCTGGTTTGCCGGTCCCGATGGCCGCCCCACGCGCGCGATCGGCTCCGTCCGGATCAACAATGAGCGCCATGCCCGCGACGAAGAGCTGACGAAGCTGGCCCGGCTCGATCCCCTGACCGGCGAGCTCAACCGCTCCCACCTGATCGCGGCGCTGGCCGAGGCGATCGAGGAGACGACCCGCTTCCGCTCGACGGCGGCCTTCATGCTGGTCGGCATCGACCATCTCGCCCGCGTCAACGACGCCTTCGGCTTCGACGTTGCCGACGCCGTGATCCTCGACGTCGCCAAACGGATCCGCGTGCGCCTGCGCGGCGGCGACGTGCTCGGGCGCTTTTCCGGCAACAAGTTCGGCCTGATCCTGAAGAACTGCACCGTCGACGACATGAACGTCGCCGCCGAGCGTTTCCTCGCCGGCATCCGCGACGAGGTGGTGCCGACCAGGTCCGGTCCGGTTTCGGTCACCGCGTCGATCGGCGCCGTCAGCCTGCCGCGCTATGCCCGCAATGCGGACGAGGCCGTCAACCGCGCCCACGAGACGCTCGATGCCGCAAAGCGCCGCCGCGTTGGCTCGTTCGCGGCATGGCGCCCGGATGCCGCGCGCGACGCACAGCGCCGCGTCAACATCCGCGTCACCGACGAGATCGTCACCGCGCTGAACGAGCGCCGCATCAAGCTCGCCTATGAGCCGGTGGTGTCGGCCGCCTCGCGCGAGCGCGCGTTCCACGAATGCCTGGTGCGGATGGACCAGGGCGACGGCCAGGTGCTGCTCGCGCCCGACATCGTGCCGGTCGCCGAACGGCTCGGCCTGATTCGCCTGGTCGATCACCGCGTGCTCGAGCTGGTGGTCGCCGAGCTCGCGGCCGCGCCCGACATCTGCCTCAGCCTCAACATTTCGCCCGATACCACCATGGATCCCGACTGGTGGGCCGGAATCGAATCGCTGATGCAGGCCCATCCCGGCGTCGCCGAGCGGCTGACCGTCGAGATCACCGAAACGGTCGCGATCCAGGACATCGACGATGTCCGCGCCTTCGTCGGCCGCCTCAAGCATTTCGGCAGTCGCATCGCCATCGACGATTTCGGCGCCGGCTACACCTCGTTCCGCAATTTGCGCAAGCTCGGCGTCGACATCGTCAAGATCGACGGTGCCTTCGTGCAGAACATTACCCATTCCGCCGACGACCGCGCCTTCGTGCAGACCCTGATCGACCTCGCCCGCCGCCTCGACATCAAGACGGTCGCCGAATGGGTGCAGGACGAGGAGGCCGCAAACATGCTGCGTGACTGGGGCTGCGACTACATCCAGGGCCGCCTGATCGGGCTTGCCTCAGCCGAGCGCCCGTGGGGCGTTCCGTCGGACAACGCGCTGCCTGCCGCGGGGTAGGGATCACCCCGCTACGCCTGGCAATCCCTCGACCCTACGAGCCAAACCACATACGCCGGAGCAGACCGTCCCTGCGCACGAATTGATGGTACAGCGCAGCGCCGACATGGAGGATCAGCAGGGCGACCAGCACGCGCGCGCCAATGCCGTGCGGGAGTCGCGGCCGGTAGTTCCAGAAATCCGGCAGTGCGTCGCCGCCGCCGAAGATGGTCGGGGCCGCGCCACTGAGCGCCATCATGCCGATCCCGCTGGCGATCATGCCGAGGATGATGACGTAGAAGGCGAGATGCACGGCTTGTGCGCTGCGTGTCTGCCAGCGCGGTGATCCGCCGACCGGGACGGGCTTTCGATCGAAGCCCCGCCAGACCAGGCGCACGACCGTCAGAGCGAGCAGGGCGATTGCGGCCGGGATATGCGCCCGCAGGATCGTCGCCTTTGCAGCCGCATCGGATGCGCCCGCAGCCCGGAATCCCGATGCGAGAAGAAGAATGATCAATGCCGCGGTGAGCCAGTGGACTGCAATGATCATGGCGCCGTAGCGATTCGCCGTGTTCTTCAGTCTCATGCTGTTGTGCTCCTGCCAATGCGCGGCGGGGTCAGGCGACGCAGATGCCGGGTACCGAAACCTTCTGGAACAGGTGAGGTGAGGCGGTTGCCGATGCCGGATAGGCGGAAATCTTCTTCCGGAACTCGGGATGGGTGAAAGCTGCGCGGAAATCCGCGTTGGACTCCCATACCGCGTAATTCAGATAGGTCGGGCTGTCGCCGATGGCGCGGTGGAGCTGGGTCGAGATGAAACCCGGCTGGCGCTTCATGAAAGCGGCGTCGTCCTGCCACGTCTTGAGGAAGCTCTGCTCATCCTCGGGGGCGAGCGTGAACACGTTCACGAGCACCACGGGGCCGGTTTCGAGCGCGATCTGACGGTCGATCGGGAAGGCATCGTCGAGGGGACGCATATGGGGCATGACATTGCTCCGGTCAATTTGGTATCATCATGTCAATTCGGAAATTGACATGATTATGTCAATGCGGAATGATAGTTACAAATGACCAAAACCAAGCGGACCCCGGCGGGCGAAGCCCTGACCGGCTTCATCCTCGACCTGTTCCGGGCCAATGGCCTGCTTCTGACCGCCGGTGACCGGCTGGTCGCCTCGCTCGGCCTTACCAGCGCGCGCTGGCAGATTTTGGGGGCGATCGTCGGTGCAGAGAGCCCGGAGCCGGTTGCCTGGCTGGCGCGCAATCTTGGCGCCAACCGCCAGAACGTGCAGCGGATCGTCAACGATCTCGAGCGGGACGGCCTTGTTGCGTTCGAGACCAATCCGCATCACCGCCGGGCGCAGCTCGTGGTGCTCACTGACAAGGGCAGACAAGTCTACGATGCAGCCGGCCGCTTGCAGGCCCCCTGGGTCAATGGTCTGGCGGATGGCTTGTCGGTGAAGGAGATCGAGACAGCCCATCGCGTGATTGGCGCTCTGCGCGACCGGCTTGAGGGGAACGGCGAGGGTTGATCGGGTCGCCTCTTGCGCAGACCCCGTAGGGTGGGCAAAGCGGAGCGTGCCCACCACCTCTCTCCAACTCAGGCAGATCGTGGGCACGGCGCGTACGCGCCTTTGCCCACCCTACGACATCTAAGCAGAGCGGCGAGGGACAATTGCGCCCTTCACGCCCCCTCATCCAGCGCCACCAGCTCGCGCTTCTTGCGCAGCGCGGGCAGCAGCGGTGCGATCAGCAGCACCAGTGCCAGTGCAAGGCACGCCGCCGAGATCGGCCGCTGCACGAAGGTCCAGAGATCGCCCTGCGACAGGATCAGCGACTTGCGCAGGTTGTTCTCCAGCATCGGCCCGAGCACGAAGGCAAGCACCAAGGGCGCCGGCTCATAGCCGAGCTTGCGCATGAAATAGCCGATGATTCCGAACGCGATCATCACATAGACGTCGAACACGTTGTTGCTGGAGCAGTACACGCCGAGGATCGTGAACAGGATGATCAGGGGGAAGAGGATGTTGTAGGGCAGCTTGAGCAGCTGCACCCACATGCCGATCATCGGCAGGTTGAGGATCAGCAGCATCACGTTGCCGATATACATGCTGGCGACGATGCCCCAGAACAGGCCGGGGTTCTGTGTGATCAGCAGCGGCCCCGGCTGCAGGCCGTGGATGACGAAGGCCCCGAGCAGCAGCGCCATCACGACGTTCGGCGGGATGCCAAGTGTCATCAGGGGAATGAACGCGCCGCCGGCCGCTGCGTTGTTGGCGGATTCGGGACCCGCAACGCCCTCAATCGCGCCATGGCCAAACCGCTCCGGCGTTTTCGACAGACGCTTCTCCAACGCATAGGACGCAAACGAGGCCACCACGGCGCCGCCGCCCGGCAGGATGCCGAGCAGGAAGCCGAGCAGGGTACCTCGCGTCACGGGGCCGGCGCTCGCCTGCCAGTCCTCCTTGTTGGGGAGAAGCTGCGTAATCTTGGCGTTGATGATGTCGCGCTTGATCGCCTGTTCGGTGTTGAGCAGCACCTCGGCGACCCCGAACAGACCCATCACGACGGGCACGAGGCCGATGCCGTCGATCAGCTCCATGCGGCCGAAGGTCAACCGCGGCTGCGCCGTGATGCTGTCGAGCCCGATCAGCCCGAGCACGACGCCGATGCAGGCCATCAGCAGCGCCTTCGGCATCGAGCCCTGCGTCAGGAAGGTGAGCACCACGAGACCGAGCACCATCAGGCTGAAATATTCGGCCGGGCCGAACGCGATCGCGATGCTGGCAAGTCTCGGGGCCACCAGCATCAAGGCAACCAGGGCGAACGTGCCGGCGATGAAGGAGCCGAAGGCGGAGATGCCGAGCGCAGGGCCCGCGCGGCCCTGCTTCGCCATCTGGTGGCCGTCGATGCAGGTGACGACGGAGGCCGCCTCACCGGGGATGTTGACCAGGATCGAGGTGGTCGAGCCGCCATACATCGAGCCGTAATAGATACCGGCCATCATGATGATGCCGGATTCCGGCGTGCCCGACAGAGTTACGGGCAACAGCAGCGACATCGCCGAGATCGGCCCGATGCCGGGCAGCACGCCGACCAGCGTGCCGATGAAGACGCCGATGAAGCAGTAGAGCAGGTTGATCCCGGTCAGCGCGACGCCGAACCCATGCGCGACATTGGCAAGCGTGTCCATGTGGTCAACCGATCCCGAACAGGCCCGAGGGCAGTTGGATCAAGAGCAGCCGCTTGAGCACCCACCACATGCCTGATGGCACCAGAACGGCGATCGGAATCGCCAGCCTCCAGCGCACGGGGTCGATCACGCGCAAGAGCAGCAACATCAGTGGAATCGACGACAGCAGGAAACCGAGCGGCTCCAGCGCGAAGGAGAACGCTGTGAGGCACGCAATCAGCAGGAGCGGCTTGCTCCAGCGCACGTTCTCCCAGCGCGAGGCCAGCGTCGGTCCACCCTCGGTGGCTGCCGAGATGATGATGGAGCCCGCGAACACGCACATCAGGATGCCCGTGTAGAACAGCACATAGCCGGAGCCGGGATCGTTGATGGTGCCGAGCTTGAGCTTCAGCCCCGACCAGATCACGAAGCCGCCGAGTGCAAGCCCGATCAGCCCGCCCCAGAGTTCGGAGTTGGAGAGCCGGAGTTTGACGTTGGTTTGGTCGGTCATCGCGATCCTCTCGTGCCCCGGACGCGGCGCAGCGCGAAGCGGTGCGCTGCAGAGCCGGGGCCCATGAGTGTGGACGAAAAAGATGGGTCCCGGCTCTGCAGTGCATCGCTGAAGAAGCGCTGCACTGCGTCCGGGACACGAACGTGGTGCAGCTCTACTTCTTCGCAAGTCCGAGCGTGTCGATGACCTTGCGCTCGGACTCCGTGACCTCGACGACGAACTTCTTGTAGTCCTCGGTGTTCTTGTAGTTCGGCACCATGTCGTATTTGGCGAGCGTCGCCACGACGGCCGGATCTTCGACCGCCTTCTTGAAGGCGTCGTGAATCTTGGCGACGATCTTGGGATCCATGCCTTTCGGGCCGGCGATGCCGAACGGGGAGTCATAGATCATGGGATAGCCGAGCTCCTTGAGGGTCGGCACGTCAGGATAGTTCGGCGACCGCGCGCCGGTCCACACCATCAGCAGCTTCAGCTTGCCGGCATCGACCAGCGGCCGCCATCCCGTGGAATCGGCCTGTAGCATGGTGTGCTGGCCGAGCACCGCCGCGTTGGTCTCCGCGCCGCCTTTGAACGGTACCTGCGTCAGCTTGATGCCGGACATCGCGGCGATCTGCTCCATGCCGATATGCAGTGAGGTGCCGGTGCCCGGCGAGGCATAGGTCACCTTGCCCGGGTTCGCCTTGGCGAATTCCACCACGTCCTTCCAGGACTTGAACTGCGATTCCGCGCTGGTGGTCACACCGAAGGTGTAGCCGGTGAGATGGATGATGTAGGTAAAATCCTTGGCCGGATCCCATGACACCTCCTGCATCAGGGGCAGGCGGAAGACGGTGATCGGAATCTGCGAGATGGTGTAGCCGTCGGGCTTTGCGGCCGCCGCCATGGTCGCAGGTCCCACCGTGCCGCCGCCGCCGGCCTTGTTGTCGATCACGATCGGCTGTCCCAGCACCTTCGAGGCGCTGTCGGCGATCGCGCGCATCGAGATGTCGGTCGAGCCGCCGGCGGGCCACGGCACGATCAGAGTGATCGGCTTGCTGGGATAGTCCTGTGCGCCGCCCGCGGTCGAGAGCGCCGCGCCCATGACAAAATGTATGGCGGCAAATGCAGCCGCCCTCAGCCCGTACCGCGACATCGAAATCCCTCCCTTGCGGCGGCCTTGTTCGGGCTGCCGCTTCTCGTTCTTATGGCGCGATTGTCCCTGAAATCGTGGGAGAAGAAAAGCGCATTGCGTGGACCGCGCGTGGCGATCGCCGCCGTTGCGTCGCTGGAAATGTGACGTGCGACAATTGGTCGTTTGGAGCGTGCCGAGAGACGGAATTTGAAGGGCGGAAGCCGTTACGCCACGCGTCGCACCGCGCTCAGCGTCTCGATGGTGCGGCCGACCTCCGCCGCCGGGCACGGCTTGCCGAAATAATATCCCTGCACCGCGGTACAGCCGCATTCGCGGACGAAGTCGAGTTGCTCCTCGGTCTCCACACCTTCAGCCGTGGTCTCGACGCCGAGCACGGAGCCGAGGCTTGCGATGGTGCGGACGATCGCAACGCTCTCCGGGCTTTCGCCGAGCGTGCCGACGAAGGAGCGGTCGATCTTGATGCGGTCGAACGGAAACTTTCGCAGATAGCTCAGCGAGGAATAGCCGACGCCGAAATCGTCGAGGCTGACCCGCACTCCCAGCGCGCGCAGCTGGTGCAGGATCTCGATCGTCGCCTCGCTGTCATCGAGCAGCGCCGTCTCGGTGACCTCGAGCTCGAGCCGCTGTGGCGGCAGGCCGGCTTCAGCCAGCGCGCTCGTGACCATCGCCACCAGCCCGCGCGAGCGGAACTGCACCGGCGACAGGTTCACCGCGACGGTGACGTCGGGCCAGGACACCGCAGTCGCGCAGGCCGTGCGCAGCACCCATTCGCCGATCGGGACGATCAACCCGTTCTCTTCCGCGATCGGGATGAATTCGGCCGGCGAGACGAAGCCGCGCGACGGATGTTTCCAGCGCAGCAGCGCCTCGAAGCCGGTGAGCTCGGTCGAATCGAGCCGCACCTGCGGCTGGAACACCAGGTGGAATTCGCGGGCCTCCAGCGCGCCGCGCAGATCGTGCTCCAGCGCGTGCCGCCTGCGTGCCTGTTCCTCCATCTCGGGCTCGAACAGCTGGTAGGCGCCGCGGCCCTTGGCCTTGGCCTGGTACAGCGCGAGGTCCGCGCACTTCATCAGCTCGTCGGCATCGAGCCCGTGATCCGGCGCGACCGCGATGCCGACGGAGACGCCGACATGGATCGCCTGGCTTTCCAGCGGCGGCGGGTGGCCGATGATCTCGACCAGGCGGCGGGCCAGCTTTTCCGCCGATTGCGGCTGCGGCCCGCGCTGGAGAACCGCGAATTCGTCGCCGCCGAGCCGTGCGACGGTGTCGTGCTCGCCGACATTCTCCTTCAGGCGCGCCGCGACCCAGCGCAGCAGCCGGTCGCCGGCGGCGTGGCCGAGGCGATCGTTGACGGTCTTGAAATTGTCGAGGTCGAAGCACAGCACGGCCATCGCGCCGCCGGCGATCGCGACCTGGTTCAGACCCTCGCCCATCTTCTCGCGGAACAGCGTGCGGTTGGGCAGATCCGTAAGAGAGTCGTGCCGCGCCATGTGCGCGACGCGGGCCTGGGCCTTGTGGCGCTCGGTGACGTCCTCATAGGTGACGACCCAGCCGCCGTGCTCCATCCGCTTGTGATTGAGCTTGATGATGCGGCCGTCGCTCAAATGGCGGTGCAGCGTGTGCTCGCCCTCGCGCAGGCGTTCGACATAGTCGGCGTAGATCTTCGCGCCCGTCATGTTGGGGTGGATGCCGAGCTCGCAGCTATGCTCCATGATCTCGCGCATCGAGACACCCGGCTTCACCACGTCGGGCGACAGGCCGTACATCTCGATGTATCTGCGGTTGCAGACGATGACGCGCAGACTCGAATCGAGCATGCACAAGCCCTGGCTCATGTTGTTCAGGGCCGCGTCGAAGCGACGATACTGCTCGCTCAGCTCCCCGATCGCGTGCTCGCGCTCGGTGATGTCCTCGTAGGTGGCGACGAAGCCGCCCTCGGCCAGCGCGCAGTAGCGCACCGAGATCACGGTGCCGTTCGACATGCTTCGGCGCATCGACGACGAGTCGCGGTTCGCGATCCTTGCACTGGCAGCTTCCAGCAGCTCTTGCGGACTGTATTCGGAAGCGAACGCGCCGTTCGCAATCGATCGCTCGATCAGCTCGCCGAGATGCGTGCCGGGCCTGGTCTCCTCCGCCGACAGCCAATAGATTTTGCGGTAGGTATTGTTGCAGACGCGCAGGCGCATGTCGCTGTCGTAAAAGGCGAGCCCGTGCGCCATGTTCTCCAGTGCGGCATCGAGCATGAAGTTCTGCTGTCGCAGCGTTTCCTCGTATTGCAGCCGTTCGGTGACGTCTTCGTGTACCGTCACCCAGCCGCCGTCGGGCAGGAAGCGGGAGACCGCCTGCACCATCCGTCCGTCATAGCGCATCACCAGCAGGGTCTTTCCCTTTCGGGTACGCACGTCCTCCAGCCTGGTGTGATGGAATTCATCGGCCGACATGCCCGGCAGGTTGCCGCGCGAAAGCCAGTGGTCGATGGCCGTGCCGTGCGTGACGCCTGGCTTCACGACGTCCGGATCGAGGTTGTAGAGGTTCAGGAAACGCTCGTTGCAGAGGACGACACGGCTGTCCGCATCATACATGATGAGGCCGTGCGACATGTTGGCAAGTGCGTGCTGGCTGCGCTCCGTCTGTACACGCAGCTCCGCCTCGAGCCGGGCGAGGCGGCTGACGTCGTCGCAGATCGTCATCCAGCCGCCGCCCGGGAGCGGCTTCAGCTCGAGGGACATGACGAGGCCGCTCGCGAGCCGCTGCTCGGTCCGGAACGGCTGGCCGCCTGCGATCTGCGCAATCCGCGCCGAATAGAGCGCGTCGATCTCGCTTTCCGGAAAATTGCCGCGCATCGCGCTGTGTGCGAGCACCTCGCGGTAGCTCGTGCCCACCCGCACGATGTCGGCGGACATGTCGAACAGCGACAGGTAACGCTGATTGACCAGCACGACCCGGTTGTCGGCATCGTAGACGCAGACGCCCTGCTCCATGCGGTCGAGCGCAAGCTGGCTCAGCGCGACCAGGGCCTCCGGGCCCTGCTCGCGGCGTGCACCAAGCTCGTTGTCGCGGGTCGACGTCATGGGAGTGGCGGGTCTCGGCGGGCAATAGGCTTAAGGCAACGTAATTCCGGCGCCGAGGGTAGCGAAGAGGCGGGAAAATTCCCTTAAGCGCAGTAGTTTACGGAGGGTGACCAGCGATGGAGAGATGTGTGAAAAGGTCATCCAGTAAGGCCATAGCCCCGTAGCCCGGATGAGCGAAGCGACATCCGGGACAGCTTTTCCCGCATGTCGCTGCGCGCTCATGCGGGCTACAAGCTAGGGAGATCGATCCCCTACGGCCCGTACAGCACGAGCTCCGTGTCCGTGAGATCAGCGAGCTGCGGCCGGTGCGGGCCCTTGAAATATTTGCGGCCGCGCCGCTCGGTATAAATACCGACGAGGCCGGGAAGCGGGCCGTTGGAATCGACGGCCACCGCGATCTTGCCGAGCCGCAGCAGCAGCCGGCCGATGCGGCCCGCGCATTCGGCGTATTCGCCGGCGCTACGGCAATAGATCAGCTTCATCGCCGGCGGCGCGATGAAGCCGCGGCGGATGCGCACCGGCTGCAGGATGAAGGGAAACGTTCCCTTCGGCGTGCGGCAGACGAGGCTGAGGCAGTTGTAGCGCGCATGCCGCGTCAGGAGCTCGGTCTCCTCCTGGGAAAGCCCGTCGATCGCTTTGGCGTGCTGCGAGATCACCTCGATCTTGCTCCAGCGCGGGGCACGCGCCAGCGCCGGCACCGAGAAGAAGATGCCGCGGCAGTAATTGCGAAAACCCTGGGCCTCGATGATCGGCCAGGTCCACGGCGCCGGGCTGATGTTGAGATAGGTGACGTCCTTGTGCCGCTGCGCGACCTTGGTCAGAAACGGCGCGTAGTTGCGGTAGGCCGGATCGACATACCAGCTCGACAAATTGCAATGGATGGCGGGCTCTTCGCCGTGCTTTCGCGTCGTGTAGATCAGCAGCAGCACGCCGACCGGCGTGCCGTCATTGTCGAGCATGTAGCCGAAGCGTGGATAGCCCTCCGGCACGGGCCGGAAGGCCTGCCGGCGCAGGCCCTGCATCCAGTATTCGCGTGAGCGGCCGGCGAAGCCGCGCGTCAGCAAGTCCGCGATCTTCTCGACATCGGACTCGGTGATCTCGCGGCATCGGACCTTGGTATGGATCACGCTCGTCTTACCCGTGGAAATGACAGGCCTCGTTTGTTTATCGTTTCAGCATGATCTTTTTGGAAAACCGCTTCACACTTTGCGCTAACGCGGCCCTTCGGGTCCGGATCATGCTCTAGCGCCAGCCTTCGCCATGGGCATCGGCCGCGATTTGCGGCTGCATGCCCATGATTTCCCGCACCTTGGCGGGCCAGGCGGAAAGGTCAGTGCCGTGGGTGTGGAACATGGCGACGGCCAGACGGTCCATGCCGAAGGCGACGCAGCCGGTATGCGCCGGTTCGCCATTGGCGTCCTGGATGCCCCAGGTCGTGCCGAAATGTTCGCGGTGATAGTTGAAGCTCATGCAGGCGGTCGGCTGCTCTTCCGAGCGCAGCGGGATCAGGAGCTCGAACTTGAGCTGCTGCTGCTTCTGGCTCACCGCCTTCATCTGGCCGACGCGGCCGAAGAAGGGATCGCTGGCATAGTCGACGCGGAAGGTCAGGCCGAGATCGCAGGCAATCGCCTGCGCGCGCACCATCCAGCGCTCGCGGAAATCGGCGACGTCGTCGGGCGTGCCGATGCAGACATATTCGCGCATCCGGAACGATTGCAGCCGGTCGAGATGCTTCGACGGCTCGCGGCGGAAGCAGTCGGCGGCGACGTCGAAGCGCAGGCCGCCCTTCGGCAACTGGCCGCGGCTCGCCGCGATCGGATAGACGGGATAGCAGGCGGCCGGCGACAGCACGAGATCGGCCGGCGACAGCGACGAGGTCCAGTCGCCGCCGGCGTCGAAGCGGCTCACCGCGGCGTTGATCTCGCGTTCGGTGCCGTGCAGGCCGCAGACGCAGCCGAGCAGGTTCGGAAAGCTCTTGAGATAGCCGGATTTCTCCAGCTGGGCGCGGCTCATCACCGGCGGGAAGCGCAGCGCTTCAGTGCCGGCCTCGCGATGGCGCGTGATCAGCGCGGCGAGCTTCTCGACGATGCCTTCATAGAGCGCGGTGCGGGCATAGACGCCGTCCGAGCCCATACGGTGGAACAGCTTGTCGGCGAGATGATCGAGCGGATCGATGATTTGCGGCGCGGTCTCGGGCGAGTCGGGGAGGACGGCAATGTTCATGGGTCGATGTCCTGCTATCTGAAAAAATTGTTCTTGTTGATTTAGTCGCGGAGGCACTTAGTCACGAAGGCTGGTCGGCACGCCGCTCATCAGCGTCGCGGTCGCGGCGTTGGCCAGAATGCGGTCGTTGTTGATCATGATCGGCGACGACAGCACGTCGCGCAGATGGCGGCCCATGGTGAACTCGCCGTCGTTGCGGTAGCCGGACAGGCCGGCAGTACGCATTGCATGCATCACGGTCTCGACCGCGAGCTCGGAGGCCTGCACCTTCAACAGCGTGATCGAGGACTGGAAGTCGAGCGAGGCCAGCGCGCGCTCGTCGTGCTCGGCGCGAGCGAACGCATCGATGTTGGCGGCGATCAGCGCGCGGAGCTTGGCCAGCGACATTTTCGCGGCGGTGAAGTGGGCGGCAGCAGGAGGCATCTGGCCGCCGGAGGTACGGGCCGCCTTGCGGACGAAGGCCTGCGCACGGGTGACCGAGGCCGCGGCAATGCCGGCCCAGGCCGACGACCAGCACAGATGCGCGAACGGCGTCATCGTCTGGGCGTGGATCTTGTCATAGGCCTCCGGGAAGACGCGGTCGGCGGGGCAATCGACCTTCAGCTCAAAACCGGTCGAGCAGGTGCCGCGCATGCCGAGCGTCTCCCAGCCCTGCGTCTGCTTCAGTGAATAATCGTCCTTGGCGAGCGCCAGCAGCACCTGGTCGGAGGCCGCAGCTTCGGTGGCGCGGCGGGCGATGGTGACGAGACCGTCGGCCTCGGCGCCGTAGGAGATCACAGTGGCGTCACGCACGAGCGAAACGGTGTCACCGGCGTGGTCGACCGCGGCGGCGCTGGCGCGGATGTTGCCGCCGTTCTGGCCCTCGGTGGTCGAGGAGGCGAGCAGCCACTGATCGCGGGCGACCCGGCGCATCATGGTTTCCATCCAGGGAATGCCGTGGCCGTGCCTAACGACGCAGGCGACCTTCGTCGTGTGCATCGCGTAGATCATCGCGGTCGAGGCGCAGGCGCGTCCGAGCGTATAGCAGATGTCGGTGACGTCGTAGATGGAGCCACCGAAGCCGCCGAACTCGACCGGGATCATGACGCCGAGCAGCTTTTGCTCACGCGCGATTTCGAAGGCCTTATGCGGGAAGCGGGCGTCGCGATCGACCCCGTCTGCGTCGGCTCCGGCCGCGGCGGCGGTCCGGGCAGCGCGCTCGATGAGGGAGGGGCCCTGTTCAAGAAGGCTCGTCTGCGTTTCGTCGACAGTGAGGACTGCTTCACGCACGTTCATACTCGTCCGCCTCCGGTTTGCCGTTCAGGATCGCCGGCATCATTCGCGATGCGTGTAAGCGGTCCTCCGGCCATCTTTGCTTGTGAGACGAGGCTACGGATTTAATTCAAATTCGTCGATGAAATAGAGGGTAAACAAAGCCCAATTCCGAACGAACAGTTAAGGTCCGGTTGTTTGCATCACCCGGTTTTCCACCATCGCGTTAGGAATCTGGAAGTGGCCTGAATTCCAGACAATTTGAGTCATCGTTTACTAAGAAACGCGAGTTAATGGTGCCGCCCATTGCGGGATCGGCTGGCCATGCTCATCGTAGCCGGCAGTCCGGTCCGACCCCGATAGACAGATGGGAATTTGCCGATGCAGGCCTTCGATACCGACGTGCGCAATCGCATCATCAAGCTCGTAACGGGCATCCTCGAGCAGAATTCGCTCACCGCCAATGTCACGCCGCAGGCGAAGCTCGTCGACGCGGGCCTGACCTCGATGGACATGGTCAATCTGATGCTCGGCGTCGAAGCCGAGTTCGACTTCACGATTCCCCAATCCGAGATCACGCCGGAGAATTTCCAGTCCGTCGAGACGCTGGAGCGCATGGTCTCGATGCAGCTGCAGCTGGCGACCGCGGCGTAAGCTAGGCATCGGCCGTCTCCTCCGGGTCGTCCTGGCGAAAGCCAGGACCCATTACCCCAGGGGGTAGTTGCTGCGACGACAAGCTGTCGTTTGCTTTCGCTGAGCAAGCACTCGTCTTCGCCTAATTGGACTCGGTGGCTATGGGTCCTGGCTTTCGCCAGGACGACGTCGAATGCGTGGTGAGCACCGCACCCCATCACCCCCGTTCCAAAACCGCCGCAAAACTGGCATAGCTTTAACCATGTCGCACGTGGCGAGCAGGGTGGAGCGGGTATGACGCAGGCAGTATTGGGCATTATCGGCGGATCCGGCATCTATGACCTGCCGGGCCTCGAGGGTGCGCGGGAAGAGTTGATCGAGAGCCCCTGGGGCGAACCGTCGGCGCCCGTGCGGCGCGGCACCATCGCGGGCCTGCCGATCGTGTTCCTGCCGCGGCACGACAAGGGACACCGTCTGTCGCCCTCCGATATCAACTACCGCGCCAATATCGACGTCCTGAAGCGGGCCGGCGTCACCGATTTGATCTCGCTGTCGGCCTGCGGTTCCTTCAGGGAGGATCTGCCGCCGGGCACCTTCGTCCTCGTCGACCAGTTCGTTGATCGCACCTACAAGCGCGAGAGCTCGTTCTTCGGCCGGGGCTGCGTCGCGCATGTGTCGATGGCGCACCCGGTCTCGCCGCGCTTGCGCATCCATCTGGCGGCAGCCGCCGAAGCCGAGGGCATCGCGATTGCGCGCGGGGGCACCTATGTCTGCATGGAGGGGCCGCAATTCTCCACCTATGCGGAGAGCATGACCTATAAGACATCAGGCTATTCCGTGATCGGCATGACCAACATGCCCGAAGCAAAGCTCGCCCGCGAGGCCGAGATTTGTTACGCCACCGTCGCGATGGTGACGGATTTCGATTGCTGGCATCCCGATCATGATGCGGTCACCGTGCAGGACATCATCCGCGTGCTGACCTCGAACGCCGACAAGGCGAAGGCGCTGGTGGCGCGGCTGGCAAAGGATTTCCCGCGCGAGCACGAGGCGTGCCCGATCGGCTCGGACCGGGCGCTCGATACCGCGCTGATCACGGCGCCTGAGGCGCGTGATCCCGAGCTGCTGAAGAAGCTCGACGCGGTGGCCGGGCGCATCCTGCGCGCGTGAAGTGAAAGGCAGAATGCCATGAAGGTCGACGGCAAGCATTTCCGCAGCATCTGGCGCGAGCGCGACGGCTGGTCGGTCGGTGCGATCGACCAGCGCAGGCTGCCGCATGAATTCGTCGTTGCGCGTCTGACCTCGTGCGAGGATGCGGCGATCGCGATCCGCGACATGCTGGTCCGCGGCGCGCCGCTGATCGGTGCGACTGCGGCTTACGGCATGGCGCTCGCGATGCGCGAGGACGCCTCCGAGGCCGGCTTGAAGCGCGCCTACGACACGCTCGTCGTGGCGCGGCCGACCGCGATCAATCTGAAATGGGCGCTGGATGAGATGCGTAGGGCGCTCGCGCCGATTGATCCGGTTGAAAGGGCGGAGGCGGCCTATGCGCGCGCCGACGAGATCGTCGAGCAGGACGTCGAGATCAACAGGGGCATTGCCAACAACGGCCTGAAGCTGATCGAGGCGATCGCCGCGAAGAAGCCGGGCGAGACGATCAACGTGCTGACCCATTGCAATGCCGGCTGGCTCGCGACCGTCGACTGGGGCACGGCGACGGCGCCGATCTATCTCGCGCACGAACGCGGCATCAAGGTCCATGTCTGGGTCGACGAAACGCGCCCGCGCAACCAGGGCGCCTCGCTCACCGCCTGGGAACTTGGCCATCACGGCGTGCCGCATACGGTGATCCCGGACAACACCGGCGGGCATCTGATGCAGCACGGCATGGTCGATCTCGCCATCGTAGGCACCGATCGCGTCGCCGCCAATGGCGATGTCTGCAACAAGATCGGGACCTATCTGAAAGCGCTCGCCGCGCATGACAATGGCGTGCCGTTCTATGTCGCGCTGCCGTCGCCGACGATCGATTTTGCCGTTCACGACGGCATTCGCGACATCCCGATCGAGCAGCGCAGCGGCGTGGAGGTCACCGACATGACCGGCCGCACCGCCGATGGGCGGCTGGAGACGGTGCGCATCGTGCCGGAGAATTCGCCGGTCGCGAACTATGCGTTCGACGTGACGCCGGCGCGTCTTGTCACCGGCCTCATCACCGAGCGCGGCGTGCTGAAGCCGGATCGTGCGTCACTGGCTGCCGCCTTCCCTGAGCGCATCGCCGCCGCGGCGGAGTAGGCTCTCGTAGGGTGGGCAAAGGCGCGAAAGCGCCGTGCCCACCGTCCGTTTGTCCCAATGGAATTGGTGGGCACGCTCCGCTTTGCCCACCCTACTGCTACAGCCTCTGCGAACTAGCAGAGCTTCAGCCCCGTCGCCGCCTCGAGTTCGGCGATCGCCTGCGCGCCACTCGCCACCTTGATCGTGGTCATGCCCATTTCGCGCGCCGGCTTGAGGTTGACGCCGAGATCGTCGAGATAGACGCAGTTGTTCGGATCGACTTTCAGCGTCTCGACCATCAGCCGGTAGATGCGCGGATCGGGCTTGCGCAGACCGATCTTGGCGGACTCGATGACGTGGTCGAACAGCACCATCACTTCGGCGATATAGAGGGAGCGTCCCGTCATGCTGCCGATGGCGTTGGCCGGCAGATTGTTGGTGATGCAGCCGGTCCTGAATTGCGCCTTGATGCGCCTCAGCGCCTCGACCATTTCGGGGCGCAGATCGCCCTGGAGCAGCGGCAGCACATCGCGGCCGCGCACCTCCGCGCCGAGCGCACGCGATTCCTCGGCGAACAGATGATCGAACGTGTCGATGTCGACCTCGGCCCGCTCGAATTTCGCCCAGGCGTTTTCTAAATGATTGGCGGCGTTGGTGCGTCGGATAATGTCGATGGGAAGCCCGCGCTCGGTCTCGAACCGCGCGAACGCTTCGAACGGCGAGCTCGTCAGCACGCCGCCAAAATCAAAGATCACCGCCTCGATCGCCAAGGTCCCGCCCTCGTCAATTCCTTTCCAAGAGGGCTAGCATGGGGTATCGGCAAGAGCCAGTCCGAAGCAATCCGTCCTCACCGATGTCGCCGCGAAAGCGTGTTCCCATGAAGAAGCTTGCAACTCTCGTCACAGCCGCGCTGCTGCTCGCGGCGCCCGCACATGCCATCGTCGGCGGCGGCACGCCGCAAGCCGATGGCGTTGCACGCGCTGTCGTCACCATCGTCGGCTCTCGCGGCAATTTCTGCACCGGCTCCCTGATTGCGCCGAAGCTTGTGCTCACCGTCGCCCATTGCGTGCAGCCCGGTGCGGATTACAAGATCGTCGATCGCGGCGCCGACGGCCAGCCGCAACTGCTGAACGTGCGGACAGTCGCGATCCATCCGAACTTCAACATGCAGGCCATGCAGGCGCATCGCGCCACGGCCGACGTTGCGTTGCTGCAACTCGATATTCCACTCAAGGGAAAATCGACAGTGCCGGTCGGCGCGCCGAATATTCCGATCCAGGTCGGCAGCCGCTTCGTCATCGCCGGCATCGGCGTCACCGTGCGCGGCGACGGCAAGAGTGGCGGGGCGATTCGTGTTGCCGGAGTCGTCGCCACGGGCCAGCCCGGCACGCTCCAGATCCGGCTGGTTGATCCCGTAACCAACGGTGTTCGCGATGGAATTGGCGCCTGCACCGGCGATTCCGGCGGTCCGGTGTTCGAGGACAAGCCGAACGGCCCCGTGCTCGTCGGCGTCATCAGCTGGTCGACGGGCCCGAACGGCGCGGCCGGCTGCGGCGGGTTGACCGGCGTCACGCCGCTCACGCTCTACCGCGACTGGATCTTGCAGACCGCGCGGAGCTGGGGTGCGGCGCTGTGATTTGACCGCGACTTGATCTATGTCATTTTGAAGCGGAAGCGCGGCGGGTGATCATGCCCGTTGCGGAGGAAACGCGCCGTCCGGTCAAGGTCGGCCATAAAAACAAGTAAGGCATAGAAGCAACAATGAATGTCGCTGTTCGCAGTCACGCCACGGCCAAACAGGCTTCTGAACATTTCGACGTGCTGATCGTCGGTGCCGGCATCTCCGGCATCGGAAGCGCCTATCACATCAACAAGCAGCTTCCGGGTACGAGCTACGTCATCCTCGAGACGCAGGCAAGCTTCGGCGGCACCTGGATCACGCATCGCTATCCCGGCATTCGCTCGGACAGCGACCTCCACACCTTCGGCTACAGCTTCAAGCCCTGGGTCGGACCGCCGATCGCGACCGCCGAAGAGATCCTCGCCTACATGAACGAGGTGATCGACGACAACGATATCGCCCGTCACATCCGCTACAAGCACAAGATCAATTCAGCGAGCTGGTCGAGCGAGCAAAATCTCTGGACCATCGAGGCGGTCACGACAGACACCGGTGAAGCAAAGACCTTCACCGCCAACTTCCTCTGGATGTGCCAGGGCTATTATCGCCATTCGGAAGGCTACACGCCGGAATGGAAGGGCATGGACCGCTTCAAGGGCCGCATCGTCCATCCCCAGACATGGCCTGACGATATCGATCTCAAGGACAAAAAGGTGGTCGTGATCGGCTCGGGTGCGACCGCGGCGACGCTGGTGCCGAACATCGCGGACAAATGCGCGCATGTCACCATGCTGCAGCGCTCGCCGACCTATTTCCGGCTCGGCCGCAATGCCATCGAGATCGCCGAAGAGCTGCGCCGGCTCCAGGTCGACGAGGAATGGATCCACGAGATCGTCCGCCGCAAGATCCTGTTCGAGCAGGATGCCTTTACGAAGCTCTGCATCTCCAAGCCCGAGCAGGTGAAGAAGGAGCTGATCGGCCAGATCAGCGCGGTGCTCGGTCCCGACTACGACGTCGAGACGCACTTTACGCCGACCTACCGGCCGTGGCGGCAGCGCATCGCCTTCGTGCCGGACGCCGATCTGTTCAAGGGCATTGCCAGCGGCAAGGCCTCCGTTGTCACCGACGAGATCGAATGCTTCGTCGAGAATGGCATCCAGCTCAAATCCGGCAAACTGCTGGAAGCCGATGTCATCGTCACCGCGACCGGTTTCAACTTAGCCGCGCTCGGCGACATCGCCTTCGAGATCGACGGCAAGCCGCTCGCCTTCGGCGACACCGTCACCTATCGCGGCATGATGTTCACGGGCGTGCCGAACATGGTGTGGGTGTTCGGCTATTTCCGCGCGAGCTGGACGCTGCGCGTCGATCTGGTCGCCGATTTCGTCTGTCGGCTGCTTGGGCACATGAAGGCCAAGGGCAAAAAGAAGGTCGAGGTGAGCTTGCGCGCCGAAGACCACAACATGCCGATCCTGCCCTGGATCGATCCGGAGAACTTCAATCCCGGCTACATGATGCGCAACATGAACCTGCTGCCCAAGCGTGGCGACAAGCCGGAATGGCAGCACAGCCAGGACTACTGGACCGAGAAGGACGAGATCCCGAAGACGGATCTGGATGACAAGGCGTTTGTTTACGGGTGAGGGGCTCGACGCCGCCACATCCTCCAATGTCGTCCTGGCGAAAGCCAGGACCCATTACCCCAGGGATGAGTCGTGGTGCGAGCTGGTCACCACGGGTCTTCGCCAAACCACCCCCTGTGGTAATGGGTCCTGGATCTGCGCTTCGCTTGTCCAGGACGACACTGGTTGTTCGGTGAGCGGCATTGCAACTCATCCGCAACGTTGCTACGAATTCCTTCTCGTCGCATTGGCCGCGATCGCCGCCGCGGCCGTGCGGTTCTCGACCCCGAGCTTGGCGTAGATCTGTTCCAGATGCTTGTCGACCGTGCGCGGGCTCAAACCCAGGATCTGCGCGATGTCGCGGTTGGTCTTGCCCTTGCTGAGCCAGGCCAGCACCTCGCCTTCACGGGTGGTGAGGCCGAGCTCGCTGGTGAATTCCACCGGCGGCGCCGTGCCGCTTTCCCTGGACAGCCGCAACAGGAACTCGTTCGGCGCGGTTTCACCCATGTAGTAGAACCGCAGTTGCGGATTGTCGGGCAGGGAGGCGGCTTGCGACTTTGCGCTGCCCTTGCCTTTGGCTTGCTCCAGCCATTGCAGCAATGATAGCGGCAGGACGAAATCGTCGGCCTGCGCGCCGTGATGATCGGCCAGCAGCTTTTGTGCCTGCGGGGTCGCCCAGAGGATTTGGCCCTGCCGGTTGACGGCGAACAGGAAGCGGCCGGATACGTCGAGTGCGGCGCGCGCGCTCTGCGTCAGGCGGGCGTTGCCGAGATGGACGCGGATGCGCGCCAGCATCTCCTCGATCACGATCGGCTTGGTCACATAGTCGACGCCGCCGGCCTCCAGACCGCGCACGATGTGCTCGGTCTCGGCAAGACCTGTCATGAAGATCACGGGGACGTTGGCGAGGCCCGCATCGCGCTTCAGCCGGCGGCAGGTCTCGAACCCGTCGATCCCGGGCATCACGGCATCCAGCAGCACGATATCGGGCGTGATCTGGTCGACGATGCGCATCGCGGCCGCGCCGTCGAGCGCCACCATCACCGTCATCCCGGCGCCATCGAGCGCGTCGGTGAGCAACCGCAGCGTTTCGGGGGAGTCATCCACAACGAGCGCGACGTCGCGCTTCTTCGACTCAATGCTCATGCGCATGCAACGTCTTCAATGTGGTCATGTACTGGTCGAGATCGAAACGGTCGACCAGCGACCGCATCTGCGCGACGAAGTCGGCGTGCTCCGGATGCTCGCTGCCGATCTCGTCCAGCTTCAATTGGATGCCCTTGACGTAGCCGATCCGGCCGAGCCCGATCAGCGCCTCGATGTGCCGAGCCGGCGGCTTCGATCCGCTCTCGGGCCGCCAGAACGGTACCGCGATCTCATCGGAGCCGTACTGCCATTCGATCTTGAGAAGCTGGCGGATGGTTTCCAAGAGCCGCGGGATGTCGATCGGCTTCATCAGATAGCCGTCGTGAAAGGGTTGCGCCAGCGGTGTGCCGTGAGCCTCCAGCGCACTCGCCGATACCATCAGGATGCGCGCCTGGTGATGGCCGCTTGCGCGCAGGGCCTCCGCGACGGCCCAGCCGTCCATGGTCGGCATGGAGATATCGAGCAGGAACAGATCGGGCCGGCAGTGCTGCGCCAGCGCGAGGCATCCGGCGCCGTCGGGAGCGCTGAGCAGGATGAAGCCGAGCGGCGTCAACACCTCGCGCAGCAGGTCGCGATGAACAGGGTCGTCGTCGGTGATGAGGATGGTCTTGCGCGCGCCGTGATAGCCGGAGACCGGCGCCTCCACCGGTGCGATGCGCTGCGGATTGGTGACCTCCGACAGCAGGATCTTGACCTTGAAGGTGCTGCCGGTGCCGACCGTGCTCATGACCCTGATGTCGCCGCCCATGACGCCGGCGAGCAGCCGGCTGATGGTCAGGCCGAGCCCGGTGCCGGTCTGCGGCTGCGAGACGCCGAGCGCGCCGCGCTCGAAGGGTGCGAAGATGCGCTCGAGATCGTCGCCCTGGATGCCGGGGCCGGTGTCGATCACCTCGAACTCCGCAACGGGGCTGCGATAATGCACGACGAAATGGACGCTGCCGGTCTGGGTGAACTTGATCGCGTTGGAGAGCAAATTGATCAGCACCTGACGCAGCCGCTTCTCGTCGGCGTAGACGACGAGCGGCAGATGCGCCGGCCGCCTGAACACGAAGTCGATGCCCTTGGCGGCGGCCTGTAGGCGGAACATGCCGACGAGCTGGTCGAGGAACTCGCTCAAGCGCACCTCGTCGCGCGACAGATACAGCCGGCCCGCCTCGATCTTGGAGATATCCAGAATGCCGTCGATCAGGCCGGAGAGGTGATCGGCGCTGCGGCGGACGACGCGGACCTGGTCGCGCGGCTTGGTGTTGAGCGTCGCATCTTGCTCCAGCAGCTGGGCGTAGCCGCTGATGGCATTGAGCGGCGAGCGCAGCTCGTGGCTGAGGCCGACGACATAGCGGCTCTTGGCGAGGTTGGCGGATTCGGCGACCTCCTTGGCGCGCTGCAACTCGGCGTCGGTGCGCTTGTGGGCGTCGATCTCCTGGATCAGCAGCGTCGTCTGCCGTCGCGTCTCGGCCTCCGCGGCGCGCCGGCTCTGCTGCGCCAGCACGAACAGCCAGGCCACCACGCCGATGATGATGCTGAGCGAGAAGAAAACCTTCCACAGCACGTTGGAGACGAGCATGTTATCGCCGTGCACGCTCGCCGAGGTCTGGAGATAGATCAGTCCGAGCACGAGCGCGACGAGGCCCGCCGAGACGACGAAGACGCCGACATAGTGGCCGAACTGCGAGTTGATCCGCTGATAGATCGGCTGCGGCAGAATTCGGCTGAGTGCCGCGGAAAATTGCACCTGCGCCCGCCCATGCGGCTTGCAGAGGTCGTGGCAGCGCGCATCGAGCGAACAGCACAGTGAGCAGATCGGGCCGGCATAGGCCGGGCACGAGGTGGTGTCCTCCGGCTCGAAACTGTGCTCGCAGATACAGCACTGGATCGACTCGATATTGGCCCAGCTCCGCTTCGGCTTGCGCGCGATGTAGTATTTTCCGTCGGTGAGCCAGGCGATGACGGGCGCGGTGACGAAGGCGACCGTCAGTGCGACGAAGGCGGCGAGCGCCTTCATGGTCGGGCCGAACAGGCCGTAGAACGCTGCGATGGAGACGATGATCGCAAGCGTCATCGCGCCGACGCCGACCGGATTGATGTCGTAGAGATGCGCGCGCTTGAACTCCATCTGAGGCGGACGCAGGCCCAGCGGCTTGTTGACGACGAGATCGGACACCAGCGCACCGACCCAGGCGATCGCGACGTTGGAATAGAGCGCCAGCGTCTGCTCCAGCGCCTTGTAGACGCCGATCTCCATCAGCAGCAGCGCCACCATCACGTTGAACACCAGCCAGACGACCCGCCCGGGATGGCTGTGAGTGAGGCGCGAGAAGAAGTTCGACCAGGCAATCGAGCCGGCATAGGCGTTGGTGACGTTGATCTTGAGCTGCGACAGGACCACGAAGATGCCGGTCAAGGCCAGCGCGAGGTCCGGCTCGGACAGCACATAGCGAAACGCGACGAGGTACATATGCGCCGGCTCGGCGGCTTCTTCGGGCGGCACGCCGTGGCTCAGCGCAAAGAAGGCGAGGAATGAGCCGGCCAGAAGCTTCAGCGCACCGAGCACGATCCAGCCCGGCCCGGCGCTCATCAGCGCGATCCACCACGACGCTTTCGAGGCACGGCGGTCGCGCGGCAGGAATCGCAGGAAGTCGACCTGCTCGCCGATCTGAGCCACCAGCGAGAACACCACCGACGAGGCGACGCCGAACAGCAACAGATCGAAATGTCCGTTGAGGTCGCCGTGCTCGCCGGAGAATTTACGCCATTCCGTGAAGGAGTGGGGGTTGGCCCAGGCGATCGCGACGAAGGGCAGGATGTGCAGGATGACCCAGAGCGGTTGCGTCCAGAGCTGGAAGCGGCTGATCAGCGTGATGCCATAGGTCACGAGCGGGATGATCGCGACCGCGCTGATGAGGTAGCCGATCGGGCGCGGGATGCCGAGGCACATCTCCAGCGCGGTCGCCAGGATCACCGCCTCGACCGCGAAGAAGATGAAGGTGAAGGAGGCGTAGATCAGCGAGGTGACGGTCGAGCCGATATAGCCGAAGCCCGCACCGCGGGTGAGCAGGTCGATGTCGATGCCGCTTTTGGCGGCATGATAGGCAATCGGCACGCCGCAGCAGAAGATGATGGCGGAGACGACGAGGATCGCGGCCGCGGCGTTGGTGACGCCGTAATTCAGGGTGATGGTGCCGCCGATCGCCTCGAGCACCAGGAAGGAGATTGCGCCGATGGCGGTGTTGGCGACGCGGGCGGCGGACCAGCGCCGCGCGCTCTTGGCGGTGAAGCGCAGCGCGTAGTCTTCCAGCGTCTGGTTGGCGACCCATTGATTGTACTGGCGCCTGACGCGGTCTATTCGCTGCCGCCCTGCCACGCTTTTACCCCACACTCCCGATACGGACCCGGATCCCTCGCAAATCCCGTACCAAAAGCCTACGTCGGTATTTTGCGGTGCAGTATACGCGATCTTGCGTATGCGTGCGCTGCACAAATTCGAGCCATCCTCACGGCACCAATCGCGTGTCCTCGAACAAAAAGTGGGGTGCTCATGTCAGACGAAGCCAACAAGGGCCTGTTGTCGCCGCTCCGGCGCAAATTATTGATGGGAATGGCCGCCGTGCCGGCCATGACGATGCTGCCACGCGCGTCCTTTGCGCAGGCCCCTGCGACCTCCGCGGTCAACACCACCGGTCTTGCGGTCACCGACACCGAAGTCACGGTCGGCATCCTGCATTCGGCGACCGGCACCATGGCGATCTCCGAGACCGGTTCGATCGAAGCCGAAAAGCTCGCCATCGAGCAGATCAACGCCGCCGGCGGCGTGCTCGGGCGCAAGATCAAGTTCATCCAGGAAGACGGTGCCAGCGATTGGCCGACCTTTGCGGAAAAGGCCAAGAAGCTGCTGGTCAACGACAAGGTCGCGGCGATCATGGGCTGCTGGACCTCGGCCTCGCGCAAGGCGGTGCTGCCGGTGGTCGAGCAGTATAACGGCATGCTCTATTACCCGACCTTCTATGAAGGCCTCGAGCAGTCCAAGAACGTGATCTACACCGGCCAGGAGGCGACCCAGCAGATTCTCGCCGGCCTGAACTGGATCGCCAAGGAGAAGGGCGCCAAATCGTTCTTCTTCATCGGCTCGGACTACATCTGGCCGCGCACCTCAAACAAGATCGCGCGCAAGCACGTCGAGAACGTGCTGAAGGGCAAGGTCGTCGGCGAGGAATATTACCCTCTCGGCAACACCCAGTTCAACTCGGTCATCAATAAGATCAAGCTGACCAAGCCCGACGTGATCTTCACCGACGTCGTCGGCGGCTCCAACGTCGCGTTCTACAAGCAGCTCAAGGCGGCCGGCATCGACCTGTCCAAGCAGGCGCTGCTGACGATCTCGGTGACCGAAGACGAAATCGACGGCATCGGCGGCGAGAACATCGCGGGCGCCTATGCCTGCATGAAGTACTTCCAGTCGCTCGACAATCCGAACAACAAGGCCTTCGTGCCGGCCTTCAAGAAAGCCTGGGGCGAGAAGACGGTCATCGGAGACGTCACCCAGGCTGCCTATCTCGGCCCGTGGCTGTGGAAGTTGACGGTGGAGAAGGCCGGCTCCTTCGACGTCGACAAGATCGCGGCGGCCTCGCCGGGCGTCGAGTTCAAGGGGGCGCCGGAAGGGTACGTGCGCATCCACGAGAACCATCACCTCTGGTCGAAGACCCGGGTGGGTCGCGCCAAGCTCGATGGCCAGTTCGAGCTGATCTACGAGACCGCTGATCTCGTCGAGCCGGATCCGTTCCCCAAGGGATACCAGTAAGAGACGCGGCGTCGGTCGCCGTTTCCCTGAAGGCAAAGCCGCTCCCTGGCGTGGATCGCAAGTCCATGCCCAAGACCCCCGCGTCGCGAACCTGCTCGCGACGCGGGGCCCTCATCCCGACGGAGGACATCGATGTTCGGCGACTACTCGCTTGGTGATCTTGGTTCCATCTTCGTCATGCAGGGTTTTGCAGGACTGATTCTGTTCTCGGTCTACGTCCTGATGGCGCTGGGGTTGGCAATCATCTTCGGCCAGATGGGCGTCATCAACATGGCCCATGGCGAGTTCATGATCCTCGGAGCCTACGTCACCTGGATGACCTCGAATCTGTTCCAGACTTACATGCCGAGCCTGTTCAGCGGCTACTTCTTCCTCGCGATGATCCTCGCCTTCGTCGCATCCGGTGCGCTGGGAATGCTGGTGGAATGGGCGCTGATACGGCATCTCTACAAGCGTCCGCTCGACACGCTGCTCGCGACCTGGGGCCTCAGCCTGATGCTGCAGCAGGCCTATCGCTCCGTGTTCGGCGCGCGCGAGGTCGGCGTCGATCTGCCGCAGTGGATGCTCGGGTCGCTGCACGTGACCGACAGTATCGAAGTGCCGATCAACGGCGTCTTCGTGATGTGTCTCACCGTGCTGATCACCGTCTCCGTCGCCTACGTGATGTACAAGTCGCGCTGGGGCCGACAGGTCCGCGCGGTGGTGCAGAACCGCATCATGGCCGGGGCCGTCGGCATCAACACCGAAAAGGTCGATCGCTATACCTACGGCCTCGGCTGCGGCATCGCCGGCATTGCCGGAAGCGCCTTCACCATGATCGGCTCCACCGGGCCGACCTCCGGACAGCTCTACATCGTCGACACGTTCCTGGTGGTCGTGTTCGGCGGCGCCGCGAGCCTGCTCGGCACCATCGCCTCGGCCTTCTCGATCTCGCAGACGCAATCCACCCTCGAGTTCTTCATGTCGGGCTCGATGGCCAAAGTGCTGACGCTGCTCGCCGTTGTCGGAATCCTGATGCTGCGGCCGCAAGGGCTGTTCGCCCTCAAGGTCCGCAAGTGAGAAACTGGGGCTGATGCAATGACCGACAATCGCTTCTTCAACCGATCGGAGTTCATCGGAATTCTGGTGCTCGCGGTCTTCCTGGTGGTGGTGCTGCCGCTCACGCTCGACGTCTTCAGGCTCAACCTGGTCGCAAAATACCTGACCTATGCCTTCGTCGCGCTGGGGCTGGTGATCTGCTGGGGCTATGGCGGCATCTTGAGCCTCGGCCAGGGTGTGTTCTTCGGGCTCGGCGGTTACTGCATGGCGATGTTCCTCAAGCTCGAGGCATCGAGCGTGGAGAACACCAAGATCCAGTCGACCCCCGGCATTCCCGATTTCATGGACTGGAATCAGATCACCGCGCTGCCGTTGTTCTGGAAGCCGTTCAACAGCCTCACCTTCACCATCGCCGCGATCATTCTGGTGCCCGGCATCTTCGCTCTCATCATCGGCACCGCGATGTTCAAGCGCCGGGTCGGCGGCACCTATTTCGCCATCATCACCCAGGCGGTCGCGGCCATCCTGACCATCCTGATCGTGGGACAGCAGGGCTACACCGGCGGCATCAACGGCATGACCGACCTGCGGACGCTGAAGGGATGGGACATCCGGCCCGATCACGCCAAGATCGTGCTGTACTTCTTCGAGGTCGGCTGCCTGTTCGTCTGCATCATGATCGCGCAGTTCGTCCGGCACTCCAAGCTGGGGCGCATCCTGGTCGCAATGCGTGAGAAGGAGGATCGGGTCCGCTTCTCCGGCTATAGCGTCGCGAACTTCAAGATATTCGCCTTCTGCATCGCTGCCGTGTTCGCGGCGATCGGCGGCGCCATGTTCGCGCTCAATGTCGGCTTCATGTCACCGTCCTTCGTCGGCATCGTGCCGTCGATCGAAATGGTGATCTACACCGCGGTCGGCGGCCGGCTCTCGATCCTCGGCGCGATCTACGGCACGCTGCTGGTCAATTTCGCCAAGACCAGCCTGTCGGAGACCTTCCCCGAACTGTGGCTGTTCGGATTGGGCGGCTTGTTCATCGCCGTGGTTCTCGCCTTCCCGAACGGCCTTGCCGGGATCTGGGGCGACTATGTGCAGCCGCGCATCGATCGCCTGATCTCGTCGCGCAAACCGAAACCCGAGGGCTGGACTGACAGCTCGGTCGCCGACGGCGCACCGGCGGAGTGAGGAGATCATCATGCTTGTAGGTCACCACGATGCCGACGCCACGCTGGCAGTGAGGAGATAGATCATGCTCGTCGGTCATCACGATGCCGATGCCACGCTGGCAGTGAGGAGATAGGTCATGCTCGTCGGTCATCAGCCCAAGGAATTCCTGCTCGCCGTCGAAGCGTTGACCGTGTCGTTCGACGGGTTCAAGGCGGTCAACGACCTGTCCTTCTACGTCGACGAGAACGAGATCCGCGTCATCATTGGTCCCAACGGCGCCGGCAAGACCACCGTGCTCGACCTGATCTGCGGCAAGACCAAAGCGACCTCAGGCTCGATCCAGTTCCGCGGCAAGGAGCTGACGCGGATGAAGGAAAACGAGATCGTCAAGACCGGGGTCGGCCGCAAGTTCCAGAACCCCTCGATCTATGACGATCTCACGGTGTTCGAGAATCTGGAGATCTCGTATCCGCGCGGACGTTCGGTGTTCGGCGCGCTGACCTTCACCCGCGACGCCGCCGTGCGCGACCGGGTGCACGAGGTTGCCGAGATGATCTTCCTGAAGGATCGGCTGAACGTGAATGCCGATCTGCTGAGCCACGGCCAGAAGCAATGGCTCGAGATCGGCATGCTGCTGATCCAGGACCCGGACCTCCTGATGCTGGACGAGCCCGTCGCCGGCATGAGCGTGTCGGAGCGGGCCAAGACCGCCGAGCTGCTCAACCGCATCATCAAGAACCGTTCGGTGCTGGTGATCGAGCACGACATGAAGTTCGTCGAGGACATCGCGCACAAGGTTACCGTGCTTCACCAGGGCCAGATCCTCTCCGAAGGCACCATGGAGAAGGTGAAGAACGACCCCAAGGTCATCGAAGTCTATCTGGGTCACTGAGGAGAATCTCGATGCTGGCAATTTCAGATCTCCACGTCGCCTACGGCCAGAGCGAGGTGCTGCACGGGCTCAACGTCAAGGTCGCGCCCAATGAGATCGTTGCGATCATGGGTCGCAACGGCATGGGCAAGACCACGCTGATGAAGTCGCTGATGGGCATCCTGCCTGCGAAAAGCGGCTCGGTGACCATGGATGGCGCCGAGCTCGGCGCTCTGCCGAGCTACGAACGCGTGGCCAAGGGCCTCGCCTATGTGCCGCAGGGACGCATGATCTTCTCCACCATGACGGTGAAGGAGAACATCGAGACCGGTCTGGTCGTCTCGGGCGGGTCGGAGGTGCCTGAAGACATCTACGAACTGTTTCCGGTGCTGCTGGAGATGAAGGGCCGCCGCGGCGGCAATCTCTCCGGTGGCCAGCAGCAGCAGCTCGCGATTGCCCGTGCGCTCGCCACCAAGCCGAAGGTGCTGCTGCTGGATGAGCCGACCGAAGGCATCCAGCCGTCGATCATCAAGGACATGGCGCGCACGCTGAAGCGCATCCGCGACGAAAAGGGTCTGTCGATCGTCGTGTCCGAGCAGGTCCTCAGTTTTGCGCTGGAAATCGCCGACCGTGTGCTGGTGATCGAGAACGGCGAAATCGTGCGCGACGATCCGCGCGACGCCGTCGATGCCGCGCAGGTCTCGAAATATCTGTCCGTCTAACCAACCGTGTAAAAGGGGAGCTTCTCGATGCCAGAGACACTGATCAAGGTCGATCTCACCAAGTCGGCTTACGAAAATGACATGGTGCATAATCGCTGGCACCCCGACATCCCGATCGTGGCCTGGGTCAATCCCGGCGACGATTTCATCATCGAGACCTATGACTGGACCGGCGGCTTCATCAAGAACAACGATTCCGCCGACGACGTGCGCGACATCGACCTGTCGATCGTGCACTTCCTGTCCGGTCCGATCGGCGTCAAGGGCGCCGAGCCCGGCGATCTGCTCGTCGTCGATTTGCTCGACGTCGGCCCGATGAAGGAAAGCCTGTGGGGCTTCAACGGCTTCTTCTCCAAGCAGAATGGCGGCGGCTTCCTCACTGACCATTTCCCGCTGGCGCAGAAGTCGATCTGGGACATCAAGGGCCTCTACACCTCGTCCCGCCACGTGCCCGGCGTCAATTTCGCTGGCCTGATCCATCCCGGCCTGATCGGCTGTCTGCCCGATCCGAAGATGCTGGAGACCTGGAATAAGCGCGAGGCCGAGCTGATCTCGACCAATCCGACCCGCGTGCCTGGTCTCGCCAACCCGCCGTTCGCGGCGACTGCCCATGGCGGCCGCGCCAAGGGCGACGTCAAGGCCAAGATCGGCGCCGAGGGTGCGCGCACCGTGCCGCCGCGCGAGCATGGCGGCAATTGCGACATCAAGGATCTCTCCCGTGGCTCGAAGATCTACTTCCCGGTCTACGTGCCCGGCGCAGGTCTTTCGATGGGCGATCTGCACTTCAGCCAGGGCGACGGCGAGATCACCTTCTGCGGCGCCATCGAGATGGCCGGCTGGCTGCATCTGAAGGTCGAGGTGATCAAGGACGGCATGTCGAAATACGGCATCAAGAATCCGATCTTCAAGCCGTCGCCGATCACGCCGAACTACAAGGACTATCTGATCTTCGAGGGCATTTCGGTCGACGAGGCCGGCAAGCAGCACTATCTCGACGTTCACATCGCCTATCGCCAGGCCTGCCTGAATGCGATCGAGTATCTGAAGAAGTTCGGCTACTCCGGCGCCCAGGCCTATTCGATCCTCGGCACCGCACCGTGCCAGGGCCATATCTCCGGCGTGGTCGACGTACCCAACGCCTGCGCCACGCTGTGGCTGCCGACCGAGATCTTCGACTTCGACGTGATGCCGTCGGCGGCGGGGCCCATCAAGCACATCACCGGCGATATCCAGATGCCGATCTCGCCGGACAAATGACGCCGTGCTCCCTCTCCCTGTTCTTACGGGGAGAGGGTTGGGGTGAGGGCTGTCTCCGCACACGCGGTCACCATATGCGTAGGGATCAACGATGCCGGTCTATGAATATCTTTGTGACGACTGCGGACCCTTCAAGGATCTCCGCCCGATGGCGGAATGCGACGACCCGCAAAGCTGTCCGCATTGCGAGACGATGGCACCGCGCGTCATCCTGACCGCACCGAATTTCTTCTGCATGCCGGCGGAGAAGCGCAAGGCGCATGCCGTCAACGAGCGCAGCACGCACGCGCCGCAGACGCTCGCGCAGTACAAGGCCTCCCACGGCCCCGGTTGCGGCTGCTGCTCGTCGGGCAAGACCGTGAAGGACAAGGGCTCGTCGGACAGGAAAAGGCCGGCGCGGCTGGTGACGAAGACCAGGAGCGGCGCCAAGGGCTTTCCGACGGCACGGCCCTGGATGATCAGCCACTGACGCATGATCCGGAAAAGTGTGAAGCGGCTTTCCGGCAAGATCATGCGCGAATAACGCACGCGATGACCTCAAACCAATAAAAGACAGGAGCGCTCAAGATGCTTCACGGTGACATTTCCAGCAGCAACGACACGGTCGGCGTCGCAGTGGTGAACTACAAGATGCCCCGCCTGCACACCAAGGCCGAGGTGCTCGACAACGCGCGCAAGATCGCCGACATGGTAGTCGGCATGAAGGTCGGCCTGCCCGGCATGGATCTCGTGATTTTCCCCGAATACTCCACGCAAGGCATCATGTACGACTCCAAGGAGATGTACGAGACGGCGTGCTCAGTGCCCGGTGAGGAGACCGCGATCTTCGCGGAGGCCTGCCGCAAGGCGAAAGTGTGGGGCGTGTTCTCGCTCACCGGCGAGCGCCATGAGGAGCATCCGAACAAGGCGCCTTACAACACCCTGATCCTGATGAACGACAAGGGTGAGATCGTGCAGAAGTACCGCAAGATCATGCCGTGGGTGCCGATCGAGGGCTGGTATCCCGGCAATTGCACCTATGTCTCCGATGGCCCGAAGGGCCTCAAGGTCAGCCTGATCATCTGCGACGACGGCAATTATCCGGAGATCTGGCGCGACTGCGCCATGAAGGGCGCCGAGTTGATCGTGCGCTGCCAGGGTTACATGTATCCGGCCAAGGAGCAGCAGGTTCTGATTTCGAAAGCCATGGCCTGGGCCAACAATGTCTATGTCGCAGTCGCCAACGCCGCCGGCTTCGACGGCGTCTATTCCTATTTCGGCCACTCCGCCATCATCGGCTTCGATGGCCGCACGCTCGGCGAATGCGGCGAGGAGGATTACGGCATCCAGTACGCCCAGCTCTCGAAACATCTCATTCGCGATGCGCGACGCAATGGTCAGTCGCAGAACCACCTCTATAAGCTGGTCCACCGCGGCTATACCGGCATGATCAATTCCGGCGAAAGCCCGCGCGGCGTCGCGGCCTGCCCGTATGATTTCTACAAGAACTGGATCGCCGATCCTGAAGGAACGCGCGACATGGTCGAGGCCATGACACGCGCGACGCCGGGCACCGACGAATGCCCGATCGACGGCATCCCGAATGAGGCGGCGGCATCCAACTACTGAACCATCGCTGGCGCCGGAGGCCGGGCACGCGATCCAGCCTGGCTGATCGGCTATTCTTGTGAACGGCCGTCAACATCAGTTTGGTGCGCCCCGGCATTTCCCAGGCGCGAATGACGGCGGTGCCTGCAAAACCGTGGCGCGGTTGCAACATGACAGCGGGATTCTGCTTCGGTTGTGTGCCAAACGGACGCATTCGGGTGGCGCCGTAGTTCTACGGCGCCACCTCATGGCCTAAGTTCCCCGGTGCAGATGCTGGGGAATGGAGAGCGTGACGTGAGGGGCGGGCTATCGAGGCGGCAGGGTCGACTGCGCCGGCGCGGCGCCGTGTTGCTCGTCAGTGTATCGGCTCTTTTCGTTGGCCTCGGCCTCTGGACCACGCCGGCCAACGCGCTATGTGCGCCCGATCCGGCCACGAGCGGCCAGACCGTGACCTGTAGCGGCACCGACGCGGACGGCTTTCAGGCCGGAGGCGGAATCAACAGCCTCAATGTCAACGTGCTGTCCGGCGCGACCGTGAATGACAATGGCACGGTCTCGATCGGCGTCAACGATTCCAGCACCGTCACCAATAACGGGACACTGTCGGCAGGCTCGGGCCTGATTGGTATCGGTGTCGAAAACGCGAACACCGTGACCAACAATGGTGCCATCACGGTGCTCGACAGCGGTCGCGGCATCCTGGCGGTCGATCACAACGTCATCGCCAATGCCGGAACGATCACGACGGGTGACAGCGGGGCCGCAATCTCGATCGGTGACAACAACACCGTCACCAACAGCGGCGCTCTGTCGATCGGCGCGTCGGGCGTCGGCATCTTCTCCGGCCAGAACAACACCATCAGCAATGCTGCGACGGGCACGATCACCGGCGTTGCCGATTCGATGGGAATCTACGCGGTCGGTGGCGCGACCATTACGAACGCGGGCACGATCACGGTCGGCGATTCCTCCGGCTTCTCCGGCGGCATTCTCGCGATCAACGACAACAACACGGTCACCAACACGGCGACCGGCAGGATTACGGTCGGGCAGAACGCCGCCGGCATCTTCATGCAGGGCAACTTCCAGGCCGCCAGCAATTTCGGCACGATTACGGCCGGCGACTCTGGCGTCGGCATTGCCGTGCAGGGCGACGACGCCAGGGTGACCAACGGCGGTACGATCACGGCGGGCGACAGCGGGTCGGCGGGCATTTCGGTGCAGGGTGATCGGGCCATCGTCAGCCAGAGTGGTACGATCAACGTGGGTGTCGGCGGCTCGGGTCTCGCTTATTCGGGCTCGTTCTCCACGATCACCAATAGCGGACGGATCACGGGTGGCGATTTCGCCCAAGGCCTCGTGGCGTTCGGTGATTCCAACACCGTTACCAATACGGGCACGATCGTCGTCGGCGCTGCCGGCGCCGGCATCCTCGTGAACACGTTCAGCACCACCAATGATGTCGTCAATACCGGCACCATCACTGTCGGAGCCAGCGGTGTCGGCATCATGTTGAATGGCGGGGCGAATGTCTTCAACTCGGGAACGATCAACGCTGCGACCGGCCTCGCCGCAATCGACTTCTGCAGCTGCGGCCCGAACACGCTCACGCTCGGCCCCGGCAGCGTCATCAACGGCTTCGTACTAGGTGCCGGTACCGACACCTTCCAGCTCGGCGGCACCGGCAAGGATACGTTCGATCTCGGATTGATCGGCGCCGGCCTCCAGTATGACGGCTTCACGACCTTCAACAAGGTCGACAGCTCGACCTGGACCTTGACCGGCACCGGCAATCAGGACTGGAACGTGCTCGGCGGCACGCTTCTGCTGTCCGGCACCATCAACGGCACCGTCGCCGTCGCAGCCGGCGGCACCTTCGGCGGCGTCGGCACGGTCGGTACGACCACCGTCAACGGCGGCACGCTGGCGCCGGGCAATCCGACCGGGACGCTCACCGTCTCCGGCGATCTCACGTTCACGAGCGCGTCGAGCTACATGGTGCAGGTCTCGGGCGCCAGCAACGGCCTTGCGGTCGTCACCGGCACGGCGACGCTCGGCGGCGCCACCGTCGTCGTCGTTCCGATCGGTTCGATCGCCAAGCACTACACGATCCTCAACGCGGGGATGACGCTGCCGGATTCGTTCAATCCCGCTGTTTCTGGCCTCTCGTCGAACCTGCATGCGACGCTCAGCTACGATCTCAACAACGTCTATCTCGACCTTGCATTGGGTTATGGCGGTGGTCTCAATGTCAACCAGCAGAACGTTGCCAACGTGCTGACGAAGTTTTTCAACAGCACGGGCAGCCTTCCCGTCGCGCTCGCCAATCTCTCGCCGGCGGGCCTGACGCAGGCTTCCGGCGAGTCGGCGGCAGGTTCGCAGCAGGCGACCTTCAACGCGATGAACATGTTCCTCGGCCTGCTCACCGACGTGTTCGGTTCGGGGCGGAGCGGCGCGCCCGGCGCGACGCCGCTCTCCGAGGAGGCGAACGCGAATGCCTATGCCGCGACCGGCAAGGGCGCACATGACAAGAGCGCGCGTGACGCCTTCGCCTCGATCTATCGCAAGGGACCGGCTGCGACGTTCGAACAGCGCTGGGATGTGTGGGCGGCCGGCTACGGCGGCTCCCAGACCACTGACGGCAACGTCGCGCTCGGCTCCAACAGCACCAGCAGCAGCGTCTATGGCACGGCGGTCGGCCTCGACTATCGCTTCTCGCCATCGACGATTGCCGGCTTCGCGCTTGCTGGCGGTGGTACCGGCTTCAACGTCAACGGGCTCGGCTGGGGCCGCTCCGACCTGTTCCAGGCCGGCGCCTTCGTACGTCACACCGCAGGCCCAGCCTATATCACGGCCGCGCTGGCCTATGGCTGGCAGGACGTCACCACCAACCGGATCGTCACCGCCGCCGGATTCGACCAGCTGCGCGCGCAGTTCAACGCCAACGCCGTCTCGGGCCGCATCGAGGGCGGCTATCGCCATGCCACGCAGTGGATCGGCCTCACACCCTATGCGGCGCTCCAGGCCACCATGTTCAGCCTTCCGAAATATTCGGAGTTCGCGGTGGTCGGCAGCAACGTCTTCGCGCTCAACTATGCCGCCAAGGACGTGACCAGCACCCGCACCGAACTCGGCCTGCGCGCGGACAGATCATTTGCCGCTGCCGGCGGTCTGATGACCCTGCGCGGCCGCGTCGCTTGGGCGCATGACTACAATCCGGACCGCACCGTCGGCGCGGTGTTCCAGACCCTGCCGGGATCGGCCTTCGTCGTGAACGGTGCCGCGCAAGCGCGCGATTCCGCTCTGACCACGGCGTCGGTGCAGATGAACTGGATGAACGGCTGGTCCGCATCGGCGACCTTCGAGGGCGAGTTCTCGAACGTCACCCGCTCCTACGCCGGCAAGGGCCTCGTACGCTACGCTTGGTGAGGTGAGAGCACAAAGGTCGTCATGCCGGGCTTGTCCCGGGCATGACGCCGTGGAGACTTCAGTGCCCTTCCCTCTCCATGGGATGAGAAGGCCGCTACTGCTTCTTCTGTTGCGTCGGCTTGCGCGGTGGGCGCGGCGCGGCGGCGGGCGCGGGTGTCCCGCTCATCTTGTTGGCGGCCTCGCTGACGTCGAGCAGGGAGCGACGGATATCCTCGAGATAGCCCGCCGATTTCTTCTTCATGGTGTCGGCCAGCTCGTGCAGTCCCTGTATTTTCTCGAACAGCTCGTCGGCCTTGCCGTCGGCGAAGCCGGGCACCACGCTTTCGATCTTCGTGACCGCCTTGTCGAAGCCCGCGAAGGCGGTGTCGACCTTGGCCATGACGGAATCAATCTCGCCGCCCTTGCTCCTGAGATCGGCGGTATTGATCTCGAAGGTGCGAAGGCCCTCCTTGATTGCAGGGGCATTGCTCACGATCGTGCGATCGACGCTGTGCAGCGTGTCGACGATGGACTCGGCGTCGCTGAGATCGGCGGTCAGCACGGGGATGCCGTCCGAGTCCAGCGGCACCGGCGGCGCGGAGGGGGCGCCCCCGATCAGCGAGATCGCGGCAACGCCGGTGAGGCCCTGGAACTCGATGCCCGCCACGGTGTCCTTGCGGATCGGCGCGGTGTTGTCGAGCATGACCAGCGCCACGATCCTGCGCGGATTGTCCAGCTTGATCGACAGGATCTGGCCCGCGGGGACACCGTCGAAATTGACCGGCCCACCGCGTCGCAGGCCGCTGGCGGAGCCGCCCTCGAACACCACGCGCAGCTGGCTGCGGCTCTGGATGCTGCGCCATTTCTGCACGCCGAGCACGCCGCCGAACGCCACGGCGATCACCGCCAGCGTTACCGTTCCGATCACAAGATTGCTCGCGCGTGCCATGAGGTGCGATTCTACGGCCAAAGCGGGGAAGTTGGAAGGAGCCCGCGATGGTACGTAGGGCGGGTTAGCGAAGCGTAACCCGCCGTTTTCTATCGCCCGCCGCGCAAAATGGCGGATTACGCTGCGCTAATCCGCCCTACGCTTTCAATGCCCTGCTGCGCGCTTTGCCGCAGCGTTATTCAGCACGATCAGGGCATCGACGGCGACGCCCGTTTTGGCGTTGATCAGGAACGGGTTGATGTCGATCGAGGCGATCCGGTCGCCGGCATCCGCGATCAAATTGGACAGGCCGACCAGCGCTTTCACCGCGGAGGTCTCGTGCAGGGCCGGCCTGCCGCGATAGCCGCGCATCTTGATCCCGGCCTTGGTACGCCCGATCAGGAGCCGCGCTTCGGCCTCGTCCAGCGGCGCGCCGGCGAGCGCGACGTCCTTCATCAGCTCGATGTCGATGCCGCCGGTGCCGAACAGCACGACCGGCCCCATCTCGGCGTCGAGCGAGGCGCCAACCACAAGCTCGAGGTCGGCCTTGACCTGCTGTGCGATCAAAATGCCGTCGAGCTTCGGCTTGCCCTTCAGCTTCGCCACGCGCGCGGTGATGTCGGAGAATGCCTTCTTCACCTCCGCCGCGCCGTTGAGGTTCAGCACCACGCCGCCGATGTCGGACTTGTGCAGGATTTCGGCGCTGACGACCTTGGCCACGACCGGGAAGCCGATCTGCTTGGCGATCTTCGCCGCCTCGGCCGCCGTCCGTGCGATCGCCTCCTTCGAGATCGGGATGCCATAGGCCTTCAAGAGCTTCTTGGAGGCGACCTCGTCGAGCGCGGCACCGCTTGCCGATGTCAACGCCTTCTCCAGTATGGCGCGCGCGGCAGGCTTCGAGCTCGAAACGATGTCAGGCACTTCCTTGCGCAGCCTGGCATAGTCCAGCAGCGACTTGATCGCGGTTACCGCGCGGTCCATGCCCTGCATCACCGCCAGATGCGGCAGCGATTTGCGCAAATCCTTGGTGAACTCGGTGAACCCGATCGACATCGCGCTGATGTAAATCACGGGCTTTGCGGCCTGGCTCGCCATCTCGTTGACGATGCGCAAATTGCGTTCGCGAAGCTCGTGCGGCGCCTTCGGCAGTTCGGCATCGATGATGACGATGTCGATCTCGGGGTCGTCGATCATCAGCTTGATCGATTTCATGTAGACGGACGGATCGACCACCGCGGCAAAGCCGGCGTCGAGCGGATTGCCGACGATCGAGCCCGGTCCGAGCATTTTTGCCAGCTCCGAGCCCACATGCGGGCTCAGCGGCGCAAAATTCAGGCCCTCGGCATAGAAGGCATCGAGCAGCATGCCGCGCTTGCCGCCGGACAGCGTCACCGCGGCGAGCCTGTCGCCTTTGGGCACAGCGGAATGAACGAAGCATTCGGTGGTCTCGATCAGCTCGTCGAGCCCGCCGACCCGGATGACGCCTTCGCGTGTCGCAATGGCGTCGAAGGTTTCGATCGAGCCCGCGAGCGCGCCGGTATGCGCCATCGCCGCGGCACGGCCGCCTTCGGACGAGCCGAGCTTGAGCGCGATCACGGGCTTGCTCGCGGCGCGCGCCGCCTTGCAGGCGTCGCGAAAGGCCTTGGTGTTGCGCACGCCCTCGAGATAGACCACGATCACCTTGATGCTCGGATCCTCGGCGAAATAGCGCATCAGGTCCGGTGTCTCGAGCCCGGTCTCGTTGCCGGTCGTCACCATGTAGCCGACACCGACGCCGCGATCCTCCAGCGCCTGGCGGATCGCCATGACAATGGCGCCGGATTGCCCGGCAATCGCCACTGCGCCCTGTTCCATGGTGACGACACGGTCGTCGATGTTGGTGAAGAGCTTTTCGCCCGCGCTCAAATTGCCGAGACAGTTCGGCCCCGTGACCGCAAGTCCCGTTTCGCGCACGGCTGCCTGCAATTCGGCGGCGAGCTTCTGGCTCTCGTCATCCTGAAGCTCGCTGAAGCCGGAGGTGACGATGGTGGCCGAACGCGCGCCGGCGGCGGCGGCGTCGCGGATCACCTGCACGGCAAAGCGTGCGGGCACCAGCACCAGCACGTGATCGGGCTTTTCCGGGAGGCTCGCAAAGTCCTTATAGCAGGGGACACCCCAGATGGTGTCCCGCTTGGCGTTGACCGGATAGAGCCCGCCCTCGTAGCCGTATTTAACCAGATTGTTCCAGATGCGCTCGGCATAGTTGCCGGGCTTGTCGGTCGCGCCGACCAGCACGATGTTGTGCGGGTGCAGCATGGCGTGGATGCCCTTGACGATATCGGCGGCGTCGGGAGGTGGAGACCATGGGCGCGGAGAGAGGGATGCGGCAGATACGCGAGCTTCCATGGCGTGACCTTACCTGTTGTTCTTCTTGGTGGCGCGTCACACTGTTCTATGGCGAGTTCTCCGCAGTAGCAACCACATGGTATGCCGCGTGATGGAATGAGCGATGCATCGCCGCTATTCATTAGCGCCGATCAGGACGCCATGCAGGACATAACGTTCGGGACCGGACGTAATGGCGTCGAACGGCCAGCAGGTCGCGAGCACGAGCTCGAAATCCTGTGTCGCGGAATCAATGCCCGATGCGTCGAAACGGACGACGGCCGAAGAAACCGCGCGATAGCGGAAATGCCTGCCGTCGCGGCGAGTGATCTCGACGACATCTCCGATGACAACATTCCGCAAGAAGCGGAAATGCGTATCGCGATGGGCGGCATAGACGGCAACGCCGCGTTCGCCGGCATCGACCGTCCGCTCGATATGGCCGGGTCCGAAAGCGAGCGCCTGGCCGCTGGTGCCGTCCAGCACGATCGCGCTGGCGCCGATCCGCTTCACCTCGATCCGTGCGACCGGCCAGGTGTCGGCCCATGACCACGGCTTGACCACCTCTCCCGTCGCGACGCTCCTGTCGAACGCGCGCTCCAGCAGCACCTGCGCGAGCCACGCCTTGGCATGGATGTAGGCGCCGTCGCCGAACAGGATGAGGCCGATCAGGGCCAGGGACAAGGGAGAGATGATGCGAAGCATTGTGGTTCGTCTCCCGTCATTGCGAGCGAAGCGAAGCAATCCAGACTGTCTCAACGGCGGCAGTCTGGATTGCTTCGTCGCTTCGCTCCTCGCAATGACGATCAAAAAAGGCGCGCGCGGCCGTTGGTGTGGGACGGGCAGCCGCGCGCGCTAACAGAGGAGTTCGGGGGGCTCCTCTCTCAAGCGGCGTCAGTGAGCAAGGTCTGACGTCGGTTGAACACGAACAGGATCAGGGCGAGCACGATCAGGACGAGACCTGCGATCATCTTCAGCCCGGCCGAGGTTGCAGTCTTGGGCAGGCGGATCGCATCGGGCGCGGCGGGTGTCGGCCGCCTTGTAGCCGGCTGGTTGCGCGCGTCGGCATGGCGTTCGCGCAGTTTTCCCGGTACCTGCGGCCGTTCGCCGAACACCTTTGCGAAATCCCAGCCAGCCGGCAGGTTGATCGGCAACTCGCTGAGCTTGAGCGGCTCGCCTTCGGGACGGCTCGGGGTCTTGTCGACCGCGACGAGGCTGGTCAGCCGCGTGACGATCTGATGGTCGAGCGCTAGCGCCAGGATCGCCTTGTCGGAGTCTTCGGGCGTCATCTCGCGCATGCTGCGCGCCACTTCGGCATCGCCGATCTTACGCTTGGCCCACAGCTTCGACAGGCCCTTGCCTTCGGCTGCGTTTTGCAGCGGCAGCGTCACCGACCACGGACGGTCGCCGACGCGTCCCTTGATCTCGAGCGAGCCGGCGAGCTTGTCGAGTTTTGCCGCCAGCACCAGCGGCTCGTCGCGATAGACGTCGGGAATGATCGCCGGGGTGACGTCGGCCTTGGCCTCGGAGAATTTCGCGGTGAGGCCGGTCACCGCCGGATTTTCCAGCTTGGCGAACAGGTCGCGCATGCGCTCCTCGACCTGCTCGACGGAGCCGATATGGGTGAAGGCACCGCGGCCGAGTTCGGCGGCGCGCGTCATCAGATAGGTGTTCGGCGCGGAGCCGATGCCGACCATGAAGATGCGCGAGCGGCCGCGCATCGCCGTGATGCTCTCGAACAATTGCTGTTCGTTGCCGATCGCTCCGTCGGTCAGGAACACGACCTGGCGAACAATGTTGCTGTCACTGATCCTGTCGTTCAGCGCCGCGCGCATCGCCGGCACCATCTCGGTGCCGCCGCGCGCCTGGAGGGCACCGACGAAAGAAGTGGCTTCGCCGACATGCGTGGCGTCCGCCGGCACGGAAGCCGGAAACAGCACGTCCATGGTGTCGTCGAAGCGGATCACGTTGAAACGGTCGCTCGGCTGGAGGCGGCCAAGGGCGTAAAGCAGGCTGGCCTTGGCCTGGATGATCGAGGTGCCGCCCATCGAGCCGGAATTGTCGATTACGAACACGACCTCGCGCGGCAAGGGCTTCTGCGTCGCCTGCTCGGCGCTCGGCGGGATGACGAAGGCGAGCAGGTAATCGGCATCGCCGACACGCTCGCGAAACAGGCCGACCGACGGTGCCTTCGCGGCAGCCGGCTTCCAGGTCAGCTCGAAATCGCGGTCGGCAGGCACAGCGCCATCGGCCAGCGTGACGACGCGCGCCGCATTGTCCGGGCTTTCCATCTTGACGTTATGGTGATGGCTCTTGACTTCGCCGAGCGCAAAGCCGGCCTTCAGGCGCACCGTAATGCTGGTCGGATTCACGGGCGCATGCCAGGCGGGATCGAGCACGGGCGGCGAGATGCGGTCGCGGTCCGGCACCGGGTCTGACGTGGTTGCGCCCCAACCCGAGCCGTCGTTGCGGAAGTCGACGCTCTGCACGATCGGGGCCGGATTGTAGCGCGGCCCGACCACCAGCGGCAGGCGCAGCGAATATTCGTTGCCGGATTGATGCACCGGCTCCTGATATTCGATCTGTACCAGCACGGTTTCGCCGGGGCCGATATTGGCGACCGAGTTGGTGAAGATGTTCGGCCGCTCCTGCTCGGTGAGCGCGGCCTTCTGCCCGTCGCGGCGCGCCCGCTCGTAGATCACGCGCGCCTGCTGCCGCTCCTTGATGTCGCCGACGATGACGCGATCGCCGACCACCATCTTCAGCGTATCGACGGCGCCGCCGGTGGGAAGCGGATAGACATAGGTTGCCTCGACCCAGTCCTTGGTCGGGTTACGGAACAGTTGCGTGACACGGGCGCGCAGCGTCGGCCCGGACACCGTGATATCGACGTCGGTGCCGAGGCGGATCGCCTCGGTGGTGGCGCCGTCTTCCTTGAGGAGGAGAGTGCCGGATTTGGCGTCGCCGGGCTGCAGCAGGCTGGCCTGCTCCGTCGTCGCCGACCAGCCCGGCTCAAAGCTCACCAGCAGAGCCACGAAGGCGACCAGCATCACGGCGATGCCCTGCGCCAGAAGGAACACGCCGACCACGATCAGTCTGCCCAGCCAGGGGTGTTCGTTGCGGTCGACCGCGTCGTAATTGTCCATTTGGCCTGCTCCCGAAGGGTGTTTGACGATGGTGAGCATCCGTCGGAATGGCCGGATTCCGCGAGCAGAATGATCGGCAATGTTCCGCCGCGCCTGGCCGGGCGCGCCACCTCCCAGGCGGCCAAGTGCGGTTTTGTGCTGGTTTGTCCGCCCTGCTAGACTGGCGCTTCCAAGGCAGGGTCACGATGCAGACGCAGGATACCGACAAGCAGCTTTCGGACGAACAGAGCCGCGAGATCGCGGAGACCATTCGCGAGGAGCTCGCCCGCCGCCGGATCTCCCGGCAGGCGCTGGCCGAACAGGCCAAGCTCAGCCTGTCGACGCTGGAGAAGGTGCTCGGCGGCCGGCGGCCGTTCACGCTGGCGACGACGGTCCGGCTGGAGCAGGCTCTGGGCGTCTCCTTGCGCAAAAGCGCCGTCGTGATGGCGCCTCCAGCCACAAACGATGTCGCGCCCGACAGCCTCGGCTCCTATGCGCATCGCGCGGTGACCTGGCTCGAGGACGTCTACATCACGCTGCGGCCGTCATTCGGCGACAAGGACGCGATCTTCGCCTACCGCACCGAGATCGCCTGGGAGCCAAAAGTCTCTGCGCTGGTCTTTCGCGAGGGCGACCGGACCGATGCCGCCTATGAGCACACCGGCGAGGTCGCCGTCCCCCACCAGTCCGGCTTCATCTACCTCGTCATCATCAAGCATGGTCAGCACCGCGTGATCACGGTGTCGCGGCCGACGGTTGCCGGCGAGATGTACGGCATCATCTCGACGCTCCGCGCCGGCCCTGGCTCGCAGCTCACGCCGATCGCGGCGCCGATCGCCTATGTGCCGCTCAGAAACGTCCCGAAGCCGTCTTTGGGCCGCGTCGCGCCCGACGACGCCAATCATGCTTTGTATCGAAAGCATCTGCGCCGCACGGTCGAGGAGCCGTTCGCGCTGTTCCTGCCGGGATAGGCTCACCTCGGTGACCCAGATAAAGAGATAGCGGCCTCTCGGCCGCTATCTCCTGGGTAAGGCCGATCGCCCCGAGCTAGCCGCCGGTCTCGGCGCTGATGATATCGCCGAACAGCTCCCACTGACCGGCCTTGAAGCGGATCATCTTGAGCTGCTCGATCGGAGCGAAATCGTTGGCGCCGGTGTTGATCTTGATGCCGGGAATCAGCGTGTCCGGCGCAAAATCCTTCAGGCTCGCGGCCTGCTTCATCACGTTCTCCCGCGTCAGGTCGTCGCCGCACTGCTTCAACGTCTGGACCAGGGTCTGTGCGGCGGCGTAGCCGTAGACGATATTGGTGTCGGAGACATTGGCGCCCGGCATGTACTTGTCGATGAAGGCCAGGAACTTCTTCATGCCGTCGTCGTCCTTCCATTGCGGGTCGGAGGCGTCCTTCAGATAGGTCGCCGACAGCACGCCTTCTGAGGCCTGGAGGCCGGCGGGCTGCATGACCGCGCCGATCGAGATCGACACGTCGGTCATCACATGCATCGGCTTCCATTCGAGTTCGGCGATCTTCTTGATCGCCTGTGCCGCGAATTTCGGCGTCGAGATGTTGACGAAGACGTTGGCGCCGGTGCCCTTCAGCTTGACGATGTGGGAGTCGACCGACGGCTCGGTGGTTTCGTAGCTTTCCTCCGCGACGATCAGCGAGGACGCCTTGTCGCCGAAGATCTCCTTGATGCCGGCGACGTAGTCCTTGCCGAAATCGTCATTGGCATAGAAGATCGCAACCTTGGCATCGGGCTTGGCCTGCAAAATATACTTCGCGAAGATCCGTGCCTCGACCCGGTAGCTCGGCTGAAAGCCCATGGTCCAGGGGAAGCCTTTCGGGTCATTCCACTTGCTGGCGCCGGTGGCGAGGAACAGCTGCGGCACCTTCTTGGAATTGTGATATTTCTGCACGGCGGTCTGGGTCGGCGTGCCCAGCGCGTTGAACACCAGGAACACCTCGTCACTCTCGATCAACTTGCGGACCTGCTCCACGGTCTTGGGCGGCGAATAGCCGTCGTCATAGGAGATCCAGTTGATCTTGCGACCGTTGATGCCGCCCTGATCGTTGATCATCTTGAAATAGGCTTCCTCGATCTTGCCGATGACGCCGTAGGCGGAAGCCGGGCCGGAATAGGCCTCGACATTGCCGATCTTGATCTCGGTGTCGCTGGCGCCGGTGTCGTATTTCTTCTGCGCGTAAGCGCCTTGGACCGAAAGCAATGTCAGGGCCGTTGCTGCGGCGAGCAGGGCGAGTTTCTTGTTCTTCATGGAAATTCCTTTGATGTCTTGTGGGTTGGAGCAGGCACTTCAAAAAGGAAAAAGCGCCCGCGAGAGGGGCGCTTTGATCAGGCGTTGGCGACTTTCATGTCGACCTCGGAGGTGACCGAATATTCCTTGCGCAAGGTCGGCTTGTGGATCTTGCCCGTGGCATTGCGTGGCAGCGCATCGACGAAGCGGATTTGGCGCGGGCATTTGAAGCGCGCCAGATTGGCCGCGCAGTGCGCAAAGACATCGGCTTCCGTCAGCCTTTGTCCCGGCTTGACCGCGACGATGGCAAGGCCGACCTCGCCCCATTGCGGATCGGGCATGCCGATCACGGCGGCTTCCGCGATCGCGGTGAGCTGATGCAGTACGTTCTCGACCTCGGCCGGATAGACGTTCTCCCCGCCCGAGATGTACATGTCCTTCCAGCGGTCGACGATGTAGTAGAAGCCTTCTTCATCGACGCGCGTGGCATCGCCGGTGTGCAGCCAGCCGTCGGTGAAGGAGGCCTTGTTCGCCTCCGGCCTGTTCCAGTAGCCGGGCGTGATGTTCGGCCCCCGAACCCAGAGCTCACCGAGTTCGCCGACATCGGCGTCGCTGCCGTCGGGCCGGACAATGCGCACCTCGGTGTGCAGCACCGGCTTGCCGGCGGAGCCAGCCTTCCGGGCTGCGTCTTCGCGGTCGAGCACCAGCACGGCCGGCGAGGTCTCGGTCATGCCGTAGCCCTGCTGAAGCGCGACGCCGCGCGCCTCCCACACTTTCAGCAGCGGCACCGGCATCGGTGCGCCGCCGACCCCGCCGACGATCAGGCGACCGAGATCGGTCGTCGCGAAAGCAGGGTGCTGCGCCATGAACTGGTAGATCGCGGGCACGCCGAAGAACACGTTGATGCCCTGCGCGGGATCATTGATCAGGCCGAGCGCGGTGCCGGGATCGAAGGCGCGCATGATCATCACGGTGCCGCCGGCATGCAGCACGGGATTGGTGTAGCAATTCAGCCCGCCGGTGTGGAACAGCGGCAGCACGGTGAGCAGCACCGAGGACGGTCCGATGCAGGCGGGGCCGCCGAGATTGACGCAATTCCAGAAGGTCATGCCATGGGTGATGGTCGCGCCCTTCGGATGGCCCGTCGTGCCGGATGTGTACATGATGGTCGAGACGTCATCGAGCGTGACCTCCTCGATTCGCTCGAGCGGCTTTGCAGCGGCGATGCCGGCCTCATAGAACCCGCCGGGGCCGAGCAGCAGGCTGGTCGTGATACCGCAGAGCTTTGCGACGCTCAGAGCCGTCTCGGCGAGCTCGGTGTCGTGGATCATCACTTTCGGCGCGCAATCGGCGGTGATGAACTGGAGCTCGGGAACGGTGAGGCGGGCGTTCAGCGGCACGAAGATCGCACCGAGGCGGCCGCAGGCGAACTGCACCTCCAGCGTATCGGTCGTGTTCAGCGCCAGCACTGCCACGCGGTCGCCGCGTGAGACGTTCAGCGCGTGGCGCAGGAACGAGGCGAGGCGCGAGACGCGGGCGTCCAGCTGCGCATAGGTGAAGCGGCGCTCGCTCGCGAGGTCGATCACCGCGACCTTATCAGGCGTGCGGCGGCCATGATGAACGATCCAGTCGTAATAGCGAACGGCCAAAATTCCTCCCTCGGCGGTCTCGTGCCGCCCGCAATCCTGTTGCCGTGCACCAAGCCCGGCGTGGCCATGGAGGCCAGCCGGAGTTTGTGCATCATGTCTTTTTTTATGCGGAGTTGGCCTGCGAGGAGCGAAAATCGTCTTGCGTTGAGTTGCTAGGTGATCGCCTGCGCCCGAGAGGTTCCGTGGTCAGCCACTCTGCGCAAGTGAGCCGCCGATGTTCCGGCCATGGTGGGCGAGACGAATCCGTCTGTGAGGCGAGCATGCGATGAAGAGCCCGTTCTATACCGCCGAGCATGACGCCTTCCGCGACGTCATGCGCCGCTTCGTCGAGAAGGAGATCGCGCCGTTCGCCCATGAATGGGACGAAGCCGGCGAATTCCCGCGTGCGCTCTATCGCCAGGCGGCCGAGATCGGCCTGTTGGGGCTTGGATTTCCCGAGGAATATGGCGGGATCGCCGCCGACCAGTTCATGAAGATCGTCGCCAGCCAGGAATTGGCGCGGGCAGGGGCCGGCGGCGTCAGCGCGAGCTTGATGAGCCACACCATCGGCTCGCCGCCGATCGCGCGCGCGGCGCGCCCCGAGGTTAGGGCACGCGTGCTGCCGCAAGTGCTCTCGGGCGAAAAGATCTCCGCGCTCGCGATCACCGAGCCGGGCGGCGGCTCCGATGTCGCGGGCCTTCGCACCCGCGCGCGGCGCGACGGCGATCACTACGTCGTGAGCGGCGAGAAGACGTTCATCACCTCGGGCGTGCGCGCCGATTATCTGACCGTTGCCGTGCGTAAAGGCGGCGATGGCGCCGGTGGCGTCAGTCTGCTCCTGATCGAGGGCGAGACGCCCGGCCTGTCGCGAACGAAGCTGAAGAAGATGGGCTGGTGGGCCTCCGACACCGCGACGCTGCATTTCGACGACTGCCGTGTGCCGGCCGAGAACCTGATCGGCGAGGAGGGGCAGGGCTTCAAGATCATCATGCAGAATTTCAACAGCGAGCGCATGGGCATGGCGGCGAGCTGCACCGCCTTCGCCCGCGTCTGCCTCGATGAAGCGATCGCCTATGCCAAGGAGCGCAAGACCTTCGGCAAGCCGCTCGCGCAGCATCAGGTCATCCGCCACAAGATCGTGGACATGGCGCAGAAGGTCGCGGCAAGTCAGGCGATGCTGGAGATGCTGGCCTGGCGGCTCGAGCAGGGCGAGAGCCCGGTCGCCGAGATATGCATGATGAAGAACCAGGCAACGCAGACCATGGCGTTCTGCGCCTCGGAGTCGGTGCAGATCTTCGGCGGCGCCGGCTTCATGCGCGGCATCAAGGCCGAGCGCATCTATCGCGAGGTCAAGGTCAATGCCATCGGCGGCGGCACCGAGGAGATCATGAAGGATCTGGCGTCGAGACAGATGGGGTTGTGAAGGCCTCCGTCGTCATGCCCGGGCTTGTCCCGGGCATCCACGTTCTTGCTGCCGGGAGACGAAGGCGTGGATGGCCCGGACAAGCCCGGCCATGACGAACACATCAGAGATACCGAGAGCTGAGCTGACACAATGCTATTCACCGCCGACCACGACGACATCCGCCGCTCCCTGCAAAAATTCATCGCGAACGAGATCAATCCTCATGTCGATGAATGGGAGAAGGCCGACATCTTCCCGGCGCATGAGCTGTTCAAGAAGATGGGCAGCCTCGGTTTCCTCGGGCTGAACAAGCCGGTCGAGTTCGGCGGCTCCGGCCTCGATTACTCCTACGCGCTGATGATGGCGGAGGAACTCGGCGCCATCACCTGCGGCGGCGTGCCGATGGCGATCGGCGTGCAGACCGACATGGCGACGCCCGCGCTGGCGCGGTTCGGCTCCGACGAGGTGCGGCGCGAATTCCTCAGCCCCTCGATCTCCGGCGACTATGTCGCCTGCATCGGCGTCTCCGAGCCGGGCGCAGGCTCTGACGTCGCATCGATCAAGACCAATGCGCGCTCGGACGGTGACGATTACGTCATCAACGGCGGCAAGATGTGGATCACCAACGGCACCCAGGCCGACTGGATCTGCCTGCTCGCCAACACCGGCGATGGTCCCGTTCACCGCAACAAATCGCTGATCTGCGTGCCCATGAAGAGCAAGGGCGTGACCGTCGCCCGCAAGCTCGACAAGATGGGCATGCGCTCATCGGACACTGCGCAGATTTTCTTCGACAATGTCCGCGTCCCCAAGCGCAACCGGATCGGCGAGGAGGGCAAGGGCTTCACCTACCAGATGATCCAGTTCCAGGAGGAGCGGCTGTGGGGCGCGGCCGCCTGCCTGAAGGCGCACGAATACATCATCAACGAGACCATCGAATACACCCGCAACCGCAAGGCGTTCGGCCAGAGCATCCTCGACAACCAGGTCGTCCACTTCAAGCTCGCGGAGATGCAGACCGAGGTCGAGTTGCTGCGCGCGCTGATCTATCGCGCCGGCGAGCAACTGGTCGCCGGCGAGGATGTGACGAAGCTCGCGACCATGGCCAAGCTGAAGGCCGGCCGGCTCGGCCGCGAACTCACCGACGCCTGCTTGCAATATTGGGGCGGAATGGGCTTTACCAACGAGACGCCGGTCAGCCGCGCCTATCGCGACAGCCGTCTGACCTCGATAGGCGGCGGTGCCGACGAGGTCATGCTGATGGTCCTGTGCAAGATGATGGGTACGCTGCCCGGCAGCAAAGGAAGTTCTTGATGATCACGCTCTACCACTGCGACGCCGCGCGCTCGTTCCGCCCGCTCTGGATGCTGGAGGAGATGGGGCTTCCTTACGAATTGAAGATGCTGCCGTTCCCGCCGCGGGTCTTTGCCAAGGAATACCTCGCGCTCAATCCGCTGGGCACGATTCCCTTCATGGTCGACGGCGAGACCAAGATGACGGAGTCCTCCGGCATCTGCCACTATCTCGGCGTCAAGCACGGCCCGACGCCGCTGATGGTCGGGCCGGAGGATCCCGCCTATGGCGCGTTCCTGAACTGGATGTATTTCAGCGATGCCACGTTAACCTTCCCGCAAACGCTGGTGCTCAGATACACCCAGCTCGAGCCGGAGGAGCGCCGCAATCCGCAGGTCGCGACCGACTACGCCAAATGGTTTCTGGGCCGGCTGCGCGCCGTCGAGGCAGCGACGGCGAATGCCGAAACCTTGTGCGCCGGCCGCTTCACCGCTGCTGACATTGTCATCGGTTACGCTCTCCGCCTCGCCGACAGCATCGGGCTCGCCAAGGACTTTGGGCCAAATGTCGCAGCCTATTGGGCACGCCTGCAACGGCGCGACGGCTTCAAGCGCGCCGTTGCTGCGGAGCAAAAGGCTGGGAAAGAGCAGAATGTAGCGCCCAGGGTGCGGGCGTAGGGAAGTGTGCCGTCATTCCCGGGGCACGCGAAGCGTGAACTCTGGTGCGCAATTGCGCGCCTGAGAATCTCGAGGTTCCGGGTTCGGTCCTTCGGACCTCCCCGGAACGACTGCACGTGTTTTCATGACAGCGCTATCCCGTCGTGACAGCGCCCAAATTTCCGCTAAGGTGACCCCCGTCCGCAGCGGCCAGAGAGCCGCGCGAGGAGGACCGCCAATGGAAGATAAGGGTCGCGAATCCGACCATCTGATGCTGATCACGCCGGAGCGGGTCTTTTACGCCGGCCTGCTCGGCCGCCCCCGCAAGCGGACCCCCGGCTGCTGCCATGTCTATGTCGCGGTGAAGGGTAATTTGCATCTGACCATCGACGACACCCTCGCCACCGGCGAACTGTTCGTCACCCTGCCGAACCAGCGGCACTCCATTGCCAGCGACTACCGCACCGCAATCAGCGTCACGCTTGAGCCCGAGAGCATGCCGGACGGCGTGATCGAAGCCCTGGCGGAGCGGCTCACCGGGCCGGACAGGGCGGTTTACGCCCGCAAGATTCTGGCCGCTTATGCACTGCTGCGGCACCGCCGCTACGGCGACATCACCACCGCCGAATTCGACGAGATGTGTTTTGGCGAGGCACTGCGGCGCCGCGTGCTTGACCCGCGCGTGACCCGCGCGGTCGCCCGCATCGGGCGCTTCTCCGGTGAGCCGGTGACGGCCGATACATGTGCAGCCGAAGCGGGGCTCTCGGCCTCGCGCTTCCTGCACCTGTTCAAGGAGGAGACCGGCATCTCGTTCCGTTCCTTCCGCGCCTGGAAGCGCGCGCGGCATTTGCTGCACTTCGCCAACCAGGACCTCAACCTAGCCCATCTCGCGCAGGACATCGGCTATCCCGACAGCACGCATTTCAGCCACTCGATCCGCCGCTTCTACGGATTGAAGCCGCGCGCGATCTTCGTCGGCTCGCGCGACCTTGCGATCTATCGCAGCACCGAGACGGTGCGGCTCGCGGAGGCGAGTTAGGTTCGTTCTCGTAGGGTGGGCAAAGCGCAAGCGTGCCCACCATCTTTGCCAAATGTCGGAATGATGGTGGGCACGGCGCAAGAGCGCCTTTGCCCACCCTACGAATTCGTCGTTTTTTTCAGCTTCTCCGCGCAAGAAGCCACATGCCGCCCGTCACATGATCGCAAGCGTTGAATTCTCAACGTGCGAGATATCCAAGGCATGAGCGACAAGGCCGTCATTACCTGCGCGCTGAACGGCGTGCTCACCGACCCGAAGCAGCACAACGTGCCGGTTACGCCGGAAGAGATGGCGCGCGAGGCCAAGGCTGCGTTCGATGCCGGCGCGTCCATCATGCACATTCACCTTCGGCAGCAGGCGCCCAACAAGGGACATCTGCCGTCCTGGGAGGTCAGCGTCAGCAAGGAAATCCAGCAGGCGATCCGCGAAGCCTGCCCCGGCGTCATCATCAACCACACCTCGGGCGTATCAGGACCGAACTACAGCGGCGCGCTCGATTGCATCCGCGAGACCAGGCCGGAGATCGCGGCCTGCAACGCCGGTTCGCTGAATTACCTGAAGGTGAAGGCCGACAATACCTGGGCCTGGCCGCCGATGATGTTCGACAACGCGGTCGAGAAGGTGAAGGACTATCTCGACGTCATGAACGCGGTCGGCACCATTCCCGAGTTCGAGTGTTTCGACGTCGGCATCGTCCGCTGCGTCGGTATGTACCGCCAGGTCGGCATGTACAAAGGTCCGCTCGAATATAATTTTGTGATGGGCGTCGCCTCGGGAATGCCCGCGGACCCGGAGCTGCTGCCGATCCTGATCAAGCTGAAGCGGCCCGAAGCGCAGTTTCAGGTCACCGCCATCGGCCGCGAAGAGATCTGGCCGCTGCACCAGCGCTGCGCCGAGCTCGGCGGTCACCTGCGCACCGGTCTCGAGGACGCCTTCTATCTCGCCGACGGCAAGAAGGTGACGTCGAACGGCCAGCTGATCGAGGCCATCGCCGCCTGCGCAAGGCGTGCGGGCCGTGAGATCGCGAGCCCCGCCGAGGCGCGGAAGATCTTTGGGACGAATCGCTGAACGTAGCCTCAGTCGTCATTGCGAGCGCAGCGAAGCAATCCAGAGTGCATCCGCGGAAACAGACTGGATTGCTTCGTCGCTTTGCTCCTCGCAATGACGGGTAGGATAGAGTCATGTCCATTCTCGAAAACACCATCTCCCCCGGCAGCGCCGCCTACCATGCCAACCGCGATGGCATGCTCGCCTTGATCGACCGCATGCGCGCGCTGGAAGAGCGCACGCGCGCTGCGTCGGCGGCTGCGAAGGATCGCTTCCACAAGCGCGGGCAGCTGCTGCCGCGCGAGCGCGTGGCGCTGGTGCTCGATTCCGGTGCGCCCTTCATCGAGCTGTCGACGCTCGCCGGCTACATGTTCGACGTGCCCGATCCGAACAAGAGCGTGCCCGGCGGCGGCGTCATCGCCGGCATCGGTTTTGTGTCCGGCATCCGCTGTATGGTCAGCGCCAGTGATTCCGGCATCGACGCCGGCGCGCTGCAGCCTTACGGCCTCGACAAGACGCTGCGGGTGCAGGAGCTCGCGCTGGAGAACAAGCTGCCCTACGTCCAGCTGGTCGAAAGCGCCGGCGCCAATCTGCTGCGCTACCGCGTCGAGGACTTTGTCCGCGGCGGCAACATCTTCCGCAATCTCGCGCGGCTTTCGGCGGCAGGCCTGCCGGTCGTCACCGTGACGCACGGTTCGTCGACCGCGGGCGGCGCCTACCAGACCGGCTTGTCCGACTACATCGTCATGGTGCGCGGCCGTACCCGCGCCTTCCTCGCTGGGCCGCCGCTGCTGAAGGCCGCGACCGGCGAGATCGCGACCGAGGAAGAGCTCGGCGGTGCCGAGATGCACACGCAAATCTCCGGCCTCGGTGATTACCTCGCCGAGGACGACCGCGATGCCTTGCGCATCGCGCGCGAAATTATGGCCGCGCTGGAATGGGAACGGCCGGGCAGGGCGGCCGCGCCATTCAAGCCGCCGCGCTACGATCAGGACGAGCTGCTCGGCATCATGCCGATGGACCACAAGCGCACCGTGGACATGAAGCAGGTGATAGCCCGCATCGTCGACGATTCCGATTTCACCGAGATGGCGCCGAATTACGGCCCGGCCACCGTCTGCGGCCATGCCCGTATCGAGGGCCAGGCGATCGGCATCATCACCAACAACGGCCCGCTAGATCCCGCCGGCGCCAACAAGGCGACGCATTTCATTCAGGCCTGTTGCCAGACCCGCACGCCGATCCTCTATCTCAACAACACCACCGGCTACATGGTCGGCAAATCTTACGAAGAAGCCGGCATGATCAAGCACGGCTCGAAGATGATCCAGGCGGTGACGTCGGCGACGGTGCCGCAGATCACCATCTATTGCGGCGCCTCGTTCGGCGCCGGCAATTACGGCATGTGCGGCCGCGGCTTCCATCCGCGCTTCTGCTTCTCCTGGCCGAATGCCAAGACCGCGGTGATGGGCGGCGAGCAGGCCGCCGAGACCATGGCGATCGTGACGGAGGCGGCCGCCGCTCGCCGCGGCAAGCCGATCGAGAAGGACAAGCTGGATGCCATGAAGGCGCAGATTGTTGGCGTGTTCGACGGCCAGATGGACGTATTCTCGACCAGCGCGCGCGTGCTCGACGACGGCGTGATCGATCCGCGCGACACCCGCGCGGTGTTGTCCGAAGTGCTCGCGATCTGCCGCGAGGGCGACGCGCGGACTCCCCAGCGCATGCAATTCTCGGTGGCCCGCCCATGAGGAACGGATCAGTGCAGCACCGGCCGTTTTTCAAGGTTCTGGTCGCCAATCGCGGCGAGATCGCGCTGCGCGTGATGCTCAGCGCGCGGCGGCTCGGCCTCGGCGTCGTCGCGGTCTATTCCGATGCGGATCGCGATGCGCTTCATGTCAAGCAGGCCGACCAGGCCGTGCGCATCGGCGAAGCCTTGCCGGCGCAATCCTATCTCAACATCCCCGCGATCATTGCCGCCGCAAAGGCGAGCGGCGCGGACGCTGTGCATCCCGGCTATGGCTTCCTCGCCGAGAACGAGGATTTTGCGAGAGCCTGCAAGGATGCCGGCCTCGTCTTCATCGGCCCGTCGCCGCAGGCGATCGAGGCGATGGGCAACAAGGCCGGCGCCAAGGAGATCATGAAGAAGGCCGGCGTGCCCTGCGTGCCCGGCTATCAGGGCGCCGACCAGGGCGATGAGGTCATGCTCGCAGAAGCCAAAAAGATCGGCTTCCCCGTGATGATCAAGGCGGTCGCCGGCGGCGGCGGCCGCGGCATGCGGCTTGTCACGGACGCTGCTTCGTTCGCGGATGCGCTGCGCAGCGCGCGGTCGGAATCGAAGGCTGCGTTTGGCGATCCCACGGTGATCCTCGAACGCGCGATCCAGAACCCGCGCCATATCGAGATCCAGGTGTTCGGCGACAGCCACGGCAATGCCATCCATCTCGGCGAGCGCGACTGCTCGGTGCAGCGGCGGCATCAGAAGCTGATCGAGGAAGCGCCGTCACCCGCCGTGACGCCGGAGCTGCGCGCAAAAATGGGCGAGGTCGCGGTCGCCGCGGTGAAAGCGCTGCGCTACGAGGGCGCGGGCACGCTGGAGTTCCTGCTCGACGAAAACGGCGAATTCTACTTCATGGAGATGAACACGCGTCTCCAGGTCGAGCATCCCGTGACCGAGGCCATCACCGGGCTCGATCTCGTCGAGTTGCAACTGCGCGTCGCGCGCGGTGAGCCGCTGCCGATAAAGCGGCAGGACATCAAGTTCTCCGGTCACGCCATCGAGGTGCGGCTGTGCTCGGAAGATGCCGCGCAGGATTTCATGCCGCAGTCCGGCCGCATGGCGCGCTGGCAGGTGCCAGACGGCATTCGCGTCGAGCACGCGCTGCAATCGGGCTCGGAGATTCCGCCCTTCTACGATTCCATGATCGCCAAGGTCATCAGCCACGGCGCGAGCCGCGAGGAGGCGAGAGCGCGGCTGATCGTCGGCCTGGAACAGCTCACGGCCTTTGGCGTGACCACCAACCAGGCGTTCCTGATGTCGTGCCTGCGCCACTCCGGCTTCGCCAAGGGTGAGGCGACGACGGCCTTCATCGGCGCGCATCGCGATGAGCTATTGGCGCCGCGTGCGGACGCGGCCTTCGATACGGCTTTGGCGGGGCTGCTGCTCTACGTCACGAACCCGCGCGCGCCGTCTTGGCAGGGCGGGCGCAGTCTCGCCGCCACCTTTCCGCTGCCGGTGAAAATCGAGATCGCAGGCCACGCGCACGAGCTCGACATCACCCGCGAGCGCGATGGCAGCTACACCGTCGCCACCGACGGCCGTCGCGACAGGTTCGAGATCGACCAGCTCGATGCCGACGCGATCCGCTTCCGCCATGACGGCGTCACGGACAGCGCAAAATTCCTGCGCGACGGCGACCGTCTCTACCTCCAGCATCGCGGCATTCTGCTTGCGGTCACCGACCTCACCCTTGCCGCGCCGAAGGCCGCCGCAGCCAATGGCGGCGACGGCAAGGTGCGCGCCGCCATGAACGGCCGCGTCGTCGCCGTCCTCGTCAAACCGGGCGACCGCGTCACTGCCGGCCAGGCGGTGCTGACGCTGGAAGCGATGAAGATGGAGCACGTCCACAAGGCCGGCATCGACGGTGTGGTTGCCGCGATCGACGTCGCGGAAGGTGAGCAGGTGACGACGGGCAGGATCGTCGCGGAAATCGGGGCGGGGTAGCCGCTCCGTCCGTCATTGCGAGCGCGGCGAAGCAATCCAGTCTCTACGAGATCGCGTTGCCCCGCCCCGTCCCGTCGTTGAGCAAGCACGCCACCTGATGGCCATCGCCGGCTTCCACCAGCGCCGGCCGCTCCGCCTTGCATCGATCCATCGCAAACCGGCAGCGCGTGTGAAACGCGCAGCCGGAGGGTGGATTGACCGGGCTCGGCACGTCGCCATCCACCAGCGGCGCGAGCTTCTTCGCGAGCGGATTGGCGATCGGCACGGAGGCGAGCAGCGCCTGTGTGTAGGGGTGGCGCGGGTTGCGGAACAACTCGTCCTTGTCGGCGATCTCGACGATGCGGCCCAGATACATCACGGCGACGCGGTGGCTGATATGCGCGACCACGGCAAGGTCGTGTGCGATGAAGAGATAGGAGAAGCCGTGCTGGCGTTGCAGGTCGATCAGGAGGTTGATCACCTGCGCCTGGATCGAGACGTCGAGCGCGGAGACCGGCTCGTCGCAGACGATCAGGCGCGGCTCGAGCGCGAGCGCCCGCGCGATGCAGATGCGCTGGCGCTGGCCACCGGAGAATTGATGCGGGAAATTGCGCATCTGATCGGGCCGCAGGCCGACCTGTTCAAAGAGCTTTGCGACCCGCGTCTCCAACTCCTTGCCGCTTGCGATCCCGTGCACGGCCAGCGGCTCGCCGACGATGTCGCCCGCGGTCATACGCGGGTTGAGCGAGGCAAACGGATCCTGGAACACGATCTGCATGTCGCGGCGATGCGGTCGCAGCGCCGTCTTGGACAGATGCGTGATGTCCTCGCCATCGAGACGGATTTGTCCCGAGGTCGGCTCGACCAGCCGCAGCACGCTGCGCGCCACCGTCGACTTGCCGCAGCCGGATTCGCCGACAAGGCCCAGCGTCTCGCCGGCGCCGAGCGAGAACGAGACGCCATCCACCGCATGCACGGTGCCGACTTGCCGCCGCAAGACGCCGGCGCGCACCGGGTAGTGCTTCCTGAGGTCGGTGACTTCGAGCAGCGCCTCGGTCATGCCACCTCCGCGACTTCTTCCGCGCGCCAGCAGGCGGCGAGATGGCCGCCGCCCCAATCCGCAAGCGGCGGATATTCCGCCTCACAGCGCTTGATCGCGAGCTTGCAGCGCGGCGCGAAGGCACAGCCCTGCGGCAGCCGCACCAGCGAGGGCACAGTGCCCGGAATTTCGTTCAAGCGCGCCTGTGCCGGCACGCCGGATGCAGGGACGGCCGGGATCGAGGCCATCAGTCCGCGCGTGTAGGGATGTTTCGGTGCGGCGAACAGCGCCTCGACGCTGGCTTCCTCGACCTTTCGGCCCGCATACATCACGATGACGCGCTGCGCGGTCTGTGCGACCACGCCGAGATCGTGCGTGATGAGGACGAGGCCGGTGCCGAGCTCCTTCTGGAGATCGAGGATCAGCGTCAGGATCTGCGCCTGAATGGTGACGTCGAGCGCGGTGGTCGGCTCGTCCGCGATCAACAGCGCCGGCCGGCACGCCAGCGCCATCGCGATCATGGCGCGCTGGCGCATGCCGCCGGAGAGTTGATGCGGATACTCGCGTGCACGCCGCGCCGGCTCGGGGATACGCACCAGCCGCAGCATCTCGACCGCGATGTTCTGCGCTTCCTTCGACGAGATGCTCCGGTGCAGCCGAACGGCCTCGGCGATCTGGTCGCCGATCCGCATCACCGGATTGAGCGAGGTCATCGGCTCCTGGAAGATCATGGAGATGCGATTGCCCCGGATCCTGCGCATCTCTGCTTCATCCAGCGCCAGCAGATCGGTGCCTTCGAGCGAGATCGAACCGCTGACGATGCGGCCGGGCGGATCGGGCGCGAGCCGCATCAGGGACAGTGCGGTGACGCTCTTGCCGCAGCCGGATTCGCCGACGATCGCCAGCGTCTCGCCGCGCTTCACGGTGAAGGAGACGTCGTCGACGGCCTTGAACAGGCCGGAATTGGTGAAGAACACCGTTTTCAGGTTCTTCACTTCGAGCACGAGTTCTGGGCTTTTCGTCATCAGCCGCGCTGCCTGGGATCGAGGATGTCGCGCAGCGCGTCACCGAACAGATTGGCGCCGAACACGGCGAGGCTGATGGCGATGCCCGGGAAGATCACCAGCCACGGTGCGGTGCGGACATATTCGGCGGCGGATTCCGAGAGCATGCGGCCCCATGACGGATAAGGCTCGGGGATGCCGAGGCCGAGGAAGGAGAGGGACGCCTCAGTGAGGATGGTCGAGCCGAGCTGGGCGGTCGCGAGAACGATCAGCGGCGCCAGCGTATTCGGCAGCACGTGGCGCAGCGCGATGCGCACCTCGCTCATGCCGATCGACTTGGCGGCTTCGATAAAAGGCAGCTCGCGCAGCGCCAGCGTGTTGGCGCGGATGACGCGGGCCACCGTCGGGATCAGCGGAATGGCAATGGCGAGGATCACGTTCGGCAGCGACGGTCCAAGCGCGGCGGTCATCACCAGTGCCAGCACCAGCAGCGGCAGCGCCTGGAGCACGTCGGAGACGCGCTGGAACACCAGATCGACCCAGCCGGAGAGATAGCCGGAGGTGAGACCGACGATGACGCCGATGGTGCCGCCGAGCGCGGTCGAGCCGATGCCGACAGCGAGCGAAATTCGCGCGCCGTGGATGATGCGGCTGAACACGTCTCGGCCGAAGGAGTCCGTGCCCATCCAGTGCGCCCAACTCGGACGAGCCAGCGCACGGGCGGCATCGACGGTCAGGGGATCATAGCGCGCAATGAAGTCGGCGAAGATCGCGGTGAGCACGAACACGGTCATGATGATGAGCCCGGCCGCGCCCAGCACGTGCCGCTGGGCCAGGAACAGCACGCGCCGCCAGCCGCCGGTCGCATGCGCCCCGGCGCGTCTCAGTTCAACGTCAAAGTCGATCGCGGCCAAGCGGCTCTCCTAATCCGTGTACCTGATGCGCGGGTCGAACACCGCGTAGAGCATGTCGACGATGAAATTCGCGCTCACCACCACCACCGCGATCAGCATCACGAGGTTCTGCACGATCGGATAATCGCGCCAGCGGATCGCCTCGACCAGGAAGCGGGCAACGCCGGGGATGTTGAACACGGTCTCGGTGACGATCAGGCCGCCGATCAGGAACGCCGCCTCGATACCGATCACGGTGATGACGGGCAGGATCGCGTTCTTCAGCGCGTGGTGATAGTTCACGGCGGCGTCGGAGGCGCCCTTCGCGCGCGCGGTGCGGATATAATCCTGCCGGAGCACTTCCAGCATCGAGGATCGCGTGATGCGCATGGTCAGCGCCGCGCTGCGGAAGCCGACGGCGGCGGCCGGAACGGCATAGGTAGCGAAGGCCTCGAGCCAGGTCTGCGGATTCGGATTGAAGATCGGCATCTGGTTGAACATCGCCACCGACGCGGTGAGAATCAGCAGGCCGAGCCAGAACGAGGGCAGCGACAATCCGCTGAGGCTGACGACGCGCAAGGCGTAATCGAGCTTTGTACCCTGCTTCACCGCGCTGATGACGCCCAGGGGAATGCCGATCGATGCGGAGAACAGCAGCGCCAGGCCGGCGAGCCGCGCGGTGATGGGGATCCGCGGCAGAATCTCCTGCAGCGCCGGCTTCTCGGAGACGTAGGAGTAGCCGAGATCGCCGCGCAGCAAACCGCCGATCCAGTGCAGATATTGCACGATCAGGGGCTGGTCGATGCCGAGTTGTTTCTCGAGATCGACCTTGTCGGCGGGGTCGACGTAGCCGGCGGCGGCGAACAGGATGTCGACGATGTTGCCGGGCACGATACGCAGCAGGAAGAATATGACGATCGAGATCCCGAACAGGGTCACGAGCATCAGGAACAGACGTCGCACCAGATAGGCAAACATCCTTCGCCCTCCGCGAGCCGCTCGTCTTCAGCCTGCCGCTACTTGTCGAGCCACACGTCGTCGTACCTGAAGCCGTTGTAGGAGCTGTTCGACATGATCGTCATTCCCTTGACATAGGGCTGCCAGCAGGTACCGGCCCGCGCATGGAAGATGATGGGGCGGGCGACGTCCTCCTGCAGCTTCTTGTCAATCTCCCAAACCTGCTGCTTGCGTTTTTTGACGTCGGTCTCCTGCGACTGAACATCGAACAGCTTCTCGATCTCCTTGTTGCAGTAATTGGTATAGTTCCGCTCGGAACCGCAGGAATAATTCTCGTAGAAGGACTGGTCGGGATCGTCGACGGAGTTGCCGGTCAGGTTGAGGCCGAGCATATAGTCCTTGCGCGCGACCTTCGGGAACCAGTTCGCGGTTTCCACGACGTCGAGCTCGCCGTCGATAAAGATGCTCTTGAGCTGGTCGATCAGGATCACCGCGGGGTCGCGATATTCAGCGAGATTGCGCGTCGAGACCTTTACCGCGAGATGCTTCTCGGGGCCGTAGCCCGCCTTTTGCATCAGCTTCTTTGCTTCTTCCCGATTCGCGTTTACGTCTCGGCCATAGCCCGGAATGGTTTCCAGCTTGTCCTTGGGCATGCCCCAGATTCCCTGCGGCGGCGGCAGCATGGTGCCGCCGACGTCGGCCTGGCCTTCGAACAGGATGTCGATGAAGGCCTTGCGGTCGAGCGCCATCGCCATCGCGCGCCGAATGTCGATGTTGTCGAACGGGGCGGAGGTCGAATTGACGATGATATTGGTCGAGACGTTCGTCGGCTCGACGACGCAAGTCGCGTTCGGCGCCTGCGATTTGATGTCCTTGAGGAGCGGGATGGTGATGTGCGTCGGGAACGTCATGTCGAACTTGCCGGCGACGAAGGCGAGAATCGCGGTCGAGCGGTTCGTAATGATCGTGTACTCGACGCCGTCGAGATAGGGCCGGCCCTTCCGCCAATAGTCGGGATTGCGGGTCAGCTTGATGGATTCATTGGCCTTGAACTCGACGAATTTGAACGGCCCGGTCCCGATCGGATGGGTTCGCATGTCCGCCGGCGAGACGTGGCAGGGATAGATCGGCGTGTAACCGGAGGCGAGCATCGCCAGCAGCGATGGCTGGGGCCGCTTCAGGTCGAAGGAGATCTCGAAATCGCCGTTGGGCGTGATGTCGTTGACTTCATTGTACCAGGTCTTGCGCGGATTCTGCCGCAGCTTCTGCTGCGATTTGCCCATCAGCAGATCGAAGGTGCATTTGACGTCCGCCGACGTGAACGGCTTGCCGTCATGCCATTTGACGCCCTGGCGAAGTCTGAACGTCAGCTTCTTGTTGTCGCTGCTCCAGGACCAGCTCTCGGCCAGCTCCGGCCTGAGGGTATCGGGGCTGTTCTGCGCGATGTGCTGGTCGTAGATGACGAGATTGTTGAAGACCCCCATGAACGGCACGTTGACCGAATAGGTCGCGCCTTCGAGGATGGACGCATTTGCCGGACTGTCGCGGTGATACATCCGCAGGATACCGCCCTGCTTGGGTTCCTGCTTGGGCTCGCCGGCGAACGTGATGGTCGAAAACGCCAGCAAAGATAGCGCCGCCGTCGCGGCAAGCGCCTGCACGCTCCGCATCCTCGTCCTCCCTGGACATCGGCCATTTGTGGCCTGTTTGTCAGGACGATAGCGAGGCAGGTGGAGCGAGGCAACGGGTAAGGCCGTCTGATCTCTCGACAATTCGGATGACGGAAGGCCGCAGGTTTCGCTCTCTCACTATGTGAGAGTGCAGGTGCGAAGTGAAGTTCCTCTGAGGATGATGTTCGTAGCTCCATCCGCGTCGTCGTCCTGGCGAAAGCCAGGACCCATTACCCCAAGGGGGCGTTTGGCGAAGATTGGTCGCTCGGTACGAATACCGACCGCAATCGATGGATCACGCGGTATGGGTCCTGGCTTTCGCCAGGACGACACCGGAGATGGCGGCGGGCCTTATGCCTCTCGCGCAAAGCCAGCGAACGCCCCTCACACGATCCTTGACGTCTTGTTCCCCCAATACCGGTCCCGCAGCAGCCGCTTGTACAGCTTGCCTGTTGGCAGGCGCGGCAATTCCTTCTCGAAATCGACCGAGCGCGGCGTCTTCTGCCGCGATAACGACTGGCCGCAGAACGCGATCAGCTCCTCGGCGAGCGCTGGCCCCGGCACGATTCCGGGCATCGGCTGCACGACGGCCTTCACCTCTTCGCCGAGATCGGGATTGGGCACGCCGAACACCGCGGCATCCGCGACCTTCGGGTGGGTGATCAGCAGATTTTCGCATTCCTGCGGGTAGATGTTCACGCCACCGGAGATGATCATGAAGGTCGCGCGGTCGGTGAGGTAGAGGAAGCGGTCGGCGTCGACATAGCCGACATCGCCGACCGTGCTCATGCTGCCGTCGGCCGAGCGCGCCTCCTTCGTCTTCTCCGGGTCGTTGAAATATTCGAACGGCGATCCGGTCTTGAACCACACCTGGCCCGGCGTGCCGGTCGGGCACGCCTGCATGTTCTCGTCGAGAATGTGGAGGTCGCCGAGCAGCACCTTGCCGACGGTGCCGCGGTGGCTAAGCCATTCCTCGCTGTTGCAGGCGGTGAAGCCGAGGCCCTCGGTGGCGCCGTAATATTCGTGGATGATCGGCCCCCACCATTTGATGATGTCGTCCTTGACCAGGGCGGGGCAGGGCGCGGCGGCGTGGATCGCGATCTCCAGCGAGGAGAGGTCGTAGCGGCCGCGCACCTCCTCCGGCAGCTTCAGCATCCGCGAAAACATCGTCGGCACCAGCTGGGTGTGGGTGATGCCCCATTGCTCGACGAGCTGGAGATAGCGTTCCGGATCGAAGCTCTCCATGATGATCACGGTGCCGCCCATGCGGATCGTGAGGTTCACGGCCGCTTGCGGTGCGGAGTGATAGAGCGGCGCCGGCGACAGATAGACCATGCCCTCGCGGTAGTGCCAAAGCTTCGTCAGGAACTCGAACAGCGGCAGATTGTGCTTCGGCGGCTCCTCCGGCAATGGCCGCAGAATTCCCTTCGGCCGCCCGGTGGTGCCCGACGAATAGAGCATGGCGGTGCCGAGCCGTTCATCCGCGATCGGCGTCTTCGGCAGATCGGCGGTCACCTCGGCAAGGCCGACGATGCGGTCGCTCTCGCCCGGGCCGTCGGCGACAATGCAAAGCTTGATATCGGGACAGGCCTCGATCGCCTCGCGCGCGATGGCGAGCTTCGCCGTCGAGGTGATCAAAATCTTCGACTGGCTGTTGACGAGGAGATAGGCGAGCTCGCCCGGCGTCAGGAACGAGTTGATGCAGGTGTAGTACAGCCCGGAGCGCTCGCCCGCGCCGCAGGCCTCGAGGTAGCGCGAATTGTTCTCCATGAAGATCGAGTAGTGGTCGAGCCGTTTCAAGCCGTGCTTGCGGAATAGATGCGCGAGGCGATTGCTCCGCGCGTCGAGCTCGCGATAGGTGACGGCTTCGCCGGTCGCCGCCATGATGAAGGCGGGCTGGAGCGGGCGCAGTCGGGCATGGTGACCTGGGAACATCAATCCTCCGGCTGTGAACTAAGCGGCGAGAGACAGGATTTCGCGGATGTCGGCGGGGCCGCCGATCTTGCGCGGGTTGCGCGGGATCCAGTTCGTGCGCATCGCCTGCTCGGCGATTGTCTCGAAATGCTCCGGCGACACGTGCACCTCCGACAGGCTGCGCGGCATGCCGAGCGAGCGGATGAAGGCATCGAGCACGTCGGCGGCGTTGTGACCGGGAAAACCCATGGCGGCCGCCACGATCATCTGCCGCTCGGCATTGTCGCGCGCGTTCCAGCGCATCACCGCCGGCAGCATGACGCAGGAGGTGTAGCCATGCGGCACGTCGAAGGCCCCGCCCAATACGTAACCGATGCCGTGGCTTGCGCCCATGGGAACGCCGGCCGCGAGCGCGCCCATCGACAGCCAGGTGCCGATCTGCGCATCCATCCGCGCATCGAGATCGGAAGGATCGGCCTTCACCCGCGGCAGCGCGTCGGCGAGCATGGCGAGGCCCTTCACCGAATGCGCGTCTGCGTAAGGATGGGTCTCCCGCGAGCAGATCGCCTCGACGCAATGATCGAGGGCGCGGATGCCGGTTGAGAGGAACAGCCATTCCGGCGTGTGCACGGTGATGGCGGGATCGAGGATGGTCGCACGCGGCACCGTGAGCGGATGCCGCAGCATCTGCTTCACATGCGTGCTGCGGTCGGTGACGCCGGCGAACGCGCTGAACTCGCCGCCAGCAATCGTGGTCGGCACGCTCACCTGGCGTACCGTCGGTGCCGTCATTTCGGGCGTGACACCCTTGTGCACGCGGATGCGCTCGATGCCCTCGATATCGTCAACGCCGTTGGCGAGGCAGAGTTGCACCGCCTTGGCCCCGTCCGTGATCGAGCCGCCGCCCACGGTGACGATCAGGTCGGCACCCGCCTCACGCGCCGCAAGGGTGGCCGCGATCACCGCCTCGCGCGGCGTGTGCGCCGGCATAGCGTCGAACAGCCCGGCGCAGCGTGGGCCCAGTGCGTCCCTGATCTTGGTGATCTCGTCGGTCTGGCGGTTCAGCGTGCCCGAGACCATCAGGAAGGCGCGGCGCGTTCCCAGCCGGTCCATCTGCGCGACGATGGCGCCGGCCGCAGGATGGCCGAAAACGACCTCCTCGATCGCGCCGAAAACGACACGTCCCTGGTGCACGCCTGTCCTCCCGGACAATTCTCTTGTTGTTGTGAGGGTAATCTAGCCGAGCGACCGGCCTCCGTCATGTGTGAAGACGCTGGCCCTTTCTTACCCTCCCCCTCCAGGGGAGGGTGGCACAACGCTGGCATCGCGCCCCTCTCATTTATGAACACCGTGAATAAGTCCAATCGCATTCCGCCCGCTAATCATCGCGTGCGAGGCCGGCTAATCCCGCTGTCAACCCGCCATCCGGCCAGGGCCTCCGTGCGGGCATTGCGCGCGCATTGGTCTTGAAGTGTTCATCATTGCCGCCCATCCTGTGGTGCCCGCGTGGAGGCGAATACCCTGCTTTTTCCGCGGCTTTTTGAGCGAGGACCTGGGATGACCGGACCGGACGGAAGCGAACGACTTGTCAAAAAGCACGATCTCGTTCAGCCCGGGCCTTACGCAATTGCGGGTCTTCTCGCCGCGGCATTCGCTCTCGCCGGCTGCGGCCAGCCGACCTCGCAGGGAGCAGCCCCGCCGCCCGCGCCGGTGACCGTCGCCCAGCCGGTCAAGCGCACCGTCACCGATTGGGACGAGTTCACCGGCCGCTTCGAGGCGGTCGAAGAGGTGCAGGTGCGCCCGCGCGTCGGCGGCTTCGTCAACTCGGTCGAGTTCCAGGACGGCGCCATCGTGCATCAGGGCGATCTGCTCTATGTCATCGACCCGCGTCCGTTCGAAGCGGTGGCCGAGCAGGCCGACGGCCAGCTGTCGGATGCGCGCGCCAAGGTGGAGCTTGCCAAGCGTGAGCTCGACCGCGGCCTCAACCTGGTGCAGACCAGCGCCGTCTCCGAGCAGGTCGTCGATCAGCGCCGCCAGGCCTTGCAGGCCGCGCACGCCGCGGTGACGCAGGCCGAGGGCGTGCTGAAGGCTGCGAGGCTCAACATCGAGTTCACGCATGTGACCGCGCCGCTCACCGGCCGCGTCAGCCGCCATCTCGTCAGCCCCGGCAATCTCGTGCAGGGCAGCGACACCGGCACCTCGACGCTGCTCACTTCGATCGTCGCGCTCGACCCGATCTACGTCTATTTCGACATGGATGAGGCAACCTTCATCAAATACAGCAAGCTGTGGTTCGAAGGTAAGCGCCCGAGCTCGCGCGATACGGCGAACCCGGTGCAGGTGACGCTGGCCGGCGAGACCAAGCCGTCGCGTGAAGGCACCATCAACTTCCTCGACAATCGCCTCGACGTCTCCACCGGCACGCTGCGCAGCCGCGCCGTGGTCAAGAACACCGATCTGTCGATCCTTCCCGGCCAGTTCGGCCGCGTCCGTTTGATCGGCAGCGCGCCCTATGAGGCGCTGCTGATTCCCGACGTCGCCGTCGCGACCGACCAGTCCCGCAAGATCGTGTTCGTGGTGAAGCCCGACGACACGGTCGAGGCGCGCCCCGTCGTGCTCGGGCCGCTCGACGAAGGCCTGCGCGTGATCCGCGAAGGGTTAAAGGCGGATGACCGCGTCATCGTGAACGGCATCCAGCGTGCCCGCGTCGGCGCCAAGGTTGCCCCGCAGACCGCACAAGCCCCAGCTGGTGGCAAGCCATGAATCTGGGCCGTCTCTCCATCAACCAGCCCATCCTGGCGATGGTGCTGTCGATCGTGCTGCTGATCGTCGGCGCGCTCGCCTACACCACGCTGCCGGTCTCCGAATATCCGCAAGTGGTGCCCCCCACTGTGGTGGTCACCACGCAATATCCCGGCGCCTCCGCGCAGACCGTGTCCGACACCGTGGCCGCTCCCATCGAGCAGGAGATCAACGGCGTCGAGGACATGCTGTATCTCTACAGCCAGGCGACCTCGAACGGCCAGCTCACCATCACCGTCACCTTCAAGCTCGGCACCGATCTCGACAAGGCCCAGGTGCTGGTGCAGAACCGCGTCGCCATCGCGCAGCCGCGTCTGCCCGAGGAAGTGCAGCGCAACGGCGTCACCACGCGCAAGAACTCGCCCGACATTTTGATGGTCGTGTTCATGCTGTCGCCCGACGACACGTTCGACCAGCTCTACATTTCCAACTACGCGCTGCTCCAGGTCCGCGACCAACTCCTGCGCATCGACGGCGTCGGCGACATCCAGATCTTCGGCGCCCGCGATTACTCGATGCGGCTGTGGCTCGATCCGGACCGCATCGCCAATCTCGGCCTGACCTCGACCGAGGTGCTGGCCGCGATCCGCGCCCAGAACGTGCAGATCGCGGGCGGCCAGATCGCCGAGCCGCCGATTGCCGACCGCGCCTTCCAGCCGAACCTCACCTTTACGGGGCGCCTGAAGGACCAGAAGCAGTTCGAGGACATCCTGATCAAGGCCGGCTCCGACGGCCGCACAGTACGTCTGCGCGACGTCGCCCGCATCGAGCTCGGTGCGCTGGCCTACAGCACCAACAGCTTCCTGCTGCGCAAATCGGCGGTCGCCATGCTGGTGACGCAGCGGCCGGGATCGAACGCGCTCGCGACTGCGAAGAACATCTCCGACACCATGACGAAGCTCAAGGAAACCTTTCCGAAGGGCCTCGACTACAACATCGGCTACAACCCGACCGAGTTCATCGCGCAGTCCGTCCACGAGCTGATCAAGACCATCTACGAAGCCATGCTGCTCGTGGTCATCGTGGTGCTGGTGTTTCTGCAGGGATGGCGCCCCGCGATCATTCCGATCATCGCCATCCCGGTGTCGCTGGTCGGCACCTTCGCGGTGATGGCCGCGCTCGGCTTCTCCATCAACAACCTGACTTTGTTCGGCCTCGTGCTCGCGGTCGGCATCGTCGTCGACGACGCCATCGTGGTGGTCGAGAATGTGGAGCGGCATCTCGAGCATGGCCTGAGCCGGCGCGACGCCGCGCTCAAGACCATGGAGGAGGTTGGCGGCGCGCTGGTCTCGATCGCGCTGGTGCTGTGTGCGGTGTTCGTGCCGACGGCCTTCCTCGGCGGCATCTCCGGGCAGTTCTTCCAGCAATTCGCGGTCACCATTGCGGTCGCGACCGCGATCTCATGTTTCTGCTCGCTGACGCTGTCGCCGGCGCTGGCCTCGCTGATCCTCACGCCGCACGAGGAGAAGCGGCCACCGGCAAGCTGGAATGTCATTGCGCGGGCGTGGGGTGCCTTCACCGGAGCCTTCAACCGCGTATTCGACCGTCTCGCGCATGGCTATGCCGGCCTCGCCAATTTCGTGATCCGGCATGCTGTGTTGATGATCCTGATCTATGTCGTGCTGATCGGCAGCGCCGGCTGGCTGATCGTGACCACGCCGCAGGGCTTCATCCCGGCGCAGGATCGCGGCTACGTCATCATATCCGTGCAATTGCCCGGCGCGGCGTCGCTGGCGCGCACCACCGAGGTCGTGCGCGAGATCGAGCGGATCTCGCTGGATACGCCCGGCATCGTCCGCGTCGCCGCCTTCGCCGGCTTCTCCGGCGCGACCCGCACGCAGGCCGGCAATGCGGCCGCACTGTTTCCGGTATTCGACGAGCCCGAGGCGCGGATGAAGAAGGGATTGTCTGCGAACGCCATCACGGTCGAGCTGCGCAAGCGCCTGTCCGCGATCCAGGGCGCCTTCATCATCGTGATTCCGCCGCCGGCCGTGCCTGGCATCGGCACCGGCGGCGGCTTCACCATCCGCATCCAGGACCGTCAGGGCCGCGGGCCTGAGCTGCTCGCGGCGGCCACCGACGAGCTTGTCGCCGCGGCGCGCAAATCGCCCTTGCTGCTCGGCCCCACGGTATTCTCGCCGTTCTCGGCCAACACGCCGCAGCTCTTCGTCGACATCGACCGCACCAAGGCGCAGAAGCTCGGCGTGCCCATCGCCAACGTCAACGAGACGATCCAGACCTATTTCGGGTCGACCTATGTCAACGACTTCAACCTGTTCGGCCGCACCTACCACGTCACCGCGCAGGCTGATTTCCCGTTCCGCAAGGAGCCCACCGACCTCTCGCGCCTGCGCACGCGCAATGCCAGTGGCGACATGGTGATGCTCGGCAGCGTGGTCGAGTTCAAGGACGTCTCGGGCCCGGACCGCGTCGCGCGCTACAATCTCTATGCGGCCTCCGAGCTGCAGGGCGAGCCGGCGCCGGGCACCAGCTCGACCACTGCGCTCAACACCATCAAGAAGCTCGCCGACGACACCCTGCCGAGCGGCTTCACCTTCGAATGGACGGATCTGTCGTATCAGCAGATCACCGGCGGCAATGCCGGCCTGCTCGTGTTCCCGATCTGCGTACTGTTCGTCTATCTCGTGCTCGCCGCGCAATATGGCAGCTGGACCCTGCCATTCGCGGTGATCCTGATCGTGCCGATGTGCCTGTTAGCTGCCACCATCGGCGTGCGCATCATGGGGCAGGACGTCAACATCCTCACGCAGATCGGCTTTGTCGTGCTGGTGGGGCTGGCGGCGAAGAACGCGATCCTGATCGTCGAATTCGCACGCGACATCGAGAACGAAGGCAAGCCGCGGCTGGAGGCCGTCATCGACGCCTGCCGCCTGCGCCTGCGACCGATCCTGATGACGTCCTTTGCCTTCATCCTCGGCGTGCTGCCGCTGGTGATCTCGTCCGGTTCCGGCTCCGAGATGCGGCAGGCCGTCGGCGTCGCCGTGTTCTTCGGCATGATCGGCGTCACCCTGTTCGGGCTCCTGTTCACGCCGATCTTCTACGTGGTGGTGCGGAACCTGGCGGAGGGGCGGCGGGACAAGGCGGAGGTGGCCTCGTAGGTGTTGGGGATGGCCGCCGGCATATCCTCAGCCACGGTGTCGTCCCGGCGCAGGCCGGGACCCATACCCCCAGGAAGTGGTTGTGGTGCGACTCTGGTAACCGCGAGTCTTCGCCAAACTTAGTTCGGTGGCTATGGGTCCCGGCCCCCGTGCGCAATTGCGCACTAGGCCGGGACGACGGCCTAATTTGCAACGCCCCCTTCATACTAACGACCAACATGCAATGGATGGGCACACGCGGGGTTCTTCACTAGTATCCGCGCGATTTCAAAACAGAAAACTGCTGGGAGCTAACAGATGAAATCAGCACTTTTGGCCGCTGTCGCAACCTCTGCCTTGGTGCTTGCGGCGCCGGCCTCCGCGCAGGGCGTCAAGATCGGCATCCTCAACGACCAGTCCGGCGTCTACGCCGATTACGGCGGCAAATGGTCGGTCGAAGCGGCCAGGATGGCGATCGAGGACTTTGGCGGCGAAGTGCTCGGCCAGAAGATCGAGCTCGTCACCGCCGACCACCAGAACAAGCCTGACCTCGCAAGCTCGATCGCGCGGCGCTGGTACGACGTCGAGAACGTCGACATGATCACGGAGCTGACGACCTCCTCGGTCGCGCTCGCGATCCACGAGCTCTCCAAGGAAAAGAAGAAGATCGACATCGTCGTCGGCGCCGCGACTTCGCGCCTCACCGGCGATGCGTGCCAGCCCTACGGCTTCCACTGGGCCTACGACACCCGCGCGCTCGGCGTCGGCACCGGCGGTGCCCTGACCAAGGCCGGCGGCGATACCTGGTTCTTCCTCACCGCCGACTACGCCTTCGGCTATGCGCTGGAGAAGGACACCAGCGAGATCGTCACCGCCAATGGCGGCAAGGTGGTCGGCTCGGTGCGCGTGCCGCTCAACTCCTCGGACTTCTCCTCCTTCCTGCTCCAGGCGCAGAGCTCGAAGGCGAAGATCGTCGGCCTCGCCAATGCCGGTCTCGATACCACCAACTCGATCAAGCAGGCGTCCGAGTTCGGCATCGTCTCTGGCGGCCAGAAGCTCGCCGGCCTCCTGATGACGCTCGCCGAAGTCAACGGCCTCGGCTTGCAGGCCGCGCAGGGCCTGGTGCTGACCGAGGGCTATTACTGGGACCTCAACGACCGCACGCGCAATCTCGGCGAACGCTTCCTCAAGCGCACCGGCCGGATGCCCAGCATGATCCACGCCGGCACCTACTCGTCGACGCTGAGCTATCTCAAGGCGGTCAAGGCCGCCGGCACCAAGGATCCGGATGCCGTCGCCAAGAAGCTGAAGGAGCTGCCGGTCGACGACGACTTTGCGCAAGGCGGCAAGGTGCTCGAGAACGGCCGCATGGTCCACGACATGTATCTGTTCGAGGTCAAGAAGCCCTCGGAATCGAAGAAGCCCTGGGACTATTACAAGCTGCTCGCCACCGTCCCCGGCGACAAAGCCTTCTTCACCGCCAAGGACAGCGGGTGCCCGTTGACGAAGTGAGGTTCTTGTGTCCCGGACGCGCTGCAGCGTGAAACGCTGCTGCGCAGAGCCGGGACCCATGCCACACCACGGCTCGAGGCCCGACTGGGTCCCGGTTCAGCGGCGCAGCGTTACACGCTGCACCGCGCCCGGGACACGAGCGCGTTTGATGCCGCGCTTCACTACACCAGCCGCAACACCACCGCGCCCAGCGCCCCCGCCCACAGCGCGATCGCGGCGATGCCCTGAATCGCAAAGCCCGGGCCGCGCTTTGCCGCAGCCTTCGAATAGCCGATGAAATAGACGATGCGGCCGACGATCCAGACTGCACCTATCCCCGCCGCGATGGCATCGCTGATATAGATCGCGAACAGCCACAGCGCCGGCAGGACAATCGGCATCCATTCCAGCGTGTTCGCCTGGATGCGGAAGGCGCGTTCGAAATCCGGATGCCCCGATATCGCAGGCACCTTGACGCCGGTCTTGGTGCGTGAGCGCGAGACGTTGATGCAGGTGAAGAAATAAAATGCGATCGCCAGCAGCGTGACGAGGGCGGTGAGGTGATGCATTGCCAGCTCCCTTGAAGAGACCGCGCCTCAATAGCCGGTCAGCTCGAGATAGCCAACGCCGTCATGGGTGCCGGCAAAGCTGATCGGTCCTTCCCAATAGGAAAATCCCGTCCCCATCCAGGCCCTGGGATTGAGCGGCTTGCAGAGTATCGAGAACGACCGCGAGGGGATCGCGATCTGCCATTCCACCGGCAGCTTGCGTCCCGCGACGTCCGCGGTCGCTTTCGGCGTCATCTGGATATCGCCACCCGCAATCATCTGCGTGTCGCCGGCAGCGCTGATCCAGTTGCCGAACGGATAATCCCTGCCGTCCTTCTGCCGCAGCCGGTACAGCATCAGCTTGTCGCCGGACGCGAGATGCAGCGACAGCCAGTCCCAGCCGGTCTGGTCGGCATCGAGCGGCTGGCTGCTCCATTCGCGGTCCATCCAGGCCTGGCCGGAGACGTCGGCCGGCCTGTCGTCGATGGTGAGGGTGCCGCGGGCGCGGTAGAACGGCTGGCTATAATAGTAGGAGGCCTGCCCGCGCTCCGACTTGCGGCTGAAGCCGCGATCGCCCTGCAGCGCCACTGCACGATCGGCCTCCAGCGTCAGCGAATAGCTGAAGTCGGTGCCGGAGGCTTTCAGCGTCAGCGGTGCCAATGTGCGATCGTCGGTGCGATCAGTTCCCTTCATCTCCCAATCGTCGATCCACGCCGCGAACGGCTTTGCCGTGACGCCGGCCTGCCCGACACCGCCGCGTGAAAACGCTTCGCTGAAGCGGTGAGTATCGGCGCGCGTCACCGCGGCATGCGCCATCCAGATCTGTTGATTGGCCCAACCCTCGCCTTGCGGGCCGGGCTTGGCCGCCTGGCGGAACAGTGTCCATTGCAGCCCACAAGCCGCGCCGCTGGCGTCAGTGAGATTCGCGGTCAGATACCACCACTCGATGCGAAATTCCGGATGCGGCCCGTGATCTCCAGGAAAGGCGAATGTCTTCCCCGGCGTCACTTTCGCAAAACCGTCGGCTGTCTCGCCGAGCCCGGCATAGCCTTGCGCGCTGGCACGGTGCGCGAGGGCGAGCGCGGCGATGCCGCCGGCGAAGCTGCGCCGCGAGATCCTGTCAGCGCTCATTGGCAAACACCTTGACGAGGCTCGCTGGCTGCATCCGCGCCAGCCGTATCATCGGCAGCAATGCGGCAAGCAGCGAAGCGAACAGCGCGACCGCGACCAGCTCGACCAGCTGCAGCGGAAACACGTGGAACGGAAGCCGCCAGCCGAACGCCTTCACGTTGACGATCGCAATCAGGCACCACGCCACCAACAGCCCGAGCGGCACGGCGAGCAGCGCGGTGAACAGCGCAACCGACAGCGTCTTGGTCAATTCGATCGCGGCAAGGCGCGGCCGCGTGATGCCGATCGCCCACAGCGGCGCAAGTTGCGGCAGGCGCGAATTCGCCAGCGTCAGCAGGCTGGTCAGCAGTGCGATGCCGGCGACACCGAGCGTGAAGGCGTTGAGGGCCGAGGTCACCGCAAAGGTGCGGTTGAAGATGCGGATCGACTCCGCTTTCACCGTCGCCTGATCCGCAACGCTGCGATCGTCGAGCGCAAACTGCCTCTGCAACGCCGCGATCAGGCCCGGGATCTTGTCATGCGCGACGATCAGCCCGATCCGCGTCTGCGGCGTCGGCGGAAAATGCCGGATCAGCGCCGCGACATTGACGGCGAGCTGTCCCTTGGGGTTGCCGTAGTCCGCATAGATACCGACGATATCGAGCTCCCAGGTGCCATCAGGCGCCGGCACCTCGATGACGTCGCCGACGCGGACGTTCAGGCGGCGGCTCAACTGCTCGCTGATGAACGCGGCATTGCCGGGTACGAGCCGGGTCCAGGCGCGCGGCGCGGCTTCCAGCAGCGGCCAGCGCTCGCGATAGAGCGGGTGATCGGGCAGGCCGAACACTTCCACCGGCTGCCCCTGAACCTGGGTCTCGGCGCGGCCGCCCGACAGGATCGCCTGCACATCGCTGCGCTCCCGCAGCCAATTCCGGATCGCGACGCCTTGCGCATTGTCGGAGGCGCTGATGTAGACGTCGGCGGCAAGCCGTCCGTTGAGCCAGCCGATGAAGGTGCGGCTGAAGGTTTCCACCATGGTGGACACCCCGACATTGACGGCGAGCGCGAGCAGCAGGGCCATCAGCGCGAGCGACAATCCGGAGAGTTGTTGCCGGCTGTCCGCCCAGAACCACAGCGCGAGCGGACCGCGGGCGAGGCGCTGGCCTGCAAGCAGGACGATCTCGAGCAGCGCCGGCAGGATCAATGCCGCACCGAACATCAGCGCCGCCAGCACGCCAAACCCCGCAATCAGCGATTGTCCGTAATGGAGCAGCAGCAGCGCGACCGCGAACACGGCGCAGGCGGCGAGGCTTTGCAGCATCAGCCAGCGGCGCTGCCGCTGCTGCCAGGCGCGCGGCTGCGCCGTCGCCAGCACCGGCATTCTGATCGCCTTGATCAGGCTGGTCGCCGCCGCCACCAGCGCGCCGGCAATGCTGATGCCAATGCCGGCAAGCCACCATTCGGAGCGCAAGCTGAGCTGCCCCGGGATCTGCGCGCCGTAGAGCCCGCGCAACGACGCCGCGACATCGGGCAAGAGCGCTGCCGCGATGAAATAGCCGCAGACCAGCCCGATCAGTCCGGCGACCAGCGCCAGTGCCACGAGCTCCACCACCAGCACCGTATTGACCAGCCGTGCCGAGGCCCCGCAGGCCCGCAGCGTGCGCAGCATCGGCAGCCGCTGCTCGAAAGCGAGGCCGACGGCCGAATTGACGATGAACAGGCCGACGAAGAACGACAACAGGCCGAACGCCGTGAGATTGAGATGAAAGCTGTCGGTAAGACGTTCGAGCTCCGTCTCCGCGGTCGGCTCGATCAGCTGCAGCTGCTCGCCGACGACGCTCGCGAGCGGCGCCGGCTTGCCCTTGGGTTTGCCGATCAGCAGGCGCGAGATTTGATCCGGCTTGTTCAGCAGCCGCTGCGCGACGCCGATATCGACCACCAGCACGTCGGGCACGAGCTGCGGCAGCACGCGCAGCGGCGGGAGCCTTGCGCCGCTGCTGATTGCGGGAGCCGCGCCTTCCGGCTCGTGCAGATCGCTCAGCGTCTCCCGCGCCACCAGCGTCTGGCCCGGCGGCGCGACGAAGCTGCTCAGATCGGAGGCACCAAGGTGCGGCGCGTTGCCGACATCGGCCGGCAGCGTCACCGGCTCGATGCCGAGCAGCCGCATTGGGCGCCCGTTGATCTGGACCCGGCCCTCCAGCATCGGCGAGACCGGCCAGCCGGCGCGGCGGAGCTTGACGAAGAGATCCTGTGAGAAGGTCGCTGCATTGGGTGCGACCAGCATCGCGGTGCGCACGCCGCCGAAGGTCGCCGCCGCGCGGTCATAGGCGTTGCGAGCCTGCTGGTTGATCGCCTGTACGCCGCTCCACAGTGCGGTCGCGGCGATCAGTCCGATCAGAAGCGTCGCGAACTGCATCTTGTGCCGCCGCCAGTGGCTCAGGAGCACGGCGAGGACCCACAGCGCGCGCCTCATGCGATTCGTCCCGCATGCAGGTTGACGTGACGGTCGAGCGTGGCTGCCAGATGCAGGCTGTGCGTCACCATCAGGAAGCCGCAGCCGGTTCGCGTGACGAGGTCGCGCGTCAGCGCCAGCACGTCCTCGGCCGTGGCCTCGTCGAGATTGCCGGTCGGCTCGTCCGCCAGCAGCAGCGACGGTTTTGTCGCCAGCGCCCGGCCGATCGCGACGCGCTGCTGCTGACCGCCCGATAATTGCTCCGGATAACGCCTGAGCAGGGTGTCGAGCCCGAGCCGTTCGACCAGCTCCTTGGTCCAGGCCGCATCATGCCGGCCGGCGATCCGCGCCTGAAACACCAGATTATCCGCAACCGACAGGCTCGGGACCAGGTTGAACTGCTGAAAAACCAGGCCGATGCGGTCGCGCCGCAAGCTGGCGCGCCCCGCGTCCGACAATTCGGTGACCTCGGTGTCCTCCAGCCGGATCGAGCCGGCATCGGCGGCGTCGAGCCCCGCGATCAGGTGCAGCAGCGTGCTCTTGCCGCTGCCGGATTCGCCGGTCAGCGCGACGCGCTCGCCGGCCCGGAGGTCGAGATCGACGCCGCGCAGCACATGGACCGGCTCGCCGGCCGAAGAGAAGGTCTTGGAGAGATCTTTGATGCTCAGCACGATGAATGGCGCCGGACGGAATTAACGGAAATGTTGCGTAGCACACTTGCTGCGGAAATGCCGGGGTTGCGTTGCTCCCGAAGCCGTTGTTAGCTCCCAAGACGGCCAAATCAAAAAAGTGCCAAAAACACAGCGGGGAGAACGATGAGCGCTCAGGGAACGCCCATGGTGGCGGGCAACACGACGACGTCCAGCGAGACGCCCAAGGGCGCCTGGAAGGTCACCTTCCTTCTGTTTCTGTTCATGCTGGTCAACTTCGCCGACAAGATCGTCGTCGGCCTCGCCGGCGTGCCGATCATGGCGGACCTCAAGCTCTCCCCGGAGCAGTTCGGCCTGCTCGGCTCCTCGTTCTTCTTCCTGTTCTCGATCTCGGCCATCGTCGTCGGCTTTATCGTCAACAAGGTGCCGACGCGATGGGTGCTGCTGGCGCTCGCGGTGGTCTGGGCGCTCGCGCAGTTTCCGATGGTCGGCACCGTCTCCTTCACCACGCTCCTGATCTGCCGCATCGTGCTGGGCGCCGGTGAAGGCCCGGCCTTCTCGGTCGCCGCGCATGCGATCTATAAATGGTTCCCCGACGAGAAGCGCACGCTGCCGACCGCGATCCTGTCGCAGGGCTCGGCCTTCGGCGTGATCCTCGCAGTGCCGGCGCTGAACTGGGTCATCGTCAATCATTCCTGGCACTATGCCTTCGGCGCGCTCGGCGTCGTCGGCCTGATCTGGGTCTGTGCCTGGCTCGCGCTCGGCAAGGAAGGCCCGCTGGAGGACACGCAGGCCCTGGCCGCAACCGAGACGAAGATTCCCTACATTCAGCTGCTCACCTCACGCACCTTCCTCGGCTGCGTCGCGGCGACCTTCGGCGCTTACTGGGCGCTGTCGCTCGGACTGACCTGGTTCACGCCGTTCATCATCAAGGGCCTCGGCTTTTCGCAGAGCCAGGCCGGCTGGATTTCGACCCTGCCCTGGGTGTTCGGTGCCACCATCGTGATCCTGACGGGCTGGATCTCGCAGCTGATGATGGCCCGCGGCTCGACCACGCGCGTCGCGCGCGGCGTGCTCGGCTCGGTGCCGCTGGTCATCGGCGGCCTGATCCTGGCGACGATGCCGCATGTCCAGGGCGCAGCGTTTCAGCTCACTCTGCTCGTGGTCGGAACGGGCCTGTGCGGCGCGATCTACGTGGTCTGCCCGCCCATGCTCGGCGAGTTCACGCCGTCGTCGCAGCGCGGCGCGATCCTGGCGATCTACGGCGCGCTCTACACGCTCTCGGGCATCATCGCGCCCGCCGTGATGGGCACCGTGATCCAGCGCGCCGGCAGCATGCTCGACGGCTACATGACCGGCTTCACCATCAACGCCGCGATCATGGTCGGTTCCGGCCTGCTCGGCCTGCTGCTGCTGTGGCCGAACACGGAAAAGGCCAGGCTGACCGGTGGTGCGGCCCCGCAGGCCGCGACGTTGAAGGGTGCGGTGTCGCCGACGTAAGGGGGGCGTTGCTGCTAACCCAACCAAAAGTGTCGTCCCGGCCTAGTGCGCAATTGCGCACGGGGGGCCGGGACCCATACCCCCAGGGAGTGGTTTGGCGAAGACTCGGAGTGGGCGTTGTGCAAGCCAACGCCCATCGTGGTTATGGGTCCCGGCTTTCGCCGGGACGACACTGAATGTGTGAAGGCGACTTCGCGCCTCGTTGGCAATGACGCTTAACTCGCCACCCCCTGCGCACCCCGAATCAGCTTCCCCGGCCGCCGTCCCGTCGCCTCGCCGTGCCGCCGCGTCACGACGCCCGACACGATCGTCGCCTCGTAGCCGTCGACGTCCTGGAGCAGCCGCCGTCCGCCGACCGGCAGATCATAATGCACCTTCGGCGGATGCAGGTGCAGGCGGTCGTAGTCGATCACATTGACGTCGGCCTTGTAGCCGGGCGCGATCAGCCCGCGGTCGGTGAGGCCGACCGAGAGCGCGGTCTTGCGCGACTGCGCCGCGACCACGAACGGGATCGTGAGCTTCTCGCCGCGCGTGCGGTCACGCGTCCAGTGCGTCAGCAGATAGGTCGGGAAGCTCGCATCGCAGATGATGCCGCAATGCGCGCCGCCGTCGGAGAGGCCCGGCACAGATTGCGGATCGATCAGCATCTCGCGCGTCGCATCGAGATTGCCGTCGGCATAGTTGAGGAACGGCACGTAGAGCATGCCGCGGCCCTCGTCCGACAGCATCGCCTCGTAAGCGAGATCTTCCGGCTGCCGGCCCTGCTGGCGCGCCTGCGGGCCCAGCGCGTTCTCCGGCGGCTGCTCGTAATCAGGGGGATCGCCGAGCAAGAACATCTTGTCGTAGTCGGGCCGGAAAAACAGCGGATCGTCGGTCGCGGTTGCCATCTCGCTCAGGATCGCCTTGCGCACATCGCTCTGATGCAGCCGCGCCAGCCTCTCCTCCAGCGGCAGATGCGCGATCGCCTTATAGCTCGGATGGGTCTGGAACGGGTTGCGCGACAGCTCGAGCCCGAGCAGCAGGCCGACCGGGCGCGCGGCGATCTGCGCGGTGATGGAGAGGCCGCGCCGTGCGGCCGCATTGATCTCGTCCAGCGTCTGGCGCCAGCGCTGCGGCGCCTTGTCGTTCTGCGTGATCGAGAACGAGATCGGGCATTTCGTGGCGTCGGCGACCCGCAGCATCATCGGCAGATCTTCGTGGATGGTGGAGAGGTCCAGCACGAATTGCAGCACGCTGCGGCCCTCGGCATGCATCGCGCCTGCGATCGCGGTGAGCTCGTCCTCGCCTGCCTTCAAGGTCGGAGTGAAATCGCCGGTCGAGGTGCGATGGTTGAGCGTGCGCGAGGTCGAGAAGCCGAGCGCGCCGGAGCGCACGGCTTCGCCCGCGAGCCTGGCCATCGCCGCGTTATCCTCCGCGGTCGAGGGATCGCGGCGCGCACCGCGCTCGCCCATGACATAAACCCGCAGCGCCGCGTGCGGCAGCTGCGCGCCGACGTCGATGTCGAAATCGCGCTTCGACAGCCAGTTCATGTAATCGGGAAAGCTCTCCCAGGCCCAGGGAATGCCGGCGCTCAGGACCGGCTCGGGAATGTCCTCCACGCCTTCCATGAGCTGGATAAGGCGGGTGTGATCGGCCGGCTTGCACGGCGCGAAGCCGACGCCGCAATTGCCCATGATCGCGGTGGTGACGCCGTTCTGCGAGGACGGCGTGATGTCCTGGCTCCAGGTGACCTGGCCGTCGTAATGGGTGTGCACGTCGACGAAGCCCGGCGTCACCAGTTTTCCGCGCGCGTCGATCTCTTCGCGGCCTTTGGCCGAGACCTTCCCGACCTCGCTGATCTTGCCGCCGGTGATGGCGACATCAGCCTCGAACAGCGCGCCGCCATTGCCATCCGCGACAGTGCCGCCGCGGATCACGAGATCAGGGGTGTTCATGGTGTTTCTTCCCGTTTGTTGTTGTTTGCTGTCGTCCCGGCGAAGGCCGGGACCCATAACCACGACTTTTGGTTTGACGACGACTGGCAATGACCAGCTCGCGCCACAACCACGTTCGGTGGCTATGGGTCCCGGCCTTCGCCGGGACGACAGTAGCTACGCCTTGGCTTGCGGCTTCCGTTCCGTGAACGGCGACAGCACCACGGTTGCCAGCATGAAAATCACCGAGGCGCCGAACACCCAGTGCGGCGCGCTCTGATCCATGATCCAGCCGAACAGCAGCGGGCTGACGATGCCGCCGAGATTGAAGCCGGTGGAGACGATGCCGAAGGCACGGCCGGCTGCGCCGGGAGGCGCCGCATTGCGCACCAGCATGTCGCGCGAGGGCGCGATCACGCCGGAGAGGAAGCCCGCGGCCATCATCGCGCCGGTCAGCGCCCAGCCCGGCAACGTCACCAGCGCGATCAGCAGCACGATCGCCGCATTGGCGGCAAAGCAGGCCGCGGCCACATAGCCGTGCCGCTCGGTGTGGTCGGCAAGGAAGCCTCCCGCGAGCACGCCGACGGCGCTGGCGCCGAGGAACGCGGTGAGCGCGACGTTGGCGATCGAATAGGACGCGCCGTAGCCGCTCATCAACGCCACCACGCCGAAATTGTTGATGCCGGCGACCGACAGGCTCAGCAGCATGAACAGCGCGGTCAGCGTGATCAGGGCCGGCGTGATCACGGCCTGCTTCGGCGCGTTCTCCGCGCCCGGCTTTGTCTTGTGCGCGCCGGCATCGGGAATGCTCATGACGACCAGCAGCAGCGCCACCGCAATGCCGACCGCGCCCGATGCGATCAGCGCGCCGACGCCGCCGGAGACGGTCATCAGCGCGGCAACGATTGCCGGCGCCACCGCGCCGCCGAAATAGCCGGCAAAGGTGTGGATCGAGAAGGCGCGGCCCATCCGCGCTTCGTCCATATGCTCGGCCAGGATCGCGTAATCGGCGGGATGATAGACGCTGTTGGCGAGCCCGAGCAGCACGGCGCAGGCGATCAGCGAGGCGTAGCTGAGGTGCAGGCCGAGCAGGATCAGGGCAATGCCGCCGAGCGTGAGGCCGCCCAGCAGGATCCTTCGTGCCCCAAAATGATCGACCAGATAGCCGGTCGGCGCCTGCGTCAGCCCCGAGACCACCGCGGAGACGGTCAGCGCGAAGCCGAGCTCCACATAGCCGACGCCGAGCTGACTTTTGAGGAACGGAAACAGCATCGGCAGGACCAGCAGATGGAAATGGCTGACCCAATGCGCGATCGAGATTCCCGTCAGCGTGCGCAGCGCGCTGTCCGCCTTGCCTTGCTGCGGTGCGGCGAGAACGTCGACCATTGCAGTTCCGTTTCACGTCCTTGAGGGACGCGCAAACTATCGGGCAGAGCGGTTATTTGTCCATGAACGCAGGCGCATGGCAGGTAGCGGGGGCGGAGAGTGTTGCGCCACCGCGCACTCAAACCGGCCCCATCCCCTCACAACGGCTCGTCATCCGCGCCGTATCGGTCGCGCTTCGGCGTCGCGATGTCGCCGTCTTCGTAATCGTCGTCGTCGCTATCGCGCGGAGGCGGGGGTTTTTTCGCCTTGTTGTCCGCCGCTTTCGGCGGCGCGCTCGGCTTGGCTGTCTTGGCCATGGCTATTCCGGGATGGTGATGCTGCATCCGTCCTAATCGGAATATATGGGCGCTTCCTGATCTAGCTCAAGCTTGGCAGCGAAGCCGTCAGTGCACCACCGGCCCGCCCGCCTTCTTCCAGGCGTCGATACCGCCGGCAATATGCGCGGTGTTGGTGAGGCCGGCCTCCTTGGCGGCGGCCACCGCCATCGCCGAGCGTTCGCCGAAGGCGCAGAAGAACACCACGCGGCGGCCGGTGGCCGCCGCGACCTCGCGCAGCATGCCGCCGGGCTTGAGGCTCTCCTCGATGGAGGGATAGGGCGTGTGCAGCGCGCCTTCGAGCATGCCGTGCTTGGCGCGTTCGTTGCTCTCGCGCAGGTCGACCAGCAGCATGTCGGGCCGGCCAAGCGAGCGGATCGCCTCGACCGCGCTGAGCGCGCGGCCCTCTTTCTCCAGCTCCTCCTGATGCAGGCCGACATGCATGTTGGCGGGCACCGCCACGTCCATCATCTTCGGATTGGGCAGCTTCAGGTTCGCCATCAGCTCGATATATTCGTCGACCGAGCGCACTTGGAGCCGCGGATTGTAGCGCTTTTCCTCGCCGATGGTGGAGACGGTGTCGCCCTTGTAGTCGTGTGCCGGGAACACCATCGTCTCATCCGGCAGCTTCAGCAGCCGGTTGAAGATCGACTCATACTGCGCGCGCGACGAGCCGTTCTGGAAATCGGTGCGGCCGGTGCCGCGGATCAGCAGCGTGTCGCCGGTGAAGACACGGTCGCCCATCAGATAGGAATAGGAATCGTCGGTGTGGCCGGGCGTGTACATCACGTCGAGCGACAGGCCCTCGATCGTCACCTTGTCGCCGTCGGCGACCCGCATCGCCACCACGTCGGCCTTGGTCTGGTCGCCCATCACGGTCATGCAATGGGTGCGGTCGCGCAACTCGCCGAGCCCGGTGACGTGGTCGGCATGCAGATGGGTGTCCACCGCCTTGACCAGTTTGAGATCGAGCTCGCGCAGCAATTGGCAATAGCGGTCGACCTTCTCCAGCACCGGATCGAGAATCAACGCCTCGCCGCCAGGGCGGCTCGCAAGGACGTAGCTGTAGGTGCCCGAAACGCTGTCGAAGAGCTGGCGAAAGATCATGGCAGGACCCGGCGGCGGATGATTTCCGAGGATTCTACTACGTCGGGAGCTAGAAAGAGAAGTAATTCACTGCCGATACAAGAAGATTTAGAAGATTTTTATTGCGTGATGGGCGCCCATGCCGTCGCCCCACTTACGTTGTCATCGCCCGCGAAGGCGGGCGATCCAGTATTCCAGAGACGGCGAGGGGTGCGGAGAAGTCGCGGCGTACTGGATTCCCCGCCTGCGCAGGGAATGACAACGGAGTATGACGCGGCAAAAGGCTTACGGCCTCACCACCGTGTAGCCATTCTCCGCCAGAAACAGGATCTGCCGGCGCCGACCTGCACCGGTGTCGCCGCCGGGATGAACTCCGGCCGCTTGCCCGTCTCGCGCTCGATCGTATCGACCGTGTTGAGGCAGATGTCGAAGCGCACATCAGGCTCTCGACCTGCTTGCGACGCTTTCGCCCTGCCACACATAGAACGACGGCGGCGCACCCAAACCGGCCGTGCACCGCGGCACCTGGGGCAAGCCGTCCTGGTCATCCGTCATCCCAAATCGGGCCCCCGCCCTCAAGCGCCTCATCGGCTGCGCTCCACGGCGAGAGCGAAAGCCGTTCCGAACCATCCGGCGAATGCGCGCGGTGTCAGGCCGCGTATGTGAATGACCAAGGCCACGGCCGGCAGCTCTGACCTTCGGCACCACGCACTTTCCTTCATCCGCCTTGAGTGGTCTTGATTCTGCCGGTGGCGATGGGGCGGGCTTGAAAAACGCTGTCAGCGGCGGCAATCTCGGCCTGATTGAGGCTTCGATCTGACGAATCTCGGCTTATGCCGACCGATGCGAGGATCGACGATGAAGCAGCGGCCGATAGTGTGGCTTGCCGTTGTTGCGGGCGTGGTCCTGGTGCTTGCTGTCGCCTGGGCCGCCATCCTCTGGACGCGCCCAGAGCCTATTCGCATCGCATTCGCCAATTCGCTCTCTGGCCCGTCCGCCCCGGTCGGGGCGGAAAGCCTGGTCGCGACGCAGCTTGCAATCGACGAGGTGAACGCCAAGGGGGGTGTCAACGGACGGCTGATTGAGCTCGTTCTGTTCGACGACGCAAGCAATCCAGCTGTGGCGCGCGCGAATGCGCAGGCGATTGCCGACAGCCCGTGCGTCGCTGTGCTCGGACATTATCTCAGCTCCGCGTCGCTCGCGGCGGCGCCGATATATAAGGATGCGCGGATACCGGCACTCACGGGAAGCTCGGCGGCCGACGATCTGACTAACAACAGTGAATATTATTTTCGTGCGCTGTCGCTGGTCTCCGTGCAGGCGCGCTCGATCGCGGAACATCTGCGCGCCGTGATGAGGGAGCCAAAAGTCCGTCTCGTTCACACGCGCGATTCCTACGGCAAGAGTTTTGAGCGTGGATTTGCGACGGCCTATCCGGCGGAGCAGTTGCGTGTGTTCGGACTGGACGTCGCAGCCGGTCAGATCGGATCGACGGATGAGGCGCTGGACGCTGCCGCGCAGGAGCCCGGGCCCGGTGTTATTGTCGTCGGCGCGGCAACCGATTTTAGCGCAGACATCGTCAAGGCGCTCCGCCGCCGCGGCATCAAGGGAATAATCATTGCATCCCAAGCCGCGGCCCGCGAAAGCTATTTGCAAAATTTCGCCAATGAGCCCGAGGAAAAAGCGCAGCCGGGTTTCTTCAGCGAGAATCTGTATGCTGCTTCCTCGCTGATGTTCGACAGTGCCGGCGTGGCAGCGCAGGTCTTTGCCGCCGACTACAAAGCGAAAGCGGGAACCTTGCCAAGCTGGGTTGCCGGCGGCTCGTATGACGCTGCGCGCCTGATGATCGATGCTCTAAAACGAGCTGCCGTACATCCCCGGTTTATGGGGCAGGGGATTCAGAAACGATCCGACAGCAAGGTTGCAGATCGCGACCGTGTGCGCGTCGCGCTCGCCGCGATCGGCGATCCGAAATCGGCGGTCGTCGGGCTGACTGGGCGGCTCTATTTCAACGCGAACCGCGACATTCCGCGCCCGATTCGACTGGGTTTCTTCCGTTACGGTTTGTTCGTCACTGCGCCGCTGCAACTCGTGCGCATCGATCAGCCCAAAGGAATCGATCTCGCCGCGGAACGAGAGAAGGGCCATGTCGTCACGTTCGGCGACCGACACTACTGGATACAGCGCGTCGTTTATACCGGCATCGACATCATTCGCGTCAGCCGGATCGACGTGAGACAGAATTCGTTCAACGTCGACTTCTATCTCTGGATGCGGTTCGCCGGCGACGATGAGGCGCAGACGCACGTCGAATTCCCGGCCTTGCTGGATCGCGGGGCGTTCGATCCAGCTCGACCGATTCAGGTTGGACAGGAAGACGGCCTGAACTATCGGCTCTATCGAATCAACGGCGATTTCAAAGCCCGTTTCGATCTTCATGATTATCCGTTCGACACGCAGGAATTGCGCCTACGTTTCCAGAACACGGAGCAGCGGCGGGAGCTCATCACCTATGTCATCGATCGGTTCGGCTTGCGCCTCGCCGACGATGGAAGCTCGCGGGTCGAGGACGGGGCCTATTCCGGACTTCAGCTCTGGCGATTTCTCGGACTGAACTATTTCGTCGAATCTCAGTCCAGCGGATCGACGCTCGGAAAGGCGTCTTTGTTTGGTGCCGAGGCAATGACGGAATTCGCAGGCTTCGATGCGACCATCATGCTGCGCCGCAGCTCCGCCATCTACATGCTGAAGAACCTGCTGCCGCTGTTTCTGCTCGTGCTCGTCGTGTTCGCTACCCTGTTCTTTCCCGAAACCATGTTTCGTGAACGCGTGACGATTCCAGTGACCTCGATCCTGGCGAGCGCGGTGCTGCTCGTGACGGTCGCCAGTCAGGTCGGCGATGTCGGATACACGGTGGTAGTCGAAGAGATGTTCTACATTTTCTTCATACTATGCCTGATGACGATATTGGCGGGTTACAAACATGAAAAACTTCGAGACGCGGGCCGAAAGCGCGCTGCTATTGTTTTGGATCACGCTGCGCGGGTCATTTATGCCGGGACGGTGCTCGCTGTAATCGTCGTGCTCTACCGGCGTTATGTCGTGTGAGCCAAACGTGGATACCTCGCAAAGCATGATCCGGAGAAGTGCGCAGCGGTTTTCCGAAAGATCATGCTCAAACAAGAGCCTAGAGCGCGGTGACGATTCATCCCAATCTCGTCGCGCTTTAGACAGGGACGACAGGGAGTGTTCGGCGGGACAACGCCCCCCTACGGCCTCACCACCGTGTAGCCATTCTCCGCCAGAAACAGGATCTGCCCGACGCCGACCTGCACCGGTGTCGCAGCCGGGATGAACTCCGGCCGCTTGCCCGTCTCCCGCTCGATCGTATCGACCGTGTTGAGGCAGATGTCGAAGCGCACGCCCTGCGCGATCAGGCTCTCGACCTGCTTGCGGCGCTCGCTACCAGCAAGCAGCAAATCGATGCCCGGGCCGAAGGCCACCACCTCGATCGCGACCTTGTCGGGGTCGTAGGCCTTCAACAAATTGTTGGCGACGCTGAGCACCAGCGCCTGCTTCCTCGCATCGCCGTCGGAGAGCTGGAGCACGATCCTGTGTTCGGCGAACGGCTTGTCCTGGAGCGGCACCTGCTGCGCGAAAGCCGGCGGCAGCGCGGCCGAGACGAGCAGCGCCAGCAGCAGCGCGCGACGGATCTGCGACCGCATCATCCCTGTCCCGCGATGCCCGGATTGTCCTCGACGCCCTTCAGCGTCACGCCGGAGCCGAGCCGCTCCTGAAACATCCGGCCAGAGCGCAGATATTTGGCCACCACGTCCCAGACGGGCGCCCCCTGCTGGCCGTTGACCGAGGCCCAGCCCGCCACCTTGTAGCGGTGGCCAGCGCTGATCGCCTTGCCGCCATTGAGCTTCAGCTCGGAGATGCGGCTGCCGATCGCCGCCGTCGGCGTGCAGGTGTAATTGAGCCCGCCGGCGCGCACCATGTCGCCGCCCTGCTGGTAATAGGGGTCGGCGTTGAAGAGGTTGTCGCAGATGTCTTCCAGCACGGCCTTGATCTCTGCGCCGGTCATCTCCTGCACATAGGTCTCGGGATAGGTGATCGCTGTTTCTGCGAGCACGTCCTCCATGGTCAGGGCCTGGCCGGACAGCGTGGTGACGCCCCAGCGGAAGCCCGGCGACAGCGCGATTTCGGCGTCGAGCTCGGTGCGGAGCGAGGCGCAGATCAGCTCGTCCACGGGCCCGGAGAAATTGCCGCGGCGGTAGAGCAGACGGTCCGGCGTTGCGATCTTCTCCGACCAGTCGGTCACATGCGGCGCGCGCAGCCGGCCGATCAGCTCGGCCATGGCAGGCTCAGGCTTCAGCAGCTCCGAATAGACCGGCAGCAGATGGTATTTGACGTCGCTGACCTTGCCCTTGTCGAGCGCGAGGTCGAGCACGCCCAGGAATTTTCCGTTGGAGCCGGCATTGGTGACGAGCGTCGTGCCGCCCGCGTTCTTCACGGCAATCGGCTGCGGCACCGCGTCATGGGTATGGCCGCCGAGGATGACGTCGATGCCACTGACGCGGCTTGCGAGCTTGAGGTCGACGTCCATGCCGTTATGCGACAGCAGGACGACCGCATCGACCTTGTCGGTCCCGCGCAAGGCATCGACATGCTTCTGGAGCTCTTCCTCGCGGATGCCAAAGGTCCAGTCCGGCGTGAACCGCTTGGGATGCGCGATCGGCACGTAGGGAAACGCCTGGCCGACGATCGCGACGCGATGACCGCCGAGCTCCCTGATCATCGACGGCTTGAACACGCGCCCGCTCGCCTTGTCGAAGGCGGCGGCATCGTTGAACGCGGCTTCCTCGGTCAGGAAGACGTTCTGCGCCAGAAACTCACCCTTGAAGCGCTCGAGATTATCGCGGAGCGCCTGCTCGCCATAGGTGAATTCCCAATGCCCGGTCATCGCCTCGATGCCGAGCAGATTGGCAACTTCGACCATGTCGCGGCCCTGCATGGCGTTGGAGAGCCCGGTACCCTGCCAGAGATCGCCGCCGTCGAGCAGCAGCGAACGCGCCTCGCCGACGTCGGCGCGCAAGCGGTCGATCAGCGTTTTCAGATGGGCGAAGCCGCCGAGCTTGCCGAAGCGGCCCGCGGACTTCTCGAACTCGAAGCAGGTGAAAGCATAGGCATCGGCGCTGTCGGGCCGGATGCCGAACCGTTCGAGAAAGGCGCGGCCGACCAGATGCGGCGGCCGTCCCGCCATCTCGCCGATGCCGATATTGACGCTGGGCTCGCGGAAATAGACCGGATTGAGCTGCGCATGCGTGTCGGTGATGTGCAGGATCCGCGCATTGCCGAACCGCTCGAGGTCGTAAATGCTCGCGGTCTCGGTGCCGCGCGCAAGCCGCGGCAGGCCGAGCGATGCGGCGGCAAGGCCGGCAGTCCTGAGGAAATCGCGGCGGCGGATCGCCATCCAGAATTCTCCGCGCCAATCGGCAGTTTGACCGAGGCCTAGTCTAGCGGATTTCCATCGCCTTCCAGGCCTCTTTTTCCGATGTCGCCTGGAAGATCGACGCCTTGGCCAACGCTTCGGCTTCCTTCGACGCGGCAACCGCGCGGTCGAAATCACCGCCATCGGCCGCCTTCCTGGCTGCCGTCAGCGCGGATACGGTCACGGTCCACTGGTTGCGCATGCCGGCTGCCTCCTTGGAGGCGGCTTCGGCGGCGGCATAGGCCGCCTTGTAGTCCGCCTCGTTTGCCGCGCGCGCTGCCGGCGCGAGGCTCAGGCTGAGCAGAATGGCCAAGGTAAATGACCGATTCATGGTCGCGCTCCCGGGCCGGAAATCGGCAGGCCGTTGGCGACGTAGGAGAGGAAATATTCGACGTCGCGATATTCATCCGCCTGCGGCTCCAGCGGAACCGCGCGGGTCTGGCTGTTGCAGGTCACGAAACGGCGGCTGGTCGTGCCCATGCCGCTCCATTCGGAGCGGTAGATCGGCATCGCGTTCAGGATGCCGAGTGCGGGCGCCAGGATTTCGGCGCGGATGCGCTCGCCCGGGCTCTGCACATGACAGCTCGCGCAGGAGAAATTCATCTGGCCGCGGCGCGTGTAGAAATAGCGCTTGCCGTTCTCGAATGCTTCGAGCGCACGGGGATCATCGGGAATCTTGATGTCCATCGGCTTGCCGCGCGATGTGTAGGCCATGTAGGCGGTCAGCGAGGCCATCTCGTCCTTGACGTAGGAGTAGGGCGCTTCGCCATTGGTCTCGCGGCAGCGATTGAGCGCGAGCTCCAGGGTGACGACCTTGCCTTCCTTCGTGTCGAAGTAGGGATAGTTCTGGCGAATGCCGATTCCGCCGTTCGGGAAGCAGTCGGCATAGCTCTTGCCATTCTTGAACGGCGTCGCGAACATCTCCTTGCCGGCATCGAGCGCGAACTCGTAAGGCGGGAATTCTTCCTTCTCCTGCCATTGCCGCTTCATGTCCGCGTTCATCGAATAAGGGCCGTTGACGAAATCCTCGTGCTTCACGTCCGGAAATTTCTGGAAGAAGAAGTTCTGGAACGCTTTCGCATCGGCAACGGGATCGACCTTGTCGGCCGCGATCACGCGCGGAGAGGTGAGGGCGAACGCGACGAGCGCGGCGCTGAGCGAACCAAGCAGGAGGGCGGAGCGGGCCTTCATCACGAAATCTTCGCGGTGGTCGTGTCCGAGCCACCCTTGTTGTCGGTCCAGGAGATCTTGAGGTCGTCGCCTTTCTTGGCGCCCTTGAAGCTGAACTTGACGTAGGGATCCTTGGAGACCGCGGTGCCCCAATTGGCGACGAAGACGTCCTTGCCGTTACATTCGAACTTCAGCTCCTGGATGTAGTGCGCGGCGATCAGCTCGCCCTTGGAATCCTTGACCAGGCCGGTGTCCATGGGGTGCTGGATCAGCGCCTGCACCTCGGTGATGTCGCCGTTGGCGGTGGCGCGTACGCGAATGCTGGATGCCATCTGTCTCTCCCTCGCCCTTAGCCGCCGCAGCCGCCGACAGTGACCTTGACCTCTTTGGTCGCGCTGTAGAGCTTGCCGTCGGCTTCCACGATCGCGACCACGTTGGTGGTCTTTGCCATCTTCAGGCGGTTGGCGATGCCGGGGATTGTGCCGTCGGGAATCTTGTAGCTCGCCGCCAGCGCGTAAGGGTTCTCGGCGACGAAGAACGAGATCGAGGTGACCTTGTCGAGCGTCGTCGTCACCGAGATCGGAACCACGCCGCCGTTCTCGGCGATCTCGGGTGCGTCGAGCTTGACTTTGTCGGATGGCTCGGCGGTCTTGCCGTAGAGCGCCTTGATCGCGTCGGCCTCGTTCTTCTGCTTGAAGGCTTCTTCCGGATATTTGTCGTTGGCCGCCGCGAGCGCGGAAGTGACACCGAACGGCAGATTGCCGAGGCCGAGCAGCGCGACGGAGGCCGTGCCCTGAAGGATCAGGCGCCGTGTCGGACGAGGGCCGGTGGTCGTGGTCATCTCAAGTCTCCTGCACAGTCTCTTGGCGCGTGCCTGAAGTCACAGGGTTTGCAGGAAATCAACGATCGCGCTGATCTCCTGTTCGGTCAAAATCCGGTTCCGGCCGAACGGCGGCATCATGGTCTGCGGATTGCGCTTGGTCTCGTCGAAGATGATCGCGACCAGCTCGTTGCGATCAGGGTATTTTGACTTGAGGTCTTTCAGCTCCGGGCCGATTGTTCCCGGCAGGTCGCCGCCCTTGATGACGTGGCAGGTCAGGCAATTGCCCTTGCCACGGTCGAAGGCGAGCTTTTGGCCTTCGGCCACGGCGGATTGGGCCCGCACCGGGGGCACGGTCGCACCGGCCAGAAGGGCCAGTGCAATGAGCAGGGCGGGCTTGCAAGGAAAGGCGGTCAAGGCGTCGTCCCGAAGCGTTATGTCGATGATCTCGTTCGCGGAATAGAAGCGTTCCAAAGCACAAAGGGCATCGCCTGACAATCAAGACTATGCACGCGGCAAAATGGAGTTAATATCTTCCGCATTGCAACTAAAGAGATTATTTGTTCGGCGGATTCGGGCCCCAAGGGTATGGGCAATGGGCGCGGGCCGGGCTGTTTTCAGGGCGTTTGCGCGCTCATCCTGTTTTCAACGCGTTCTCGTTTTTTCAAGGGGACTTCAATTGGCTGAATATGTCGTCGAATTTGGCAGGGACGGCGGACGGGTCGAGCCTGACGGGCGGCTCGATGCGCCGGCATTCCATCGCAACCACGCGCCGATCTGGGCCGCGCTGGAGGAGCATCTGGCAGGCAGCGCCGGCAATGTGGTCGAGCTCGGCAGCGGAACCGGGCAGCATGTGGTCCATTTCGCCCGCCATACGCCCGACCTGATCTGGTGGCCGAGCGACCTCAACCAGCGCCACCTCAAGAGTATCGAGGCCTGGCGCGTTCACGCGGGCCTGAAGAACATCCGTTCGCCCCTGCGGATCGACCTCACGGATCCCGACTGGTGTCCGGAGATGAAAAGCGGCCAGGCGCCGACGAGCTTTGCCGCCGTGTTCTGCGCCAATGTGATTCACATCGCGCCCTGGAGCGTGGCCGAGGGCCTGTTCGCCGGCGCCGGCCGCTATCTGCGCGCCGACGGCAAGCTGTTCCTCTATGGCCCGTTCAAGCGCGACGGCAAGCACACCGCGCTGAGCAATGCGGTGTTCGACACGTCCTTGCGTGAAGGCAATCCCGATTGGGGCGTCCGTGACATCAGCGACGTCGAGACGCTCGCGAAGGCTGCAGGCCTTCGCCTCGTCGACACCATCGAGATGCCCGCAAACAATCTGATGTTGGTGTTTTTGCGCTAGGAAGCCGTCATGCCCGGGCTTGTCCCGCCTGCGCGGCCGAAGCCGCTTCGGCGAGGCGAAGGCCCGGGCATCCACGTTCTTCGCGCGGCAAGGCGTGGATGGCCGGGTCAAGCCCGGCCATGGGGGGCCTAGCCTTCATCCCTCCACCCGATCTTCTCCTTCAAGAACCGATAGCCCAGCACCTCGAAGCCGGCGCGCTCCTTGTTATCCTTGCCGTAGCCGTGGCCGCCGGCTGCCGGCTCGTAGAACCAGGCCTCGTAGCCCATCGCCTGGAGCTTCGCCGCCATCTTGCGGGCGTGGCCGGGGTGAACGCGATCGTCGCGCCTTGTGGTGGCGATCAGGATCGGCGGATAGGGCTGGCCGTCCCTGACGTTGTGATAGGCGGAGTAGGTCTTCAGCCACTCCCACTCCTCCACCTTGTCGGGGTCGCCATACTCCGCGATCCAGCTCGCGCCCGCGAGCAGCTTGGTGTAGCGGCGCATGTCGATCAGCGGGATGGTGCAGAACAGCGCGCCGAATCGCTCAGGGTATCGCACCAGCATGTTGGTGATGAGGATGCCGCCGTTCGACCCGCCCTGGGCTGCGATGCGCTTTGCGCTCGTCACGCCGCGGCGCACGAGATCGGCGGCGACCGCCGCGAAATCGTCATGCGACAGCTTCTTGCCGGCGAGCCGACCGGTATCGTGCCAGCGCGTGCCGAATTCGCCGCCGCCGCGCAGATTCGCCTGCACCGTGGTGCCGCCGCGCTCCAGCCACAGCTTGCCGAGCGAGGCGTTGTAATACGGCTTCACGGAATGTCCGAAGCCGCCATAGGCGCTCATGTAAACCGGCGCATCGCCGGTCTCGTTCGCTGGACCGGTCTGCACATAGGGAATGCGCTCGCCGTCGATCGAGATGGCCTCGTGCTGCGTCACCACGAGGCCGTCCGCGGTGAACGTCTTCGGCGCCTGCTTCAGCACAATCGGGCTTGCGACGCCGCGCTCCATCAGCAGCAGCGATGGCGGCGTGAGCGGGTCCTGCACATTGGCGAGCAAATCGCCGTTGCTCTCGGACGGATGGCGGTCGAGCGGCCAGATGTCGACGACGCCGATCTCAGGCAGGCCGGGAAGCGTCTCGCGGCTCCAGCCGGCAGCGGAGGGCGTGCAGATCTCGAATTGCGGCTTCAACTCGTCGAGGATCGACAGCACGAGCTTGCCGGCCGCCCAGAACAGACCTTGCAGCGCGCGTCGCGGCTCAGGCTCGAACAGAACCGCGAAATCGCGGCTGCCGGCCAGAAACGCCGAGAGCGACATGCCGAGCACCGTGTCGGTGGCGTAGGTCCGCCCCTGGACCGTCCAGTCCTTGCGCAGTTTCATCGCGAACCAGTCGCCATGCGCCTGCATCCAGATGCCGGTCGGCAGATCGAGCTTCGTCATCGTGCCGGCCGCGTCGCGGAGCCAGATCGCATGATTGAAGAAGTCGATCTGATCGACGATCCAGACCCGAGGCGCCGATCCGGTGTCGTCGGCCATGCCGTAGATCATCATATGATCGGCGGTGGTCTCGATGATCACCTGCGCCTCATTGAAAGGCTGGCCGCGTCGCCACAGGCGAACGGTCCGCGCATATCCGGAGCTCGTTGCCATGTTCTCGCCGAGCGCGCTCGACAGCAGCAGCGTGTCGGCATCGAGCCAGTCGGCGCCGCCCTTGGCTTCCGGCAGCGTAAAGCCGTCCGCCGCAAAACTCTTCGTCGCGAGGTCGAATTCGCGCAACGTGACGGCGTCGCTGCCGCCGCGCGACAGGCTCAGAATGGCGCGCGAGCTTCCGGGCATCGTGACGATCTGGCTCAGCAGCCAGTCCTCGCCTTCGCTTCGCGCCAGCTGGTCGATATCCAGCATGGTCTCCCACGCCGGATTGGCTTTTCGAAATTCCGCGAGCGTCGTCCGCCGCCACAGACCGCGCGGGTTGGTGGCGTCCTTCCAGAGGTTGTGCAGGTCGGTGCCGCGCCGGCTGACATAGGGGATGTTGTCCGGCCGGTCGTAGATCGCGGCGAGCAAGTCGCGGTCGCGCTCATAGGCCGTCCCGCCGAACGCCTGGAGCGTCAGGCTGTTCTGCCGCTCGACGAAATCGAGCGCCTGCTTGCCTTCGATCTCCTCCAGCCAGAGCCAGGGATCGTCGTCGGGAGCGCTGAGCGTGGGCCTGTCGTCGAGCGTCATGAAGGAGACTCCGAAAAATCGCGGCGGATAGGATTTGATCGAGCGCAAGCCGTCAAGGCCGCCGTCCGCTATCATCGCACCGATTGCGTCAGAGGCATGGCCTGCGCCCGTTTGCGCCGGTTGCCCGCCCTCCCGCGCCCCTCCATAGTGCCGGGAATCAACAGAGCCCGTTCGGGCGGAAATGCCGATGCTTGATGTGACTGCCGCCAATGAGATCGTCGATGACGCTCGCGTGCGCGCCAATGTGGTGCGCCTTGCGGCCGCGCAGGCGCTGACCGGCGCCAATTCGGCGGTGATCTTCGCCACCGGCGCGATCGTCGGCGCCACGCTCGCGCCGGACATGTCGTTCGCGACCGTGCCGATCTCGATGTATGTGGTCGGGCTTGCCGCCGGCACGCTGCCGACCGGCGCGATCTCGCGCCGCTTCGGCCGCCGCATGGCCTTCGTCATCGGCACCGGTTTGGGCACGCTCACCGGTCTGCTCGGCTCGTTCGCGATCCTGCACGCTTCCTTCGCGCTGTTCTGTGTCGCGACCTTCCTCGGCGGTCTCTACGGCTCTGTGGCGCAATCCTATCGCTTCGCGGCGGCCGACGGTGCCAGCGCCGCCTATCGGCCGAAAGCGGTGTCCTGGGTGATGGCCGGCGGCGTGTTCGCCGGCGTGCTCGGTCCGCAGCTCGTGCAATGGACCATGGACGTCTGGCAGCCCTATCTGTTCGCCTTCAGCTTCCTGGTGCAGGCCGCCGTCGCGCTGGTGGCGATGGGCATCGTCGCCGGCGTCGACATGCCGAAGCCGGCGCCGGCCGATCTGCACGGCGGGCGGCCGCTGCTCACGATCGTGACCCAGCCGCGCTTCGTCGCGGCGGCGCTGTGCGGCGTGATCTCCTATCCCATGATGAACCTGGTGATGACCTCGGCGCCGCTCGCCATGAAGATGTGCGGCCTGTCCGTGTCCGATTCCAATTTCGGCATTCAGTGGCACATCGTCGCCATGTACGGGCCGAGCTTCTTCACGGGTGCGCTGATCGCCCGATTCGGCGCCCCGAAGATCGTCGCCGCCGGTCTGCTGCTGGAAGCGGGCGCCGCTACCGTCGGCCTTTCCGGCCTCACCGCGATGCATTTCTGGGCGACGCTGATCGTGCTCGGAGTGGGCTGGAACTTCTCCTTCATCGGCGCCTCCGCGCTGGTGCTGGAGACGCATCGCCCGCAGGAGCGCAACAAGGTGCAGGCCTTCAACGATTTCCTCGTGTTTGGCATGATGGCAATCGGCTCGTTCTCCTCCGGCCAGCTGCTCGCCAATTACGGCTGGTCCGCGGTGAACATGGTGGTGTTCCCGCCGGTGGTGCTCGGCCTCGTCGTGCTCTCGCTTGTCTCCTGGGCCCGGCGCCGCAAGGCGCGGCTGGAAGCCGCCCTGGGCGAGTTCCCGGACGGGATTTAAAGCATGATCCGGAGAAGTGCGCAGCGGTTCTCCGAAAAGATCATGCTCAAACAAGGTGGCAGGAGGCTGTCAGCAGCGTCGACACTTCGATCCATGTCGAAGTGATTTTCGGAAGCCGCGTTGTTACATGATGCTCGTCATGGACAGACGAGCGTGAAGCCTGGCGCTCGCGGGGGATCGAAGGAGAAGCGCGAATGCTCGATAGCCCCCGCCATACGGTTCCCCTCGACGAATCCTCGTTCCGCTACGAAGGCTGGCGCATCGTCGCGGTCTGCTTCCTGCTTGCGACCTTCGGCTGGGGCCTCGGTTTCTACGGCCAGAGTGTCTATGTCGCCGAGCTCCAGCGCGCGCGGGGCTGGCCAGCCTCGCTGATCTCCTCGGGCACCACGTTCTTCTATCTGTTCGGCGCGCTGCTGGTCGTCTTCGTCGGCGAGGCCGTGAGAAAATATGGCCCACGGCTTTGTCTCATCGCGGGCACGCTGGCGATGGCGGCCGCTGCGGTCGCGATCGGCGCGGTGCGCGAGCCCTGGCAGCTCTATCTCGCCAACGCCGTGCTCGCCTTCGGCTGGGCCGGCACCAGTCTTGCCATGATCACCAACACGATCAGCCTGTGGTTCGACCAGAAGCGCGGCATGGCGATCAGCCTCGCGCTCAACGGCGCCAGTTTTGGCGGCGTCGTCGGCGTGCCGTTGCTGGTGACCCTGATCGGTCATGTCGGCTTCGCGGGCGCGATGTACGCCGCCGCAGGCGCCATGCTGGTGCTGCTCGTGCCGGTGATCCTCTTCGTCGTCGGCCGCCCGCCCGAGCATCACGGTTGGCATGCGGCGGCGAAGGCAAAGCCGCAATCGTCGACAGAGGTCCGCGCATGGGCGCTGCGCGACGTTGGCTTCCTCACAGTGACCATTGCATTCGCCTTGGTGCTGTTCGCCCAGGTCGGCTTCATCGTGCACCTGATCTCGTTCCTCGATCCCGTGATCGGGCGCGAGCGCGCCGCCTTTGCTGTTGCGGTGCTGACCGCGATGGCAGTGGTAGGCCGCGTGCTGTTCTCTCTGGTGATCGACCGCCTCAACCAGAGGCTCGCCTCGGCACTGTCGTTCCTGAGCCAGGCGATAGCGCTGTGCGTCGTGATCAATCTGCACAATGATTTCGTGCTGATCGCGGCCTGCGCGGTGTTCGGCTTCTCGGTCGGCAACCTCATCACGCTGCCATCACTGATCGTGCAGCAGGAATTCGATTCCGCCTCGTTCGGCGTGCTGATCAGCCTCAACACCGCGATCAACCAGGTGACCTACGCATTCGGCCCCGGAATCGTCGGCTTCCTGCGCGATTTCTCCGGCGGCTACGCGCTGCCGTTCTATCTCTGCATCGCGCTGGAGGTGGCGGCGGCCGCGCTGATCATGGTGCGCGGGAAGCCCAAAGCAAAGCTCTCGTAGGGTGGGCAAAGGCGCGAAGCGCCGTGCCACCATCCATCCACGCCGTTCGCAGGAATCGGTGGGCACGCTACGCTTTGCCCGCCCTACGGCATCTTGCGATGACGAAGGGGAGCGAGCGGAGCTTACCCCTCCCGGTCCTTCAGCAGTGCCTCCAGATCCAGCCGCTTCGTCACCATTGCAAGCTTGCCGTCCGGCCCGAACGGCCATTGCTCCCTAGGCCTGTCCCGATAGAGCTCGACGCCGTTCTGGTCGGGATCGCGCAAGTAAAGCGCTTCGCTGACGCCATGGTCGCTGGCGCCGTCGAGCGCGATGCCGGCCGAGAGCACGCGGTGCAGCGCATCCGCCAGCGCGGGACGCGTCGGATAGAGGATCGCGGTGTGGTAGAGCCCGGTCGTGCCCGGCGGCGGCGGTGAACCGCCTTTGCTTTCCCAGGTGTTGAGGCCGATGTGGTGATGATAGCCGCCGGCCGAGATGAAGGCCGCGCCCGAGCCCATGCGCTGCATCAGCTCGAACCCGAGCACGCCGCAATAGAAGCCGAGCGCGCGATCGAGATCGGCGACCTTGAGGTGAACGTGGCCGATCCGGGTGCCGGCATCGACGGCTGGGCTTTGCGACATTGGAATGCTCCGTTGAAGACGTGCACATAAGGCGGGCATCAGCACAGCGCTACCGCCCATCCTGAAACCCATCGTTTCCCAATAGGAAACTACGCCAGTTCCGACACCTCGCCCTCCGGCAGCCCGAAGTCGAACGTGTTCAGCGTCATCGACACCATCGTGTAATAGCCGCACAGGCCAATGACTTCGACCACGCCGCGCTCGCCGAGCACCTTCACCGCCTCGTCATAAAGTCCCTTCTCGACGCCGTGGCCCTCATGCAGCGACTTCGCGACGTCGTAGATCATCTTGCCCTTGGGATCGTCGAAGTCGGGCGTGCGGCGATCGCGGATCGCGTCGACAATCTCGGGCTTCATGCCGCCCGCCAGTGCCAGCCGCTTATGCGCGTACCATTCGTAATGCGCGGTCCAGTGCCGCGCCGTCACCAGGATCGCGATCTCCGAGAGCTTTGCGGGGAAGATCGTGTCGAAGCGCAGCACCTCGCCGAGCCGCGTGGCGTGACGGGCCATCTCGGGGCTGCTCAGCCAGGCCATCATCGGCGCCGGCGGCTTGCCGCGCTTGCCGGCGATCGACTCGTCATAGGTCTGCCGCTGGCTCTCGCTCATTTCGCCAGGCGAAAGAAGTTTCAGGCGCATTGTCGTTTCCTCTTTGTTTTCAAGCACCGTCGTCGCCGCGACTATAGCCGAATGCGGCCCGCGGAAGTGGTTGAATTCCACGGGGCGATGGCCCAGAGTCGCCGCCAACAAGTCGATTTTGATTGATGGAAACGACCATGAGCGAATCTGAGAACGCCGAACTCGAACAATTCCGCACCGAGACGCGCGCCTGGCTGGAAGCCAACTGTCCGCCGGAGATGCGCAAGCCCGCGACGTCGGACACCGACGTGTTCTGGGGCGGGCGCAACGCCAAATTCTCCTCCGAGCCGCAGCGCATCTGGTTCGAACGCATGCGCGACAAGGGCTGGACCGTGCCGGACTGGCCTAGGGAATATGGCGGCGGGGGCCTCAGCGCTGCCGAGCACAAGGTGCTGCGCGCCGAGATGGCAAAAATGGGCGCGCGTCCGCCGCTGTCGAGCTTCGGCATCTGGATGCTCGGACCGGCGCTGCTCAAATACGGCAACGAGGCGCAGAAGCAGGAGCATCTGCCGAAGATTGCAGCCGGCCTGATCCGCTGGTGCCAGGGCTATTCCGAGCCCAACGCCGGCTCCGATCTCGCCTCGCTCCAGACCCGTGCCGAAAGCGACGGTGATGATTTTCTCATCACGGGTTCGAAGATCTGGACCTCCTACGCCAATTACGCCGACTGGATCTTCTGCCTGGTGCGTACTGACGCGAGCGCGAAGAAGCATGACGGCATCAGCTTCATCCTGTTCGACATGGCCTCGAAGGGCGTGACCACCAAGCCGATTCTGCTGATCTCGGGCTATTCGCCATTCTGCGAAACCTTCTTCGACGGCGTCCGCGTGCCGAAATCGCATGTCGTCGGCACAATCAATCGCGGCTGGGATGTCGCAAAATATCTGCTCCAGCACGAGCGCGCGATGATCTCGGGCATGGGCGAGCGCGGCGTCGGCCGGCCGCTCGGCCAGATCGCGGCTGATTCCGTCGGCACGGACGCGGAAGGCAAGCTCGATGATTCCATGCTGCGTGCCGAGATCGCGTCGTTCGACGTCGACGAAGCCGCACTTGCGGCCTGCGCCGAGCGTGCGGTCGATCTCGCCAAGGCGGGCCAGGCGCATCCGGCGTTCTCCTCGGCGATGAAATATTACGGCACCGAGCTGAACAAGCGCCGCTACGAGATCCTGATGTCGGCCGGCGGTGTCGACGCGCTGGAATGGGAGAGCGAGCGCTCGAAGCAGGGCGCGCGCCCACGCGCCTGGCTGCGTACCAAGGCCAACTCGATCGAAGGCGGCACGACGGAAGTGATGCTCGGAATCGTCGCCAAGCGCATCCTGGATCTGCCGGGGGCATAACTCCGTCGTCGTTCCGGGGGCGCGCGAAGCGCGAACCCGGAACCTCGAGATTCTCAGGTGCGCAATTGCGCACCGTAGTTCGCGTCTTCGACGCGCCCCGGAATGACAGCAACAACACACATTTCGTCAGCCGTTAGAGATTGATCACATGGCCCTCGTCCTCACCGAAGAACAATCGATGCTCCGCGACAGCGCGCGCGGGCTGATCAGCGACAAGGCGCCGGTGTCGCATCTGCGGCACTTGCGCGACAGCAAGGATCCCACCGGCTTCTCCAAGGAGTTCTGGCATTCCTTTGCCGAGATGGGTTTTGCCGGCCTCCTGGTGCCGGAAGAGTTTGGCGGCAGCGGTCTCGGCCATGTCGAGGCCGGTGTCCTCATGGAGGAGATCGGCCGCACCTTGATGCCGTCGCCCTTCCTCGCCACCTCGGTGGTTGCGGCCTCGGCGCTGAACCGCGGCGGCAATGCTGCGCAGAAAGCGGAGTACCTGCCAAAAATCTCCAACGGCTCGCTGCTTGCGACGCTCGCGATCGACGAAGGCGCAAAGCATCGCCCGCTCCAGACGAATCTGCAGGCGGTGCGCTCCGGTAACGGTTTCAAGCTCTCCGGCGCCAAGGCGCTGGTCGTTGACGGCCACGTCGCCGATCTTCTCATCGTTGCTGCCCGGACCGCGGGCTCCGCCGGCGAGCGCGAGGGACTGACGCTGTTCCTCGTGAACCCTGCGACCAAGGGCGTTGCAGTCGAGCGCACCATCATGGTCGACGCGCATAATGCGGCGCGGATCGAATTCGCCAATGTCGAGGTCACCGCCGACAGCGTGCTCGGCGAGGTCGATCAGGGTGCCGCTCTGCTCGACGGCGTGCTCGACATCGGCCGCGGCGCGGTGGCCGCCGAAATGGTCGGCCTCAGCGACGAGGTGTTTGGCCGCACCGTCGAGTATCTCAAGAGCAGAAAGCAGTTCGGCAAGCTGATCGGCGAATTCCAGGCGCTTCAGCACCGCGCCGCCGAGCTCTATGTCGACATCGAGATCACCCGCGCCGCCACGATGAAGGCGCTCCAGGCGCTGGATGCCGACGTCGCCAAGGCCGCGTCCGCCGTCGCAGTGGCAAAGGCCCGCGCCGGCACCACCGCCACGCGCGCGGTGCAGGAAGGCGTGCAGATGCACGGCGGCATGGGCATGACCGACCAGTTCGACATCGGCTTCTTCATGAAGCGCGCGCGGGTCTGCGAGGAATTGTTCGGCGACGCCAACTACCACACCGAGCAGCTCGCGCGGGCGCGGGGGTATTGAGGCGGGGCGCAAGAGGCACAGTGGCGCCTCAATACGGGTGTCGTCCCGGCCTAGCCGCGCAATTGCGCGCGGGGGGCCGGGACCGGTAACCCCAGGGAGTAGTTTGGCGAAGACTCGGAGTTGCTAGCTTGCGCTACAACTCCTCTCGGTGGTTATGGGTCCCGGCTTTCGCCGGGACGACACCAGAGAGAGACCGCCTTACCGCATCGGCGGTGCGTACTGCACGCCGCCCGCGTTCCACAGCTGGTTCATGCCGCGCGGGATCTTCAGCTTCGACTTCTCGCCGATGTTGCGCTCGTACATCTCGCCGTAATTGCCGACGGTGCGGATGATGCGGACGACCCAGTCCTTGGTGAGGCCGAGCTGCTCGCCGTAATTGCCCTCGGTGCCGACCAGGCGCATCACTTCCGGCTTCTTCGATTTCAGGGCCTCGTCGATGTTCTCCGAGGAGACGCCGAGCTCCTCCGCGTTGATCATCGCATAGAGCGTCCACTTCACGATCATCATCCAGTCGTCGTCGCGCTGGCGCACGACGGGGGCGAGCGGCTCCTTGGAGATCATGTCCGGCAGGATCATGTGGTCGCCGGGCTTGCCGAGGTTCAGCCTGAGCGCATAGAGCTGGGAGACGTCGGCGGAGAGTGTATCGCACTTGCCGGTGTCGTAGGCTTTCACGACGTCGTCCAGCTTGTCGAACTTCACCTCTTCATACTTCATGTTGTTGGCACGGAAGTAATCGGCGACGTTGAGCGCAGTCGTGGTCCCGGTTTGCACGCAGACCTTGCTGCCGGTCAGGTCCAGCGAGGTCTCCTTGTTGCGCGCGCGCGGCAGCATGAAGCCTGCGCCGTCGTAATAGGCGACCGCCGGGAAATAGAGGTCGTAGTCGAGCTCGCGTGCCATGCTCCAGGTCGAGTTGCGCGAGAGGATGTCGACCTTGCGGCTCTGCAGCTCCTTGAAGCGCTCGCTGGCGTCGAGCGCGACGAACTTCGCCTTGCTCGGGTCGTTGAAGATCGCAGCCGCCACCGCGCGGCAGAAATCGACGTCGAAGCCGGTCCAGTTGCCCTTGTCGTCGGGAATCGAGAAGCCCGGCAGGCCCTTGTTGACGCCGCACAGCACCTCGCCGCGGCGCACAGTGCGCTTCAGGGTGCGGGTGTCGTAGAATTCATAGATGACGGCGAGGACGCCGACCAGCACGGCAACTGCGAGCCCGATCAGCAGGCCGCCTCGAAAAGTGCGCATCATGTTGCTCTCTCGAAAAATCGGGAAAAGGAATTTGGACGGAGGCGGGGGAGCATGATCAGTGCGACCATGCTCGAATAGGCCTTAGAGCTCGGGCTTCTGCCGGATGACCACCTTGGTGCCAACAGGGACGCGATCGTAGAGATCGGCGACGTCATTGTTGACGAGACGGAAGCAGCCCGAGGACACCTTGGTGCCAATCGTGTCAGGGCGGTTGGTGCCGTGGATGCGGTAGACGGTGGTGCCGAGATACATGGCGCGGGCGCCGAGCGGGTTGCCGGGGCCGCCGGCCATGAAGCGCGGCAGATAGGGCTGGCGCTGGATCATCTCCGGCGGCGGCGTCCAGTCCGGCCACTCCTTCTTGTTGGTGATGTTCACCAGGCCCTGCCACTGGAAACCGTCGCGGCCGACGCCGATGCCGTAGCGGATCGCGCGCCCGCCCGGCTGCACCAGATAGAGGTGGCGCTCTGCGGTCGAGATGATGATGGTGCCCGGCGTCTCGGTGGTGCGGAAGTAGACCACCTGCTTCTGCCATTCCGGCTCGAGCTGGTAGGCGTCGTCGGCGACCAGACCCGGCTCGTCGCCGCGGTCAGGCTGCTGCGCGATGGCCTGCGGTGCGGACAGGATCAGGCCGATCGTGGCCACAAACATCCCGGTCAGGCGACGAAAATCCGTCATTTCAAGCTCTCCCCACTGCCACTGCGCAAATCATTCAACCGCCATCAAATCTCAGGGGCAAGTTCATGGCAAGTTGATGGCGCGCCCGGCTGATATGTCACGAGAATGCTTTGGTTTTTTGACGAGGCCGGGCAATGCCACAAACAGGGGATGGCGCGAAAAGCCTAGATCGTCGCCAAGGCGGTACTGCGCTCCCTCTGACGGACTTCCCTGGTGGCGGCCTGAGCGCGCGCCTCGTCCTTCGAGACGACCGCTTCCAGCGGTCTCAGGATGAGGCTAAGACGCACGGTGCCCGCTGAAAGTGCCGCCACGCCACCATCCTCATCCTGAGGGCCCGCCGCAGGCGGGTGTCTCGAAGGATGGCTGCAGACGACTTGTCAGCTTCTCTTCAAATGCGGCCGCGCCGTCGCAAGCGGCGGAGAGCTAGATCTTGTTGCTCTCCGCCCCGATTCCGAGCCGCCGCACGATTTCGGCCCCCACGGCCCGGGCCTCGGGCCGCGAGCCGATGCGGGGGCTGCGAAACCGTCGCCCCGAGCGCAATCGGATCGTGACGATGCAGTGCTCGTCCTCGGACCGGCCGCGGCGCTCGACGGTGATCGTCTTCACGTCGTGCCCCTCGATATGGTCGGCGCGCGGGCTACCGTCGCCCCACAGGCGTTCGACGCGGATGTCGCCCTCGCCGATCACCCAGAAGGCGCCGGTCACGAGGTTGGCGTATCGGTGCACGGCGAACGCGGCGAGCGCGCCAACCGGCAGCAGCAGGATGTCGACATGGCTCGGCGACAGGCCGCGCCAGAGCTTGTATGCGTAGGGAACGGCGCACAGCGCGACCGCGATCAGCGACACGATCCGGATGTCTCTTGTCGAAAACGCCTCGAGCGGCTCGCCGAGATGCATCTCGGGATTGCTGGCATCGAGCGGATTGACGGGATCCTCGACATTGGGGACGTCGAACTGCGCCGCGATCCGGGCCACGGTGTCGCGAACATGGGTGACGTCGGAGATCGGCGGGGACGTCAGGCGCTCCCCCGAGGCCAGCGTGAAGACGAGCTGAAAGCGGGCCTTCACCCGCTTGCTGCCGGGAACCTGTAATCCGCTGATGTCGTCCTTCGCGATGACCCGCGTGCGAAGCTTTCCGAACGGGCTTTGTTGCCCGATCAAGATCTCGTTCGCCGTGATGATCCACACCACCGCCGGTGCCAGCATGATGCCGGCGACGAACCCCGCGCCCACCAGCAGCGCGACCACCGATATGATCACTTCCAGGGTGTCGTGCGTGAACAGGCCGGGCGTGAAGCAAAGCGCGACGGCCGCCGCAAAGCCGGACATGACCAGCCGCTGCGCGATCGAGGCGCCTTCGCGAAGGCGAATGTCGTTATTGGTGGTTGCGTCGTCCATTGCGGGCGGCTGAATTTCGTCGGCGCGAACCTCCACGGACGGGTCCGTGGAGTCAAGCAACAACGAAGGCCGCGGCCATCCGGCATCAGCTGTTGGCGTTCAGCAGCTTGGCCACCGTGCGGTCGATCTCGTCGTAGCGGCCTTCGCCGGCGTGCTGGAACACGATTCTGCCGGTCTGGTCGATGATGTATTGCGCCGGCCAATACTGGTTGCGGTAGGCCTTCCAGGTCTTGGAATCATTGTCCTGCGCCACCGGATAGGTGATGCCGTGGCGCTTCAGCGCGGCCTGGACGTTGGCGGCCGAGCGCTCGAACGGGAATTCCGGCGTGTGCACGCCGACCACGACGAGGCCCTTGTCCTTGTACTTGGCGTAGAGGTCGGTCACGTGCGGCAGCGTGTTGACGCAGTTGACGCAGCCATAGGTCCAGAAATCGACCAGCACGACCTTGCCGCGGAGGTCGGCGATATTGAGCGGTTTCGAGTTGAACCAATTGTTGATGCCGGTGAAGTCTGGTGCGGTGTCCTGGCTTGCGGCGGCGGTGACGATAGGCGCGGCGCGGACGGCCTCGTCGCAGATGCCGGGGATGACGGCGCCGGTGACGGTGAAGCCGATCAATGCGGCGGCCACAGCGAGCAGTTTGAAAGTCATGGAATCGTCCTCCGGGTGAAATGCGCGATGATCACAGGCCGATCTGGCCGGTGGGGTAGAAGCCGGTGAGCCACGCCACGATCAGCGTGTCGTATTGGAAATAGGCGGCGACCGCGAAGCCGATCACGACGACACCAAAGCCCTGCTGCAGCCGCGGCGAGATCCGCGCGAGGCTGCGCACGCGCGTGGTTGCCGCCTGTCCGCCATAGGCGATCGCCAGCATCGGAATCGCCGCGCCGATCGCGTAGGCGATCAGCAGCGTGCCGGCCCAGCTGGCGTTGTTCGATGTCGCGACCAGCGTCAGGATCGAGCCGAGCACGGGCCCCGCACAGGGTGTCCAGACCAGGCCGAGCGTGGTGCCGAGTAAGAGGCCGCCGAGCGCGCCCTCGCGCTGCGTGGCGCTGGAATTGCCGAGATCGAGCCAGCCATTGAGCCGGATCGACAGCCATTCGAACGGCGCCGGCCACAGCATCAACAGGCCGAAGCCGAGCAGCAGGATCGAGGCGGCCTCGCGCAGCACGTTCGGATCGAAGTCGAACAGCCGTGTGATCGCGCCCAGCAGCAGCGCGGTCGCCGAGAACGAGACGACGAAGCCGAGCGCGATCATCGCAGGCCGCAGATGTCCCGCGCGCCCGATCGAGGCGCCGAGCAGGATCGGCAGCATCGGCAACGTGCAGGGCGCGGCGATGGTGAGGACACCGGCAAGGACGGCGAAGAGAAGTTCGAGCATCGGGCCACTCGTGATGGGGGTCACGAGGGCAGTTCGCGCGGGATGCGCCGGACGTTACGCGGTGTCACGCCTTCGTGACGGGGCGAAATTTGCAGTGGTCGTCATGCCCCCAAATACAAAACGACCCGGAGGGGGGCATCCCGTCCGGGTCGTTGGAGGTCTTGGGAGGTTTAACGAAACCGTATCTGAGCTTTATAGGGGGGAAGTTTTTCCGCCTGATGTTGTGCTTTGTTTCAATTGTTTCGTCGGCGGTAACACTTCCGTGTCCGGGATGGGGCCAAGGCGCAGTCCTATCCAATTGAAATCCTTAGCTTTCAGGCGGCGAAGCGATCGACGCCGCAGCCCTTAAGCAATTCGGCCAATTGCTTGCGGGCGTAGAACATCCGGGTCTTCACCGTGCTCTGGGGGATGCCGATGATCCGACCGACCTCCTCCACCGACTTCTCGTGGTAGTAGACGAGGGTGATGATCTCGCGATGCGCGGGCGACAGCTTCTGCACGCAGGCACGCAGGATCGCGCTGGTGTCGCTGCGGTCGAGCGAAGCCTCGGGCGTATCGGAACCATCCGGAATCTCGCGCACGTCTTCCTGGTCGATATCCTCGAAGCGCCGCTGGCGCATCGCGGTCAGCGCCTTGAAACGAGCGATCGAGAGCAGCCAGGTCGAAACCTGCGAACGGCCCTGGAACTGGCCGGCGGTGCGCCACACGTCGAGGAACACCTGGCTGACCAGGTCTTCCGCCGTGGTGGCGTCGCGCACGATGCGCAGGATGAAGCGGTACACCCGCACATTGTGCCGGCAATAGAGGATGTGCATCGACGTCCGGTTGCCGTCGGCAATGCTTTCGAGAAGCATGTCGTCCGAGGTCGCCTGAGCGGCAACGATGCTCTGGCTGGCTTGGGCGTTGATGGCGATGACGTTCGGCATTGACCTGGCTCCCCGTAGCGCCGCAACCGAGCGGCGTTTCCTTGGACCAAAGTGTTAATCAGCCAACGTTTCGGGACGTCTGCACCAAAAGCGGAAAATGGTTTCGTGCGCCGCCAAATTGTTTCGTCCGAAGGGGGGCGACGAAACAGTCGGGGTAAAAAAGCGTGGAATTTCAATATACGGAAAATACGGGGGTGGGGATTTGGCGGGGCAGGAACGAATTTCCGGGCCTTGCGTTCGGTCGCGCCACGCCCATCGCCGTCGTCCCGGATCGATGCCCCGGGGGGACAGTCGTAGGGTGGGCAAAGGCGCGAAGCGCCGTGCCCACGATCTTCCGCAAGTGTGGAGAGAACGGTGGGCACGCTGCGCTTTGCCCACCCTACGGCACTGCGCCGGGACGACAGCTGTATTTGCCGCGCGCGCGGCTTACGCCTTCTCGCCCGACGGCGAGAACAGATAGCCGCCGCCGCGGATGGTGCGGATCACGGCGGGCTTGGCGGGATCGGGCTCGATCTTGCGGCGGATGCGCATGATGCGCAAATCCACCGCGCGGTCGAAGGCTTCGGCGTCGCGCGCATTGGCGAGTTCGAGCAGCCGCTCGCGCGACAGCACGCGCTTCGGATTGGCCGCGAACACCTTGAGCAGCCCGAATTCGGATGCGGTCAGCGGATGCTCGTTACCTTCATCGTCGCGCAAGGCCTGGGCTTCGAGGTCGAGCCATTTGGTGCCGAAGCGCACCAGCTGCTCCTTGTCCGATTTCGCCGACGCCCCGTCCGCCGCCACCGCCTTCACCGGCGTGCTCCGCCGCAGCACCGAGCGGATGCGCGCCATCAATTCGCGCAGCTCGCACGGCTTGGCCACGTAATCGTCGGCGCCGAGCTCTAACCCCACGACGCGGTCGATCGGGCTGGCCGTCGCCGTGAGCATGATCACCGGCACGTTGATGCGGCTCTTGAGGTCGCGGATGATCGAGAGGCCGTCTTCCTCGGGCATGTTGAGGTCGAGCACGACGAGATCGGGCATGCCGCCCTGGATCGCGGTGCGCAAGCTCTTGCCGCCGTCGCACAGCGTCACTGTGAAGCCGTGCATCTTGAGGTAATCGCCGACCATCTCCCGGGCCGGGGCCTCGTCGTCGACGATCATGATGTGCTGGCTTTGGGTCATATCACTCAGATCTCGGTACTCGAATCACGGCATCTCTGTCGCGGGCAGGGTGATGGTGAAGGTCGAGCCCTTGCCGGGGCCGTCGCTGTCGGCGGTCACCTCGCCGCCGTGCATGTCGATAATACGCTTGACGATGGAAAGCCCAAGCCCCGTCGAGCTCTCGCCCGCGGTCGGTTTGGCCGACAGCCGCTGAAACCGGCCGAACAGGCGGCCGAGGTCCTCCGGCGATAGGCCGGCGCCCTCGTCGCTGACGCGGACGATGGTGTCGCCGCTCTCGTGGCTGACGGCCACGTCGATCCTGCCGCCGATCGGCGAGTATTTGATGGCGTTGCTGATCAAATTGTCGATCGCTTCGCGGATGCGGTCGGTGTCGCACATGGTGACGATGTTGGGCGGCGCGGCGACGCTGATCGCCTGCTGCTTGTTGACCGCGAGCGGCTGGTTGGCCTCGGTGACCTCTTTCACCAGGGCGGCGACGTCGACCGGCTCGCGGCGGATGGTGATGTCGAAGGCATCGGCCATCGCGTCCGAGATCAAATGGTCGACCATCGTGGTCAGGCGCTTGGTGGCGTCGCGGATGTGATCGACCTGGGCGACCACGCCGCTTTCCGATGCGCCGGTCGAGATCAGCTCCTTCAGCATCTCGGTGCGGCCGAGGATGACGCCGAGCGGGTTCTTCAGATCGTGCGCGACGGTGCCCAGGATCTCGTTCTTGAAGCCGTTGGCGCGCTGCAGCCGCAGCCATTGCGCCGACAGGCGGCGGTTGGCCTGCATCAGGGCGCGGGTGCGCTGGGCGACGCGGTCTTCCAGCTGGGTGTTGGCGGCCTGTAGCTGCTGATAGAGGATGACGTTGTCGAACGCGATCGAGAGCCGGCTGGAGAAGATCTCGACCAGTGAGCGGTCGGTCTCCGACAGGTCGCGCTCGGCCTGGAGCAGCACCACGACCTCGCGGCCGCTTCCGGTGCGCAAGTAAATCACGCTGCGGTGGTCGGCGAATTCGTTCTTGCGGCGCTGGAACGCGGCCTCCACAAGCGCGCGCAGATCGGGGTCGAGCGCGCGCGAGGAGGTCGTGCCGATGAAGCGGCTGTAGCAGCCGCTGCCGGCGAGCACGGAGAGTTCGGGGTCGATGCCGCCATTGTCGCGCAGGACCAGTATACCGGCGCAATCGACGTTGAGCAGCGAGGCAAGCTGGGTCAGCACGCCCTCGGCGAGCCGCTGCATCGACTTGAAGTCGTACAGCGTCGACGCCGCATCGATGATGATCTCGAGCCCGCGCCGCGTCTGCACCATGCGCTCGAGTTGCTGATAGGAGCGCAGCGCCGCGGTCAGCGAGGTGAACAGCTTGTCGGCGGTGAGCTCAGTCTTGGCCTTGTAGTCGTTGATGTCGTACTGCACGATCACGCGCCGCTCGGGCGCCTGGCCGGGCTGGCCGGTGCGCAGGATGATGCGCACGGTCTCGTTCTTGATCTCGTTGCGGATGAACTCGACCAGCTCGAGGCCGGCGACGTCGGTCTCCATGATGACGTCGAGCAGCACGGCGGCGATGTCGCCGTGCTCGGCCATCAGCTTGCGGCCTTCCGCCGCCGAATAGGCCGAGAGGATCTCCAGGCCCTGGCCGTTCAGGCTGTAGTCGGACAGCGCGAAGCGCGTGCCGTCATGCACGGCCGGATCGTCGTCGATGACGGCGATTTTCCATTTCCGGGCGTCCGTATCCTCCGACGCGGTACCGGTGTCGTCGATCAGGTGGAGGACATCGTCCTGTTCGGCCATTGAGAAGTCCCGTCAGTCTCTGTGCTTTGCGCGCCGCCCTTGGCGACCCGGGGCATGATAATGCGAAAAGTAGTGCCTTGTCCCAGCTTGGATTCCAGCATCATGCGACCGCCGAGCTGCTGGGTGACGAGGTTATAGACGATATGCAGCCCGAGTCCCGTACCACCTTCATTGCGCCGGGTGGTAAAGAATGGGTCAAAGGCCTGGCGCTGCACGTCCGGGGTCATGCCGGCCCCGTCATCGGTGAAGATGATCTCGATGTCCTCGGTCCCGCGCGGCCGCGCCGAGATGGTGATGGTGCCGGCACGCCCGTCGGCGAAGGCGTGGTTGGCGGCGTTGAGGAAGAGGTTGGTCAGGATCTGGCCATAGGAGCCGGGATAGCCGTCGAGCAGCAGCCCCTCGGGCACGTCGACCTGGAGCGTGATCGGCGAGCGCTTCAGCACCGGGCGCAGGCTGGCGATGATCTGGTCGGTGGCTTCGCTCAGTGAGAACTGCCGCCGCTCGGCATGGGAGCGGTCGACGGCGACCTGCTTGAACGACTGGATCAGCTCGCCGGCGCGCTGGAGGTTGGCGACCAGCTGCTGCGAGGCATCGCGCGAGGACTGCACGAACTCTTCCAGCTGCGAGCGGCGCAGGCCGCCCTCGCCCTTGAGCTGGGCCTCGAAGATCTCGCTGCGCCGGGCAAAACTCGAAGCAACGGTGAGACTGATGCCGATCGGGTTGTTGACTTCGTGCGCGACGCCGGCGACGAGACCGCCGAGCGCTGCCAGCCGTTCGGCGTCGATCAGGTTCTGCTGCGCGGTGTTGAGCTCGAGCAGCGCGCTCTCGGCCTTCTCCTTGGAGGCGCGCAGCTCGTCCTCGGTCTCACGCTTGGCGATCGCGTTCTCGCGGAACACTTCCACCGCGCGTGCCATGGCGCCGACCTCGTCGCGTGCCTTGGTGCCCTGCACCTCGCGGTCGAGGTCGCCGAGGGTGATCGCGCGCATCGCCGCCATGATCTGCTGCAGCGGCAGCCGGATCGACAGCGCGATCATCACGCCGGCGGTGAGGATGATGCCGAGGAAGATCACCGCGATGGAGAGCACACGGCGGGAAATATCCGCCAGCGTGCGGTCGAAGGTCTCCTGCGCCTTCTGCTCGCGCCGGCGCATCTTGGTGGAGAGGTCGTCGATGGCGCCGATCGCCTCGGCCTGGCTGGCGTCGATGGTATTGCGCAGGAGCTCGGTGCGGCTCGTCAGCTGCTCGGAGAGCTTTGCAAAACCCTCGCGCAGCGCGGCGGTGCGGGCCCCGAGCCGCTGCAGCGCCATGCGCTGGAGGTCGTTGTCGGCGAGGTCGATCATCACGGGGATGGTCTTCTCGATCGTCTCGGTGTGGCGGCGCGCGTCGTCGGCCGCACCCGGCGACAGCGACAGATAGTAGGAATTTGCCGCGACCAGCATCGCGGTGAACGCCTCGCGGGATTTGCCGAGCGAAGGCCAGATCAGCGCGTCGCGGTGGCCGGTGGCGCCCTCGATGATGGAGTAGAGGCCGGCCATGTCCCTGGCCGGTCCCTGCACCTGGTCCTCGTAGGTCTTTGCGATGGTGGCCTGCACGCTGCGCAGCTCGCCGAACCCGTTGAGGAAGCGGTCGGTGGTGCGCTCCAGCTCCTCGACCGAACCCGACAGCATGGGGTCCTTGGCGGCGCGGTTGGTCAGCGTGCCCAGCACCGCCTCGCGCAGCAGCAGGATCTCGGCGAACAGGTCCGGGCTCGGCTGGTTGATGTAGCGGTGGATGAGATTATGCAGCCGCCCGGTCTCGCTCTCGAGCAGCGCCAGGATGCGGTCGGATTCGCGCACCTGGCGCACGTCGTCCCAGGCCGAGCCCAGCACCTGCGAGCCGTTCCAGATCAGCGCCACCAGCACCACCACGACGGCGGAGTTCAGCGCCGCGATCGACAGGATGCGCCAGCGGATCGGCACGGCCCGGAGCACGCCGACGAGCCGGGCGCGCAGCCGCCCGATCGGGCCGGGCGTCCGGTCTGCGTGCTCGCTATGTCCAGACGCGGGCAACGAGGCTCACTCCACCTTGCGAATGCGTTCGATCAGGGCGGCCGCGGCGGGGTCCTGGCCGGCCTTGGCGTAGATCGCGGCCATGGCGTCCTCGAACGGCTTGCGGTCGATGTCCCTGACGATGGTGACGCCCGCCGCCCGCGCTTTAAGCTGCGACTGCTCCTCGAGGTCGCGCCACTTCTCGCGCATGAACCGGCTGGAGCGCTGCGCGGCCTCCTTGAAGATCGTCTGATCGTCCGCCGAGAGGCTCCGCCAGGCCTTCAGCGAGATCACCAGCACCTCGGGGCTCATGGTATGCTCGGTGAGTGTGTAGTGGCCGGCATGCTTGTAATGGTCCGTCGTCACGAAAGACGGCCAGTTGTTCTCGGCGCCGTCGATCAGGTGGTTGGCAAGCCCGGTGAGCACCTGCCCATAGGGCAGCTCGACCGGTTCGGCACCGAGCGAGCGGATCATCTGGCTCATCAACTCCGACTGCTGCACCCGGATCCGCATTCCCCTGAGATCCGCGATACTCTTCACGGGCCGGACGCCGTTGTAGATCGACCGCGCCCCGGAATCGTAGAAGGCGAGTCCGACGAAGCCGTAGGGCTCGAAGCTGCCGAGGATCTCGCTGCCGATCGGCCCGTCCAGCACCTTCTGCATGTGCTCGATGGACCGGAACAGGAACGGCATGGCGAGCACGTTCATCGCCGGAACGAAGTTGCCGATCAGGGCGACATTGGTCCGGTTGAGGTCGATCGCGCCGGCCCGGGTCTGTTCGATGGTCTCCTTCTCCTCGCCGAGCTGGCGGGAGTGGAATACCTTGACCTCGTGCCGGCCACCGGTGCGTTCGGCGATCAGGGCGCCCATGTAGCGCAGCGCCTGCACGGTTGGGTAATCCTCGGTCTGGGTGTCGGCGGCGCGGAATTCGCGCGCAACGGCGCCCGTCGCGCAGAGCGCGAGCAAAAGCGCGACGAAAACCACCCCGGTCCGCGAGAGTTCGGCACGGCTCAACACTGGCACACTCAACCCCTCAGTGGTGGAGTCTATGGCGGGAGCAAAAGGTTCAACGCAATCTAAAGCGTTTTCAAGCGAAGTGGATACCGGCTCGCGTAAAGAAACGCGTCAAATTAAGAATCTGGCGCCCCGTTCCGATCGGAACGGGGCTCGAGCAGATTAAGGGAAGGCCATCCCGCCCGGCGCGGTGGCGTGATTGTGCGGCGCGGCCGGCGCTCATTCCCGGTTGAAACCGCAAATGCCGCGCCTTAAGCAGGGGCAGCCGTCTTTGGTCGTGCGACACGGGAAGAGCCATCGTGAGATCAGCATTGCGCCTTTTGCAGCTCGCCGCCGCTCTCGCGGCTCTCGCATCGGCGGCGCCGGTGCGGGCCGCCACCGACATCGCATGGTGGCACGCCATGTCGGGCGAGCTTGGCCGGCAATTGGAAAAGCTCGCCGCCGACTTCAACGCCTCGCAGTCCGATTACCGCATCGTGCCTGCTTACAAGGGCAACTACACCGAGACCGTGACGGCGGCGATCTTCGCCTTCCGCTCGCGCAGCCAGCCCGCGATCGTCCAGGTCAACGAGGTCGCCACCGCCACCATGACCGCGGCCAAGGGCGCGATCTATCCGGTGTTCAGTCTGATGCGGGACCAAGGCGAGCCGTTCTCGCTCAACGATTACCTGCCCGCGGTCTCCGGCTATTACACCGACGCAGCCGGCAATCTCTTGTCGTTCCCGTTCAATTCGTCGACGCCGATCCTCTATTACAACAAGACCATGTTCCGCGATGCCGGCCTCGATCCGGAGACGCCGCCGAAGACCTGGCCCGAGCTTGGCGCCGCGGCAAAGCGTCTGCGCGACCGCGGTGCGGCTTGCGGCTTCACCACGTCCTGGCCGTCCTGGATTCATGTCGAGAATTTCTCCGCCTTTCACAATCTGCCGCTCGCGACGCGGACCAACGGCTTTGCGGGTCTCGATTCCGAGCTGACCATCAACAATCCCGTCGTCGTCAAGCACATCGCCCAGCTCAGCGAGTGGCGAAAGACAAAGCTGTTCGACTATGGCGGCCGCGGGCAATCGGCCGAGCCGCGCTTCCAGAACGGCGAATGCGGCATCTTCATCGGCTCCTCGGCGACGCGGGCCGATATCAGGGCGAATTCGAAATTCGAGATCGGCTACGGCATGATGCCGTATTGGCCCGACGTGAAGGATGCCCCGCAGAACTCGATCATCGGCGGCGCCACGCTCTGGGTGCTGCGCGACCGCCCGCGCGAGGAATACAAGGGCGTCGCCCGCTTCTTCGCCTATCTGTCGCAGCCGGGCGTGCAGGCCGCCTGGCACCAGAACACCGGCTATTTGCCTGTGACCCGCGCCGCCTTCGAGCTGACGCGCGCGCAAGGCTTCTACGAGCGCAATCCGGGCTCGGCGATCTCGTTCGAGGAGATCACGCTGCATCCGCCGACGGAGAATTCGAAGGGCGTCCGGCTCGGCTCCTTCGTGCTGATCCGCGGCGCGATCGAGGACGAGCTGGAGCAGGCCTTTAACGGCCAGAAGAGCGCGCAAGCCGCACTCGATTCCGCGGTCGAGCGCGGCAACAAGCTGCTGCGCCAGTTCGAGCGCGCAAGTCCGGAGCGGTAGTGCGGATGGAAGTTTGGCGATGGTTGGAGCGCGAGACCTTTCCACATCGTCATGGCCGGGCAAAGCCGTCCGAAGGACGGCGTCGCTTCGCTCGCCTATGTCCCGGCCATCCATGCCTTGCTGCGCCCGAAGAACGTGGATGTCCGGGCCTTCGCCTCGCCGAAGCGGCTTCGGCCGCGCAGGCGGGACAAGCCCGGGCATGACGAGCTCAGGCGCATCAGGTTTGCGATGTCGATGAAGCTGCCTCTTTTCACCGACGCAGAGACCTTCCGCGCCTTTCGCTCCGCTTCCCCAGGATGGCTGCCGATCGCACTCGACATCGCGCGCAGCCACGGTCTCGATACCGGCGCGCCGCATGTGTTTGCCGCCGGCACCAATCTCGTGCTCGGCCTCGGCGAGACGCTGATCCTGAAAATCTTCCCGCCGCTCTTGCGCGCGCAATTCGTCTCCGAGCGCGGGTCGCTGACACAGCTCAAAGGCCACCTTCATTTGCCGATCCCCGAGATCGTCGCGGAAGGGACGCGCGATGGCTGGCCCTATCTCGTCATCACCCGCCTTGCCGGCACGCTGGGCTCGGAGGTCTGGCCGTCATTGCCGGAAGACCAGAAGGAGCGCGTGCTGCGCCAGATCGGCGAGACCATCGCGTCCGTGCAGCGTGCCCCGCTCGGTCCGCTCGCGCAGATCGAGCCGCGCTGGGACGATTTCATGCGTGCCCAGATGCAGGCGTGCCGCGCACGGCACACGCGTCTCGGCCTTGCGCCGAAATTCCTCGCAGGCCTTCACGATCTGCTGCGCGACGCAGCCGAACTCATCCCGATGGATGCACCGCCGGTGATCCTGATCGGCGAATACATTCCGGAGAACTTTTTGCTCGCGTGCCACGACGGCGACTGGTCACTCGCCGGCCTGTTCGACTTCGGCGACGTCCGGGCGGGGTGGCGCGATTACGATCTGCTCGGCCCGAGCGCCTTCATGTCGGCCGGCCGGCCCGGCCGGGTGCGCAGCCTGCTCGGAGGTTTTGGCTATGCGAAGCCGGACTATGCACTCAAGCGCCGCCTGATGGCGCTGATGCTGCTGCACCAGGCCAGCGACCTCAACAGCCACATCTGCATCGAGGGCTGGCAGGAGAAGGCGGACGATCTGGTCGAGCTGCAGGAGCTGATCTGGGCGGAGTGAGCGCGCTCGCGCGTCTACCTCCGCCGTCGTCCTGGACAAGCGAAGCGCCGATCCAGGACCCATTACCCCAGGGAGAAGTCGGCGTGCGAGGTCGCAACCACGAGCCTTCGCAAAACCCCTCCCTGGGGTAATGGGTCCTGGCTTTCGCCAGGACGACGGCGGAGATTGAGTAGCCCACGAAATGAGCCGGCTCTCTCACAAGTCTATTTTATGTGCAAATGCGTAGCTTTGTATGCAATTCAGCAGGTCTAGGCGGGAAAGCCATTTGCCGCCGAGGCTCATATTCATCAAGTTATTTCAGTTGCTTAACGACGTCGTAACCGCCCGTTAAGCCTTGGCACGAACCTTGCGAATCCAGTTCCAACCAAAAACTTTGTGTTGGAGCGATTTCATGAAGCGCCGCGATTTCCTCAAGTCCGTTTCCGGATTGGCCGCAGGCGCGGCGCTTCCGGCCATGCCGTCCGTGATCTCCTCCGCCTATGCCGATGCGCGCTCGGAGACGCTGCTGATCGTCTCCGAAGGCGGCCCCAACAATCTCGACATCCACGGCGTCGGCACCAACGTGCCCGGCTATGAGGTGTCCTGGAATTGCTATGACCGCCTGCTCAGTCACGAGATGAAGGTCGGCCCCGGCGGCGTGCCCTATTACGACCGCGACAAGTTCAAGGGCGAGCTCGCCGAAGACTTCAAGATCGACGACATGTCGGTCACCTTCAAGCTGAAGAAGAACGCCAAATTTCACGACGGCACGCCGGTGACCGCCAAGGACGTGAAGTGGTCACTCGACCGCGCCGTCAGCGTCGGCGGCTTCCCGACCTTCCAGATGAGCGCGGGCTCTCTCACAAAACCCGAGCAGTTCGTCGTGATCGACGATTACACCGTGCGCGTCGACTTCCTGAAGAAGGACAGGCTGACGATTCCCGATCTCGCGGTGATCGTGCCCTGCATCGTCAACTCCGAACTCGTGAAGAAGAACGCCAGCGAGAAGGACCCCTGGGGTCTCGAATTCACCAAGCAGCAGACCGCGGGCTCCGGCGCCTACAAGGTGACGAAGTGGACTGCCGGCACCGAAGTCATCATGGAGCGCAACGAGGATTGGGTCGGCGGTCCCCTGCCGAAGATCAAGCGCGTGATCTGGCGCATGGTGCCGCAGGCCGGCAACCGTCGCGCGCTGCTGGAGCGCGGCGACGCCGACATCTCCTACGAGCTGCCGTTCAAGGATTTCCAGGAGATGAAGGCGAGCGGCAAGCTCAACGTGGTGTCGCTGCCGTTCTCCAACGGCATCCAGTATATCGGCATGAACGTGACCAAGCCGCCGTTCGACAATCCGAAGGTGCGGCAGGCCATCGCCTATGCGCTGCCGTATCAGAAGATCATGGACGCCGTGCTGTTCGGTCTCGGCAATCCCATGTTCGGCGCACCTGCGGACAAGCCGACCGAAGTCGCCTGGCCGCAGCAGCACAAATACAACACCGACATGGAGAAGGCGAAGGCGCTGCTGGCTGAGGCCGGCTACGCCAACGGCTTCGAGACCACGATCTCGTTCGACCTGAATTTTGCCGGCGTCAACGAGCCGCTCTGCGTGCTGGTGCAGGAATCACTTGCGCAGATCGGCATCAAGACCACCATCAACAAGGTGCCCGGCGCCAACTGGCGCACCGAATTGAACAAGAAGGAGATGCCGCTCTTCACCAACGTGTTCTCGGGCTGGCTCGATTACCCCGAATACTTCTTCTACTGGTGCTATCACGGCAACAATTCCGTCTTCAACACCATGAGCTACAAGTCGGCGGAGATGGACAGACTGATCGACGGCGCGCGCACCGCCGCCGCGACCGGCGATACCGCGACCTACGACAAGGATGTGAAGGGCTTCGTCGATCTCGCCTACGCCGACGTTCCGCGCATCCCGCTGTACCAGCCCTTCGTCAACGTCGCGATGCAGAAGAACATCTCTGGCTATCAATACTGGTTCCACCGCCGCCTCGATTATCGCGCGATGGCGAAGGGGTGAGGCGTCATGAGTGAGGTGAGCACGCTCTTCAGGCTCCCTCCCCCCTTGTGGGGGAGGGTTGGGGAGAGGGGTAGCCACGAACTCAAACCTCTCCCGGAGCCACCCCCCTCCCTAGCCCTCCCCCACAAGGGGGGAGGGAACACAGCGGAGTGCGTGGCGATCTTCTCGCGAAGCAGCACAAGCGATCCTTCATCAAGGAGTGCCGCCCCATGCTGACCATGATCGGCAAGCGCCTGATGTTCGCGATTCCCTCGCTGATCGGGGTCGTCATCGTCACCTTCCTGCTGACGCGCGCGCTGCCCGGTGATCCCGCCGCCTACTTCGCCGGTCCCGCCGCAACCAAGGAAGCCGTCGAGCAGATCCGCAAGAAGCTCGGCCTCGACCGGCCGCTGATCGAGCAGTTCTTCCGCTACACCAACGATCTCGCCCATGGCGATTTCGGCAACTCGCTCACGACGGGCCAGCCGGTCGCGGCCGAGATCCGCAATCGCCTGCCTGCCTCCGCCGAATTGACGCTGCTTGGCCTCATCGTCTCCATCGTCATCGCCATTCCGCTCGGCGTTCTCGCGGCGACGCGACCGGGGTCATGGGTCGATCACTTATGTCGCGTGACGACGACAGCCGGCGTTTCGCTGCCGGTGTTCTTCACCGGCCTCGTGCTGGTCTATGTCTTCTATTTCCGGCTCGGCTGGTCGCCGGCGCCGCTCGGCCGTCTCGACGTGTTCTACAGTGCGCCGCCGACGGTGACCGGGTTCTATCTGATCGACACGCTGATCGCGCGTGACCTCGAGGCGTTCCGCTCGGCGCTGAGCCAGCTGATATTGCCGGCGACGACGCTCGCGATCTTCTCGCTGGCCCCGATCGCGCGCATGACCCGCGCCTCCATGCTCGCGGTGCTCGCGTCCGAATTCGTCCGCACTGCGCGCGCCAGCGGCCTGTCGCCGGCGACCGTCATCGTCACCTACGCCTTCCGCAACGCGATGCTGCCTGTCATCACCACGCTCAGCATGGTGTTCTCGTTCCTGCTCGGGGCCAACGTGCTTGTCGAAAAAGTGTTCGCCTGGCCCGGCATCGGCTCCTACGCGGTGGAAGCGCTGATCTCGTCGGACTTCGCGCCGGTGCAAGGCTTCGTGCTGACCATGGCGGTCATGTACGTGCTGCTCAATCTGATCATCGACATTCTCTATGGCGTGATCGATCCGCGCGTCAGGTTGGAGGGCTAATCCATGAGCTCCGTTGCGCCTGCTGTTGAACCCGTCGGGCCCGCCCGCACCTCGGGTCTCGTCGCGATCCTCGAACAGACCCGTTACGTTCTCGGCGAGAACAAGGTCACGGGCTTCGCCTTCGCGCTGCTGATCGTGATCCTCCTTGCCGCGATCTTCGGTCCCTATGTGGTGCCGTATGACCCGCTGGCGTCCGACACCGCGGCGTCGCTTAAGCCGCCGTCGGCCGCACACTGGTTCGGCACCGACCAGTTGGGGCGCGACATCTTCAGCCGCGTCGTCGTGGCAACGCGGCTCGATACGTTCATCGCGGTCGCCTCCGTCGTGCTGGTGTTTCTGATGGGCGGGCTTGCCGGCATCGCGGCGGGCTATTTCGGCGGCTGGACCGATCGCATCGTCGGCCGCATCGCCGACACCATCATGGCCTTCCCGCTGTTCGTGCTGGCGATGGGCATCGTCGCAGCCCTCGGCAACACGGTGCAGAACATCATCCTGGCCACGGCAATCGTGAACTTCCCGCTCTATGCCCGCGTCGCGCGCGCTGAAGCCAACGTCCGCCGCAACGCCGGCTTCGTGCAGGCCGCGCGTCTCTCCGGCAACGGCGAATTCCGCATTCTGCTGTTGCACATCCTGCCCAACATCATGCCGATCATGATCGTGCAGATGTCGCTGACCATGGGCTACGCCATCCTCAACGCCGCGGGCCTCTCCTTCATCGGCCTCGGCGTCCGCCCGCCGACCGCCGAATGGGGCATCATGGTCGCGGAGGGCGCGGGCTTCATGGTGTCGGGCGAGTGGTGGATCGCGCTCTTCCCCGGCCTTGCCCTGATGATCGCCGTGTTCTGCTTCAACCTCCTCGGCGACGGCCTCCGCGACATCGTCGACCCCCAGCGGAGGACGTGATGGCAAATTTACGGTCAAAATTCTTCAATGATTCCAATGGCATTCTACTGTGCATGGGGTTGTTTTCGCGCCTTTTGATCGGGAGGCCCTCATGACCGCCCAGCCCCTGCTCGACGTCCAGGACCTCACGGTCGAGTTCTCCACCCGCCGCGGCATCGTCAAAGCCGTGCAGCACGTCAACATCTCCGTCGCCAAGGGCGAGACGCTCGCCATCGTCGGCGAGTCCGGCTCCGGCAAGTCGGTGACGTCCTACGCGGTGATGCGCATCCTCGACCGCGCCGGCAAAATCGCCGAGGGCTCGGTGATGTTCTCCGGCATCGACGTGAAGGCCGCGAGCGAAGACCAGATGCGCGACCTGCGCGGCCGCGAAGTCTCGATGATCTTTCAGAACCCGCGCGCGGCGCTCAATCCGATCAGGAAGGTGGGGGATCAGATCGAGGACGTGCTGCGCACCCATGTGCAGCAGGCGATGGTTTCGGATCACGGAGAAAAGGCGATCGAGGCGCTGGAGCAGGTCAAGATCGCCCGCCCGCGCGAGCGCTACCACGCCTATCCGTTCGAACTGTCAGGCGGCATGTGCCAGCGCGTCGTCATCGCGCTCGCCCTTGCCTGCAATCCGCAGCTCCTGATCGCGGACGAGCCGACCACCGGCCTCGACGTCACCACGCAGAAGGCGGTGATGGACCTGATCGTAGAGCTGACCAAGCGCCGCGCGATGTCGACGATCCTGATCACGCACGACCTCGGCTTGGCGGCCGCCTATTGCGACCGCGTCGTGGTGATGGAGAAGGGCCGCGTGGTCGAGACCGCCAAGGCCGCCGACATCTTCGCCAATCCGCAGCATCCCTATACGAAGAAGCTGATGCGCGCGACGCCGCGGCTCGGTGTGAGCTTGCGAGATCTGTTGCCGGAAGAGGAGGGCGCTGTGCCTGCCGCACCCGCGGAATCCGCACCGGCGGCAGCTGAGAGTCAGAAGCCTCTCCTCCTCATCGAAAAGCTCGTCAAGGAATACCCCCGCCAAGGCGCCACCGCCACGCTCGGAAAACTGTTCGGCCGCAAGCCACCCGTGGAGCCGGATGTGTTCCGCGCCGTCGACGGCATCAGCTTTTCGATCGGCCACGGCGAGAGCGTCGGCCTCGTTGGCGAATCCGGTTGCGGCAAGTCGACTACATCGATGATGGTGATGCGCCTGCTCGACCAGACCTCCGGCCTGATCCAGTTCGACGGCGAGGACATCGGCGGCATCGCGCCCGCCGGCTTCGCCCGGCTGCCGCAGCGCAGCCGCATCCAGATGGTGTTCCAGGACCCGACTGACAGCCTCAACCCGCGCTTCACCGCCGCGCGCGCCATCGCCGATCCGATCATGCAGCTCGGCGACATCAGGGGGCGCGATGCGTTGCGCGCCCGCTGCGAGGAACTGGCAACCATGGTCGGCCTGCCGCACAATCTGCTCGATCGCTTCCCGCACCAGCTCTCCGGCGGCCAGAAGGCCCGCGTCGGCATCGCCCGCGCCATCGCCCTGCATCCCAAGCTCGTGATCCTGGACGAGCCGACCGCGGCGCTGGACGTCTCGGTGCAGGCCGTGGTGCTGAACCTGCTCCAGGACCTCAAGGCGCGGCTAGGTATGAGCTATCTGTTCGTCTCGCATGATTTGAACGTAGTGCGCTTGTTGTGCGATCGTGTCATTGTGATGCGGACGGGTCGAATCGTCGAGGAAGGCTCATCCGAGAGGGTCCTCAGCGATCCGCAGGACGACTACACCAAGGAGCTGTTGACGGCGATCCCGCATCCGCCGTTGCCGGTGCACTGATTGTTTGGGAGCGTGATGGCCGAGCCGCTGGACGATTATATCGACGCCGTATCGAAAGCACTCGCGCTGCCGGTCGAGGAGGCATGGAGGCCCGCGGTGCGCGCCAATCTCGAGGTCTCGCTGCGGCTTGGCCGCCTCGTCGACGAATTCGCGCTGCCGGACGAGACCGAGCCGGCGCCGATCTTCACGGCTTGATGTTGCCATGACCACCAAGCCAGAGATGAGCGCTGCCGAGATCGCGAGCGCGGTTGCGGCCGGCAAGATGTCCGCGCTCGCAGCCACTGAAGCAGCGCTGGCGCGCATCAAGCAGCACGACACCGTTCTCAATGCCTTCACCGACGTCACCGCCGGTCGCGCCCGCGCGAAAGCGCGCGCGATCGATGCCGACATCGCGGCCGGCAAGACCGTCGGCCCGCTCGCCGGCGTGCCCTTCGCGGTGAAGAACCTGTTCGACGTAGCCGACCTTGCCACCCGCGCGGGCTCGAAGATCAACCGCGACCTCGCGCCCGCAAAGCGCGACGCGACCTTGATCGAGCGGATGGAAGCCGCCGGCGCCGTGCTGGTCGGCGCGCTCAACATGGGCGAATACGCCTACGACTTCACCGGCGAGAACGTCCATGACGGCCCCTCGCGTAATCCGCATGACACCACGCGGATGAGCGGCGGTTCTTCTGGTGGTTCGGGCAGCGCCGTCGGCGGCGCGCTGGTGCCGATCTCGCTGGGCTCGGACACCAACGGCTCGATCCGCGTCCCGTCCTCGTTCTGCGGCATCTTTGGCCTGAAGCCGACCTGTGGCCGGCTGTCGCGCGCGCGCTCGTTTCCGTTCGTGGCGAGCCTCGATCATCTCGGGCCATTCGCGCGCTCCGTCACCGATCTCGCGCTCGCCTATGACGCGATGCAGGGGCCTGACGCCGACGACGGCGCCTGCGCGGCGCGTGGGCTGGAGCCGACGCTGCCGCTGCTCGGCAATCCGGTTTCGGACCTGCGCATCGCGATCGCCGGCGGGTACTTTCAGAAGAACGTGTTTCCGGAAGCCGTCGAAGCCGTCAGCCGTGTCGCCAAGGCGCTGGGCGTAACACAAGTGGTCGATGTTCCCGAAGCCGCGCGCGCCCGCGCCGCGGCTTACGTCATCACCACCACCGAAGGCGCTTCGCTGCATCTCGATCGCCTGCGCAAGCGCCCGAATGACTTCGATCCCGCCGTGCGCGATCGGCTGATCGCGGGCGCCATGGTGCCGGCGCCGCTGGTCGACCGCGCGCAGAAATTCCGCCGCTGGTATCGCGCGCAGCTCGCCGAGATCTTCAGGTCGGTCGATGTGCTGATCGCGCCGGCAACGCCGTGCACCGCGCCGAAGCTCGGTCAGGTGAATTTCAATCTCGACGGCGTCGAATTGCCGGTGCGCGCCAATATCGGCATCCACACCCAGCCGATCTCCTTCATCGGCCTGCCGGTGGTTGCCGTGCCGGTGCCGCTCGAGCCGCTGCCGATCGGCGTGCAGATCATTTGTGCGCCGTGGCGCGAGGACATCGCGCTGCGCGTCGCGTACGCGTTGGAGAAAATGGGCGTTGTCGCCGCGCCCAGCCCAAAAGGAATTTGAGATGGAGATCGATCTCCCCGACGTGATCGCGGAAGTCAAAGCCGCGTTCGAGCGCTATGAGCAGGCCCTCGTCAGCAACGACGTCGCCGTGCTCGGCGAGCTCTTCCGCAACGACCCGCGCACGCTGCGCTATGGCATCGGCGAGAACCTCTATGGCTACGAGGCGATTTCCGGGTTCCGCGCCGGCCGCTCGCCGGTCGGCCTCAACCGCCGCACCGCGAAGACGGTGATCTCGAGCTATGGCCACGACACGGCCGTGGCCTCCACCTTGTTCTATCGCGACACGGCTCCCGGCAAGGTCGGCCGGCAGATGCAGACCTGGATTCGCTTCCCGGAGGGCTGGCGCGTCGTCGCCGCCCATGTCAGCATCATCGACGAGTCGAAAGAGACCTGACCGTATGACGCTTGACGATTTTCCGCCCGGGACATTGCCGGCCGAGCCGGTGGTGCCGCGCGTCGATCGGGCACAGCCCAGCGTGCACAAGGTTACGCGCGCCGAGGAGTTGCGCTTGCAGCTCGCCGACGAGATTGTGCGCGGAACCCTGGCGCCCGGCTCGCCCTTGGACGAGACCGACATCGCGCGGCGCTTCAACGTTTCCCGCACGCCGGTCCGCGAGGCGCTGCGCCAGCTGGTGGCGAGCGGTCTCGTCGAGGCCCGCGCCCATCGCGGCGCGGTGGTAGCGCAGCCGTCGATCGAGCGGCTGAAGAGCATGTTCGAGGCGATGGCGGAACTCGAGGCGCTGTGTGCCGGTCTTGCTGCCGAGCGTATGTCCGCCGCCGAGCGCCATGGTCTGGAAGCCATCCACGAAGAGCTGCGAGTGTTGAGCTACGCCGGCAATCCCGATCGCTTCCACGAGGTCAACGAGCGCTTCCACAACGCGATCTATGCGGGATCGCAGAACGGCTACATCGCCGAAATCACGCTCGCCACCCGCGTCCGCGTGCAGCCGTTCCGCCGCGCCCAGTTCCGCAATCTCGGTCGGTTGGCAAAGTCGCAAGCCGAACACGACCGCGTCGTCGTTGCCATCATGCGCGGCGACAAGCAAGGCGCCGCCGCCGCGATGCGCGCGCATATCGAGCTGGTGCGCGGGGAGTATGAGATCTACGCGGTGTCGGTGTAGGGCCGCACACGCGGTGCCGTAGGGCGGGTTAGCCGAAGGCGTAACCCACCGCAGTCTGTATCCGCAGAAGGAGAAGAGGTTGGTTAGCCCTGCGATTGCGCTTTGCGCAATCGCAGGGCTAACCAACCCTACGAGACCTACGTTTTCGCACCTTCCGCCATAAACTTCCGCCAGCCGCCGTACGCCGTGATATCGCGCGCCTCGCCCAGCACCTCCGGCTCGACGAGAAAGCCCTTCACGCTGCGGCCGTCTGCAAGCCGTACCGTGCCGATCGCCATCGGCGCGGGAATCGCGTTGACGAACTTGCCGAAGGCGGCTGACGAGAGCGACCAGATCTCCAGCTCGATCGACGCACCGTTGCCTGCTGCGACACGCAACATGCCGGGCTTCGGCGGCATGGTCTTCAGCGCATAGAGCTTGTAGTCCGGCGCCGTCCTCGTCGCTTCGATCAGCTTCGCGTTCAGGGCTTTCAACTCGCCGTTCAACGCCATGCCGGACAGATGCGCGCCAACCACCGCGATCGGAATCTCGTCGATGCCGCTTGCGGCAAGCGGCGCGAGCGCGGGCTGCGCTCCGCCCTTTGCCCCGACGCTCAGCTTCGTATCCGCATGGAAGACGCGGCCGATGCTCGCGAGCAGTGCATCGCGCCCCGCTGGCGCGAGCAGCGTGATGCCGAACGGGATGCCGTCGCCGCGCATCGACGCCGGCACCGCGAGGCCGCAGAGGTCGAGCAGGTTCACAAAGTTGGTGTAGGTGCCGAGCCGGCTGTTGAGCTCGATCGGATTGGCGAGCACCTGCGCGATCGTATAGGTCGTCGGCGCCGTCGGCAGCACCAGCGCGTCGATATTCGCAAAAGTCCGCTCGGCAATCTTGCGCAGGCCCTGCAAGCGGTAGAGGGCGGAGAAAGTCTCTGCCGCTGTCAACCGCGCTCCCACCGCGGTGATCTCGCGCGTGACCGGATGAATCGAATCGGGCGCGGAGGCGAGCAGATCCTTGATCACGAGATAACGTTCGGCGACCCAGGGCCCCTCATAGAGCAGCCGCGCCGTCTCGTAGAACGGTTCGAGGTCGAACTCGACCAGATCAGCGCCAAGCGCGGCCCAGCGCGTCAGCGCATCGGCATAGGCGGCTTCCGATTTTTTGTCGCCGAAGAAGATCAGTTGTCCGTTGCGCGGCACGCCGAGGCGCAGGTTCGCCGGGAAGGGCGTGACCGGGCCGAGCGGCCGATCGCGCGAGAACGGATCGGCCTGGTCGGGCCCGGTCATCACCGAGAGCGCAAGCGCGGCGTCGTCCACCGTCAAGGCGAAGACCGAGATGCAGTCGAGCGTGCGGCAGGCCGGAACCAGCCCCGCGGTCGAGATCATGCCGAGGCTCGGCTTCAGCCCGACGATGTTGTTGAGCATCGCCGGGACGCGCCCGCTGCCGGCGGTGTCGGTCCCCAGTGACAGCGGTACGAGGCCAGCACCCACGGCGACTGCCGATCCCGAACTCGATCCCCCCGGAATCAGATCGTCGTGGATCGAATTCCTGGGAATGCCGTAGGGCGAGCGCACGCCGACGAGGCCGGTCGCGAACTGGTCGAGATTGGTCTTGCCGATGATGATGGCGCCGGCGGCGCGCAAACGCTCGACCGCGGTCGAGTCATGCGCCGGGGTGTAGGAGAAGGCGGGGCAGGCCGCGGTGGTCGGAAAGCCCAGCGCGTCGATGTTGTCCTTCACGGCGACGGGGATGCCGTAGAGCGGCAAGCCGGCGGCATCCTTTCGCGCCGCGAGCTTCTCAGCCTCGGCGATCGCGTCTTTCTCGTCGCGCAGGCTGATGAACACGGCGGGATCGTTGTGGTCGCGGATGCGCTGATAGGTCCGCGCGACCGTCTGCCCCGGCGTCATCGTGCCCGCGCGATGCGCGGCCACGATCGCGGCGATCGTTTCAGGCTGCTCAGCCCCCATGGTGACAAAACTCCGGCAACTGTTTCACCCGGATTGAAGCAAGCGATGTGCCATTGTGTACAGAATCCGGGCAGGCGCGATGCCTCGGATATTATCGTGGGATCAGTGGCTTGGGAGAAATTTCGAGGGACGGGCGGGTTGCCGCGGCAGCGCCCTGTTCCGGGCATTTGCCCAATTCATGTGCAGTCGGGATCAGGTGAAGTCAGCGAGGATCCGGAGCAGCTGCTCCCGGTTCTCCTTGCCGATCCTGTCCTCGACATTCCGCTCGTGCGCGGCGGCGAGGCGCTTGAATTTGGCCAGCGCCGTCTCGCCCTGCGTCGTGAGGTGCAGCGCGTGGGAGCGCCGGTCCGCCTTCGACTTGACCCGCTTCACCAGCTTGCGCGCCTCGAGGCTGTCGAGCAGATGCACCAGCCGGGCGCGCTCGATGCCGAGGCGTTTTGCCACCGCCATCTGCGACAGGCCCGGATTGGCGCCGATCACCGTCAGCACCGAATATTGCGTCGGCCGGATATCGACGTCGCCGAGCGTCTTGATGAAGTCCTGGAAAATCCAGATCTGGAAGCGCCGCACCGCATAGCCGGCGTGGCCGACCAGCGCATCGAGGCCGATCTCGTCGGCGTCGTTCCGCCGCGCCGCACCGTTGCCGGATCGCTTACGCACGGAGGTCTGGGCTGCGTTGGCTGTCACGTTGCGTCTCCTGCCGGAGCGTTCTTGTAGCGTCTTCGCCGCACGAGCGAAAGATTGTTGTTGACGACAACAATTGCCATGACCAACATTATGGCCAACGCAGCCCGGAACGAGGCTGCGGCCGATCCGGTCGTCCGGGCGGAGGAGGAAGCCCATGACAACCGCCCTACGCGGTGATGCCGCAAGCCTGTTTGCAACACCCAGGACCGTCGCCGAGCACCGCGCCGACGGCAGCATCGTGCTGCGCTCGCCGGAGCCCTTGCGCGAGAGCGCCCGCTGCATCGGCGATTGGCTGGAGCAGTGGGCGAGGCAGACGCCCGACAAGATATTCCTCGCCGAGCGCGGCAATGTCGAAGCGCCCTGGACCACCGTCACCTATGCGCAGGCGCTGCGACAGGTGCGCGCGACGGCGTCCTGGATCCTGGCACAGGGTCTCAGCGCAGAGCGTCCGCTCGCGATCCTCTCCGATAACAGTATCGATCATGCGCTGCTCGCGCTCGCCGCCCAGCATGTCGGCGTGCCCTCGGCGGCGATCTCGCCGGCCTATTCGCTGATGTCGAAGGATTTCGACAAGCTCAAGAGCATGATCGCACTGCTCGAGCCCGGCGCGATCTATGTCTCCGCCACAAAACCATTTGCGGCGGCGCTGGCGGCGATCAAGCCGCTTCACACGGCGCAGATCATCAGCGGCATCGACGGCGATGCCGATGCGTTGCCCTTCAGCAGCATCGCGACAACGGCTGAGACGCCCGACGTCGCAAAAGCCTTTGCCGCGGTGACGCCGGACACGATCGCGAAATTCCTGTTCACTTCGGGCTCGACCGGCGCGCCCAAGGCGGTCATCAACACCCAGCGCATGTTGACCACGAGCCAGCAGGCCAAGGCGCAGACCTGGACCTTCATCGCGCCGGGGCGCGGTGATCTCGTCATTCTCGACTGGCTGCCCTGGAGCCACACGTTCGGCGCCAACCACAATTTCAACCTCGTGCTGCGCAACGGCGGCTCGCTCTATATCGACGGCGGCAAGCCCGCGCCCGGTCTGTTCGCGACGTCGCTCGCCAATCTGAAAAGCGTGATGCCGACGGTCTATTTCAACGTGCCGCGCGGCTTCGACATGCTGATCGCGGCGCTGCGCGGCGACGAGGAACTCCGTCGGCGTTTCTTCAGCGAGGTGAAGTTCGCCTTCTATGCCGGCGCGGCGCTGCCGCAGAACCTCTGGGATGCGCTCGAAGAGCTCTCGATCAAGACCGTCGGCCGCGCGATGCCGATGGTTTCGGCCTGGGGCTCGACCGAGACCTCGCCGCTGGCGGCCGACTGCCATTTCCTCGCCGAACGCTCCGGCAATATCGGCGTGCCCATTCCCGGCACCGAATTGAAGCTCGTCGCCTCCGGCGACAAGCTGGAGGTGCGTGTGCGCGGTCCCAACGTCACGCCGGGCTATTGGAAGGCGCCGGACTTGACCAGGCAGGCTTTCGACGACGAGGGTTTTTATCTCATCGGCGATGCGGTGAAGCTTGCCGACCCGGAGCGGCCGGAGCGCGGGCTGTTCTTCGACGGCCGCGTTGCGGAAGACTTCAAGCTCAATTCCGGCACCTGGGTCAGCGTCGGCACATTGCGCGTCGCCGGCATCGCCGCGCTGGCGCCGCTCGCGCAGGACATCGTGGTCGCGGGCCATGGTGGTGACGAGGTGCGCTTCCTGGTGTTCCCGAATATCGCGGCTTGCCGCGTCCATGCCGGCCTGGGCGAGACGGCTGATGTGAATGAGGTGCTCGTGCATGACAAGGTCAGGACAGCGATCGCGCAAGGCTTGGCGAGGCTGAAGCAGGAGGGGTCCAACTCCTCTGGCCATGCCACGCGTGCGCTGCTGCTGGTCGAGCCGCCGTCGGTCGATGGCGGCGAGATCACCGACAAGGGCTACATCAACCAGCGTGCGGTGCTGACGCGGCGTGCCGATTTCGTGGCGCGACTGAACGACGATGCGTCGGACGCGTGGATCGGGCTGTAACTGGCCGTGGTCTTCCCCTCTCCCCTTGTGGGAGAGGGTGGCTCGCCGCGAAGCGGCGAGACGGGTGAGGGGTTGTCTCCGCGTGTGAATCCCTCTCAGTGAAGCTCGCGGATAGAGACCCCTCATCCGGCGCTTCGCGCCACCTTCTCCCACAAGGGGAGAAGGGAAGAGGGGGAAGCATGCGCAACCAGGCCAGCCAACCTGCCGTAATATCTTGCATGATTCTTTTGTTGCCTAAGCAACTAATTTGTGCGAACCGTTCCAAAGAGGATGACGGCGGGAGGAACCGCCGCGTTCGGTTTCGGAGGAAGCAATGCGCGGCAGCAAGGGTGCCGTCGGCAAAGGCCGGCTTGTGCCTGGGAATGACAGCGGACCGCGCCTGGCGCGAGGCCCGTCAGGTGTCCGCGCTGCCGGTGACCGCGCCGAGATTTTCGTGCAGCCGGCGGAGCAGGCCAATCAGCACCTCACGCTCACCCTTGTCGAGGCACGACAACAGCCGCCGCTCGCGCTCGAGCGCCGCAACGATCACCTTGTCATGGGTGGCGCGGCCCTTCGCGGTCAGCGAAATCGAATGGGTGCGGCCGTCGTTCGGGTCGGTGCGGATCGAGACCAGCCCGCGCTTCTCGAGGCCGGCCAGCGTCCGGCTCACAGGCCCCTTGTCGAAGCCGATGACGTGGCAGATGCGCGAGGCCGGAATGCCGGGCTCGATCGCCAGCAGCGACATGACCCGCCATTCCGTGACGTTGACGCCGAATTGCTTCTGATAGAACGCGGTTGCGCTGTTCGAGAGCTTGTTGGCGATGAAGGTGACGAACGCCGGGACGTAACGGTCGAGATCGAGTGTCGGTCCCGCCTCCGTGGGCGCAGGCTTCTGGCGGGATCTGGTCGAAGGCGCAGGCATATCGGGGTTCTGACTCGCGGCGGGTTCGCTGACCTAAGGGCATGCGCCGCTCTTTCACAAGGTCAAAATGAGGGAGATCTCCCATGACCGCATCCGGCTCCCCTGGTTCGACGAGCTCCGCTTCCGTCCCACATCTCGACGTCGATCCTTTCGCCATGAACTTTTTTGCCGACCCGTATCCCACGCACGAAGTGCTGCGCGAAGCTGGGCCGGTGGTCTATCTCGACAAGTGGAACGTCTACGGCGTGGCGCGCTATGCCGAGGTCCATGCCGTGCTGAACGATCCCGCCACCTTCTGCTCCAGCCGCGGTGTCGGCCTCTCCGACTTCAAGAAGGAGACGCCGTGGCGGCCGCCGAGCCTGATCCTGGAGGCCGATCCGCCCGCGCACACTCGCACCCGCGCCGTGCTGTCAAAGGTGCTGTCGCCGACCGCGATGAAGCAGGTGCGCGACCGTTTTGCGGCGGCGGCAGAGGAGCGGGTGGATGCGCTGATCGAACGACGCAGCTTCGATGCGATCGCCGATCTCGCCGAGGCGTACCCGCTCTCGATCTTCCCCGATGCGCTCGGGCTGAAGGCCGAAGGCCGCGAGCATCTGATTCCCTATGCGAGCGTCGTGTTCAACGCGTTCGGCCCGCCCAACCAGCTCCGCCAGGAGGCGATCGAACGTTCGATGCCGCACCAGGCCTATGTTGCCGAGCAGTGCCAGCGCGAGAACCTCGCGCCCGGTGGCTTTGGCGCCTGCATTCATGCGCAGGTCGACGATGGCGCCATCACGGCCACCGAGGCACCGCTATTGGTCCGCTCGCTGCTGTCGGCGGGCCTTGATACCACCGTCAACGGCATCGGTGCGGCCGTGTACTGCCTCGCGCGCTTCTCCGATCAGTGGCAGCGGCTGCGCAATGACCTCTCGTTGGCGCGCGGTGCCTTCGAGGAGGCCGTGCGATTCGAGAGTCCGGTCCAGACCTTCTTCCGTACCACCACGCGCGAGGTCGATCTCGCGGGTACGACGATCGGCGAGGGCGAAAAAGTGCTGATGTTCCTCGCCGCCGCCAATCGTGACCCGCGACGCTGGGACAGCCCGGATAGCTACGACATCACCCGTCGTACCTCCGGCCATGTCGGCTTTGGCTCGGGCATCCACATGTGCGTCGGCCAGCTGGTCGCCCGCCTCGAAGGTGAGGTGATGCTGACAGCGCTGGCGCGGCGGATCGCGAAGATCGAGATCACGGGCGAGCCGAAACGGCGCTTCAACAACACGCTGCGCGGGCTCGACAGCCTGCCGGTCACCATTACCCCGGCCTGACGAGGAGCCTTGATGCCTGCCATCACGTTCATTCATTCCGACGGCAAGTCCGACCGCGTCGAGACCAGCGAAGGCGAAAGCGCCATGCAGGCTGCGACCCGTCACGGCCTCGACGGCATTCTGGCCGAATGCGGCGGCAACGCGATGTGTGCGACCTGCCATGTCTATGTCGACGACGCCTGGCTCGCGCGCCTGCCTGCCATGGCCGGCGACGAAGACGCCCTGCTCGACGGCACCGCCGCCGAGCGACTGCCGGCGAGCCGGCTGTCCTGCCAGATCAAGGTCACGCCCGATCTCGACGGGCTCGTGGTGAAGCTGCCGGCGCGGCAGGTCTGAATTTCCAGGAGAGCCTGACTTTTCAAATGCGCCGGCAACGACCGGCGCGGCAATGGATCAAAAGGGGAGGGAAACGATGAAACACCTGAAATGGACGCTCGCGCTGGCCGCGAGCCTGGTGACCGGCGCGGCGAGCGCCGAGATCTCCGACAATGTCGTGCGCGTCGGCGTGCTCAACGACATCTCCGGCATCTTCCAGGACACCAACGGCATGGGCTCGGTCGAAGCCGCGCGCATGGCGGCAGAGGATTTCAACGGCGGCGGCAAGGGCATCAAGGTCGAGATCGTCTATGCCGATCACCAGAACAAGGCCGATGTCGGCAACGCCATTGCGCGCAAATGGCTCGACGTCGAGGGCGTCGATGCGATCGTCGACGTGCCGAACTCGGCGGTCGGCCTCTCCATCAACACGCTGCTGCGCGACAGCCGCATGACGTTTCTGGCCTCCTCGACCGCAAGCTCGGACCTCACCGGCAAGGCCTGCTCGCCCAACACCATCCAATGGGTCAACGACACCTGGGCGACCGGCAACACCACGGCGGCGGCAATGGTCTCGCGCGGCGGCAAGGACTGGTACTTCCTCACGGTCGACTTTGCGCTCGGCAAGGGTATCGAATCGGAAGCGCAGAAATACATCGAGGCGCATGGCGGCAAGGTGATCGGCTCCTCCAAGCACCCGCTCGGCACCTCCGATTTCGCGTCCTTCCTGCTGCAGGCCCAAAGCTCGAAGGCCCAGGTGATCGGCCTTGCCAATGCCGGCGGCGATACCATCAACGCGGTGAAGCAGGCGGCCGAGTTCGGCATCCAGCAGGGCGGGCAGAAGCTCGTCGCCTTCCTGCTCTTCATCAATGACGTCCACGGTATGGGCATCAAGGTCGCCCAGGGCCTCCAGCTCATGGAAGCCTTCTACTGGGACATGAACGACGACACCCGCGCCTTCGCAAAACGCTTCGCCGCGCGGCCCGGCATGAACGGCAAGATGCCGAGCGGCAACCAGGCCGGCGTCTATGCCTCGACGCTCGCTTACCTCAACGCGGTCGCGGCGACCGGCAGCGACAATGCCAAGGACGCCGTCCCCGAGATGAAGAAGTTCAAAGGCAAGGACAAACTGTTCGGCGACACCACGATCCGCCAGGACGGCCGCGTCGTGCATCCGATGTACCTGTTCGAGGTGAAGAAGCCGGAGGAGTCGAAATATCCCTACGACTATTACAAGCTGGTCTCGACGATTCCGGCAGACCAGGCGTTCCGCCCGCTGGCGGAAGGCGGGTGCGAGTTGGTGAAGTAACAGCCGCGAGCGCGCTGCACCCTCTCCCCTTGTGGGAGAGGGTGGCTTCGCAAAGCGAAGCCGGGTGAGAGGTTCTCTCCTCACGGACACTCTGGCGAGTCGAGAGAACCCCTCATCCGGCGCCATAGCCGATGCAAAGCATCGGCGTTCTCAAGAACGGCGGCCGTAGGCCGCCTACGCCACCTTCTCCCACAAGGGGAGAAGGAAGAGAGCCTACACCACCTTGCTGCTTCCCTGCGTGATCAGCCTCGCTGCGCGCTGGTCGCGCGCGTAGATCCAGAGCCAGCTGAGCGCGACGCTGAGGCGGTGGCGCAGGCCGATCAGGAAGTAGATGTGGGCGATGCCCCAGATCCACCATGCGATGGTGCCGCGCAGTTTGAACTTGCCGAAATCGATCACTGCGAGGCGCTTGCCGATCTGCGCGAGGCTGCCGGCGTGCTTGTAGCGGAAGGCGCCCTTGTTCTCGCCGCGCAGGCGGGCCTTGATGGTCTCGGCGACATGCCGGCCCTGCTGCTTCGCCGCTGGCGCGATGCCCGGCACCGGCTTGCCCTCCCAGGCGTTGATGCTGATGGTGTCGCCGATCGCAAAGATCTCGGGATGGCCGGGGATGGTCAGATCGGCCTCGACCTGCGCGCGCCCGGCGCGATCGCTGGGTGCGCCCAGCCATTCGGCGGCGGGCGAGGCGCGCACGCCGGCGGCCCAGATTCGCGTCTTTGCCTCGAGCAGCTTGCCGCCGAACACCACGCCCTCACGATTGATCTCGGTGACGGCCTGCCCGAGCACGACCTCGACGCCGATCTTCTCCAGCGAGGCCTGCGCGTAAGCCGAGAGGTCGTCGGCGAAGCCCGCGAGCACGCGCGGCCCGGCCTCGACCAGCACCACGCGTGCCTTGGTCGTGTCGATGTTGCGGAAGTCCCCGGGCAAGGTGTGATGCGCCATCTCGGCGATGGTGCCGGCGAGCTCGACGCCGGTGGGACCGGCGCCGACGATGACGAAGGTCAGCCGCGCCGCGCGCTTGACCGGATCGGTCTCGCGCTCGGCGCGCTCGAACGCCACCAGGATGTGGCGGCGCAGCGTGGTGCCGTCCTCCAGCGTCTTCAGACCCGGCGCCCATGCCTCCCATTCATCGTGGCCGAAATAGGCGTGCCGCGCGCCGGTGGCGAGCACCAGCGTGTCGTAAGGCACCTCGCTGCCGTCGTCGATCAGCACGCAGCGCCTGTCGGCATCGACGCCGCTCACCGTCGCAAACAGCGTTGTCACTTCTGGCCGGTCGCGCATCAGGTGCCGGATCGGCCAGGCGATCTCGCTGGTGGCGAGCGAGGCGGTCGCGACCTGGTAGAGCAGTGGCTGGAACAGATGATGATTGCGGCGGTCGATCAGCGTGATGGCAACCGGGCTGCCGGCGAGCCGGTAGGTTGCCTCCAGCCCGCCGAAGCCGGCCCCGACGATGACGACGCGATGCGGTGTGGTGGTCATGATGATCGCCCTCGAATCTCGCTGCTCTACCTGTTCATTTAAGTGCGGATCGGGCCTCGCGGTCCAATAGCCGTCATCAATCGCCGGATAGGCTGGATGTATCGATCTGCGGCGAGAAAGCGCCGCACCATCCGGACCGGCCTTGGGCCGGCCTCGGCCGAAGTGAGTAGAATTATATTTCTTGCCATCGCCGATTGGTGCGAAATATGGTGCAGGGGCGGGCGCTGAGCCATTGGCGGCTCGACAGATTTTGCGTTCAATAGAGACAGACCCGGGGCGGCGATCACCTCGTTTCCGGGATCGATAATAAAGGAGGGGAGTGGTTATGAGGACGGCATTCTGGCTGGCGGGCGCAGCGGCGCTGGTGCTGGCGAGCCCGGCATTCGCCGGCGACACCATCAAGATCGGTTTCGTTTCGACCTTCAGCGGCCCGACCGCCGTGATCGGCAACGACATGCGCAACTCCTTCGAGCTGGCGCTGGATCACATCGGCCGCAAGATGGACGGCAAGCCGGTCGAGGTGATCTACGAGGACGACGGCCAGAAGCCCGACGTCGGCAAGCAGAAGACCGAGAAGCTGGTGCAGTCCGACAAGGTCGATTTCATCGTCGGCTACATCTGGTCGAACGTGCTGCTCGCCTCGCTCAAGACCGCGGTGGATTCGCAGACCTTCCTGATCTCGGCCAATGCCGGCCCGTCGCAGCTCGCGGGCGAACTCTGCTCGCCTTACGTGTTCTCGACCTCCTGGCAGAACGACCAGACGCCCGCCGCCATGGGCCTCTACATGAACCAGAAGGGCGTCAAGAGCGTGTTCCTGATCGGCCCGAACTACGCGGCGGGCAAGGACATGCTCGCGGGCGTGAAGAGCACCTTCAAGGGCGAGGTCAAGGGCGAGGAATACACGGTCTGGCCGAGCCAGCTCGACTTCTCCGCCGAGCTCTCCAAGGCGCGTGCCTCGGGCGCGGAATCGATCTTCGTGTTCTATCCGGGTGCTGCCGGCGTGCAGTTCCTCAACCAATATGCGCAGGCCGGCCTGAAGAGCACGATGCCGCTCTACACCGCCTTCACGGTCGACGAGCTCTCGCTGCCGCTGCAGAAGGAAAACGCGCTTGGCGTTCCCGGGGCGCAGGAATGGGTCAACGACCTCCCCAACGAGCAGAACAAGCGCTTCGTTGCCGACTACCGCAAGAAGTATCCCGGCCTGCGTCCGACCTATTATGGCGCGCAAACCTATGACGCGGCCCAGCTCATCAACAGCGCGGTGGTCGCCGTGAAGGGCGACACCAGCAAGAAGGCCGAGATGAAGGCCGAGATGGAGAAGGCCAACTTCAAGTCGCTGCGCGGCGCGTTCAAATACGGCAAGAATCACATCCCGGTGCAGAGCTTCTATCTCCAGGACGTGGTCAAGGACGGCGAAGGCCAGCTCTCGCTGAAGACGGTCGCGACAATCGTGGAGAACGACCAGGATCGCTTCCACGACAAGTGCGCGATGAAGTGAGCTGAACGCCACGAGCGGGATCCGCCTTCTCCCCTTGTGGGAGAAGGTGGCGCGAAGCGCCGGATGAGGGGTTGTTTCCGCAGAACAACTTCTATCGAGGGCGTGGAGAGAGACCCCTCACCCGTCTCGCCGCTACGCGGCGAGCCACCCTCTCCCACAAGGGGAGAGGGTCAGAGGCGACCTACACCCGCGGCATGCTCGCGGGGCGCACTTCGCGGGCTTGTGCTGCCAGCCTGATGCCGGCATTGGCTGCGCCAAATCCCTGATAGTCCCGCCGCTCCACGATCTCGAAGAAGAAGCGCTCGTCGAAAATGTGGGTGTAGACCTGGAAGAACTCGCCGTCGCCCTCGCGGTCGTAGAGGATGTGGTTGGCGCGCAGTTGCGCCATCAGGTCGGGCGCGAGGTCGTATTTGGCTTCGATGTCGTCGTAGTAATTGGCGGGGATGTCCAGGAAATCCGCGCCGCGCTTGCGCATCTCTGCGACCGTCGCGAAGATATTCTTGCACGAGAACGCGACGTGCTGCACGCCCGAGCCGAAGAACTCCGAGATGAAGCGTGCCGGCAGGGTACGGTTGGCGGAGGAGCCGTTGAGCACGAAGCGCAGGCTCTGGTCGGCGTTGATGATGGCCTGGCTCTGCACGAGGCCGCGGGGGTCGGCGATCTCCATCTGGGGCAGGCGCTTGAGGTCGAGGATGCCGGTGTAGAACAACAGCCAGGACAGCATCTCGTCATAGGGCATCGACTGCGCGATGTGGTCGACGGCGAGCAGCGCGTCCGCGCTCGCATCGCTCGCAACCGGCTCGAAGTCGGTGTCCCAGTTCTTGCCGGCCTGGTCGAGGAAATAAAGCAGGCTGCCGCCGACGCCGTGAATCGCGGGAATCTCCAGCTCGCCCGGCCCGACCGGCTGGTAGAAGGTGCGCGCCTTCAATGTCTCGGCGCGCTGCATGGCAAGGCCGGCATTGTCGACGTCAAGCGCGATCGCGCAGACGCCGGGGCCATGGGTGACGTAGTGCGAATGCGCAAAGCCATCGGTCTCGCAATTGATGACGAGCTCGACCTTGCCCTGCGACCAGCGCTCCACCGCCTTGCTGCGATGCTTGCCGGTCTTGCGGAAACCGAGCTGCGCGAGCAGGCGCGCCAGCTCGCCCGCCTTGGTTTCGTTGACGGCGAACTCGATGAATCCCGTGCCGCGGCTTTTGGCCTTCGGCGCCAGCGGCTCGCTGACGAGCTTCGGCCAATCCGGCGCGAGCTGGTCCTCCAGCAGGATCAGCGAACGCAGGCCGTCGACCGCGGTCTGCGCGGCCGAGCCGGCGCGGAACTGGTCGTTGAAGATTTCCAGTGACAGCGGCCCGGCATAGCCGGTCGCCGCGATTGCCGTCATGAACTCGCCGACCGGCAGGTCGCCCTGGCCGGGGAAGGAGCGGAAGTGCCGGCTCCACGAGAGGATGTCGAGCTCGAGCTTCGGTGCATCCGCAAGCTGGACCAGGAAGATCTTGTCGCCGGGAATCGAGGCCATCGCGCGGACCGGGAAGCCGGGTGCCAACGCGTGAAAACTGTCGAGGATGACGCCGATCGCGGGGTGATCGGCGCGGCGCACGATCTCCCAGGCGTCGCGGTAGTCGTTGACGTGGCGGCCCCAGGCCAGCGCCTCGTAGCCGACGCGCAAGGAGCGTTTGGCCGCGCGCTCGCCGAGCTCGCGAAAATCGTCCGCGGCGCGGTCGATGCCGCCAAGCGAGCTTGGCGAGACGTTGGAGCAGATCAGCAGCAGGTCGGTGCCGAGCTCCTGCATCAGGTCGAACTTGCGTTCCGCGCGGGCAAAGTTGCGCGCACGCTGCGGCTCCGGCATGCCCTCGAAATCGCGGAACGGCTGGAACGCACAGATCTCGAGATTGAGGTCCTTGCAGAACTTTGCGATGTCGCGCGGGCCTGCGCCGAACGACAGCAAATCGTTCTCGAAGATCTCGACCGCGTCGAACCCGGCCGATGCGATGGCGCGAAGCTTCTCGTCCAGTGCGCCTGAGAGGGAAACGGTGGCGATTGAGCGCTTGTTCATGCTGCGTTGTCCTCCATGGCACCGCCGAGGAAGAGCTGGCCGATGCGTGGATCGTTGAGGATGCGCTCCGCCTTGTCGACCATCCGGGTCTGGCCGAGCTCGAGCACGATGCCGATGTCCGAGATTTCCAGCGCCGAGCGCGCGTTTTGCTCGATCATCAGGATGGTGACGCCGCGGTCGCGCAGGCTTTTGAGGATGTCGAAGGTCTGCTGCACCATCAGCGGTGACAGGCCGATCGAAGGTTCGTCGACCAGTACCAGCTTCGGCTCGAGCAGCAGCGAGCGGGCGATCTCCAACTGCTTCTGCTCGCCGCCGGAGAGCGTGGACGCCTGCTGGGTCGATTTGCGGCGCAGCGCCGGGAACAGATCGAGGGCCGCTTCGATCCGCTCGGGCAGGTCGAGGCCCTTGCCGGCGGCGACGCCGCCGAGCTCGATATTGTGGCGCACCGACAGCTCGGGAAAGATGTTGCGGCCCTGCGGCACGTAGCAGATGCCGGCATTGAGCAGGGCGCGCTGGCTTAAGTTCGTGACGTCGCGGCCGGCAAAGCTGATCTTGCCCTCGCGCAGCTTCAACAGGCCGAAGATCGCCTTGAACACAGTGGACTTGCCGGCGCCGTTCGGGCCGATGATGGTGGTGATGGTCGCCTGCGGTACGGCGAAGGTCGTGCCGTTCAAAATCGTCATCTTGCCGTAGCCGCCGACGAGATTGTGAACCGAGAGAATTGGCTCGCTCATGATGGGCTCCTCAATGTCCCAGATAGGCTTCGATGACGGCGGGGTTCTTGCGGACCTCGTCGGGCCGCCCCATCGCCAGCACCTTGCCTTCCGCCATCACCATCACGCGCGAGCACAGCGACATCACGAACTCCATGTTGTGCTCGATCACGACGAAGGTGGCGTTCTTCTCGCGGTTGATCGCGACCAGGCGATCCTTCAGGTCCGCCAGCATCGACGGGTTGACGCCGCCGGCGGGCTCGTCGAGCAGAACGAGGCGCGGGCCGCCCATGAAGGCCATGGCGGCGTCGAGCAGCTTCTGCTGGCCGTAGGAGAGGCCGCCGGCCGGCTCGTCAGCGAGATGGTCGAGCTTGAAGAAGCCGATCATCTGGTTGGCGACGTCGGTCAGTCCGGCATCGGAGCGGCCGACGAGGCGCGCAGCCATGCTGCCCTGGTGCTCCTGTCCCGCAAGGATCAGGTTCTCGCGCACCGAGAGCTTTGGAAACACCTGCAGCAGCTGGAAGGTGCGGCTGACCCCGAGCTTGTTGAGCTCGGAGGGGCGCAGGCCCGTGACCACCTTGCCGTCGAGCTTCACCTCGCCGCCTGATGGCGTGAGCTGGCCGAGGATGCAGTTGAACAGGGTCGACTTGCCGCAGCCGTTCGGGCCGATCAGGCCGAGGATCTCGCCCTCGCGGACGTCGAAGGACACGCCGTCGACGGCGCTGATACCGCCGAAGTTCTTCTTGATCTCGGTGACTTCCAGCACTGCGCTCATTGCACCGTCTCCAGGCGCGACTTCGCGACGGCGCGCAGCGCGGAGGCCGCCTTGGTGCGTCGCGCAGCCATGTAGCGATCGAGGATTCCAAGGATGCCGGTGGGCGACCAGATCAGCAGCAGCATCACCGCAATCGCGTAGAGCATCAGATAATAGCCTTCGGTGAAGCGCAGCCATTCCGGCAGCAGCACCGCGATCATCGAGCCCAGGAACGGGCCGAAATAGAACCCGGCGCCGCCGACGATCACCATCATCAAGAGATCGAGCGAGAGCGACAGGTTGAAGGGGACAGGGTCGATATACTGCGTCAGCGGCGCGTAGAGCGCACCGGCGACGCCGCCAAGCGCCGAGCCGATCGCGAACGCCATCAGCGTGTAGCGCCGCGTGTCGATGCCGAGCGATTGCGCGCGCAGCGGGTTTTCGCGCAGCGCCATGAAGGCGCGGCCCCAGGGCGAGCGGATCAGCCACCACACCGCCAGCGACACGATCGCGAGCGAGCCGAGGCAGACATAGTAGAACGGCAGCGGCTTGTTGGTCGCGAACCCGAAGATATGCGGGCGCGGGATGTTGGAGATGCCGTAGATGCCGCCGGTGAGCCAGCTCTCGTTGCGGAACACCAGGAAGGCGAGTGTCGAGAAGGCTAGCGTGACGAAGGCGAGATAGTGGTGCTGCACGCGCAGCGCAGGATAGCCGAGCACCCAGCCGACTGCGAAGCTGAGCGCGATCGCAACCAGGATCGCCGCCGGCAGCGGCCAGCCATGGGTCGTCATGATCGCGGCGGCATAGGCGCCGATGCCGACGAAGGCGCCCTGCGCCAGCGACACCTGGCCGGCATAGCCGAGCGTGAGGTTGAGGCCCATCGCGGCGATGGTCATCACCGCCCATTGACTCAGGATGAACAGGCCGTAGCGGTTGAAGTTCATGGGAACGATGATCAGGCCGGCGATGACGATGAGGCCGAGCGCGATCTTCAGGGGTTTGCCGAAGCGGCTCATACCGTGCGCTCCTCGGCGCGGCCGAGCAGTCCTTGCGGCCGGAACAGGATGACGACGATCAGGAAGATCAAGGGCACCGCCGCGCGGTATTGCGTCGAGACGTAGCTCGCGGCGAGATTGTCGAGCACGCCGATCAGGAGGCCGCCGGCGATCGCACCGCGCACCTGGTTGAAGCCGCCGACGATCGCGGCAATGAACGCCGCCTGGCCCAGCACTTCGCCGGAGGAGAACTTTGCCAGATAGATCGGCGTGATCAGCAGCGAAGCCAGCGCGACCAGGAAGGCGTTGATCAGGAAGGTCAGGAGGATCATCCGCTCGACCGGTACGCCGATGATGCGCGCCACCGTCGGGTTCTGCGCCGCCGCCTGCATCTGGTGGCCGAGCGAGGTGCGGTTGAGCAGCGTGGTCAAGCCGAGGACGGCAAGAATGGCGACGACGAGAACGCCGATGCTTTGCAGCGAGACGGAATGGCCGAGGATGGAGATGTCGCCAGTCGGCACGACCGACGGGAACGGCGAGGCTTCCGCGCTGAAAAACTGCTTCACGGCCTCCTTGAGGCCAATCGCGAGCGCCATGGTGGCGATGGCGAGCGGCAGCACGCCATGGCGCATCATCGGATCGACCAGCAGCATCTTGAAGGCGAGGCCGAGCAGGATCATCGACAGCAGGATGCCGAGGATGATCGCGAGCCAGAACGGCGCGCCGGCATGCATCGTCGCTAGCATCAGGAACGCCGGCAGCATCACGAACTCGCCTTGCGCGAAATTGATGGTCTGCGAGGTCTGCCACAGCAGCGTGAAGCCGACCGCGACCAGCGCATAGATCGCGCCGGTGGCAAGTCCCGCGACCAGAAGATCGAACAGGTTGGACATTTTCCCCTCTCTCCTCCCCCTCTCCCCTCTCTCCTCCCCCTCTCCCCGCTTGCGGGGAGAGGGTTGGGGTGAGGGGGAGTCTCCGCGAATTCGGTGACAGTTGGACTCGCGGAAGCTCCCTCTCACCCGGAATTTGCTGCGCAAATCCCGGCCTCTGCCCGCAAGCGGGGAGAGGCGAAGACCTCACTTCACCTTCGGCAGCACCTGCTTCACGACCTGCTTGCCTTCGACCACCTCGACCAGAAAGCTCTGGCGGTCGATGTCGCCGGTCTCGCTGAACGTGACGTCCATCAGGATACCCGGCTCCTCAGTGGCCTTGATGGTGAGGCCATGCAGCGTGTCGGCGAAGGCCTTGGAATCGACCTTGCCCATCTTCTCGGTGGTGGCTTTCACCATATAGACCGCGAGATAGCCCTTCAGGCCGTTGTGATCAGGGACGTAATTGTACTTCTTCGAGAACTTGTCGCGGAACGCCTTGATCAGGTCGACTGGCGCGTCCGTGGTGAGGCCGACATGGCCGCGCGCGCCGTTGGCGGCCTCGCCCGCGAGCTCGATCACCTTCTGGCCGATCAGCGTGGTCTCGCCCATCAGCGGCGCGGTGACGCCCTGGCGCTTCAGCTCTTTCAGGATGCGCGCGCTCTCTTCCTCGTTCAGGTAGACGAACACGGCATCGGGATTGGCAGCCTTGATCTTGCCGACGTCGGCGGCGAAATCGGCTTGGCCCGCTTCGGTCGAGAGGTCGGCAACCACCTTGGAGCCGAGCCGGTCGAGTTCCTTGACCACGACGTCGCGGCCGCCGCGGCCGAAGTCGTTGTTGACCCAGACCACCGCGACGGTCTTCGCCTTCATGTCGTCGTGAATGTACTTTGCGACCTTCGGCATCGAGGACTGCTGGCCGAACGAGGTGCGGAACAGGAGCTTGTTGCCGGCTTGTGTCAGCTCGGCGGCTTCGCCGCCCATGATCTGCGCGATGCCGGCTTCGGCCGCGAGCGGCGCCGTCACCTTCACAGAGCCGGAATAGCCGGGTCCGAGCAGCACGTAGGGCTCGGCGTCGAGCGCCTTCTGCACCTGGGCGCGGGCGACGCCGGGGTTGGACTGCGAGTCGGCGTGGGTGACCTCGAGCTTGCGGCCGAGCACGCCGCCCTTGGCGTTGATCTCCTCGATCGCGAGGTCGATGCCGTTCTTCCAGTTGGCGCCGACGGTGGCGCCGCCGCCTGAGAGCTCGGCGACGTCGGCGAGCTTGATCGCCTGGGCGTGGACGCTGGTTGCAGTCGCGAAGGCAAGCAGGGCGCCTGCCAGCAGAGTCGATTTCATGGTCTCTCCTCCCGGTTTTCGTTGATGTTGTCCGCGGCCTTGTGTCCGGCCGCTTCGGTTACGCTGCGTGATAGGTCGAACTTCGTGCCGCCATCACCTCGTCGAATGCCTCTCCCATGACCTCGGTCGATGGGGCAAGGCCCGTGAACAGTTCGAACGCGTCGGCGGCCTGATAGATCGCGAGCTCCCGCCCGGTCATGATCTTCGCGCCCTTGGCTTTGGCCGCCGCCAGCAGCGGCGTGATCAGCGGCGAATAGACGGCGTCGGCGACCCACAGGCTTTCGCGCAGCAGCGAGGCGGGGACCGGGGTGTCCCGGTTCGGCAGCATGCCGACCGGCGTGCCGTTGACGAGGCCGGTTGCACCCTCGAGCGCGTCCTTGACACTCGTGGCGACCCGGGCGCCACCGTGCCTGGCCAGCAGCGCGGCGAGTTTTTCGGCGCGTGCCGGCTCGCTGTCGAAGATTCGGAGGTCCGTCACCTCAAGGCTCGCCAGCGCAAAGGCGATCGCCTTGCCGACGCCGCCGGTGCCGATCACGGCCACTGCATTTCCGGAGGGCGCCAGCAGCGGCGCGACGGCGCGTGCAAAGCCCGTCGTGTCGGTGTTGTGGCCGATCAGGCGGCCGTCCTTGACGACGACGGTATTGACCGCCGCCATGGTCGCCGCCGCAGGTGCCAGCTCGTCGAGCAGCGGGACCACCGCCTCCTTGTAGGGAAAGGTCACATTGACGCCGGCAAAGCCGAGCCGCCGCACGCCTTCGAGCATCATGCTGAGCCCGGTCGCATCGGCGCCGGCGACCTCGATGAGCTGGTAGTGGCCGCGCAGGCCGAGCGCCTCGGCGGCGCGCTCGTGCATGGCGGGGGAGGCGGAATGCGCAATCGGCGCACCGATCAGGCCGGTGAGGAGCTTCTTGCTGGCGGCGTATCCGCGCTTGGACATGTTGCTATCGTCTCGTTCGGGAGCGTTCGGTTCCGGCCATTAGCCGGCAAATCCGCGCAATTCCAAGGGGGGTCGGGGTGCGACGATAGTCTTTCCCTTGCCTAACACAATTACCCTTTTGTCCTGCAAACCTAACATAATGTTATTTCTTCCGCCCGCGCGCCTGCGCAGGCTTGCCGTTGCCGCGAGACGGCTCGATGGCGCGCATCTCGGCGCGCAGGGACTCGATGAAATACTCGGCATGGAGCGACAGCGGCGTGCCGCGCTTGACTGCGATATAGGTGTCGAACTTCGTCGGCTCGGTGATCTTCACCAGCTCGATCCCGGGATAGCCGCCATGGGCCACCGTGAACTGGTCGATGATGGCGATGCCGAGGCCCGCCTTTACCAGCGCGCAGACCGTGGTGCCGAAGCGCGCGCGGATGGTGATGTTGTAGTCGAGGCGGTTGCGCGCGAAGATCCCGGCCATGATCCGGCCGTAGGGATCGTTCGGATCGATGCCGATCAGCGGATAGCGGGTGATCTCCTCGGCGGAGACCTGCTTGCGGCCTGCGAGTTCGTGACCGGGCGGCACGATGCAATAGAGCTCGCCCGAGGCGAGCGGAATGAAGTCGAGCCCGGAATGCTCCAGCCGGTAGCTCATCGCCACGCACTCGCCGCGGCCGAGCATGAGATAGTCGATGGCTTCCTCGAGCTTGAGAACGTTGATGTCGATGCCGAGATCGGGATAGCGGCGGCGGACGCGCTCGATCGCGCGCGGTACCATCACCTGCGAGATGCTCGGCACCGAGCCGATGCGCAGTTCCGACAACCCGCCCCGGCCGATCTTGGAGATGATCTCGGAGAGGTCGTCGACCTTCTTGTAGACGCCGTTGATCTGCTCGAAGATGTTCTCGGCTTCCGGCGTCGGGAAATAGCGCCCGTTCTGGCGCTGGAAGAAACGGATGCCGAGCGAGCGCTCGGTGTATTTGACGAGGCGGCTGATGCCGGGTGCCGAGACGTTGAGCAGCTTCGCCGCGCCGCCGATGGTCCCCGTCACCATCACGGCACGGATCACTTCAACCTGGCGCAGCGTCATCATATCCTGGGCACCCGAAAGACAATCATGGCGGCGATCATCTCACGAGAGCCGTGATGTCATCCAGCGGCAAGTGTGTGCGTCAGTGCGGAGGGCGCGGTAGTCGTTCTCGTGTCCCGGAAGCGCTGCAACGCCTTTAGCGTTGCGGCGCAGAGCCGGGACCCAGAAAGCCGGTGAGGAAGTCGCGGATGGATGGGCCCCGGCTCTGCAGCGCATCGTCGAGGCGACGCTGCGCTGCGTCCGGGGCACGAGCGCGACTGGGTTCGTCAGCGTTCTGCATAAAGGAGATGGAAGGGCGACTTCGCGGTCAGATTGTTTCGACTAAAATCAGCGCGTTCAAATGGAAGGGCGGCGTCGCGCGACCAGTTCGTCGGCGTCGTTTGCTGCAGCTGCGTTCTAGCTTGCCGGGCCCTCGGGCGAAGCGCTGTCAGTCAGCTCCGTGCGCTCGCTTTGCAGCACCTCGCGTGCGAACTCGATGATCTTCTGCTTGTTTGCCGTCTCGCGGACGGCGAAAAACACGCGGTTCAATTCCAGGCCGAGCACGCTGTTGAGGGCGATGTCCTCGTCTTCCATCGTGGTTTTCCCGCTTCAGACGCCTTCAGGTGTATCTTGAGGTCATTTCTTCCACAAGTAGATTAAATCTTCGGAGCCGATGAGGCCGGTAAACTACGGGAGGAGCGAATTGAGGCGGCCCCCAAATACGTGCTATACGGGACGGTGTGGGCCAGGAAACGCACCGATGTCCGCCGTAGATTATGGCCGGGAAGCGCTCGACTTCATCGAGGGGCTGGGAGCCTATACCAAGGTTCCGGACGCTATGGACGCGCTCGCCACCGCGTTCAGCCGCTACGGATTCGAGCACATCATCGTGACGGGTTTGCCCAATCCCGATCAGCGTTTCGCGCAGATGGTGCTTGCCAAGCGCTGGCCGGCAGAGTGGTTCAGCCTCTACACCGAAAAAAGCTACGACCGCGTCGATCCCGTGATCCGCAAGTGCCGGCAGACGGTGAATCCCTTCGAATGGTCGGAAGCTCCCTATGATGCGGAGTTCGAACCGGGCGCCGCCGAAGTGATGCGGCGTGCCGCCGATTTCCGCATGTCGCGCGGTTTCGTCGTGCCGATCCACGGCTTGACCGGTTATGAAGCCGGCGTCTCGCTTGGCGGCGTTCATCTCGATCTCAATGCCCGCAGCAAACCGGCGCTGCACCTGATCGCGATGTACGGCTTCGATCACATTCGCCGTCTGCTCGCTCCGGCGCCGCATGCCTTGGCGCGTTTGACCCCGCGCGAGCGCGAGGTGCTCGCCTGGGCCTCGCAGGGCAAGTCGGCCTGGGAAATCGGCGAGATCCTGCACATCACGCAGCGCACGGCCGAAGAACATCTCGCAACCGCTGCGCGCAAGCTCGGCGCCGTCAACCGGACGCATGCGGTTGCGATCGCAATCCGCCAGAGAATCATCACTCCCTGAAACCCGCGCCTACTGGGAAATTTCCCAATAGTCGGTTTGGCGGTTTTCCATGAGGATTCCCCCGTTATTTCAAGCAATGGGGGAATATATGATTCATGTGATTTCTGCCGCGAACCGGCACCTCTACGAGGACGTCCTCGAGCAGCATTTCAGGTTGCGTCACGAGATTTTTGTCGAGGAGCGGAAGTGGGAGGCGCTGCGCAAGCCCGACGGCCGCGAGATCGACGCCTATGACAATGACGATGCGATCTATCTGCTGTCGCTTGAAAACCGGCGTGTGCTCGGCGGCTCCCGCCTGTATCCGACCACCAAGCCGACCATGATGAGCGAGGTCTTCCCGCATCTGGCGGCGGTACGGGGCTGCCCTGCGAATCCGCTGGTCTGGGAGTGGTCGCGCTTCTTCGTGTCGCGCGAACGCCGCGACGGCGCGCTGAACCTGCAACTGATGGCGGCGGCGCAGGAGTTCTGTCTCGATCAGGGCATCGAGCGTCTCTGCCTCGTCATGGAGACGTGGTGGCTGCCGCGCTTCCACGACATCGGTTTCGTCGTCACGCCGCTGGGATTGCCGGCGCTGATTGAGGATTCCTGGACCATGGCCGCAACGATCGAGGTCCGCCAGGAGTCGCTCGATGTGGTGCGCCACCGTATCGGGATGAAGAATGTCGTGCGCCAGGACGGCCCGCGTCTTGACGCTGTCGCCCGTGCCAACCTCTGCGGCCTCGCCGCACAACGAAAGAGCGCCTGAGATGTCGAACATGATGCGGGACAGCCAGATCATGGCGCAGACCAAGGACGAGAACCTCGGCTACATGTCCGACATGGCGCTCGAATTGGCGCAGATGGCGGAGGATACCGGATTGGCGACGCTCGCCTATCTGTTCCGGATGGCGGCGCTGGAAGCGTCGACGGCCAACACCGTGCTCGCCGACCCGGATGACCTTCCCCGGCAGATGACGTCGCACTAGACGCATCCTCCTTAACCTTCCGATGAAATGCCCACCCTCTTCCCGGCAACGGGGGAGGGTGATCGTTTGGGTGCGGCAGGTTGCCCCATCCCGTGCGGCAGCCTTCTTGCAAGGATGCGTTTTGCAAGGATGCGTTCGATCGCATGCACCGGCATGCAACAAAGTGCATGTTTGGGGTCGAATCGCTCTTGCCTCGGAACGATACTGCCATTACCCATTTTTCCGCCTTGAAGAGGCAGGGGGAGCTCTTTCACTGATGGCGACTGTGTTCGAACATCGGCGCGCGTCCGGATGCGCCTGAAAGAGTCTTGATGCTGCTCGTCGTCGAACAGTTCTTGAACGGATTGCAGTTCGGCCTGCTGCTGTTCCTGCTCGCCGCCGGCCTGACGCTGGTGTTCGGGATCATGGATCTCGTCAACCTCGCGCACGGCTCGCTCTATATGATGGGCGCCTATTTCGCCGCGACCTTCGCCGCCTGGACCGGCAGCTTCCTGCTCGGCGCGCTGCTGGCGCTTGGCGCGACGCTGGTGCTCGGCATCGTGCTCGAGATGAGCGCGCTGCGGCATCTCTACGGGCGCGACCATCTCGACCACGTGCTCGCGACCTTCGGCCTGATCCTGTTCTTCAATGAAGCCGTGCGGCTGATCTGGGGCCCGGCGGGTCTCGCGCTGCCGCTGCCGGCCTGGCTCACCGTGCCGGTGCCGATCCTGCCCGGCATCCACTATCCCGCCTATCGCCTCGCCATCATCGCGGTGGCGCTGCTCGTTGCGCTGCTGCTCTATCTCGGCGTGATGCGTACCCGCATCGGCATGCTGATCCGCGCCGGCGCCTCCAACCGCGAGATGATCGGCGCGCTCGGCATCAACATCAAGCTGCTCTACACGCTGGTGTTCGGTCTCGGTGCCGCGCTCGCCGGCCTTGCCGGCCTGATGCAGGCGCCGATCCTCACCGTGCAGATCGGCATGGGCGAGAACATCCTGATCCTCGCCTTCGTCATCATCGTGATCGGCGGCATCGGCTCGATCCGCGGCGCATTCCTGGCCGCGATCTTCGTCGGCATGATCGACACGCTCGGCCGCGCCTTCTTGCCGAACCTGTTGCGGCAGGTGCTGAGCGGCGCCGCTGCCTCCACCGCCGCGCCCGCGCTGTCGTCCATGCTGATCTACCTGCTGATGGCGATCGTGCTGGTGGTGCGGCCGGAGGGGCTGTTTCCGGCCAACCGTCGATGAAGAGTTTCACTGTGAGCAAGGCCGTCACGGCCCTGATGCTGGCGGGCCTCGTGCTGCTGCCGCTCTATTCGCATCTCTCCGGCAACATCTTCATCCTGACGCTGTTCACCCGCATCGTCATCCTGGCGCTGGCGGCCGCGAGCCTCAACCTCATCATGGGCTTTGGCGGTATGATGAGCTTTGGCCACGCCGCCTATCTCGGCATCGGCGGCTACGCCGTCGGCATGCTCGCGCAAGAGGGCGTAGGTTCCGGCTTCATCCAGTTTCCGGTCGCGCTCGCGGCCTCCGCGATCTATGCGCTGGTGATTGGCGCGCTTTCACTTCGCACCCGCGGCGTCTATTTCATCATGATCACGCTCGCCTTCGCGCAGATGGCCTATTACGTCGCCTCGGGGCTGGCGCGCTATGGCGGCGACGACGGCCTCACCGTCTACAAACGCAGCGACTTTTCCGGGCTGATCAATCTGTCGAACCGCACGCAGTTCTATTATCTCTGCCTCGCTTGTCTGTTCGGTGTCATCTTCCTGATCTGGCGCATCGTCAATTCGCGCTTCGGCCTCGTCCTGCAGGGCCTGCGCTCCAACGAGCAGCGCATGCAGGCGATCGGCTTCCCCGCAAAACGCTACCAACTGGTCTGCTTCGTCATCTCGGGCACGATGTGCGGCCTTGCCGGCGCGCTGCTCGCCAACAACACCGATTTCGTCAGCCCGGCGGTGATGTACTGGACGCGCTCCGGCGACCTCATGGTGATGGTGATTCTCGGCGGCATGGGCACGCTGTTCGGCCCTGTCATGGGCGCGGTGGTGTTTTTGCTGCTGGAAGAGTTTCTGTCGCAGATTACCGAATATTGGGCGCTCATCATGGGCCCGCTGCTGCTGCTGATCGTGCTGTTCGGGCGCGGCGGCATCATGGGCATGCTGGGGAGGGCTGGCCGTGGCTGAACCCCTGCTCCGCGTCGAAAAGCTGGTGCGTCGCTTCGGCGGCATCATCGCGACGGACAATGTCTCGCTCGACGTCGCGGCCGGTGAGCTGCACGCCATCATCGGCCCGAACGGCGCCGGCAAGACCACGCTGATCAGCCAGCTCACCGGGCATCTGGCGCCGCATTCCGGCAGCGTCTCGCTGGCGGGGCGCGACATCACCTATCTGCCGGCCTATCGCCGCTGCGCGCTGGGCCTCGCGCGTTCGTTCCAGATCACCTCGCTGCTGCTCGACTTCACCGCCGCCGACAATGTCGCGCTGGCGGCGCAGGCGCATGCCGGCACCTCGTTCCGCTTCTTCGCCAACGCGCGCAAGGAGAAGGGGCTGCGCGATGCCGCGCATGCCGCGCTCGATCGCGTCGGTCTGGCTCATCGCGCCGATGTGCTGGTGTCGAAGCTGAGCCATGGTGAGCGGCGCCAGATCGAGCTTGCTGTTGCGCTCGCCAGCAAGCCGAAATTGCTGCTGCTCGACGAGCCGATGGCCGGTCTCGGCGTCACCGAATCCCAAGGCATGGTGAAGCTGCTTCAGGAGCTGCGGAAAGAAGTTTCGATCGTGCTGGTCGAGCACGACATGCCGGCGGTGTTCGCACTCGCCGACCGCATCTCGGTGCTGGTCTATGGCCGCGTCATCGCCTCGGGCGATCCGGCCGCGATCCGCCGGAACGAGGACGTCAAGCGCGCCTATCTCGGCGATCAGCATGTGGTGACGCATCATGGCTGACGCGCTGCTCGACGTCGACGGCATCGAGACCTGCTACGGCCTCAGCCAAGTGCTGTTCGGCCTGTCGCTGTCGATCAAGCCCGGCGAGATGGTCTCGCTGATGGGCCGCAACGGCATGGGCAAGACCACGACGATCCGCTCGATCATGGGCCTGACGCCGGCCCGCGCGGGCACGATCCGTTTCGCAGGGACTGAAGTCAGGCAGCTGCCGTCGTACAGAATTGCAAAACTCGGCGTTGGCCTGGTTCCCGAGGGACGCCAGATCTTCCCGAACCTCACCGTGCGCGAGAATCTCGTTGCGGCCGCCGCCGATCGCTTCGGCAGCAGCAATCCCTGGACGCTGGCTGCGATCTACGTGCTGTTCCCGCGCCTTGCCGAACGCGCGTCCAACATGGGCAACCAGCTCTCCGGCGGCGAGCAGCAGATGCTCGCCATCGGCCGCGCGCTGATGACCAACCCGAAACTCCTGATTCTCGATGAGGCGACCGAAGGCCTCGCGCCGCTGATCCGCGAAGAGATCTGGAACTGCCTGTCGCTGCTCAAGAGCCGTGGACAGTCGATCCTCGTCGTCGACAAGAACGTCGATCACCTCGCCCGCATCTGCGACCGCCATTACATCATCGAGCGCGGCAAGACGGTGTGGAGCGGAACGTCCGGCGAGCTGATGGCCGAGCCGGATCTCCAGCATAAATATCTGGGAATCTGACGCGCTCATTGTGCGGGCTGCGGCGGATCGTCCCACGCGCAAACCCTGCTTCGAGCAAATCCAGTTTCGAACCCCTCCAAACTGCGCGCGGAGGTCTTGAGCGCTCCGCCGCCAGCGGCCAAGGTCGCGGCGTAAGCGGATGCGATGCGGGACTTTTACGATCAAATTGTCGGACGGCCTCAAGACGACATCGGTTCCGCACAGCCCGGCGCTTCAACAGCAGCCCAATGGCTGGATTTTCCGGGCTGCGTGTTCGTCAGAGGTGAGTTTCGAGCCGACGTCGATGGGCCCGCGATCGTTTCGCCCGGCTTGTTCATCACGGTGGCGTTCGACGACGGCACGGGTCGCGGCAGTCTGACGCGCGCAACCGGCGGTGAAAGGCAGATGACGGCAATTGCCGTGCGTGAAGCCCTCACCATGGACGGCCCGCTTCGATGTGGCGAGCGTCCCGCGATAGGCCTGGCGCTTCCCCAAACCTCCATCGATGGGCTCGGACTCGGCGATGCGTTTCGGGCGCTGTTCAAGGACGACGGGGCGGGCGCGGCCACCGTCTCGCTGAAGGCGTCCGCGCGCATACAGGCCGTCGCGGCAGAAATGTTCTCGCCGCCGGTCGCCGGCAACGCGGCGCAATTGTTGCTGTCGGCGCATGCCGCCGAGATCGTCGTCCACGCCTTGTTCAGCGAGCGTGGCCGGATCGCGGTCGATCCGGCGGCCGACCTCCAGCGCATGCGGTTGCAATCGGTCAAGGAGCAGATGGACGCCGATCTCGCCTATCCCTGGAGCATCGACGAGCTGGCGCGGAACGCAGGGCTGAGCCGCCGGTCCTTCAACCAGAAATTCCGGATGGCGTATGGAGAGAGCGCGATCGATTATCTGAGAGCCATGCGGCTCGATGCCGCACGTGCGCTGCTGATTCATCAGCGCTTGTCTGTCACCGAGGCGGCCTATCGAGTCGGCTATGCCCATCCGGCCAATTTCGCGACGGCCTTCCGCAGACGTTTCGGCCATTCGCCGAGTCGCTATCAGTAAACTTGAAAGCCTCCACGTCCGATCAAAGGTGATTTGCGCGCGCGCAAAGGCGGCGGTCGCCTCGATCTGGTTACTCCCCGGTTATTCGAACACGGAACTCGGGGAAGACGATGAGGCGCGACGACGGGCAGACGCTCGGCTGGGAACGGATGATGAGGGCCGGCTTTGGAATAGCTGGCTTGGGAGTGGTGCTGCACGCGGCGCCTTCGGCCGCACAGGTCTCCGGGACCAATTCGGGATCGACGGCAGGGACGTTGCCGCCCGTCACGGTGGAAGCACCGAACCAGACGCGTCCGCGTGCGCAGTCTTCCCAGCGCGCCTCACAACCGTCGCGCGGCCGCGTCGCGACGCAGCGCAATGCCGGGGCCGCGCAAGGCCGGAATTCGGGCGCGAGCGAGCCAGACGCTGGCCGCGCCAGGGGCTCCAGCGAGAACAGTTATGTCGCAAGCGGCAGCTCGGCCGGTACGAAGACGAACACACCATTGCTTGAGACGCCGCAGTCGATCTCGGTCGTGACCCGCAAGGAGCTCAACGATCGCGCGGTGCAGACGCTGACGGAGGCCGTGGGCTATCAACCGGGCGTGCGCATCGACGCGTCAGGCTATGATCCGCGCTTCGACGCCATCTCGATCCGTGGCTTCGATATCACCTACAACGGCGTCTATCTCGATGGGCTGCGCCTCGTCGGCGCCGGTCTCGGCGTGTTCAAGACGGAGCCTTATGGCGCCGACAACATCACCGTGGTCCGCGGGCCGAGCTCGGCACTGTATGGCCTCGGTTCGCCCGGCGGATTGATCGACCTGCAGAGCAAGCTGCCGACCAGCCAGCCGTTTCACGAGGTGCAGACGCAGTTCGGCGACCGCGATCGCATTCAGGGCAATTTCGATTTCTCGGGTCCGGTCGATGCCAACGGCCAGTTTTCCTATCGGCTGACCGGCCTGGTGCGTGACGCCGACGTGTTCGTGCCCGGCGGCAAGGATAACAGGACCTACATCGCGCCTGCCGTCACCTGGAAGCCGGATCAATCGACGACCCTGACGATTCTCGGGTCCTATCAGAAATCGAAGACGCCCGGATCCATGTTCACCTATTCCACGGGCACCGGCACCGCCACGGACGTTTTCACCGGCAGCCCGTCCTATAATTCGCTCGACCAGGAACAGGGACGCGTCGGCTATTTGTTCGAGCACGCGTTCAACAACGACATCACTGTCCGCCAGAAATTCCGCTATGTCGATGTCGATGCGGTCACCCGCTATGTCGGCTTTCTCGGCGTTCCCGTGGGCAATGTGGTCTCGCGCTATACCGGCTTGGTTCACGATACGCTGCAATCGGCCATCATGGATAACCAGGTCGAGGCCAAGCTTTCGACCGGGCCGGTGCAGCACACGCTGCTGGTCGGCACCGACTACACCGCGTCGAAGTTCAACGACAGGCAGGGTTTTGGCTTCGGTGTCTCCGATCTCAATGTGGCCTCGCCGGTCTACGCGCCGGAAGCCATTCCCGATCCCGCGATCTCGTCCTCGACGCAGCAGCGACAGACCCAGTCCGGTGTGTATATCCAGGACCAGGCCAGGCTCGATCGCTGGATCCTGACATTGAGCGGCCGCAGCGACTGGGTCCGCACCACGGGCGAGGACCTGTTCGCGCTGACCCGGCAGCAGCAGTCCGATCAGGCCTATAGCGGGCGCGCCGGGCTGACCTATGTGTTCGATTCCGGCGTCGCGCCCTACGTCGCCTATTCGACGTCGTTCTTTCCCAACCTCGGCGTCGATCCCACAGGCGCCTTCTTCAAGCCGACCACCGGCGAGCAGACTGAAGTCGGCATCAAGTATCAGCCGCAGGGGACGAGGAGCTTCATCACGGCCGCGGTGTTCGACCTGACCCAGAGCGGCGGCCTGGTCACGACCGGGACGGGCGTGACGGTCCAGCGCGGCGAGATTCAAAGCCGCGGCTTCGAGTTGCAGGGACTTGCGAGCCTCGGCGGTGGTTTCGACATCACCTCGTCGTACACTTATCTCGACATGGTGACCAAGCAGGCCGCGGACAGCACGACGATCGGCAAGTTTCCGTCCGGCAATCCGCCGCACACGGCGACGCTGTGGGGCAATTACGCCCTGCCGCTGGCCGGGCCGTTCGCGGGACTCAGCATCGGCACCGGCGTGCGCTACATGTCCTGGAGCTATGGCGACGACGCCAACACGTTCAAGAACAGCTCGGTGACGCTGGTCGACGCGGCGTTGAAATACGATTTCGGCCAGGCGGCGAGGGACCTGAAGGGCCTCACGTTCCAGGTCAATGCCAAGAACCTGTTCAATCTGCACTATACCACGTGTCAGGTCGGCTACTGCTACCGCGGTGCGCCGCTGACCGTCATCGCGACGCTCGGCTATCGCTGGTGAACTCTGGGAAGTGGCGTCCTGCCAAGCATTCAGTGTCGCCCAGGCCTTGTGCGCAATTGCGCGCTAGGGCCGATCGACATTCAGGATTCCCAAGTGGTTTGATCGCTGATTCATAGAGTTCCGTGATTCGACACGGAGCAGATGATGGCGGCGAAGCGATATGAGCTGACCGAGGCGCAATGGGCGAGGA
>NZ_JAVAYM010000129.1:0-480 GCF_054185205.1 Bradyrhizobium sp. 14AA | reverse complement strand
ACGGCTGAACTGGATCGACCCGTTCTTCTACGCCATGCCCTCGACCATCGTCGGGCGCCTGTATGAATGGATCACCGAAGGCACCTCCGAGGGGCCGCTCTGGTATCATCTATGGGTGACGATGGAGGAAGCGATGCTCGGCTTCCTCACCGGCTCGGTCGCCGGCATCCTGGCCGGCATCGCGCTCGGCCGCAATCGCATGGCCTCCGACATCTTCTCCATCTACATCAAGGTCATCAACTCCATTCCGCGCGTCGTGCTGGCGCCGATCTTCATCATGCTGTTCGGCCTCGGCCTGGCATCCAAGGTGGCACTGGCCTTCGTCATGGTGTTTTTCGTGGTCTTCCACAACGCCTTCCAGGGCGTGCGCGAGGCCGACCGCGCCATGATCGCCAATGCCCGCATCCTCGGCGCGTCGGACTGGCAGGTGACCCGCTCGGTCATCGTGCCGTCGGCCATGAGCTGGATCTTCGCCAGCCT
>NZ_JAVAYM010000128.1:0-481 GCF_054185205.1 Bradyrhizobium sp. 14AA | reverse complement strand
GCTTGCGGGCGGGGCTGATCTGCGTGCGCTGCAATCGATGCTTGGCCATGCCGACATCGCCACCACCGAGATATACACCCATGTCGACGCCAGCCGGCTGGTCGAGCTGGTCAATACCCGTCATCCTCTCGTTGACGTGAAGAGGCGCGGGGCTTAACCGACGCGGCCGATGGCAAGCTTCCTCGATTTCGAGAAACCGATCGCCGCGCTTCAGGGCCGGGTCGACCAACTCCGTGAGACCGCTGCCGATGGCACGGTCGATATCGATTCGGAGGTGGCGCGGCTTCAGGCCAAGTCCGACAAGCTCCTGCGCGATACCTATTCCAGATTGACGCCATGGCAGAAGACGCTCGTCGCCCGCCATGGCGAACGGCCGCACTTCAAGGACTATGTCGCGGGCCTGTTCGACGATTTCATGCCGCTCGCGGGCGATCGTGCCTTTGGCGACGATCAGGCGATTCTGGGCGGCTTCGCACATTTT
>NZ_JAVAYM010000127.1:0-481 GCF_054185205.1 Bradyrhizobium sp. 14AA | reverse complement strand
ATCTGATGCCTGGCCGGGAAAACACGCTGGTGCTGTTCGCCCGTGATGGTAACGGCGAGGTGGATCCGGCGACTGGCACCCAGCACGGCGCTATCGAGATCGCCCAGCTGATTCCTCCTAGCCTGCGCCAGGCGTTAACTAGGGTCATTGTCGGTGAGGTGCGCGGCAATGAGGCCTCGGCCATGTTCCAGGCCATGCAGTCGGGTACAGGCACCATGAGCAGTATCCACTCCCCGCGAGCCTCTGAGGTGCCGTCCCGGCTAGCCCAAATGATGTCGATGGGCCCGGTCTACGATCTGGATCAGGCCATGCTGCAGATCGGTCATTCGATCGACTACATCGTCTTTGTTCGTAAGCGTGACCTGCCTGATGGGAGCCGGCTGCGATTTGTTGAGCAGATCCGTTCAGTCTCGCCTGGTGATTCGACAACTCCCAGTCTTGGCGAGGTGTACACGGCCGATGCGTGGACAGGCCAGCCGCT
>NZ_JAVAYM010000026.1:0-157316 GCF_054185205.1 Bradyrhizobium sp. 14AA | reverse complement strand
TCGCCCATTGCGCCTCGGTCAGCTCATATCGCTTCGCCGCCATCATCTGCTCCGTGTCGAATCACGGAACTCTATGAATCAGCGATCAAACCACTTGGGAATCCTGAATGTCGATCGGCCCTAGGCCGGGACGACATCGAAAATGTAGCGAGAGCATCTCTCCTATGACGTGAGCGTGATTGACCTGCCGCCGCGTCGTCGGCAGTTTGCGCCAGCACTCCCGTAGCCCCCGCCCCACCCCATGCTCACCATCGCCAGTCTCTGGATCCCCTTCACCGTCATTGCCGCGCTCGGGCAGGTCGCGCGCAATGCGATGCAGCGGTCGCTGACCAAGCCGCTGGGGACGTGGGGGGCGACCAATATCCGCTTCCTGTTCGGCTTCCCGTTCTCGCTGCTATTCCTCGGCGTGGTGCTGGTCGCCACCGGCGATCACCTCGATATGCCGCCGTCCGCGTTCTGGCCATGGCTGCTGCTGGGCGCGCTCAGCCAGATCGTCGCGACGGGCCTGATGCTGCTCGCCATGAACGATCGCTCCTTCGTGGTGACGACGGCGTACCTCAAGACCGAGGCGATCCAGACCGCGATTTTCGGCTTCGTCTTCCTCGGCGATCACCTGACCTGGCTAAAGGTGCTGGCGATCGTGATCGCGACCGTCGGCGTCGTCATCACGGCACTGCGCCCCGGCGGTGAGAAGAGCTTTGCCGAGTTGAAGCCGACCATCACCGGCCTCGTTGCGGCTGCGGCCTTCGCGCTGTCCGCGGTCGGTTTTCGCGGTGCAATCATTACCGTGCCGAACGTGTCGTTCGTGACGGCCTCGTCATTCACGCTGGTGCTCGGCCTCTTCGTGCAGACGCTGGTGCTGACGATCTACCTGCTCTGGCGCGCGCCGGACGTGTTGCGGGGAATTCTCGGACTATGGCGGCCGTCGATGCTGGCAGGCTTCACGGGCGCCTTCGCCTCGCAGTTCTGGTTCCTGGCCTTCGCGCTGACCGCCGCCGCCAATGTCCGCACGCTCGCGCTGATCGAGGTGCTGTTCGCGCAGGCCGTGGCCTACTACTCGTTCAAGCAGCCGATCGCGCCACGCGAGGTCCTTGGTATCGCGCTGATCGTGATCGGCGTGGCGGTGCTGGTGGGGGTCTAGCTGGCCGTCATTCCGGGGCGATGCGCAGCATCGAACTATGGTGCGCAGTTGCGCACCTGAGAATCTCGAGGTTCCGGGTTCGCGCTAACGCACGCCCCGGAACGACGAGTCTAGTTCCGATCTTCCGGCAACGTCGGCAGCGGCGACACCTCGATGCCTTCGTCGATCAGCGACTTCGCCTCTTCGGGCGAGGCCTCGCCATAGATCGGACGATGCTCCTTGTCGCCGTAATGCATGGCGCGGGCTTCGTTCGCAAAACGCTCGCCGACATTGTCGGCGTTCTTGACGATGTGATCGCGCAGCTCTTTCAGTTTCGTGCGCAGCTCTTTCTCCTGCGCCATCAACAGCGAGGTCGGTCCGGACGGTGCGGCCTCGGGCGTGGTCGCAGCCGCGGGCTCCGGCGGCGGGGACGCGCGCCCGCGGCCCTTCTTGCCGACGATGCGCGGGGCCATGATTGCCTTGTCGACCTTGGCCGAGCCGCAGATCGGACAGGTCACGAGCTTGCGCTTCACCTGCGAATCGTACGCCGACGAGCTCTGGAACCAGCTCTCGAACGCGTGGTTTCGGTCGCAATGGAGCGCGTAGCGGATCATGCCGAGCCCCGTACGAGGTGCAGATGGTCCGGCCCGGCCTTGGGATCGGCGACGCCGAAGCGGCGGCCGTGCTGGAGTGAGGGGATTGCGCGGCGTGCGGTCTCGACCTTCGCCGGGTCGATCCTGGCCATGATGATGCCGGGCTCGACATCGCCCTCGGCGAGAATCTCGCCCCAGGGATCGATGATCAGCGAATGGCCGTAGGTCTCGCGCTTGTTCTCGTGGGTGCCTGCCTGCGCCGCGGCGAAAATGAAGCAGCCGGTCTCGATCGCGCGCGAGCGCAGCAGAATGTGCCAGTGCGCTTCGCCGGTCTTGCGGGTGAAGGCCGACGGCACAGTGATGAAGTACGCGCCGCTCTCGGCCAGCGCGCGATACAGCGCGGGGAAGCGCACGTCGTAGCAGATCGTCAGCCCGACCCGGCCCCAGGGCAGGTCGGAGATCACAGCGGTCTCGCCCGGCTGGTAGTTGGCGGATTCGCGATAGCTCTCGCCGTCCGGCAGCTCGATGTCGAACATGTGGATCTTGTCGTAGCTCGCGAGCACGTTGCCCTCGGGCCCGATCAGGAACGAGCGGTTGACCGCCTTTTCGTCCGAGAAGCGCAGCGCCAGCGAGCCGACATGGATGTGGATCTTCAGCTCTGCCGCGAGCGCGCGGTAGGCCTTTAGCGAGGTGTCGTCCTCTTCGCTCTGCAGATGCTCAAACAGCGCCTTGCGGTTCAGCTGCATCATGTTGCTGACCTCGGGCGTCTGCACGTAGTCGGCGCCGTTGGCAGCAGCCTGCCGGATCAGCTTCGTCGCCTGCGCGAGGCTCGGCTCGGGCAGCAGACTGGTGCGCATCTGCACCATGGCGGCCGTGAAGGTGCGGTTCTCGCTCATGTTACCGCCTTCACGCTGTCGAGCATGCCGTCGAGCTTGCCTTCGCGGTCGAGCGCGTAGAGGTCGTCGCAGCCGCCGACATGGGTTCCGCCGATCCAGATCTGCGGGAAGGTCGAGCCTTCGCCCGCACGGTCGTACATTTCGTCGCGCCAGGACGGGTTCTTAGCGATATCGAATTCGGTGAAGGTCGCCTTCTTGCGGGTCAGCAGCGACCGGGCAGCGGAACAATAGCCGCAGCCCGGCCTGGTGAAGATCTCGACAGCAGCAGTCATGGCGTCCAACGCTCTCATGTCATGAAGTCATTGAATTATATGGGACGGGGCCCGCTCTCGACAACCCGGGCGAACACCAGCACGTCGACCTGGGCCGCCTTGGCGCGGAGCAGGGCCCGTGCACAGGTATCCAGCGTCGCCCCCGACGTCAGGACATCGTCGACCAGGACGATGCGGCGGCCCTGGACCTCGGCCTGACGGTCGGGGGATACCTGGAATGCGCCCTGCACATTGGTGGCCCGCTGGGCCCGCGACAGGCCGATCTGCTGCTCGGTGGCGCGCACCCGGCGCAGCACCTCGGCCTTCACCTTGACCCCGCTCTGCCGCTCGATGACGCGCGCCAGCGCGCCGGACTGGTTGTAGCGGCGGCGCCAGGCCCGCCGCCAATGCAGGGGCACGGGCACCAGCATGTCGGCCCCGGTGAGCAGCTCGCCGCCCGCGCGCGTCATCCAGCGGCCCATGGCCGGCGCCAGATCGGTCCGATCCTGGTATTTCAGCGCATGCACCAGCGTGCGCGCGACGTCGTCGTACCGCACCGCCGCGCGTGCGCGCTGGTAGGCCGGCGGGCTCGCGATTGCCTCCATCGACAGCATGTCGGGGCCGGGATCGTAGACAAAGGGAATGCCGAGCCGCGGGCAATAGGGCCGCTCGATGAACGACAGCCGCGCCCAGCACGTCGCGCAAACGCCCTCGCCATCGACCGGCTCGCGGCAGGACACGCACAGCGTCGGCAGCGCGATGTCGAGCGCCAGCCGCGCCGCACGCGCCAGCACGTGGCGGCCGGCCGTCCACGCGGCACGCAGCGGTGCAGAGATCGAGCGGGCAGGGACGGTGTCGGCTTCCATGAGGGGAGGCTAGCGTTCCGTTTGCGTGGGCTCAAGCGGAGGAATTGGTCTCGTGCCCCGGACGCGGCGCAGCGCGAAGCGGTGCGCTGCTGAGCCGGGGCCCATCTCACCGCATCCTCCCGCGTGGCCTTCTGGGTCCCGGCTCAGCGCAGCAGCACAACAGCGCTGCAGCGCGTCCGGGACACGAGGGTGATTGCCATGGCCGGCATGATCAGCGTAACCAAACCGCATGGCTCAGACTCCGCAAACCCCGCCCGCCCTGTTCGATCGCGCGTTGCTGCATGCGCGGCAGCAGCGTGCGCAGGCGCAAGGTGCCGTGAGCTTCCTGCTCGACCGGGTCGCCGAGGACATGTCTGACCGGCTGGCCGCGGTGATGCGCGAGTTTCACGCGCCGGCCGATCTCTGGACGCCCGGCGAAGGTCTCGCGGGATTGCGCACGCGGCTTCCGTCGATCGAGCGGATCGCACTCGACGCCGCGGGCGCGGAGAAGCTGCCCCTCGCGCCGGAAAGTCTTGATCTCGTCGTCTCCGCGCTGGCGCTGCAATTCGTCAACGATTTGCCGGGCGTGCTCGCGCAAATCCGTCGTGCGCTGAAGCCGGACGGATTGCTGCTCGCCGCGATGATCGGCGGCGACAGCCTGACCGAGCTGCGCCAGGCGTTTGCCGCAGCGGAGGCCGAATGCGAGGGCGGCGTGTCGCCGCGTGTCGCACCGTTCGCCGACCTGCGTGATGTCGGCGCGCTGTTGCAGCGGGCGGGCTTCGCGCTGCCGGTCACCGACGTCGACCGCGTCGTGGTGCGCTACGCCAATGCGTTCGCGCTGATGCAGGATCTCCGCCGCATGGGCGCGGCCAATGTGCTGATCGAGCGGCGGCGCACTTTGACTCGGCGCGCAACGTTACTGCGCATGGCCGAAATCTACGCCGAACGCTTTGCCGATGCCGACGGCCGCATCCGTGCGACCTTCGACATCATCTGGCTGTCCGGCTGGGCCCCGCATGCCAGCCAGCAGCAGCCGCTGAAACCGGGGTCGGCGAAGGCGAGCCTGGCGGAGGCGGTGAAGAAGGCGGGGAAGGAGTGATAGGTGTCCCGGACGCGCTGCAGCGTTCTCACGCTGCTGCGCAGAGCCGGGACCCAGCGCTTCCTCACATCAGCAAATCAATCAAATGCGGGATCAGCGGAATGTCCGCAGGCGGCATCGGGTAGTCGCGCAGCTTGTTGGCGCGGACCCAGGCGATGGTCTGGCCTTCGCGGCCCGCGACCTGGCCTTCCCAGCGCCTGCAGATGTAGAGCGGCATCAAGAGGTGAAAGGTCTCGTAGGCGTAGCTGGCGAAGGTCAGCGGGGCCAGGCACGGCTCGGCCACGGTGATGCCGAGCTCCTCATGGAGCTCGCGGATCAGGCTCTGCTCCGGCCGCTCGCCGGGCTCGAGCTTGCCGCCGGGAAATTCCCAGAGGCCGGCCAGCGTCTTGCCCTCGGGACGTTGCGCGATCAGGACGCGCTTGTCGGCGTCGACCAGCGCGCAGGCCACGACGAGTGTCAGTTTGAGATCGGCCATGCGTGAATGTGTCGCTCGCTGAAGATCATCGCTAACGGTTCGTTAACCGCGTGACGGCTCGGGTTTCTACGGCCCGAATAAGTCATATTTAATCGACGGTTCCTAGAGTGGAAACATTTAAACCATTCCGGGCCCGAGCCATGCGCGCAGTGCTTCGCACCCTCATCCGCCGGTTCGTTCGCGACCGGCGCGGCAATATTGCGGTGATCTTCGCATTCTCCTGCGTCCCCCTGATCACGGTGGTCGGCTGCGCAGTCGATTACTCCCGCGCGACGCAGCTCCGGTCCAAGCTTCAGGCCGCGGCCGATGCGGCCAGCGTCGGCTCGGTCGCCAAGGCCTCGCCGGCCTTCATCGCGGCGGGCTCGATGACCGCTGATGGCGCGATCCCCGCCGGCGTCACCGACGCGACGAACATCTTCAATGCCAACGTCGCCAATCTGAACGGCTACACGCTCAGCAGCGTGACGCCGACCGTGGTCAAGAGCGGATCGACGGTGACCTCGACCGTTGCGTTCAGCGGCAGCATCAACACCATGTTCCTCGGCGTGATCGGCAAGTCCTCGCTGAGCATGAGCGGAACGTCGACCGCGACGGCCAACATGCCGCTCTATGTCGACTTCTATCTGCTGCTGGACAATTCGCCGTCGATGGGCGTGGCGGCGACGCCGGCGGACGTGACCAAGCTCGTGAACGCGACCACCGGCAACAGCTTCAAGCCGAACGACCAGTGCGCCTTCGCTTGCCACGACTACAACGACGCCAACAACTACTACAATCTCGCCAAGTCCGTCGGCGTGACCACGCGGATCGACGTGCTGCGCAGCGCCACGCAGTCGCTGATGGACACGGCCGGCGCCACCCAGACCTATTCGAACCAGTTTCGCATGGCGATCTACGATTTCGGCGCGGCGTCCTCGAGCATCGGCCTGCGCGCCCTGTTTGCGCTGTCGTCCAGCCTGTCGAGCGCCAAGACGGCCGCGGCAAACATCGATCTGATGGGCGTCTACGGCAACAACGACGCCTACACCAAGGACATGGATTCGCCGTTCAGCTCGGTTTTTCCGGCGCTCAACAATCTGATCAGCGCGCCGGGGGCGGGGACGTCGTCCGCGCCGCTGAAATACGTGTTCTTCGTCTCCGACGGGGTGGCGGACGAGAACAATTCGGGATGCCTCAAGCCGATCAAGAGCGTGGGCAGCATGTCGCGCTGCCAGTCGCCGATCGACACCTCGCTCTGCGACACGCTGAAGAACCGAAAGATCAAGGTCGCGGTGCTCTACACCACGTACCTGCAATTGCCGACCAACTCCTGGTACATGAGCTGGATCGACCCGTTCAACCAGCCGCCGTTCGGGCCGTCGCCGAACAGCGAGATCGCCCAGAAGATGCAGAGCTGTGCGTCGCCGGGGCTGTATTTCGAGGTGAGCCCGACGCAAGGCATCTCGGACGCCATGAACGCGCTGTTCAAGAAGGCGGTCGCGGACGCCAGGATTTCGGGATGATGCCAGAGGCGTCATTCCGGGGCGATGCGTCAGCATCGAACCCGGAATCTCGAGCCGCATAAACTTCTGGATTCCGGGTTCTCGCTTCGCGAGCCCCGGAATGACGGCTGCAAAGACTACGACCTGTAATCCCCGTTGATCGCGACATATTCCTTCGTGAGGTCGCAGGTCAGCACGCGGTCGCGGCCCTTGCCGAGGCCGAGCGAGACCTTGATCGCGATCTCCGGCGCCTTCATCGCTTCCGAGACCTGCGCTTCGTCATAGGACGGATCGCGCGCGCCGCTCTTGGCGACGCGGATGCCGTTGAAGGAGATCGAGAGCTTGTCGCGATCGGCCGGCTCGCCGGCCTTGCCGACTGCCATCACCACGCGACCCCAATTGGCGTCCTCGCCGGCGATTGCGGTTTTGACCAACGGCGAGTTGGCGATCGACATCGCGATCTTGCGCGCGGAGGCCTTGGTCTTGGCGCCCTCGACGGTGATCTCGACCAGCTTGCGGGCGCCTTCGCCGTCGCGGGCCACTTGTTCAGAAAGGTTGGCGAGCACCTGGTTGAAGGCCTTGACGAAGGCCTTCAGGCGCGGATCGCTGGCGCGGCTGATTTTTGGTGCGCCGTGCTCGGCGGCAGCGCCGGTGGCAAAGGCCAGCAGCGTGTCCGATGTGGACGTGTCGCCGTCGATCGTCACCGCGTTGAAGGTGTCCTCGACACCGGCCTTGAGCAGGGCCTGGAGCGCGGCCGGCGCGATCGGCGCGTCGGTGAAGATGAAGGACAGCATCGTGGCCATATCGGGCGCGATCATGCCGGCGCCCTTGGCCATGCCGTTGATGGTGACCTTGGCTTTGCCGAGCTTCACGGTCGCGGTCGCGACCTTCGGGAAGGTGTCGGTGGTCATGATCGCCTTGGCCGCGGCGAGATAATCGCCGGCTTCGGCGGTCTCGGCGAGGCGGCCCAGCACGCCGTCGAACTTGGTTGCGTCCAGCGGCTCGCCGATCACGCCGGTCGAGGCCAGGAAGATTTCGCCCTCGCTGCAGCCGACGGCCTTGGCCGCGATCTTCGCGGTCAGCGCGGTGGAGGCGCGGCCGGTCTTGCCGGTGAAGGCATTGGCATTGCCGGAATTGACGACCAGCGCGCGTGCTTTGCCGCCCTTCAGCTTGGCGCGGCACCATTCCACCGGCGCGGAGGGGCATTTCGACTTGGTGAAGACGCCGGCGACTGCCGTGCCCTTGTCCATCACCGCCAGCAGCACGTCGGTGCGGTTCTTGTAGCGGATGCCGGCTTCGGCCGTCGCGAGACGGATGCCCGCGATGGTGGGCATGTCGGGAACAATTTTCGGGGCGAGCGGGGAGACGGAGGAGGACATCGCGGGGCGCCTTGGTGGGATCTGAATATGCAGATGCCCGGCGCGGGGGCCGGGCATCACAAGGGCTTAGATACTCTTCACGTCACCGAAGTGACAGCGAATTCTTACTTCTTCGCGGGCGGCGCCATCTTGCTGTCGGAGGGCTTCGCCGCATCCGCCGGCTTTGCATCCGGCTTGGCGTCCGCCGCCGGCTGGTCCAGCCGCTCGACCTTGGCTTCCGTACGCAGCTTGGCGACGAAATCGGCCTGGGCCTTGCGGGTGACGTACTGCTCGATCTGGGCCTTGACCTGCTCGAAGTCCGGCGCCTTGCGGCTGCGCTTTTCCTCGACCTTGATGATGTGCCAGCCGAACTGCGACTTCACGGGGTCGGAGATCTTGCCCGGCTCGAGCGCGAAGGCGACCACCGAGAATTCCGGCACCATCTGCTCCTTGGTGAAGAAGCCGAGATCGCCGCCGTCGGCGGAGCCCGGATCCTTGGACTTCTTCTTGGCGAGCTCGGCGAAATCGGCGCCCTTGTCGAGCTCGGCCTTCACCGCCTTGGCCTCGTCCTCGGTCTCGACCAGGATGTGGCGGGCGCGCACTTCCTGCTCGCCGGTGATCTGCTTGGAGGCCTCCTCATAGACCTTCTTCATGGCGTCCGGGGTGGTGGCGGCCTTGCCCTCGTTGGCGAGCAGGCTGTCCATCAGGAGCCGGTTGCGGGCGAAGGCCAGGCGCTTCTTGAACTCCTCGCTATCGGCAACCTTCTTGTCCTCGGCAGCCTTGCTGACGATCTTCATGTCGATCAGGAAGGACAGGACGTTCTCGTCCTTGGTCGCCGGGTCCATCTGGGCGAGGCTCGGTCCGAGCTCCTCCTCGGCCATGGCGACGTCGCTCTTCTTGATTTCCGCGCCATTGACCTTCGCCAGCACCGGATCGTCGGCGGCCCGGAGCGGGCCCGCGAACGCCAGGGACAGCGCCAGAGCGAGGCAGCCAGCCAGGGCGGTCGCATGGCGGAAACGCTGGCCGGTGGATACCGGGAACGAGGTGGTCATGGAAAATCCTTTTGTTGAAGCAGGGGGCTGCTCGAGCGGGGCGGACACTCGCCCAATTCAGGGGGGCTTGGCAACGCGAAAAGTCTGTCAAAATGATGAATTAGCCGCAATGCACCCGCCGTTGACAAGGCCCTGACCGGGCCATATCTCTGCCCGGTCGCGACCATGGCGATGGCGTTTATTTTGCTGCGTTTTTGGCCGTTGAACCCAGACTTGCCCAATTCCCACCCATATGGCGGATGACCCCCCGCAGTCCGGGCTCTGACGCCATCAGGCGTCACGGTGAGTTGATAGGCAGGCGGGTGACAACTTCTTGGCTGCAACGCGGTTGAATCGCGAACACAGGAACTAGGCATGATCGGCGCGCTCGCCCGCAAGTTTTTCGGCTCCGCCAACGACCGGCGGGTGAAGGGATATCAGTCCCGCGTCAACGCGATCAACGCGCTGGAGGCGGAGGTCTCGAAACTCTCCGACGAGGCGCTCAAGGCCCGCACCGCCGAGTTCAAGAAGCAGCTCGCCGAGGGCAAGACGCTCGACGACCTTCTGGTCCCCGCCTTCGCCACCGTGCGCGAGGCCGCCAAGCGCACGCTCGGCCAGCGTCATTTCGACGTCCAGCTGATCGGCGGCATGGTGCTGCACGAGGGCGACATCGCCGAGATGAAGACCGGCGAAGGCAAGACGCTGGTCGCGACCCTTGCGGTCTATCTCAACGCGCTCGCCGGCAAGGGCGTTCACGTCGTCACCGTCAACGACTACCTCGCCCGCCGCGACTCCGGCTGGATGGGCCAGATCTACGGCTTCCTCGGCATGACCACCGGCGTGATCGTGCACGGTCTCGACGATGCCGAGCGCAAGGCGGCCTATGCCTGCGACATCACCTACGGCACCAACAACGAATACGGCTTCGACTATCTGCGCGACAACATGAAGTACCGGCTCGAGGACATGGTCCAGCGGCCGCACTTCTACGCCATCGTCGACGAAGTCGACTCCATCCTGATCGACGAAGCGCGTACGCCGCTGATCATCTCCGGTCCGCTCGACGACCGCTCCGATTTCTACAACACCATCGATGGCTTCCTGCCCAAGCTCGACAAATCCGACTACGACGTCGACGAGAAGCAGCGCACGGTGACGCTGACCGAAGGCGGCATGGAGAAGATCGAGACGCTGCTGCGCGATGCCGGCCAGCTCAAGGGCGAGTCGCTCTACGACGTCGAGAACGTCTCCGTCGTGCACCACATCAACCAGGCGCTGCGCGCCCACACGCTGTTCACCCGCGACAAGGACTACATCGTCCGCGACGACGAGGTCGTCATCATCGACGAGTTCACCGGACGCATGATGCAGGGCCGCCGCTATTCGGAAGGCCTGCACCAGGCGCTGGAAGCCAAGGAGCATGTGCAGGTTCAGCCCGAGAACCAGACACTGGCCTCGATCACCTTCCAGAACTATTTCCGCATGTACGAGAAGCTTGCGGGCATGACCGGCACCGCGTTGACCGAAGCCGACGAACTCTTTGACATCTACAAGCTCGAAGTCGTGGAGATCCCGACCAACGTGCCGGTAGGCCGCCTCGACGAGGACGACGAGGTTTATCGCACCCACAAGGAAAAATACTCAGCCATCCTCGCCGAGATCGAGCGGGCGAACGCGCGGCTCCAGCCGGTGCTGGTCGGCACGGCGTCGATCGAGAAGTCGGAAGTGCTCGCCGAGTTCCTGAAGCAGAACGGCTACAAACAGATCGATTTCGGCAAGGAGCACGCGCTCGACAAGCTCTATGCGGCCGCACGCGCGGGCAAGCCGGCAAAGCTGTTCGCGGTGCTGAACGCGCGCTTCCACGAGCAGGAGGCCTATATCGTGGCGGAAGCCGGTGTGCCCGGCGCGATCACGATCGCGACCAACATGGCCGGCCGCGGCACCGACATCAAGCTCGGCGGCTCGCTCGAGATGCGCATCCAGCAGGAGACCGCTGGGATCGAGGACGAGGCCGAGAAGGCCAGGAAGATCGAGCAGATCAAGGCCGACATCGAGCACTTCCGCGACATCGTGCTGAAGGCCGAGGAGACCGTCGAGATCGAGCCGGCGAAGGGAGGCAAGCCCGCCAAGACCGTGAAGAAGCCGGGCGGCCTCTACATCATGGGCTCCGAGCGCCACGAATCCCGCCGCATCGACAACCAGCTGCGCGGCCGATCCGGCCGTCAGGGCGACCCCGGCCGCTCGAAGTTCTTCCTGTCGCTGGAAGACGATCTGATGCGCATCTTCGGCTCGGATCGCCTCGACAGCATGCTCCAGCGTCTCGGCCTGCAAGAGGGCGAGGCCATCATCCATCCCTGGATCAACAAGGCACTGGAGAAGGCTCAGCAGAAGGTCGAGGCGCGCAACTTCGACATCCGCAAGAACCTGCTCAAGTTCGACAACGTCCAGAACGACCAGCGCAAGGTGATCTTCGACCAGCGCGTTGACCTGATGAAGGATGAGAGCGTCGCCGAGACCGTCACCGACATGCGCCACGCCTTCATCGACGATCTCGTCGCCAAGCACGTGCCCGAGCATGCCTATGCCGAGCAGTGGGACGTCGCCGGCCTGAAGGAAGAGCTGAAGCGCGTGCTCGATCTCGATTTGCCGGTCGACGACTGGGCCAAGGAAGAGGGCATCGCCGACGAGGAGCTGCTCACGCGCATCGAGAACCGCGCCGACGAGCACATGGCCGCCAAGGTCGCGCAATGGGGTCCCGACGTGATGCGTTACGTCGAGAAGACCATTCTGCTCCAGACGCTCGACCATCTCTGGCGCGAGCATCTGATCATGCTCGACCATCTGCGCCAGGTCATCGGGCTGCGCGGTTACGGCCAGCGCGATCCGTTGCAGGAGTACAAGACCGAAGCTTTCAACCTCTTCCAGGAGATGAGCGCGCATCTGCGCGAGGCCGTCACGGCGCAGCTGATGCGCGTCGAGATCGTCCCGCCGGAGCAGGAAGCCCCGGTGCTGCCGGCCATGGAAGCGCACAAGTTCGACCCGAACACCGGCGAGGACGAGATGGCGCTAGCCAGCGTCACCCTCGGCGCCCAGGCCACCGACGCCGCCCTGCGCGATCCGAAGAACCCGGCAAGCTGGGGCAAGATCGGCCGCAACGAGGATTGCCCGTGCGGCTCGGGCAAGAAGTACAAGCACTGCCACGGACGGTATGCGTAGCGATTAGGTGATTCTGTCATGCCCCGCGAAGGCGGGGCATCCAGTACGCCGCAGCCTCTCGGTTCAATCATATAAGCCTCTGGAATACTGGATCGCCCGATTAAATCGGGCGATGACAGTTGAGTGTGTGGCGTGCACCTCGCCTCATCGTCGTCCCGGCGAAGGCCAGGACCCATACCGCGTGATCTATCGAAAGCGCGACGGTCGCTGTACCTCGCAAGAAAGCGCAACTAGCAGCTTTCGCCAAACTCAATCCTGTGGCTATGGGTCCCGGCCTTCGCCGGGGCGACGTTGAGAGAGTTCGGCTAAACCACCCCTCAATTCGAGCTGTCGATCAAGCTCTCCAGCAGCCGCTTCAATTCGCTCGTCGACTTGTCGCCGTAGCTCTCCAGGATGTGCTCCTCCTGGTCGACCGCGAGCGAGTTGAGCTTCTTGCACAGCACCTTGCCGCGATCGGAGATGAACATCAGCACCTTGCGGCGGTCGTTCGGATCCTGCACGCGATAGACCAGCGTGTCTGAGACCATGCGGTCGATCATCTTGGTCAGCGTCGGATGGTTGAGCAGCACCGCGTCCGCAAGCTCGCCCATCGAATGGCCGTTGCCGTCCGACAGAACTTTCAGGATGCGCCACTGCTCGACGGGAACACCTTCCTTGCTCAGGCGCAGTTCCAGCTGACGGTTGATCTCCCGGTTGGCTTGCGCGAGCAGATAAGCCAGATGTTCGGTGATTGGAGCGTTCGATTTTGCCACGGCTAAGACTTCGTCTTGACCCAAATGAGTGAATGTCTTGCAATCAATGCTGCATCTATATGCACTTCAATTGTTGAATATTCAATATTTTCAAAATAGGATGATTGCCCAACTAAAGGGCGGATGCCGCGGCCGCCCGAAGAATGTGCTTTCAAGTCTGGGCCCAGACAGGAGTTGGCGTGCGCGCGACGGTAAACTTCCCGGCTCACGGTGGTCCGGCGTTGCCACCGTCTTTGCTGTTCAGGAATCTGTCGTCATCGGCGGCCGACGGAGCCCTGTTGCCGAGCGATCACGCCCTCTTCAGGCGCCGCGGCGCGAACAAGCTCCGCATCGGCGGCTTCATCTGCTGCACGGGATCGCCGGGAGTCTGGGGTCCCTGCGCGACCAACAGCGCCCAACTCGCCGTCGCCGAGATCAACAAGCGCGGCGGCATCCTCGGTCGCGAGATCGAGCTGTCGATCTACGACGCCGGCGGGCCGCTCGATGAGGTCCTGAGCCGCGCCGAGCAGGCCATCGCGTTCGACGAGGTCGATCTGATCGTGGGCCTGCACACCAGTGCGGTCCGCGTCGGCCTCCGCGACGTCACCACGCGCCATCGCATCCCCTACATCTACACCCCTGTCTATGAGGGCGGCGAGCGCACGCCCGGCGTGATGGCGATCGGAGAGACGCCGCGCTGGCAGAGCCGGCCATCGATCCACTGGCTTGCCGACAACAAGAAGGCCACGCGCTGGTACCTGATCGGCAGCGACTATGTCTGGCCCTGGCAGTCGCACCGCGCCGTGAAGAACTACATCAAGGAAACCGGCGGCCATGTCGTCGGCGAGGAGTTCGTTCCGCTCGGCGAGGATAATCACGAGCCGCATCTGGCGCGCATCCGCGCCGCGAGGCCCGACGTCGTGTTGATCTCGCTGATCGGAACCGACAGCAGCGCCTTCAATCGCGCCTTCGGCGAATGCGGCCTGGGTGCCACGACGCTGCGGCTGGCGGGAGCGATGGACGAGACCGTGCTGCTCGGCATCGGTGCCGACAACAGCGAGAACCTGTTCTGCGCGTCCGGCTATTTCTCCGGCATCGGCTCGCGGGCCAATGACGACTTCCAGAGCGGCTATCGCGCGATGTTCGGACCGAACGCCCCGCCGATCGGCTCGCTCGGCCAGTCCAGTTACGAAGGCCTGCGTTTCCTCGAAGCCGTGGCGAACAAGGCCGGTTCGCTGTCGATGGCACCCCTGCTCGCGGCCGGCCGCAACATCGTTTACGGCGGCGCGCGCGGCCCGGTCACGGTTCGCAATGGTCATGCCCGGATGCCGATGTATCTCGCCGAGGCCGACGGTCTCGACTTCAAGCTGATCAAGCCGGTCTGAGGCCGGCGCGGCAACGCCGCACGCCTTGCTGCAAAATAATACTTGAAAAGGAAAATATTTCCGTTTTGAATGTTTCAGCGAGGCCAACGGTGCGCGTATCGTGCATGGGCGGCCGCGCCCGAGAGACATTCAACAGACCGTTCAAGAGATCGTCCAAGAGACCGTCCAAGAAACTTCAGGAGAGCGCCGTGACAGTTGTCCTTCCAACGCCCGCCCAACTTCGCAGTGTCGCCGAGCAGTGCGGCCTTTCGCTGACCGACGACGACGTCGCCTCGTTCCGCGGCCTGATGCAGGGCTCGATCGAGGCCTACAATCTCGTCGGCGCGATGCCGGATGAAGTGCCGGGGGTCAAATACCCGCGCACCCCGGGCTATCGTCCCTCGGCGGAGGAGAACCCGCGTAACGCCTGGTATCGCAAGTCGATCGTGAAGGGCGCCGCCGGCGGCAAGCTCAAGGGCAAAACCGTCGCGCTGAAAGACAACATCATGCTCGCCGGCGTTCCCATGACCAACGGCTCGTCGACGTTGGAAGGCTATGTGCCTGATTTCGACGCCACCATCGTCACGCGCATGCTGGATGCCGGCGCGGAGATCAAGGGCAAGGTGCATTGCGAGCACTTCTGCCTGTCCGGCGGTAGCCACACCGGCTCCTACGGGCCGGTGCACAATCCACACAAGATGGGGTACTCGGCCGGCGGCTCGTCGTCCGGCTCGGGCGTCGTGGTCGCGCTCGGCGAGGTCGACATGGCAATCGGCGGCGATCAGGGCGGCTCGATCCGCATGCCGTCCTCGTTCTGCGGCATCTACGGGATGAAGCCGACCTGGGGACTCGTACCCTACACCGGGATCATGCCGATCGAGATCTATGTCGACCATACCGGCCCGATGACCGCGACGGTCGCCGACAACGCGCTGTTGCTCGAAGTGCTCGCCGGCGACGACGGCTATGATCCGCGCATCAAGGCGCCGAAGGTCGAGGAGTACACCAAGGCGCTCGGCCAGGGCGTCAAGGGCATGAAGATCGGCATCCTCAAGGAAGGTTTTGAGCAACCGGTCGCAGAGGCTGCGGTGAATGAAAGCGTGCGAGACGCCGCAAAGCGCTTCAAGGATCTGGGCGCCACCGTAGAGACCGTGTCGATCCCGATGCACCTCCTGGGCGGCGCGATCTGGACCCCGATCGGCACCGAAGGCCTGACCCAGACCATGATGTTTGGCGACGGCTACGGCCTCAGCCGCGGCGATCTCTATTCGACCTCGCTGATGGATTTTCATCGCGGCTGGCGCCGGCAGGCCGATTCGTTGTCCGAGACCACGAAGCTCTTCATGATGCTCGGGACCTACATCAACAACAATTTCGGCCCACGCTTCTACGGCAAGGCGCTCAACATCTCGCGACGGCTGACCGCCGCCTACGACAAGGCGTTCGGCGATTACGATCTGCTGCTGATGCCGACCACGCCGATGAAGGCGACGCCGTTGCCCGCCCCCAATGCCAGCCGCGAGGACTACGTCGCCCGCGCGCTGGAGATGATCTCGAATACCGCGCCGTTCGACATCACCCATCACCCCGCGATGTCGCTGCCCTGCGGCATGGTCGACGGTCTGCCGGTCGGCCTGATGCTGGTCGGCCGCATGTTCGAGGAATCCACGATTTACCGCGCCGCGCACGCCTTCGAGCAGATCGGCGACTGGAAGAAGATGTGAGCGGGATACTGATGCAGATGGACGGAACACAAAAGCGTTTTCGAGCGATGCGGATACCGGTTCGCGTCAAGAAAACGCGTCGAAACAAGAATCCAGAGCCCTGTTCCGATTCCATTGGAACAGGAAAGGCTCTGGCGCATGGCTAACGCGTTCGTCGCGGCGTTCGAGATCCTGAGCTTTGGCGCGATCATCGTCCTGATCGTGCTGGGGCTCGGGATCATCGCCAGCATGATGGGCATCTTCAACTTCGCGCAGGGCGAGTTCGTCCTGCTCGGGGCCTACATCACCTATCTCGCCTACGCCAAGGGCCTGCCGATCTGGGCCGGCATGGTCGCGGCGCCCTTCGTGGTCGGCGCGCTCGGCTTCGTGCTGGAGGCGCTGATCATTCGCCGCTTCTACGCCGCGCCGATCGTGGCGATGCTCGGCACCTACGCGCTCGGTCTCATCATCCGCGAAACTGTCCGCGGGCTGATCGGCGGCTTCTATCTCACCGTGCCGGAGCCGATCGGCGGCTCGATCGATATCGGCACGATCCACATCTCGGCCTGGCGCTTCACCATCATCGTCATCACGCTCTTGGTGATGGCGGGCTGCTATCTGCTGCTGTCGCGCACGAGCTTTGGCCTTCGCATGCGCGCCACGCTGGAAAATCCCTCGCTGGCGCGCGCCTCGGGCATTTCCACGCCGCTGATGTACGGCGCCACGTTTGCGTTCGGCTCGGCGCTCGCCGGCCTTGCCGGTGCGCTGATCGTCCCTGTGTTCAGCCTCTACGCCGATCTCGGCCTGCGTTTCCTGATCCAGGGTTTTGTCGCGGTGATGGTCGGCGGCGTCGGCTCCTTCATCGGGCCTGTCGCGGGCGCCGGCGTCATCGGCACGCTCAGTGCCGCGCTGCCATGGGTGATGGCGCCCGTCGTCGCCGACGTCCTCGTCTTCGTGCTCGCCATTGTCTTCATCAAATTCCGGCCACAGGGCCTCATCGCTGGAAAAGGGGTTTAGTCACATGTTCGATCGTCCTCAGCTCTCACGCCGCAGCTTCCTTTCCAATTTCGCCTTTGCGACCGGTGCGGTCGCAACCGGCGTCGGCAGCTGGGTGATTCCGGCCCCCTGGGCCAATGCGGCCGAGGCTCCGATCAAGGTTGGCATCGCGACCGACCTCACTGGCCCAATCGCCTATGCCGGCAATGCCGATGCCAATGTCGCAAAGATGGTGATCAAGGAGATCAATGCCGCCGGCGGCCTGCTCGGCCGTCCGCTCGAGCTCTACATCGAGGACACCGCCTCGAACGAATCCGTCGCCGTCGGCAACGTGCGCAAACTGATCCAGCGCGACAAGGTCGACATGGTGCTGGGCGGCATCACCTCCTCGATGCGCAACGCGATCAAGGATCCGATCGTGGCGCGCGGCAAGACGCTGTACATCTACCCGCAGCTCTATGAGGGTAAGGAGTGCACGCCCTATCTGTTCTGCACCGGGCCAACGCCGGCGCAGCAATGCGACGAGTTCATTCCCTGGCTGATCAAGAACGGCGGCAAGAAGTTCGCGCTGCCGAGCGCCAACTATGTCTGGCCGCATACGCTCAACGTCTATGCCCGCAAGGTGATCGAGGCGAATGGCGGCGAGGTGGTGTTCGAGGAATACTATCCGCTCGACCAGATCGATTTTTCCGCGACCGTCAACCGCATCATCTCCAACAAGGTCGACGTCGTCTTCAACACCGTCATTCCGCCGGGCGTCGGTCCCTTCTTCAAGCAGCTCTATGAGGCCGGTTTCCTCAAGAACGGCGGACGTCTGGCTTGCGTCTACTACGACGAGAACACGCTCAACATCAATCAGGCCGCCGAGATCGAAGGGCTGGCAAGCTGTCTCGATTATTTCAAGGTGCTGACCAAGGAGAACCCGTTCGACGCCAAGATCCAGGCGGCCTACGAAAAGGATTTCCCGGGCAACTTCCTGTTCGCCGCCGGCAGTGCCGCGACCGGCACCTATCGCGGTCTGAAGCTGTGGGAGGCGGCGGTAAAGGAAGCCGGCAAGATCGACCGCGACTCGGTCGCTGCCGCGCTCGACCATGCCAAGATCGCCGAAGGCCCGGGCGGGCCGGCCGAGATGGTGCCCGGCAAGCGGCACTGCAAGATGAAGATGTACACCGCGGTCGCCAAGGGCGGAAACTACGAGATCGTCGCGCGCAGCAACGGTCTCGTCGATCCCAAGGAATGCTGAAGCGGAATGCCGAAGTCGATGGGCGCAGTGAAGCAGGCGATCCCCGCCGAGATCGGCGGGGAGATGGACGTCGCAATGACGGAGCACGGACCAGCGAAGCAAGCTGTTTCGGGGCGAAAGGTGCTGCCGATCGTGGAGGGCGTCGTGCTGGCCGCGGCGCTGCTCGCGCCGCTGGTGCTCCAGGACTACCTCACGGTGTTCGCGACGCGCGTGATCATCCTCGCGCTGTTCGCACTGTCGTTCGATCTGGTCTGGGGCTATGCCGGCATCATGAGCTTTGGCCAGGCCCTGTTCTTCGGCTCGGCCGGCTATGGTGTGGCGCTGCTCGCGCGCGACCTGGACATCACCAACATCTTCGTGGTGCTGCCGGTGGGAACGCTGATCGGCCTCACCTTTGCGCTGCTGCTCGGCGGCTTCCTGCTGCTGGGACGGCATCCTTCCAGCGTGATCTTCGTCTCGCTGGGCACGCTCACCGGTTCCTACGCCGCCGACCGCCTGGCGCGCGGCTGGTATTATCTCGGCGGTCAGAACGGCATCCCCTCGATCGCGCCGATGACGCTCGGCGGCTACGAGTTCACGGAAGGGCCGGCGTTCTACTATCTCGTGCTGGGTATCCTCGTCGTCGTCTACCTGCTCTGCCGCTTCCTGGTGCGTTCGCAGTTTGGCTTGGCGCTCGCCGGCCTGCGCGAGAACGAGCAGCGCATCGCCTTCTTCGGCTACAAGGCGCAGCATCTGAAGGCGATCATCTTCGCGATCGGCGGCGCCATCGCCGGCCTTGCCGGCAGCCTCTATGCTTTCCACGAAGGTTTCGTCTGGCCCAACATGGTCGGCGTCGTGGTCTCGACGCAAGTGGTGCTCTACGTCCTGTTTGGCGGCTCCGGCACGCTGATCGGCGCCGTCATCGGCACTGTCATCGTCGAGGGCGTCAGCTTCTGGCTCTCGGACAATTACCGCGACATCTGGCCGATCATCTTGGGATTGCTGCTGCTGCTCGTGATCCTGTTCCGACCGCTCGGCCTGATCAGCTTTGTGCTCGGCGAGCGCGAACGGGTCGGCAGCTTCGGTGCCGTGCGTAAGGAGAAGCGCAATGCTCCTTGAAGCCGCCGGCATCAAAAAGGTCTTCGGCAAGCTCACCGCGCTCGACGGCGCCGCGCTTACCGTCGGCGAGAACGAGTTCCACGGACTGATCGGCCCGAACGGCTCCGGCAAGAGCACGCTGATGAAGTGCATCGCGGGGGCTGAGGTGCCGACCCAGGGCAAGGTCTCCTTCGTCAACACCGACATCACCGCGTTCACGCCGACCGAGCGCGCCCGCGCCGGCATGAGCCTGAAATTCCAGATCACATCCGTGCTGCCGACGCTGACGCTCTACGACAACATCCTGCTCGCGCTGCAGGCGCAGTCCTCGCTGTTCGACCTCGTATTCTCGCGCACCCGCGTCGCGTTGCACGACCAGGTCATGACCATGCTGACCCAGTTCCGCCTTGCCGACCGCGCCTTCGACGCGGCGGCGGCGCTGTCGCACGGCCAGCAGCAATGGCTGGAGATTGCGATGGCGCTCGCGGGCAAGCCGAAGCTCCTGCTGCTGGACGAGCCGACCGGCGGCATGAGCCTGGAGGAGCGCCGCGTCACCGGCGAGCTGCTCCAGCCGATCAAGCAGCATTGCTCGCTCGTCATCGTCGAGCACGATCTCGATTTCATCCGCGACATCTGCGATCGCCTGACCGTGCTCGACCAGGGCAGGGTGCTGGCATCAGGCACGGTGTCCGAAATCCAGGCCAACACATCCGTCCAGGAGATCTATCTGCGCCGTGCCTGAATTTTTGGACATCAAGAATCTCGACGCCGGCTATGGCCGCAGCCAGGTCCTGTTCGACGTCACCCTCGGCATCCCCTGGCGGGGCGGCGTCGCCGTGCTCGGGCGCAATGGCGCCGGCAAGACCACGCTGATGAAGACCATCGTCGGCGAACTGCCGGCCTGGAAGGGCGAGGTCGCCTTCGACGGCCGTGACATCAGCCGCCGCGCGACCCAGGAGCGCGTCCGCGCCGGCATCGGCTATGTGCCGCAGGAGCACTCGGTGTTCGCGCGCCTGTCGGTGCGCGACAATCTCGCCGTCGGCTCGCTCGCGAATAAGGATGCCGCCGCGGTCGACCGCGTGCTGACCATCTTCCCGAAACTCGGCCAGCGCCTCGACCAGCCCGCCGGTACGCTCTCCGGCGGCGAGCGCAAGATGCTCGCCATCGGCCGCGCCATGCTGGGCGATCCCAAATTGCTTCTGCTCGACGAGCCCACCGAAGGCGTTTGGATCGGCGTCATCGAGGAGATCACCGAACGCCTGATCGAGCTTGCAAGGACGATTGCGGTCATCATCGTCGAGCAGCATCTCGATTTGGCGCTGCGCGTCGCCGACTACGCCTACGTGCTGGACCGCGGCAGGGTCGCGCTACAGGGCGAGGCGGGCGAGGTGAGGGGCAATCCGGAGCTGATGCGGTATCTGGCGCCGTAAGCGCCTCAGCCGTCAGACCGCTCGACCTGGCGTACTCAGGGCGTGCCCCCAAGAAACGGATTGACAATGGTAAGCCCACCAACAATGCGGCCGTGCTGCATATCCTCACTGTAGAGGATGTCGCAGCCGGCTTCGATCGCGGCTGCAACAATCAGCGCATCGTAGAAAGCGAAGCCATCGTTTCGCGCGAGTGCAAGGGCCGCCAGGCTCGTCTTCGCCGTCAGTGGGAGCGCCGGATCGAGCGTGTTGTCGATATCATCGAACAGAAGCTCAATGTCGCGCCAGCTTCGACCCTGCTTCTTGCACAGGACGTTGGCGAGTTCGTTGAGGACTTGCACGCTGATGGTGCCGCCCTGGTCGATCAAGTCTCGCGAGATTGTAGCTTTGGTACCCGTCTGCTGCGCGTAAACGAGAATGTTGGTATCCAGAAACGCGCTCACCGCTCGTTCGCCTCGTCTCGATCGAATTTGTAATCAGCAGGCAACGGCGGCCAGTTGCGTGCGCGCATATTCTCGATCGCCCGTCGGCGCCGCTCTTCCTTGGTCTCCACCTCGATCGCTCCCTTGCGGGCAGCGACTACGTCGAGCTCGTCGCCTTCTTTGAGGCCCAGCTCGTCCACAAGCGCTTTGGGCAAGCGCACAGCGAGGCTGTTACCCCATTTGGAAACCTGCATATTCGCCTCCGTGATATCCGACCGACGAATGTATATCATAATAAGGATATCATTGCGGTCAAGGGGCTCAATACTGGGATGTTCCGCCCGGACGGCTGCGCATTAGCCGCAAGGATCGAAAACAGCGCTATCTCGGTTCGGCCGAGTAGGTGGTTGGCGTCATTGAGAGCGCATGCTCGAGCGGGGGAGCTATCTCGAACATCTGCGTGCGGTTACGGAAGTGGAAGACGCGCCGGATTCGATATCGATCACTTCGTTCAGCAGCAACATCGACTTCCCGCCTGGTTAGCCAAAACGCCGTACGTTCGTGCCCGCACGTCGTCTTGATCTCCAGGAGCCTCTCTTGGCCATCAGGTTCAAAGGAGCGGACGTCGTAACCGTAGCCGTCGCCGTCTAGGTCGGAAACCCAGCGGACGTCATCCGCAAGGTCGTTGCGCCCAGCGCGTCGTAACCGGTCGCGCTCGAACTCCACGACGAATTTCTCGCCGGCTTTGCCCAATTGGCGGTTCCTGGCGTCGCGCTCTGCGGGGTCGAATTTTCCGACCAGTCGCCGGACGGCGGGGGTGAGTGTCTTCTCGAAATCTGCGAGAGATGGCGGAGCAACGAAGACGGCGTCGTCGTTGAGCGACAGCGGTTGAGTGTCGGTGCTCGCAGGGTAAAGAAAGTCCGGTGCTTGTCCGACGTTACGCTCGACGGCAGCCACTAATGCGTCCTGATAGTGCGCCAATGGCTTGTAGCCGTTGATCCACTGCGTCCCGAGCATATCGAGAACAGCGGAGATGTTTTGAAGCTTGCGCTCGATTGACCCTTCAGATCGATGGACGGTCGTCAAAAGCTGACGCCGGTTCTGTGCCTTGCTGTAGGCAATGCCCGCTCGCTCGGAGGCAAGCATCCGAAAATAGCTGTCAACCACAGCGGAGACCTCGGTCTCCGTCCAAGGTGTTCCAGCGGTTCCTTCAATACGCTCCCGGTCCAAGTCTCAGCCTCTCGGACTTAGAGAGTATCAGGGAGGATAAGGGGCGCAATGACGGTGCCGGTACTGCAGCAAAGTCCGCTTCTTCATAGGCGACTGATCGCCTTACTTCACCGCCCCAAAGCGGCTGTCGAACGAGTTCGACGACACCACCGGTGCGGCGCCGGACATCTGGCCGCCGTCACCCGCACCATCCGCAACCGACGGCTTCAGCGCCGGGCGCGTCGCAGCCAAGCGGGTGTCGGGCTTCGCCGGCTCTGCCGGCTTGGTGGCCACGGTCGCAGCCGGCTTCGGTGCATCTTTCGCCGCATCCTTGGACTTGTCGTGGCCAGGCACGAACCGGGTCACTGCGGCCTTCAGCCTCGATGCAGCGGTGGGGGGCGTGGTGGATGTCGTGGCGGGGGCGACGGACGCGGTGGCTTGCGGCGGCGGGGTGGCCGCGGTGGTGTCGGCGGTGCCGATGCCCATCTTGCGGCCGAGGTTGGAGAAGAAGCCGCCGCCTTGAGATTTCTCTTGCGATTTCTCGGCTGGCGCGGCTGCGGCGACGCGCGTGCTGCTGGCGGGCGCGCTGACGGCGACGACCGGCTCTTCCTGCGGCGAGGGCGCGGCCGCATCGAGATTCGGCTTGGGCGGATTGACGTGGCCGGGGATCGTGCCCGGCGCCTTCGCCATCGCCAGCATCTGCAGCGTGGTGCCTTCGGCGCCTTCCGACAGGCCGGTCGAGCCTTCCGGAATCTTCGCAGCGAAGATCTTGTTCATGCCGCCGTCGATGCCGGTGTTCATGCGCGCCACCGGCGTACCGCGGGAGACCAGCTTGGCGTATTCGGCCTCGTCGCGGCCCTGCTTCTCGCGCACGGCGTTGGCGACATCCTCGGGGATCACATAGGCCGGGCACTTTGCCGAGGCGTCGAACACGGGATCGCGCTTGGCGTCCGCCGGCTTCGTCGCGTCGAAGACGTACTTCTTCTCGCAGAAATCGACCTTCGGCTCCTGCCGCGTCACCTCGAAATGATCATAGCCTTCCTTGATCATCTTCCAGAAGGCCAAGTTCGGATTGTTCCGGTGCTTGGCCATGTTCACCGGCGTCATCTTGAACGGGTAGGCCTGCAGTTGGAACGCCTTCTGGCCGCCGAAGAAGGATTCGCGCCCGAGCGAATAGATCTCCGCGATCTGCTCGTCGGTCATGGCGTAGCAGCCGCGCGACGAACAATCGCCGTGCACCATCAGCTGCGAGCCGCTGCGCCCCAAAGCCTTGTCGAACGCGTTCGGATAGCCCGTGTTGAACGACAGGTAATAGGCCGACTGCGGATTCATCTGGCTCGGATTGATCGAGTAGAATCCCTCCGGCGCCTGGCGGTCGCCTTCGCGCACCTTCGGACCGAGATCACCGGACCAGCGGCAGATCGGATAGGTCTTGAGCAGCGCGAACTGGCCGTTGCGGGTCTGCTTCCAGACCTCGAGCTCGGCCTCCTGCTTGAACAGGCGCACCAGGATCGGCGATTGCAAATCCATGTCCTTCTCGACCATCGCGGCGAGAAGCTTCGGCGGCACCGGCTGATTGGCCTTGGCGTTGGTCGCAAGCGAAACCTGGTCGGTGTCGCAGCCGGCCAGCAGGATGCTGGCGGCAAGCGCAACCGAAGCCAAAAACGCGCGAGCAAGCGAACGAGAAATCAAGATGGACCCCACACCGTGCCGGGCAGAGAGCGCGAACCCCAATTCTTCAGAGCATGATCCGACCGGACAACCGGACCCGTCATGACGGGCTTTTTCGCAACCATGCTCCAGCGCTTATGCCCTGAAGCCATTGATTAAAATTCTAACCTCTGGGTCATGTGGTCGCAACCCGAGCGGGGATCACGAGCCCGTTGGCCCAGTAGCATGGTCAACAGAGACTAAATGGACGCGACTTTGGGCCTTACTTGGGCCATTCGGCCCGATCACGACAGAGATCGCTGATTTGGGCAAAAAAAGGATTAACGCGGGGTTACCGGGGGTCTGTGTAGGGTGGGTTAGCGCAGCGTAACCCACCTCTTTTGCCTCCGCGGATGCCAACAGTGGTGGGTTACGCCTTCGGCTAACCCACCCTACGGCACTACGGTACCGAAATCGGGGCGAATCAGCCCAGTTTCCGGCCGATATCGAGGAATTTCTGCCGCCGCTGCTTGCGGATGGCGTCGCCGTCGAGGCCCCGGAGCTCGTCGAAGGCCTTGGCGATGGCGTCCCCGGTGGTGGCGATCATGGCGGCGGGGTCGCGGTGGGCGCCGCCGACCGGCTCCTTCAGGATGCTGTCGATCACCCCGAAGCGGAGCATGTCCTGGGCGGTGATCTTCATGTTGTTGGCGGCTTCCTGCGCCTTGGTGCCGTCGCGCCAGAGGATCGAGGACGCGGCCTCCGGCGAGATCACGCTGTAGATGGCGTGCTCGAGCATCAGCACCTTGTTGGCGGTGGTGATGGCAATGGCGCCGCCCGACATGCCCTCGCCGGTGATGATGGCGACGTTCGGCACGCCCAGCGACAGGCAGGCGTCGGTCGAGCGCGCGATGGCTTCCGCCTGGCCGCGCTCTTCGGCGCCGATGCCGGGATAGGCGCCGGCGGAATCGGCGAGCGACAGCACGGGCAGCCCGAACCGCTCGGCCATCTCCATCAGCCGCACGCATTTGCGATAGCCTTCGGGCCGCGCCATGCCGAAATTGTGCCGGATGCGGCTCTCGGTGGAATCGCCCTTTTCCTGGCCCATCACGCAGATCGGCTCGCCGCGGAAGCGGCCGAAACCGGCGACCAGCGCCTCGTCCTCGCCGAACTTGCGGTCGCCGGCGAGCGGAGTGAATTCGGTGATCAGCCCCTTGATGAAGTCGTTGAAATGCGGCCGCTGCGGATGCCGCGCGACCAGTGTCTTCTGCCACGGCGTCAGGTTCGTATAGAGGTCGGCGAGCGCCTGCGCCGCCTTGTCCTCGATCCGCCCGATCTCATCAGCGATGTCGGTGCCGTTGGCCGCAAGCGTCCTGAGCTCGTCGACCTTGGAGTCGAGCTCGGCGACGGGCTTTTCGAAGTCGAGATAGCTGCGCATCTGGTCTTGCATCAACTCAATATAGGAAGGACGGGGCGAGGCGGCGAAGCGGATTTAGACCGGCGGAAAGAAGTGTAGCTTCTTCAATGATTTGGCCTGTGTGCTCGAAGCCGCCGGCCAAATCATGCGTGAGGCCCCGGCTCTTTCTGCGGAGATGTGGCCGAAGTCAAGGCGGAGTTGTCGTCCCGACACCAGGCCGGGACGACAATTTACTTCTCCGCCAGCGGGTGCAGGTCGCGCACCAGGCTCTTCAGCCGCTCCTCGACCACATGGGTATAGATCTGCGTGGTCGAGATGTCGGTGTGGCCGAGCAGGGTCTGCACGATGCGCAAATCGGCGCCATTGTGCAGGAGATGGCTGGCGAAGGCGTGGCGCAGCACATGCGGGGAGACCAGCCGGGCCTGGAGGCCCGAGGCGACCGCGAGCTCCTTGAGGTCACGGGCGAAATGCTGCCGCGTCAGATGTCCGCTCTCGCCGAACGAGGGGAACAGCCATTTCGCCGCGGCGAGGTTGTCTTTCTTTTTCTCCGTCTTCGCGGCCTCCGTGGCGCTGAGATAATCCGCCATCGCCTGGCGCGAGGCTTCGTTGAGCGGCACCAATCGTTCCTTGTTGCCCTTGCCGCGCACCACGATCATGCGCGCGTCGCGCTTGGCCGCCGAGCGCGGCAGCGCCACCAGCTCGGAGACGCGCAGGCCCGTGGCGTAGAGCACCTCGAGCAGGCAATAGAGCCTGAGCGCGCGCAGCCGTTTCGAGGGCGAGGCATCCTCCGCCTCGCTCAATTCCTTGGCGCGGCGGAGCATGCGGTCGACGTCCGCGATCGACAGCACCTTCGGCAGGCCGCGGCCGCGCTTGGGGCCCGACAGGATCGCGGCGGGATCCTCGGTGCGGATGCGCTCGTTCAGCAGGAAGCGGTAGAGATGCCGCATCGCCGACAGCCGCCGCGCCACGCTGGTGGATTTGAAGCCGCGGGTGTCGAGATCGGCGAGATAGTCGCGCAGCGTCTGCGTTTCGGCGTCCGCAAATGTATGGCCGGCACGGCCCAGAAATTCCGAGAAATCGGTGAGGTCGCGGCGATAGGCATCGAGCGTATTGGGGCCGGCGCCCTGTTCCGCCGCGAGCATGTCGAGGAACAGGCCGGTGAGCTTGGCATCGGAGGGCTTGGTGCGCATGCCCGGCAGGCTAGCTCCTATTTCTTGAGAAACTTATCCGGCGGGATCGTCACCGTCATTTCCCGCGACTTCGGGCTGACGAAGTTCGCCAGCGCGAACACCACGCCATAGACGATGCCGGCGAGCACGGCGACGACCGTCAGGAAGCGGAACAGGCTGGGCATCGGCAAGATCTCGGGGAGGTTCCAGACGGGCAAATTAACCAATGAAATCATCCAACATGTTCGCCGTTTCGTGGCAAGAGTCCACTGGCGAGGCCCCCTGCGGGGTCGTATAGGTGGCCAACCATGCCGCCTTTGGCGGCAAATCGAGCGAGACCCAGAGCGAGATCGATGTCCGACGCCGCGTTGCCGATTCCCGCTTCCCCTGAGGCCGACATCCTGTCGGCCCTGGGTGCGCGCTCGATCGTGCTCGTCGGCATGATGGGGGTGGGCAAGTCCACCATCGGCCGCCGCATGGCTATCAGGCTCAAGCTGCCCTTCGTCGACGCCGACACCGAGATCGAGGCGGCGGCCGGCATGACCATACCGGAGATCTTCGAACGCCACGGCGAGCCGCATTTCCGCGACGGCGAGGCCCGCGTGATCGCGCGCCTGCTCGACAGCGGCCCCGTCGTGCTGGCCACCGGCGGCGGCGCCTTCATGCGCGAGGACACGCGCGGGCGCATCGCGGCGAAGGCGGTCTCGATCTGGCTCAGGGCGGACCACGACGTCATCATGCGCCGCGTGCGGCGCCGCGCCGACCGTCCGCTGCTCCAGACCGCCGACCCGGAAGGGACGGTCACGCGCCTGCTCACCGAGCGCGAGCCGGTCTATGGCAAGGCGGATCTCACCATCGCCTCGCGCGACGTGCCGCACGACAAGATCGTCGAGGAGACCATCGAGACGCTGCGCGCCCATCTCTGCGGCGAACGGGCCGTCCCACCACCTGCCGACGTTGCGAGTGCCGTACGATGACTGCGCCGTTGAAACATTCCGACCCTGTTAATGTCGACGTCGCGCTCGGCGATCGCGCCTACGACATCGTCATCGGCCGCGGCGTGCTGTCCTCGCTCGGCGAACGGGTCGCTGCCTTGCGTCCCGGCGTGCGCACCGCGATCGTGACGGATCGCACGGTGGCAAAGCACTGGCTCGAACCCACTGAAGCCTCGCTTGCTGCCGCCGGCATTCCAACGTCGCGAATTGTGGTCGAGGAAGGCGAGATCTCGAAAACCTATGCCGGTCTCGAAAAGGTCAGCGAGGCCCTGATCGCCGCAAAGATCGAGCGCAACGATCTCGTCATCGCGCTCGGCGGCGGCGTGGTCGGCGATCTCGCCGGCTTCGCGGCCGCGATCCTGCGCCGCGGCGTCGATTTCGTGCAGGTGCCGACCTCGCTGCTGGCGCAGGTCGATTCTTCCGTCGGCGGCAAGACCGGCATCAATTCGCCGCAGGGCAAGAACCTGCTCGGCGCCTTCCACCAGCCGGTTCTGGTGATCGCCGACACCGCCGTGCTCGACACGCTGTCGCCGCGCCAGTTCCGCGCCGGCTATGCCGAGGTCGCCAAATACGGCGTGCTCGGCGATGAGGCCTTCTTCACCTGGCTGGAAAAGAACCATTCCGACATCTTCAAGGGCGGTTCGGGGCGCGAGCACGCGATCGCGACCTCCTGCCGCGCCAAGGCCGGCGTCGTCTCGCGCGACGAGCGCGAGACCGGCGAGCGCGCGCTGCTCAATCTCGGCCACACCTTCGGTCACGCGCTGGAAGCCGCGACCGGCTTTTCGGATCGCCTGTTCCATGGCGAGGGCGTCGCCATCGGCATAACGCTGGCGGCGCAGTTTTCGGCGAAACTCGGCATGATCGGCGAGGCAGATGCCGCCCGCGTCGAGCGGCATCTGCTTGAAGCCGGCCTGCCGACACGCTTGCAGGACATCGCGGGCTTTTCGCAGGAAGGGCTTGCCGACGCCGATGCGCTGATGGCGCTGATGGCGCAGGACAAGAAGGTCAAGCGCGGCAAGCTCACCTTCATCCTGCTGGAAGCTGTCGGGCGCGCGGTCATCGCGAAGGACGTCGAGCCCGCCCCGGTGCGCGATTTCCTCAAGGAGAAGCTCGCGCAGAAGGCATGATGCGCGGCTGAACTTTTTTTGAGTGGTGCATGGACTGGCTCGGATTCATCATCGTCGTCCTCTGCCTGCTGGTCTCCGGCTTCTTCGCCGCGAGCGAGACCGCGCTGACCGGCGCCTCGCGCGCCAGCATGCTCAGGCTTTCCAAGCAGGGCAATCGCGACGCCGACGTGGTCTCGCAACTGCTCGACATGCGCGAGCGGCTGATCGGTGCGCTGCTGCTCGGCAACAACATCGCCAATATCGGCGCTTCCGCGCTCGCCACCGGCATCTTCACGTCCTGGTTCGGCGACGTCGGCGTGCTCTATGCGACTGGCGTGATGACCGCGCTGGTGGTGATCTTCGCGGAAGTCCTGCCCAAGACCATCGCCATCAACGCGCCCGATCGGATGGCGCTAGCGGTCGCGCGCCCGATGCGGCTGACGATGTACGTGCTGGGCCCGCTGCTCAAGATCGTCGAAGTCATCGTGCGCCTGTTGATGCGCCTGTTTGGTTTGGCCGGCGAGCACCAGGCGATCCTGTCGCCGACCGAGCGCCTGCGCGGCGCGGTCGACCTGTTGCATCACGAGGGCAAGTTCGAGAAGCAGGACCGCGACATGCTCGGCGGTCTCCTCGACCTGCGCGAGCTCCAGGTCTCCGACGTCATGATCCATCGCACCGAGATGATGATGATCAATGCCGACCTGCCGCCGGAAGAACTGGTGCGCGAGGTGCTGGCGACCGAATACACCCGCATCCCGCTGTGGCGCGAGAAGCCCGAGAACATCATCGGCGTGCTCCACGCCAAGGATCTCTTGCGCGCGATCCGCGCCTCCGACGGCGACACCTCGCGCATCGACGTCTCCACCATCGCGCTGCCGCCCTGGTTCGTGCCGGAGATGCGGCCCGTGTCCGAGCAGTTGAAGGCGTTCCGCCGGCGAAAAACCCATTTCGCGCTCGTCGTCGACGAGTACGGCGAAGTTGAAGGTCTCGTGACGCTGGAAGACATTCTGGAAGAGATCGTCGGCGACATCTCCGACGAGCACGACGTCGTGGTCGCCGGCGTGCGTGCCCAGCCGGACGGCTCGGTCGTGGTCGACGGCTCGGTGCCGATCCGCGATCTCAATCGCGCCATGGACTGGCATCTGCCCGATGAAGAGGCAACCACCGTCGCCGGCCTCGTCATTCACGAGGCCCGTTCGATCCCCGACCGCGGCCAGAGCTTTACGTTCCACGGCTTCCGCTTCCGCGTCCTCCGCCGCGAGCGCAACCGCATCACCGCGCTCCGTATTTCACCGGTGCCGCGCGAGGCGGAGCTGGAGGAAGCCAAGCGGCGGCGGGCGGGGACGTCGTTTTAGGCTCTAGGTCCTCACCGTCATTCCGGGGCGATGCGAAGCATCGAACTCCGGCGCGCCGTTGCGCCCCATAGTTCGGCTCTTCGAGCCGCCCCGGAATGACGGAGCTAATTTTCCCCCGGCGCCTGCGCGTGGATCGCGAGCGCATGCACGCTGCCGGAGAGTTCCGCGGCCAGCGCCGAATTTATCATGCGATGGCGCTCGACCCGGCTCTTCCCTTTGAAGGCGGCAGACACGATATACACACGGAAGTGCGTCTCGCCGCTCGGCCGATGGCCGGCGTGGCCCTCATGCAGATGTGACTCGTCGACCACTTGCAGGCTTTCAGGCGTGAAAGCTTCCTGCAACTTGTTGCTGATAGTGTCTTTCATAACCATGAGTGCCATTAAAGCGCGTCATCAAGCCCCGTCAATTGCCGGGGTTAGCAGCTAATTGCAATGTCAAGACTTGAAGGTTTTTGCATTGCGTAGTCAAAGTCAGCCATGCCGATCGATTCATCAAAGTTCTTCGACTCCATCCGCGTGAAGCCGCGGGGCAAGCAGCCGGAAGTGAAGCCGCGCGACGCCGTGGTCGGCTGCGAGTGGGCCGGATGCCAGAACAAGGGCGCGCACCGCGCGCCGAAGGGTCGCGAGAACCAGCGCGAGTACTGGCATTTCTGCCTGAACCACGTGCGCGAGTACAACCAGAACTACAATTTCTTCTCCGGCATGAATGCCGACGCCGTCGCGCGCTACCAGAAGGACGCGCTGACCGGCCACCGTCCGACCTGGAAGATGGGCGCCAATGGCGGCAAGAAGGGTGCGGAAGCCGAGATCGACATGGCGGCCGATCCGTTCAGCATGTTCTCCGAGATCAACGGCCGCGCGGGCTGGCGGAAGGGTCCGGAGGCCCAGCCCAAGGCCGAGACGCGCAAGGTGATGAACGCCGAGCGCAAGGCGCTCCAGGTCATGGGCCTCGGCCCCGATTCCACGCTCGCCGACGTCAAGAGCAAGTACAAGGCGCTGGTCAAGCAGCACCACCCCGACGCCAATGGCGGCGACCGCTCCACCGAAGACCGCCTGATCGAGATCATCAAGGCGTATAATTATCTGAAGACAGTGGTGCGGGAGGCGTAAGGCCTCGCGGCGTACCACACTCCCGGTGTCGTCCCGGCGAAGGCCGGGACCCATAACCACAGGGAGTGGTTTGGCGAAGACTGGCAGTGAAGAGCCTTCCTCGGTACTAACACCTCACCCCACCGATAGATCACGCGGTATGGGTCCCGGCCTTCGCCGGGACGACAGTATCGTAGGGTGGGCAAAGCGAAGCGTGCCCACGACTTCTGCTGCAATTTCGGATCGATGGTGGGCACGGCGCAAGTGCGCCTTTGCCCACCCTACGATTCCGGACTCGCGGAGGCATCCGCGATACCTCACGCCTCCGGCATCGCTCCCACATATGACGAGCTCGGCCTGATCAACCGTCCCGTGCGCTGCTGCTCGCGCGCATGGGCGGTCCAGCCGGCTGCGCGCGCCACCGCGAAGATCGGCGTGAAGGCCTGCCGTGGAATCGCCAGTGCATCCAGCAGAATCGCGGTGAAGAACTCCACATTGGTCTCCAGCGGCCGCTCCGGATTCTTCTTGCGCAAGGCGGCGCGGATGTAAGCCTCGACCTCGCCGGCGAACGGCAAATCGGTGCCGTTGGACGCCAGCGCCTCGACTGCGGTCTTCAGCACGTCCGCGCGCGGATCGCGCACGCGGTAGACGCGGTGGCCAAAGCCCATCATCCGCTCGCCGCGCGCCAGTGCCGCGTCCACCCAGGGCTGGATGCGCTCGCGCGAGCCGATCGCGTCGAGCATTTCCAGCACCGGCTCCGGCGCGCCGCCATGCAGCGGGCCCGTGAGCGCGCAATAGCCCGCGGTCACGGCGGCAAACAAATCGGCTTGCGTCGAGGCCACCACGCGCGCCGTAAAGGTCGAGGCGTTCATGCCGTGGTCGCTGGCGGTGACGAGATAGGCGTCCAGCGCCGTGACCTCGCGCGAAGCAGGCGCGCGCCCATGCAGCATGCGCAGCGTGTCGGCGGCGTGGCTCGCACTCGGATCGGGCGCGACCGGATCGAGCCCCTTGGCGCGCCGGACCAGCGCGCCGGCGATCACCGGAAACGCGCCGACGATGGTCGCTTCATGTTCGAGGCCATGCTCGGCGCGAAGGCCTGCGACCGCCGCGCGAAACCCGTCGACGACGCCCATGCCGCGCGTCCCCGGCAACAGGTCCGGCAATCGCGCGAAGGCGCGCTCGCGCGCGGCACCGAGGCTCGCCCGCACATTGGCCTCGGTGAGGGTGGTCTTGCTGGCGCCGTTCCAGAGCCGGGCGGTGACGCCCTCGAAACTCGACTGGCTCGCCAGCCGGCCGACATGCTCGCCGGCGATGATGAGTTCGCCGCGCTCGCCGTCGACATGGCTCAGCACGGTTTCCGCCGCGGGGACGCCGTCCAGCCCGATCTGGCTTTTGGTGAGGTGGATGTTCATGGCCCAAATCTCCTTTGCACTGCACCAGGGAAAATTCGGGCCTCTCGACAGATTGATCAATCTTGATTACATAAATCAATATGAAAAATTCTACGGAGCTCTATCTCTCCGCCAGGGAGGCCGCCGCCGAGCTCGCGATCTCGCCGGCCACGCTCTACGCCTATGTCAGCCGTGGCCTGATCCGCTCCGAGCCGACGCCGGACTCGCGCAAAAACCGCTACCGCGCCGAGGACGTCCGCGCGCTTAAAGAGCGCCGGGTGCCGTCGCCGGAGCCGCGCGGCCTGCGCAGCTTCGATGCCGATTTGCCTGTCATGGACACCGAGATTTCGACCATCACCGAAGAGGGTGCGATCTATCGCGGCGTCAATTGCGTCGATCTCGCCGAGAACGACACGCTGGAGCACACCGCGACGCTGCTGTGGGACGTCTCCGACGTCGATCCGTTCGCTCCGGACAACCAGCCTGCGATATCCGAGGAGATGCGCACGATCGCAGAGGCCGCGCGCCGGGCAGCGCCGATCGACCGCGCCATCGCCGTGCTGGCGCTGGCGGCGAGCGTCGATCCCCGCGCCTTCACCCGCGCGCCCGATGGCCGCGCCATGGTCGGCGCGCGCATCGTCCGGCTGCTGGTCGCGACCATGCTCAATGCCGAACCCTCGGCCGAGCCGTTGCATCAGCAGATCGCAAAAGCCTGGGCGGCGGACAACAAGCACGCGCCCGATCTGATCCGCCGCGCGCTGGTGCTGCTGGCCGATCACGAGCTGAACGCCTCGACCTTCACTGCGCGCTGCGCGGCCTCGACCGGGCTCAATCTCTACGACGCCGTCATCGCCGGCCTCGCCGCGCTGAAGGGGCCGAAGCATGGCGGCGCCGGCGTGCTGGCCTCGCAGCTGGTCAAGACGCTGGTCGATCGCGATGTCGCTCCGATGGTGCGCGAGCGCGTCGCGCTCGGCGAGCGCTTTGCCGGCTTTGGCCATGGCGTCTACAAGCGCGGCGATCCCCGCGCGCAATCGCTGTTGAATGCGCTGTCCCGCGCCGGCGCCCCGCGAAAATTCACGCGCGAGGTGCCGGAGCGGATCGTCGAAGCCACCGGCGAGCTCGTCAACATCGACTACGCGCTCGCGGTGCTGGTGCACGCGCTGCGCCTGCCCGCCGGCAGCGAGCTCGCTTTGTTCGCCATGGCCCGCAGCGTCGGCTGGATTGCGCACGCCAGCGAGCAATTGCAGTTCGGCAAGCTGATCAGGCCACGCGCAAGGTATGTGGGGCCGGCGCCGGGAAGGCGGGTGGGGGGCGGCTAGTTAGTAGCTCTGAGAGCGCGACAAACTCCGCCGTCGTCCTGGCGAAAGCCAGGACCCATACCGCGGAATCCCTCGATTATGGGTGGTCGGAGTACCGAACGCCCACTCTTCGCCAAACCCCTTCCTGGGGTAATGGGTCCCGGCTTTCGCCAGGACGACACCTGGAGTGTGGCGGGGCCCCTAACCTCGCGGCTTCACCGCCGCGACGCTGCTGCCGTGGCGGCGGCGGAGGGTCCAGATCGCGAGGCCCAGCACGATCGCGACGCCGACCACGGTGAACATCCAGAGATGCTTGCCGACATGCTCATGGTGCGGCAGCCCGGCATATTCATGCAGGGCCGACACCGCCAGCACGCCCGGCAGCACATGGGCCGGGGCCCAGACCAGGATCGCCGGGATGTTCACCGCGTAGAACTTCGCCGGCGCCATCCCCAGCGCACCGGCCGTCACCGGGACGAAGGCGCGGATCGGCGGCACGAAGCGGGCGAAGAACACGGCCCAGGTGCCGAAGCGGTGGAAGAAGCTTTCACTCTCCGCGACCACGCGCGGGTAATTGGTCAGCGGCCAGGTGTTGAGGATCTCGCGCTGCTGGCGGTGCCCGATCCAATAGGCCGAGCCGTCGCCGATCACCGCGCCGAGCGCTGCGGCGAGCAGCACCCATTGCAGTTTCAGCTCGCCGCCCGGAATCAGGGCGCTCAGCGCCAGGATGATGGTCGAGCCGGGGATCACCGACCCCACCACGGGGACGGCTTCGAGCAGCGCCGCCAGGAACAGGGTCAGATAGGCCAGCCACGCATGAACCGAGACGAACGCGATGAGGGGATCGAGGAAGGATGTCACGTCGTCTCTGTAGCGGGGTGGAGCTTTAGGGTTCAGACCCTACATAAATAAGCACATGCGGCGAAAGTGCCATTTGTGCAGGCAGGGCCGTGGCCCCGCGCGAAATTCGAGCATGATTCGCAAGGCAGCCCTCCCAAAACTGCGTTCCTTGCCTATCTAAATGAAAAGACAATGGAACTTTGATTGGAGGGCGGGCTTCTGCCGGCCCCTTGTCTCTGATAAGTTGAGTTTCAGCACCCAGCCGCAGCCAACGTGCGAATAACCGGTTTCGGGACCGCCCGGGACCTCGGAGGATTGATGACGACCGCCGCCCTGTCCAAAGTTGAGGAAGTTTCCGGTCTGCCCGACATGAAGGTGTCGGTGCGCCAGGTGTTCGGGATCGACAGCGATCTCGAGGTGCCGGCCTATTCCGAAGTCGATCCTCACGTGCCCGAAGTCGATTCCGATTACCGCTTCGACCGCGCCACCACGCTCGCCATTCTCGCCGGCTTCGCCCGCAACCGCCGCGTGATGGTGACCGGCTATCACGGCACCGGCAAATCCACCCATATCGAGCAGGTCGCCGCGCGTCTGAACTGGCCCTGCGTGCGCGTCAACCTCGACAGCCACATCAGCCGTATCGACCTCGTCGGCAAGGATTCCATCGTGGTCCGCGACGGCAAGCAGGTCACTGAATTCCGCGACGGCATTTTGCCCTGGGCGCTCCAGAACAACGTCGCGCTGGTGTTCGACGAATACGACGCCGGCCGCCCGGACGTGATGTTCGTGATCCAGCGCGTGCTGGAAGTTTCCGGCCGCCTGACGCTGCTGGACCAGAACAAGGTGATCAAGCCGCATCCGGCGTTCCGCATGTTCTCGACTGCCAACACGGTCGGCCTCGGCGACACCTCCGGCCTCTATCACGGCACCCAGCAGATCAACCAGGGCCAGATGGACCGCTGGTCGATCGTCACCACGCTGAACTATCTCAGCCATGACGAGGAAGTGGAGATCGTGCTGGCCAAGGCCAAGCACTATCGCACCCAGGAGGGCCGCGACATCGTCAACAAGATGGTTCGCCTCGCCGATCTCACCCGCAACGCCTTCGCCAATGGCGATCTGTCGACGGTGATGAGCCCGCGCACGGTGATCACCTGGGCCGAGAACGCCGACATCTTCGGCGATATCGGCTTCGCCTTCCGCGTCACCTTCCTCAACAAGTGCGACGAGCTCGAGCGTCCCCTGGTCGCCGAGTTCTACCAGCGCTGCTTCAACGCCGAGCTGCCGGAATCGGCGGTCAACGTGGCGCTGAGCTGATCTCCCTCTCGGTATGTCGTCCCGGCGCAGGCCGGGACCCATACCGCGCGATATCTCAGTAGAACGACGCTGATAGTTTTCCTGACCCAACGACGGCCGGTGGTTATGGGTCCCGGCCTGCGCCGGGACGACGGATAGGGTGATATGACCACCTCCAACTCCAAATTCCGTAACACCAAGGAAGCGCCGACCGAGCCGTTCAAGCGCTCGGTGGCGTCCTGCCTGAAGGCGATCGCCAAGACGCCGGAGCTCGACGTCAGCTTCGCGGCCGAGCGACCCGGTCTTGCGCCAGGCAAAGCCCGCTTGCCCGAGCCCGCGCGAAAGATGACCAAGCGTGATGCCGCGATCGTGCGCGGCCATGCCGATTCCATCGCGCTGAAGATCGCCTGTCACGACGCAAAACTGCATCGCAAGCTGATGCCGGGCAATCCGCAGGCACGCGGCGTGTTCGAGGCGGTGGAGCAGGCTCGGGTCGAGGCGATCGGCGCGCGCCGCATGGCAGGCGTTGCCAAGAATCTCACCGCGATGCTCGACGACCATTTCCATCGCGGCAAGTTCGACGAGATCACCGACCGCGCCGATGCGCCGCTTGCGGATGCGCTGGCGATGCTGGTGCGCGAGCGCCTGACCGGCATGGCGCCGCCGACGGCGGCAAAGAAGATGGTCGATCTCTGGCGCCCCATCCTCGAGGACAAGATCGGCAAGCGGCTCGACCGGCTCGATAACCTCGTCGAGGACCAGACCCGGTTCGGCGACGCCGTGCATGATCTCCTGACGGCGCTCGAGCTCGGCGACGAGCGCAACGCCGACAGCGAGGACAATGACGACGACGAGGAAAATCGCGACGGCGACAACGACCAGTCCGGTGCCGAAGGCTCGCCCGATTCCGATGCCGCGCAGGAGATGAGCGCCGACCAGGCGCAGGCCTCGTCGGAGGAGATGAGCGAGAGCGCGATGGAAAGCGCGCAGGCCTCGACCTCCGACACGTTCGACGACGGTGAGCTCGGTGACGACGAGACGCCGGGCGAGGCGACGCGTCCGAACGCGCACGGCAAGAACGAGCCGCGCGGGCCGGAATATCACGCCTTCGCGCCGAAATTCGACGAGATCATCGCGGCCGAAGACCTCTGCGACCATGACGAACTGGAGCGCCTGCGCGCCTATCTCGACAAGCAGCTCGCGCATCTGCAGGGCATCGTTGCCCGCCTCGCCAACCGGCTGCAGCGCCGTCTGATGGCGCAGCAGAACCGCGCCTGGGAGTTCGATCTCGAAGAGGGCATCCTCGACCCTGCGCGCCTGTCGCGCGTCGTCACCGATCCCTATCATCCGCTGTCCTTCATGCACGAGAAGGAGGCGACGTTCCGCGACACCGTGGTGACGCTGCTGCTCGACAATTCCGGCTCGATGCGCGGCCGTCCGATCACGGTCGCCGCGACCTGCGCCGACATCCTCGCCCGCACGCTGGAGCGTTGCGGCGTCAAGGTCGAGATTCTCGGCTTCACCACGCGCGCCTGGAAGGGCGGGCAATCGCGTGAAGCGTGGCTTGCCGCGGGCAAGCCGGCCAATCCCGGCCGCCTCAACGATCTCCGCCACATCATCTACAAATCGGCCGACGCCCCGTGGCGCCGTGCGCGAAAAAACCTTGGCCTGATGATGCGCGAGGGTCTCCTGAAGGAGAACATCGACGGCGAGGCGCTGGACTGGGCGCACAAGCGCCTGCTCGGCCGGCCCGAGCAGCGCAAGATCCTGATGATGATCTCGGACGGTGCGCCGGTCGACGATTCCACGCTGTCGGTCAATCCCGGCAACTATCTCGAGCGGCACCTGCGCCATATCATCGAGGAGATCGAGACCCGCTCGCCGGTCGAGCTGATCGCGATCGGCATCGGCCACGACGTGACGCGCTATTATCGCCGCGCGGTGACGATCGTGGACGCCGAAGAACTCGGCGGCGCCATCACCGAAAAGCTCGCCGAGCTGTTCAGTGAGACCAACACGGCGCCAACCCAGCCGGCCAATCGCCCGCGACGCAAATTGCATTCGTGAGCACGCATCCATCCCGCCGCAGCTTTCTCAGCCACGCGGCGGCGGGATTTTCCACTCTCGCATTCTCGCAGATCGCGCGGGCGCAGCCTGCGGCCGAGCCCGTGCGACAGGCGGCGCAGGGCGAGCACGCCGTCGCCGCGCCCGTCGGCATCGAGGTCAATGCGCGCCCGATTCCCAATTTCGAGCCGCGCGACCGTTCGCGCACGCGCTTTGGGTCGCTGGAGTATCGCAGCGGTCTCGTGCTGACCTCGCCGCATCGCGGCTTCGGCGGCCTGTCCGGCTTCCGCTTCCTCGATGCCAAGGGCGAGCGCTTCCTCGCGATCTCCGACCAGGGCACCTGGTTCACCGGCCGCATCCGCTATTCCGGCGGCAAGCTCGCCGGCCTCGACGACGTCGAGGCCGCGCCGGTGCTCAATGCCGAGGGACGGCCGATCACGGAAAAGCGGCTCTGGTACGACACCGAGTCGCTCGCGCGCGACGGCAGCCTCGTCTATGTCGGGCTGGAGCGCGTCAACCAGATCATGCGGTTCGATTTCGCCAAAGACGGCACCCGCGCGCGCGGCGAGGTCCTCGCCGTGCCGCCGGCGCTGCGCAAGCTGCCCTACAACAAGGGGCTCGAGGCGCTGGTGTTCGTGCCGAAAGGCATGCCGCTCGCAGGCACCCTGATCGCAATGTCGGAGGGCGGCTTCGATGCCGACGGCAATCTGGTCGGCTTCCTGATCGGCGGACCCTCGCCCGGCCAGTTCAGCATCCGCCGCACCGACAAGCAGTTCATCAGCGACGCGGTGCTTTTGCCCTCGGGCGAGCTGCTGATCCTCGAACGCAAGTTCTCCTGGTTCACCGGCATCGACATCCGCATCCGCTCGATCCCCCTGAAATCGATCGCGCCGGGCGCGGTGGTTGATGGCCCCATGCTGTTCAAGGCCGATCTCGGCCACGAGGTCGACAACATGGAAGGCATCGACGTCCACGTCACCGCCGAGGGCGAGACCGTGCTGACGCTGGTGTCGGACGACAATTTCTCGCTGCTGCAGCGAACGCTGCTGCTGCAGTTCACGCTGGTGGAGTGAGTTGTCGTCCTGGCGAAAAGCCAGGACCCATACTCCGCAGCAATCGTTTTGCGAAGACTCGTAGTTATCAATCCGCGCAACAACTCCTCCCTGTGGCTATGGGTCCTGGCTTTCGCCAGGACGACAGCGGAATGTGTGGCACGACTTTCGCCAGGACGACGGCCAGGATGAACTCGGAACCATCATCCCCCGACACACCCTCATGCCCCAGCTCCGCGCCATCCTCGCCCTCGTCCTCACGCTCGCAGCAAGCTCGCCGGCCTTTGCCACGGCCGCGCACCGCTACGGCAAGAACGAATACGCCATCATCCAGGGCGGCCGCGCGCCGAACGGCAAGCTCTCCGTCGCGGCCCACGGCGGAAGCGAAACCGGCAGCGAGGGCTTTCGCATCCATCTGATGGCGGAGCCGGCCCATCGCCGGCTGATGACGCTCGACAGCGTCAACGACGACAACATCCTGGATTCCGCGCCGGATGCCTTTCACGCCGCCTGGTCGGGGGACTCGCGCACCCTCGCCGTGAGCTTCCGCAGCGAGCGCCACATCGTCACGCTGAACCTCTACGCCATCGACGGCGGCCGCGCGCGCCTCGTCGATGGCCCGGATCTGTTCCGCGAGGTGACCGGCCGCAGCATCGACATCAAGACCGACGGCGACATGCGCACATCGGTGCCGGCGCTGACCTGGCTGTCGCCGCGCCGCTTCCATCTCACCGACTACCGTGTGTTCGTGGTGAACGACACCGCGCTCGCGGACAAGCTCGGCCCGCTCGGCAAGACGACCAAGCGCGACGGCGGCGGCAACACCATCCAGTTCTCGGCCGAGGCCGACGGCGAGCTGCTGCCCGACGGCCGCATCCGCATGGGCAAGCCGAAGGCGGGGAGGTTCGAGGAGGTGGAGTAGCCCTCGACCTCTCCGCGTCGTCCTGGCGAAAGCCAGGACCCATACCGCGTGATTTATCGATTGCGGACGGTCGCAGTACCGAACGACGAGTCTTCGCCAAACCACTCCCTGTGGTTATGGGTCCCGGCTCCCGTGCGCAATTGCGCACCAGGCCGGGACGACAGCGGAGGGTGTGGCGCCTGCCGTGTGACCACATGACGCCCCGCAATGCATCCCCAGCCAGCGGCCATGCCTCCCGCGCAACTGGCAATCCCCCGCGCGCTCACTACACTCCTACCATCGCCCCCATCCTCCGGAACTCCCCCGCATGAGCGCCCTGTTTTCCCCGATCAAGCTGCGCGGCCTGACGTTGAAGAACCGCGTCGTGGTGTCGCCGATGTGCCAGTATTCGGCCGATGACGGCGTCGCCACTGACTGGCATTTCACCCACATCAACAATTTGTCCCTGTCGGGCGCTGCGATGTTCTGCATCGAGGCGACCCATGTCGAGGCGATCGGCCGCATCACGCCGGGCTGCCTCGGGCTCTACAGCGATGCCGCCGAGGCCGCGCTGAAGCAGATCCTCGCCTCGGTGCGCAAGCATTCCTCCACCGCGGTCGCGATGCAGCTCGCGCATGCGGGCCGGAAAGCGTCGAGCGCGCGGCCTTGGGACGGCGGCCAGCTGATCCCGGTGAGCGAAGGCGGCTGGCAGCCGGTGGCGCCAAGCGCGCTGCCGCACAAGGAGGGCGAAGCCGCGCCGCTGGCGCTGGATGGCGCCGGCCTGAAGCGCATCCGCGAGGCCTTCGTCGACGCAGCCCGCCGCGCGGACCGCATCGGCATCGACGCGATCGAGCTGCACGGCGCGCACGGCTATCTCATGCATCAGTTCCTCTCGCCGATCTCCAACAAGCGCACGGACGAGTATGGCGGCTCGCTCGCAAATCGCATGCGCTTCCCGCTGGAGATCTACGATGCGGTGCGCGCGGCGTTTCCGCACGGCAAGCCGGTCGGCATGCGGGTGTCCTCGACCGACTGGATCGAAGGCGGCTGGGATCTGGCGCAGACCATCGAATTCGCCAACGCGCTGAAGGCGCGCGGCGTCGACTGGATCGATGCCTCCTCCGGCGGCGTTTCGCCGCTGCAAAAGATTCCGCTCGGCCCCGGCTATCAGGTGCAGTTCGCCGAAGCCATCAAGCGCGCGACGGGATTGCCGACGATCGCCGTCGGCCTGATCACGGAAGGCCGGCACGCCGAGGAGATCGTCGCCTCCGGCAAGGCCGACATGGTCGCGCTCGGTCGCGCCATGCTCTACGACCCGCGCTGGGCCTGGCACGCCGCCGCGGACCTCGGCGGCGAAGTCGAAGCGCCCCCGCAATACTGGCGCTCGCAGCCCTCGACGCAAAAGGCGCTGTTCGGCAGGACGACGTTCGGGGCGAGGTGAGGGGAGGGTGAGGTGCTGCAATTTTCGCAAGGATCGCGAAAGCGGCGCCCCAATCTCCGCCGTCGTCCTGGCGAAAGCCAGGACCCATACCGCGTGATCTATCGATGGCGCGCGGTGGCAGTTGTCATCGTACAACTTAAACTTTGAGTCTTCGCCAAACTGCTGCCTGTGGTTATGGGTCCTGGCTTTCGCCAGGACGACGGCGGAATGTCTGGCGCGCCTCGCCCCTCACTATCGCAACTCACCCCTCACGCATCCGTAAACCTCCTCGCCTTCCACCTCCCCCAAAACTGGCCTAACCTCATCGCACCCAACTCCTCACGGAGGCCCGCCATGCGGTTTCGTGTCCGGAAGGCTGCCCACGTTTTCGAGCGCGTGGGGCTTGCGATGGCAGGCGCGGCGTGCGGGCTGTTCGTCGGCGCCTATGTTGGCGCCGCCATACCCGCGCTCACCACGCAGGGGTTCCTGGTGGTGATGATGATGCTCGGCTTCGTCGGCTTCTATCTCGGCATCGACACGCCGCAGATGCCGTTCGACGAGGCGCACGGCGCAATCGACGCCGCGGAAGTCCTGAGCTCAGCCGGCACGCTCTGCGCCACGCTCACCGCACTCGCCTCCGTCGCCGTCATCGTGCTCCGGCTCGATCCGCACATGGCCTGGACCTGGCTCGCCTTGTTGGGCTGGGTCGGCGGTGTTGCGATGCAGATCGTCGCGGGCGCGAAGGCGCGGATGCGGAAGTAGGGAGTTGTTACTTAGAGACGCTCGCGCCGCAAGCACACTGCGTTCCCTCCCCCCTTGTGGGGGAGGGCCAGGGAGGGGGGTAGCCACACGGCGCGGTCTATCGAGTTGAGCGACACTCTGTTGCTGATCGCGTGGTTATAACCCGCACCATTTGCTGGGCACCCCCCTCCCCAGCCCTCCCCCACAAGGGGGGAGGGAGCAGAGCGAGTGCTCGGCGAGATCATCGAACTTCAGTGAGCGCCCTCCTAAAACACCACGCCCACCCGCGTGCCGCGCTTCCACGCGATGCGGCAGCGCTTCTTGGTGTTGACGTGCAGCAGCTCGAACCGATCGGGGATGCTCACCTGCCCGCCGAGATCGACGCAGGCCCCGCCGGGCGAATAGTCGATCAGCGTGCAGGGGATCACAGGCGCGCGCGGGTCGGTGATGATCTTGGCCTGTCGCGACACCAGCCCTGCAGGCTTCACGCGGGCATATTTGCGCGGATACATTGGCACTCTCCTCCAATTCCGCAGGCATAGCAGCGGGTGGTTTGTTCCCATGATGCGGAGGAGATGATGCGATCCGACTAAAGCGGGGGCGAGAATTTTAACGAAAAGTAGCGGCGAATGGAGAATGCGGCGGTAGCGGGGTGGGGCGGTGGTGGTGACGGTGGCTTGTGGCGTGGCCGTGAGATCCTCGCCGCAGCCCCAACCTCCAATGTCGTCCTGGCGAAAGCCAGGACCCATTACCCCAGGGAGGCGTTTGGCGAAGATCAGCAGTTTGGTACTGCGACCTTCCGCAACCGATAGATCACGCGGTATGGGTCCTGGCTTTCGCCAGGACGACGGCGAGTGTGTTGCGCCACCCTGCCCCCACCACCGCAATGACGAACTCGGGGCGTCCACCTCACGCCGTCACGCTCTCCTCCGCCTCGGCGCCAGCCGTCCCCGGCGGCACCGGCATCGGCACCGTCACATACTCCTTCGGCAAGTTCACCGGCCGATAATCCGGCTCCACCGCCATCCGCTTCAGCACGCTCTCATGCACATGCGCGCCTTCGGGAATGACGCGCGGCTCGCAATCGGGGATGTAGAAACCCAAGACCACCGTCCTGTCAGGCCATTCCTTGTACGTCGCGCTCTTCGGCAAATACTCCAGCATGCGCCAGGCGGCCGTCATCGAATCGTGCAGCTCGCCCACCTTGCCCGTATAGGCGGGCGCGACGTATTTGAACGGCGAGTTCTTGCGCGGGACGCCCCACGCGAGCTGGTTCACGGTGCGCGGGTTGAACTTCAGCCCCGCCTTCTCCGCCTCCTCGATCATCCAGATCAACGGATACTTGGACTCGCCGCTCTCCGCTTCCGGATAGCCGCCGCCGACGTCGCAATGCACGCCGGCGAACCACACCTGCAGAATGTCCTGCGGCTCCTTCTTCTCGTCGGGGACGTAGCGGTTGCGCCAATATTCTTGCGGCTCCTCATACTCCTTCAGGCGGAACATGCAGCGCCGTTCGTCGATCGCGATCGCCTGGCGGAAGATGTTGACGCTCGGGTTGCGCAGCGTGAAGGCGAGCTCCTCCAGGCTGAACACGAAGAAGAAATTGTCGCGCCGCGGCACGATCACGCTCGCCACCGTGTCCCAGACGCCGATGAAGTGGATGGTCGGCCAGCGCGTCGAGGTGATGCGCGCGAACTGGGCGGCGAGGTCGAACGCGTCCTTCGGCAGTGGCCCGTCGTCGTCGGTGGCGACGTCCTTGAGGTCCTCGATGTCGTTGCCGCGCCCGGTGCCGGAATATTGCTTGTAGGCGACGAGGCCCGAGCCTGCGAGGTTCGCCTGCTCCGGCGAGATCAGCCCGATTTTGTGGATCAGCCCCGCCAGCACGCGAACCGTGTAAGCCCCGCGCGAAAAGCCGAACAGATAGATCTTGTCGCCCGGCGCGTAATGCTCGACCAGGAAGCAATAGGCCGAGAGCACGTTGTCATCCAGCCCGTAGCCGGTGGCGAGCCCCAGCACCAGGTTGATATTGGCCTTCCAGCGGTGCCACGTCGTCGGCTCCGTCACCGTGCCGACGCCGGGATCGTAAAACACCATCTGGCGCGGCTGCGTCTTGTCCGTCTTGCGCAGGCAGCGATAGAGCTTCAGGACGTTGGAGATGTTCTCCGAAATCTCGTTGCCGGTGCCGTCACAGAGGATGACGAGGTTTTTCGGGTCGGGTTTGGACGAGTGCTCCACGAGGTGCGCCTCCGGGTGATGCTACCGGGGCGAGTATAGCGGAAAACCGCGACCGAGAGGAGACGGAGGTGATTCTTACCCTCCCCTGGAGGGGGAGGGTCGATCGCGCGAAGCGCGAGCGGGGTGGGGTGATCTCTCAACACGGGCACTGCATGCGTGGAGAGACTATCACCCCACCCCGTCTCACATCGCTATCGCGCTGTGAGCCGACCCTCCCCCTCCAGGGGAGGGTAAGCGCACCGAGCCCGGCCTCCGCCCCTACTTCTTCTTCGCCGGCCCGAAATCCGGCTGCCAGTTGGCGTCCTTGCGGCTCGGTGCCGCGGCGATCACCTTGGCTTTGTCCTTCTTCGGCTTCTTGGTTTCGCGATTGCTGCGTTGCTGTCCCTTGGGCATGATGTCCGTCTCCTGTGAGGGTTCGAATACGCTGAGTTCGACCGATTGCAGCACCCGTCCGCGCAGTGCGAAGGCCGCCGCGATGCCGCGGCCGAAATGGGCGCACCCGGACTCGCTGGTCGGCGGGAGCGCACCTGACCCTCGGTCACCGGTCGATGTCATTGAACGCCCGGTGATGCGACAACGTACGCTTGCGGTTGGGCAATAGCGAGCGCTAAAGCGGTCGGGCGCAACGCTCTGCGCGTCAGGTGTCGTCCCGGCCGAGTGCGCGCTTGCGCACGGGGGGGCCGGGACCCATAACCACCGAAGTGCGTTATTACACAGCCTTGTGCCACAGCGCGCTTCAACAAAGCTGACCGGGGTAATGGGTCCCGGCTCCCGTGCGCAATTGCGCACTCGGCCGGGACGACGTTGCGCACCAGGCCGGGACGACGTTGGAGCCAGTTTGCACGCCGCAAAGGAGTAACCCCATGCCCCTCACCAGCGGCCGCTTCATCGCCCACGAACAGGACCGCGGCATCGTCCAGTTCTCGATGCAGGACGGCGCGACGGAGATCGCCTGCGCGATCTCGACCTCCGCGATGGACGACCTCGAGCGCGGCCCGCGCGCCCGGCCCAATGAGCGCGAAGCCCAGTTCATGCGCCTGCGCGAGCGCATCGAGGCCTGCGTGGGGCGCAAATATCAGGCAACGGAGTTCGAGGGCACCCCGCCGGGGATCGTGCTGCGGAGCATCGATTTTCGGGGGTAGGGGGAGCCGGACGCGGAGCCGCGAGCTTGTCGTTGTTGAGCCCGCAGCCGGTGCGGAGCCCCGGCACCAATTTGATGTTGGCCTTCCAGCGGTGCCACGTCGTCGGCTCCGTCACCGTGCCGACGCCGGGATCGTAGAACACCATCTGCCGCGGCTGCGTCTTGTCCGTCCTGCGCAGGCAGCGATAGAGATTCAGGACGTTCACAGAGGATGACGAGGTTTTTGGGCGAGGGTTCTCGTCTGTTGATATTAACCTCTTGTTAACCATGCGGTTGCCTAATGTTGACGATGGGGGATCACCATGTCGGCCCATGTGACGCGACCGAGGTTGATGCCTGTTTCGGCCGATCCGGCCATCCGGTCGGTGGCGAGGCTGGCGGTTCGCGCCAAGGCCGTCCTACAGGGCAAAGCGCCTGTCCTACGGAGCAAAGCCATGTTCGGAAAGGACGACTTAGTGGACAATCTCAGCCGCGATCTCGATCGCGCGCGCGGACGACGCGATGCGCTCGCATCCGAAGCCACGACCCTGACGGCCCAGATCGCCGAAATCGAAGCCCGCCTTTCGGAAGAGAAGAAAAGGCGGGAGCGTGAGCGCGTCCTGAGCGAGATCGAAGTGATCAAGACGCGAGTCAAGCAAGCCGCCGGTGCGTTTGCGCCCGTTGTCGACGGTCTCTCCAGCGCGATCGAATCGGCTGCGGCCGTCGTGCCCGAGGCGCGCGAGCTCAATAGTTTCCTCGTGTCGGTGGCGACCGAGATCGACAGCGTGCTCGATCCTCTCTTGCGCGAACTGGATCAGCGTTCGGATGCGGTGCGATCCGGACAGGCAGCGCTGGACTTGCCGAGTTCGGCCGTGGAAGCGCCGCCCGTCGAGCTGCCGAAAGACACCAACGAACGCCTGCTTCGCTTTCCGGCCTGGCTGTCGCGCGACAAGGAGTCGGACAAGAAGGAAACCGCGGAGAGCCCGCGCAGCACGGCAGCGTGAATGATCTGCGCGCTCTAAGCGCGCGGACTCTGGAGCAGAATGGCTTTTTGTTGGATCGAGCGGGCCGCGGGCTCGCTCAACCTCTCCCGCTTGCGGGGGAGGTCGGCGCGAAGCGCCGGGTGGGGGCTCTTTCCACATTGGGAGTGTCCCATTGCGGAAACACCCTCTCCCCAACCCTCTCCCGCAAGCGGGAGAGCGAGCCACCGCGTGCGTGGCTAGAACAAGGCTAATCTCAGCGCGTTGTCGCGTAGCAGCGATTTAGTTCCTGCATTGGCGACCCTGGCTCCTGCCACCGCTCAGTTGGCGGCGCGGCGCAGGAAGGCCGGGATATCGAGAGCGGCCTCGTCGGGCGCATGGCGCGCAGGGGCGCGGCCGTAAGGATCGAGCGGCTGAAGCGCCGCCTGCGGCGCATAGTCCAGACCCGGCCGTGCCGGTGGCCCCACGGGGTGGTGCGGCTGCGGGCGGAGCGGCGGGCTGCCCGCTTGCGGAATGGGTGCGCTGCGCTCGATGCGATCGGCGATGCGGCGGCCGTCGTTGCGCAGCCTGCCAGCGAGCTGCGTGAGGGCGGTTTCCACCGGCAGCGCCTGCGCCGGATCGAGATTGTCGATCCCGGTCGCCACCACCGAGACGCGGACGATGCCTTCGAGGCTTTCGTCGAACGACGCGCCGACGATGATGTTGGCGTCCGGGTCGGCCTCGTCGCGAATGCGGGTCGCGGCTTCGTCGACCTCGTACAGCATCAGATCCTTGCCGCCGGTGATGGAGATGATGAGGCCACTGGCACGCTTGATCGAGGGATTCTCGATCAGCGGATTGGAGATCGCGGCCACGGCGGCGGCGAGCACGCGCTTCTCGCCGGAGGCCTCGCCTCGTCCCATCATGGCCTTGCCCTTCTCCTTCATGACGGAGAGGACGTCGGCAAAATCGAGATTGATCAGGCCTTCTTTGACGATGAGGTCGCTGATGCAGGCCACGCCCGAATAAAGCACCTGGTCGGCAAGGGCGAAGGCATCGGCGAATGTGGTCTTCTCGCTGGCCACCCGGAACAGGTTCTGGTTCGGGATGATCAAGAGGGTGTCGACCGTCTTCAGCAGCTCCTCGATGCCGGCCTCGGCAAAGCGCATGCGGCGCTGGCCCTCGAAGTAGAACGGCTTGGTGACCACGCCGATCGTGAGAATGCCGAGCTCGCGCGCGGTCCTGGCGACAACGGGTGCAGCTCCGGTGCCGGTGCCGCCGCCCATGCCTGAAGTCACGAACACCATGTGCGCGCCGGTCAACTGATTGCGGATCGCATCGATGGCCTCTTCGGCCGCGGCGCGTCCCAATTCGGGCTGCGAGCCGGCGCCGAGGCCTGCGGTGACATGTGTGCCGAGCTGGATGAGGTGCTTCGCCTTCGACATGGCCAGCGCCTGCGCGTCGGTGTTGGCGACCACGAACTCGACCCCTTGCAGCCCGGCCGTGATCATGTTGTTGACGGCATTACCGCCTGCGCCGCCGACACCGAACACGACGATGCGGGCCTTCATTTCATGAATATCGATATTGCCAGCCATTTTTCCCTCGCGATTGGTCCGGCAAGCCGGGAATGGAGAAGTCTTCGAGCGCTACCTGCAAGCCGCGCGGTCTGCTTTGACGATGGCGGCGGCCAGATGTCCCAATCGACGCGCGGCGTGTCCCGCGATCGAGCCGCCCCGGCGATCGCTCCGCAGCGCCGTCACTTCGTCTTCCAGTCGTGCCGCCCACACGTTGGCTGCCATGGTCTCGGCGGTCGCCTGCTGCAGTTCGACGGCGAGGCGATCGGCGCGCTCCCGCTCGCGTTCGAACACGGCCCTGTAGGCGGTTGCGACGTCTTCGAGCCGCGCGATCTCCGCCTTGAAGGCCTCGGTATTGACGGCCTCGATCCTTGCCATGGAGGCGGCGATGGGGTCCGCCGGGCGAGCACGTCGCGGGCGGGGCGTGTACCGTAGCTCGGCGAGATCAACGCTCACCAGGGCCTTGCCGTCATCCGAACGCGAGCGCGGCAGCCGGCGTCGTCTCGCCAGCGACCGCGCGGCCTCGCGCGAGATATCGAGGCGGGCACTGAGATCGGCATACGTCAACAACGCAACGCACATCGGCGCTTCTCCTGGAGCGAACCGGGAAGGCATTTCGAGCTATTGATGGCTGGACGATTACAGCAAGCTAGGGTGCGTTGGTTAACGGACGGTTAACGGGTGAGGGGGGTGTTTACGGGTGCAGTCGATGTGCCGACCCTGGGATCGTAGAACACCATCTGCAGCGGCTGCGTCTTGTCCGTCTTGCGCAGGCAGCGATAGAGCTGCAGGACGTTTGGAGATGTTCTCCGAAATCTCGTTGCCGGTCCCCATCACAGCAGATGACGAGGTTTTTCGGCTCTAGCTTGCGGTCGGTGTCGCGCACGTGCTCCACGGGACGTGCCTCCGGGTGTGCTGCCGGGGCGAGTATAGGAAGGAGCTTCTATCGTGGAAGTCTGAATGATGGTCCGAACTATCCGGGCGCTCCTTGCGCTGTTGATTTAGGTTCTGTCGTTGTCATAGCTTTCTTGCTTTCGCCAAGCTCACCAACAAGAAGCGCGATGCACTTGTCGTTGTAGGTGTAGTCTTTATGCGCGGCGTGGTAGATGCAATATTCTCTATTGGTTTTGTCAGGTGACTTTGTGCCCTTGGGTGGCCTCACCTTATGCTTCTGCCAAGCTGCGGTGTGGTCATTCATAGAGAACGGCTTGGATGTTGCTTGCCGTACGATCTTTAGGACGTCTCCGGGTTTGTACCGATATAGTTCATCCGCGATCTTGAATTTTTGGAGGACGTTTTGAACGGTCTTACCTTCAGCGGAATCGGGACTAAGGAATTGGATGTGCGCCTTCCCTTTCGAGGCACTATCAAACGTGTATACGACTCTGAACTGGTACTCCAAATCGTCCAATTCCTGCTCGCTCATATCTTTCTTCAAGGCCGCATCTAGTGCAGTGATGTTTGGAGGGACATCATAGGCTGTAAGTTGCGCTAAATGTTCCAAGTCAAGCTTTCCGAACTGGAGCGCAATTGAGAGATCATGCTGTAGTGACAACCGCGAGCCGAACCAAGCAACAAGAGTCTTGTCAAAATTCAAACAGCTTGCCTGGAAGAGTGGCAACCACGTCGCATCACTCCTTCCGAGCATTTTATGCTCAACGTCGTCCCGGATGGTCTTTAACGAGAGTAAATTCTTCTTGATTCCTTTTGATAACGGGCAATCAGTTCGAGGGAGCATGTAGCTAAGAGCGAAGGTTGTTCCGTCTGCATTAAGTGGAGAAATCTTAGCGCGGTGATAATGCTCGTGTAACAAATATGTCCACGCGATATTGGCTAGCACGGCGAATACTTCTGTTTTGAACTTGTAGCCACCGCTGTTGAAGATCGTGACGGCTAGGATCATCGCCTCGCGAGCGCGGATTAGACGCTCATCAGCATAGAGGTTGAGTCCGGTGATAGGATCGTAGCTCTTCTTCTTTCGCTTAAAAAAGGCGACCTCTTCGGGTGAAGCAGGAGCGATACCCGAATCCTTCTTAATGCCTGCAATGCGACCGAAGTTAATCGTTGCCGCGCGTTCATAGTTTATGAGTGTATGAATATCTTGGTTCCGCATGCCTTCGGCCAACAGGGCCTTTATCACGCGCCGTTCTTCGTCGGTAAGAGTCGTCGGCTTCGTCATCTAAGAAGCTGCATTGATGTTGCATTGTGAGAAGTTCACTACTTCTGGAAGCCAACTTAGTCGCAGGACATAGATTGGGATAGTGGCGAGTTAGCACTTTGATCCAAATGGATTGTGGTCATACGGCGCGCCCCCAAAACAAAACGGCCGGATCTTTCGATCCGGCCGCGACTCAAAACTCTACTGGCTAAGCCTACGCCACGCGACGCAACTTAGCCCCCGCCCAATTCTGGAAAACTTGGCTTAGCTGGCCTTCTTGACCGGCGCGTCGCCGACCTTCTTCTGGATGGCGCGCTTCAGCTCGAGGGCGCGCGGCGACAGGGCGTCGGCGCTGGCCTTGAGCAGGAAGGCGTCGAGGCCGCCATTGTGGTCGACGCTCTTGACCGCGTTGGTCGAGACGCGCAGGCGCACGTTGCGCTCCAGGGCTTCCGAGATGAACGTCACGTTGACGAGGTTCGGCAGGAAGCGGCGCTTGGTCTTGATGTTGGAGTGGCTGACCTTGTGGCCGACGAGGGGGCCCTTGGCCGTCAGTTCGCAGCGGCGAGACATGGCAAAATCCTTGTTTCGATCCCCCAACGATTGCGGCCGCCATTCTGGGCGCCACGGGGGCTAATTCTGTGTCCTTGCAGGGAGCGGGCGGACGTATAGGGGGGAAGGGGCGGGTAGTCAAGGATTTGGGCGGGGATTCGTGCCCCGCGCGCTGCCCCACCCGAGGTGTCATCGCACGGCTTGCCGCCTCCGCCAAGGCTTCGGCGAGCCAAGCACCCGCCGAGCCCCGGCGTAGCCTTGGCGGAGCCGGGACCGGGCGATCCAGTATTCCACCGGCGGTGCGGCTGGAGCCGGGAGGCCGCGGCGTACTGGATACCCCGCTCCAGTGCGCAAGTGCGCACAAGGCGGGGTATGACAGGGGAATAAGCGGCAAGAGCTTACCACCGCCCGATCACCAAAACGGCAATGATTGTCGCACCTTACCATCACATAAAGGGCGCATTCGGGCCCGAAGAGTGGGGTCGAGTTCCGCGTCCTGTACGTCCGGACACATTGTTTGCCGCGGTTTTTGGCTTAAGTAACAACCGTTCGCGCCCCGATTGGATTGCTTCGTGCTCACAACGCCTAAGTCAACGCCCCGGCTGCGCCCGGCCGGCCGGCTGGCCTTCGCGGTCCTTTGCGGGCTCGTGCTGGCCTGGGGCGCCGAGCCCGTGGCGGCGCAGGGCAAGCTCGAGGCGCAATATGAGGCGACGCTGGCGGGCATTCCCGTCGGCCGAGGCGCCTGGAACATCGACATCCAGGACGACGTGTTCGCGGCCGCGGCTTCGGGGGGCACCTCGGGGCTCCTAAAATCCTTCGCGGGCGGGTCCGGCACTGGCGCCTCGCAGGGCCGGGTGGTCAACGGCGCGCTGGTTGCGACCGGCTACCAGGCCTCCACCACCACCTCGAAGAAGACCGAAGAGATCCGCATCACGCTCGACAAGGGCAATGTGAAGGATTTTGCGATTCTGCCGGAGCCGCCGGTCGATGCCGACCGCATCGTCGTCACCGACGCGCATCGCCGCGGCGTCTGGGACCCGATGACGGCCTCGCTCTTGCGCGTGCCCGGCAATGGCGACCCCGTCACGCCCGACGCCTGCCACAACGCCGCGCCGGTGTTCGACGGCCGCATGCGCTACGATCTGAAGCTCGATTTCAAGCGCATGGAGACCGTGAAGGCCGAGAAGGGCTATCACGGCCCGGTCGTGGTCTGTTCGCTGTTTTTCGTGCCGGTCGCCGGCTACATCCCCGACCGCCCCGTGATCAAATACCTCGCCGCCCAGCGCAACATCGAGATCGCGTTCGCGCCGGTGGCCGGCACGCGCATCCTGGTTCCGTTCTGGCTGAAAGTGCCGACGCCCTTGGGGCCGGCGATGCTGGAAGCGACGAGCTTCATCACCTCGGCCCAGCCGCCGAAGGTCGCCAAGACGCAGTGACGCCTGCTTACCCTCCCCTAGAGGGGGAGGGTCGATCGCGCGCAGCGCGAGCGGGGTGGGGTGATCTCTCCATTCGAGCAGTCCCCGTGAGGAGAGATCACCCCACCCCGTGACGCATTTCGCTGCGCTCCATGCGTCCACGACCCACGGGCGAGCTACGCTCGTCCCGGACCCCTTCAGGGGAGGGTAAGAAAGCGCGCCTTCGATGAAAATAAAAGACTTGCTAATTCAATAACTTACCTACTGTGCATGGGGTTGTTTTCGCGGTTTTGTTTCGGAGGGGGCGCCGGAACCTGGAATCCATTTGACTCCTCCCCGATTCTGATTCGACTCCGCGCCGTCCCCAATTTTAAGGAACCAGCCCCCGAAACGCCGCTTGTGCGGCGGCACAAAACTCCATCTAGTGCACAACTCACACGGGTCCCGCGACATGTTGCGTGAACGGAACGGGACTCCAGGGGGAGTCAGCGATTCGGCCGCGATTCGTTCTAGAGTCGTTCCGAAGCTTAAGACCAACGGGAAAAGCGTCGCAAAGTGAGACAGTTGCGCGAGGATTGGGGAGATGCTCCCACACACTCCGCTGTCATGCCCCGGCTTGACCGGGGCATCCAGTACGCCGCGGCTTCCCGGCTTACCCACGACGGCCTCGGCGTACTGGATCGCCCGGTCAAGCCGGCCGATGACAGCAGTGAGTGCGGCGGCAGCGGAGCGTTCGGAGACATGGCTGACAGGTCTCGGTCCCCATCACCGCCCCAAACAGCACTGACATTCGCCCAAATCGCCACTACCTAATCCGTCAGACATGGCCTCCTCCTCCCCCTTCGCTTCCGAGCGCGCGCTCTCCGACCGATTGCCCGGCGCGGGCGTCACTGCGGTGCTCGGGCCGACCAACACCGGCAAGACCCATCTCGCCATCGAGCGGATGCTGGCGCATCCCTCGGGCATGATCGGCCTGCCGCTGCGCCTCTTGGCGCGCGAGGTCTACAACAAGATCGCCGCCCGGGTCGGCAGCGAAGCGGTCGCGCTCGTGACGGGCGAGGAGAAGATCAAGCCGAAGAACCCGCGCTATTGGGTCTCCACCGTCGAGGCGATGCCGCGCGACCTCGATGTCTCCTTCCTCGCCGTCGACGAGGTGCAGATCGCATCCGATCTCGAACGCGGCCACGTCTTCACCGACCGCATCCTCAATCGCCGCGGCCGCGACGAGACGCTGCTGCTGGGCGCCGCCACGATGCGCCCGATCATCGAGCGCCTGTTGCCGGGCGTGTCCATGATCACGCGGCCGCGCCTGTCGCAGCTGGAATTCGCCGGCGACCGCAAGATCACGCGCCAGCCGCGCCGGACTGCGATCGTCGCGTTCTCGGCGGATGAGGTCTACGCCATCGCCGAACTGATCCGCCGCCAGCATGGCGGCGCCGCCGTGGTGCTGGGATCGCTGTCACCGCGCACGCGCAATGCGCAGGTCGAGATGTTCCAGAACGGCGACGTCGATTACCTCGTCGCCACCGACGCCGTCGGCATGGGCCTCAATCTCGACGTCGACCACGTCGCCTTTGCCTCCGATCGCAAGTTCGACGGCTACCAGTTCCGCCGCCTGACGCCGGCCGAATTCGCGCAGGTTGCGGGGCGCGCGGGCCGTGCCACGCGCAACGGCACATTCGGCACCACGGGCCGCTGTGCGCCGTTCGAGCCCGAGCTCGTCAACGCGCTGCAGAACCACACCTTCGATCCCGTGAAGATGCTGCAATGGCGCAATTCGAAGCTGGATTTCGCCTCGCTCGGCGCGCTCCAGGTCTCGCTGAACCTCGCCCCCGGCCATGAGGCGCTGACGCGCGCGCCCATCGCCGAGGACATGCGCGTGCTCGACCACGCCGCCCGCGACGTCGAGGTGCGCGATATCGCGCATGGCAAGGCGGCCGTGGAACGTCTCTGGGAGGCCTGCCAGGTCCCCGATTACCGAAAATTGTCGCCGGCGGCCCATGCCGAGCTGGTGACCACGCTCTACGGCTTCCTGATGCAGAAGGGATGCATTCCCGACGCCTGGTTTGCCGCCCAGGTCGACCAGGCCGACCGCGTCGACGGCGATATCGACACGCTGTCGGCCCGGATCGCGCAGATCCGCACCTGGACCTTCGTCGCCAACCGCCCGGACTGGCTGAAAGACCCCGAACGCTGGCAGGGGATCGCGCGGGAGGTCGAAAATAAATTATCGGATGCGCTCCATGAACGCTTGACTGAGCGTTTCGTTGATCGTCGTACCAGTGTATTGATGCGCCGCCTGCGGGAGAACACGAGCTTGAATACGGAAATCGGCAAGACCGGCGAAGTCATCGTCGAAGGCCATGTCATCGGCCGCCTCGATGGCTTCACCTTTGCACCGGATGCGGCGGAAGCCGGCTCCGATGCGAAAGCGTTGCAGGCTGCAGCGCAGGCCGTGCTCGCCGGCGAGATCAACGCGCGCGCCGAGAAACTGGGCAACGCGCCGGACGAGCAGTTCGTGCTGACCTCGGAAGGCATCATCCGCTGGACCGGCGATGCCGTGGCGCGGCTGTCTGCCGCAGAGGACGCGCTGCATCCGCGCATCCGCATCATCTCGGACGAGCGCCTGACCGGCGGCCCGCGCGAGAAAGTGGAGGCCCGGCTCGAGCTCTGGCTCAAGACCCATATCGAAAAGCTGCTCGGGCCGATGTTCGAGCTCAGCAAGGCCGAGGACGTCACCGGCATTGCCCGCGGCATCGCCTATCAGCTGGTCGAGGCGCTCGGCGTGCTCGAGCGTCCGAAGATCGCCAACGAGCTGAAGGATCTCGACCAGCCCTCGCGCGCGACTTTGCGCAAATACGGCGTCCGCTTCGGCGCCTATCACCTCTATTTCCCCGGCCTGCTGAAGCCCGCCGCGCGCGCGCTGGCCGCGCTCTTGTGGGCGCTGAAGCAGGACAATGTCGATCTCTCCTCGCTCTCGGGCGCGCAGCATCTGGCATCGTCGGGCCGCACCTCGTTCCCGGTCGACAAGCAGCTGCCGCGCGATGCCTATCGCGTGCTCGGCTACAAGCAGGCGGGCGAACGCGCCGTGCGCGTCGACATCCTGGAGCGTCTGGCCGATCTGATCCGTCCGGCGCTGGCCTGGCGCGACAACTCGCCCGGCGAAAAGCCCGCCGGCGCCTTCGACGGCCGCAGTTTTGTGGTGACGCAGGCGATGACCTCGCTCACCGGCTCCGCCGGCGAGGACTTCGCCTCCGTGCTGCGCGCGCTCGGCTACCGCATGGAGAAGCGTCCGCCGTTGCCGCAAAAGCCGGTGGCGCCTGCTGCTGCCGAGACGCCGGCTGCTGAAGTCAGCGCAGAGGCTGTGGCCGAGGACACCGCGATCGAAGCCGCCGCAGAGCCGGTCACCGTCGAAGACGCGCCCGGCATGGAGTTGCACGACGAGCCCGCGCAGGAAGAGCCGGCGCTCGAAGCGTCTCCTGAAGCGCCCGTCACGCCCGAAGACGCCCCCGGCATCGCGCCGCCGGTGGATGACGCTGCTGCGCCTGCCGAGCCTGCCGGTCTTGAGGCCGCTCCCGCCGAGACCGCTGCAACCGAAGCCGCTGCATCGGCCGATGCCGCCGCGCCGGTGGAAGCTGCGGCCACGCCCACAGAGCCCGAGCTCGTCGAGGTCTGGCGTCCTGGTGGTCGTCACGAGGACCGCAAGCCGCGCCACGAGCGCCATCGCCACCAGCGTCACCACAATCAGCGTCCGCAGGCCGGCGCCGAGGCAGGCGCCACGCCCGCTGAAGGCGAGGCCGCGCAGTCAGCCGATGGCGAGAAGCGGGGCGAGCGTCATCGTCACGGCGGCGGTCATCGTCGCGACGGGGCCAAGGACTTCCGCAAGCCGCGTGAAGGCGGCGAGGGCGGTGAGCGCCGCGACGATCGCAATCGCAGCTTCCAGGGCAAGGACCGCGACAAGGATCGCGATCGCAACCGTGACAACAAGGGCAAGTTCGGCGGAGATCGCGACAAGGGCCGCGACAACCGTGGCCGCGACCGCGACAAGGGCCGCGACCGCCAGGGCGGTCCGTCGCTGCGTCCCTACGCCTCGAGCGCCAACCCGCGCGAGCGCGATCGCCCCGTCGATCCGAACTCGCCCTTCGCCAAGCTCGCGGCGCTGAAAGAGCAACTGTCCGGCCGCAAGGAGTGATCCCACGACCGAGCGGCAGCGCCTCGACAAATGGTTGTGGCACGCGCGCGTGGTGAAGGCGCGCACCTCCGCGGCCGAGCTCGTCGAATCCGGCCACGTTCGCGTCAACGGTGAGCGCGAGAAGTCGCCGGGACATGCGATCAAGATCGGCGACGTCATCACCGTCGCGCTCGATCGCACCGTGCGCGTGCTGAAAGTCACTGGCTTCAACGAGCGCCGCGGCGATGCCGCCTCGGCCCGCGTGCTCTACGAGGAGCTCGGTGAGCGCAATTAATTGCGCTTTGAATTCATTTCTTGGTCGATCAAACGCGCAAAGCCGTCATGATCGGGCCTTGCCGACCTTGCGGCGCCGGGCCATCCGCGCTACGCAAGCCGCGACTTTTAAAAGAGCTTTTCGGAGCGTTGGATGACTTACGTCGTCACTGAAAACTGCATCAAGTGCAAGTACACCGACTGCGTCGAGGTCTGCCCGGTCGACTGCTTCTACGAGGGTGACAACATGCTCGTCATCCACCCCGATGAGTGCATCGACTGCGGCGTGTGCGAGCCGGAATGCCCCGCCGACGCCATCAAGCCGGACACGGAACCGGGCCTGGAAAAGTGGCTCTCGGTCAACGCCGACTACGCCAAGAGCTGGCCCAACATCACCCAGAAGAAAGAATCACCTGCCGACGCGAAGGAATTCGACGGCATGGAAGGCAAGTTCGAGAAATATTTTTCTCCGAACCCGGGCTCGGGAGACTAATTCGCGCCCAAACTTAACCCTAATACCGGCGTTGCTGCCGAAAACCAGCCCTCAAGACCCCTAAATCATTGATTTTTGCGGGAAATGTGCTATATTGGGCACATTAAGCCGAACCCCGTCAGCCCAGTTGGCCCCGTTGGGTTCCCGTGAAACCAAATGTCGAACAGGGGCGTGGCAGTTTCCGCGCGCAGGCTGTGTCACAGAAAACGCGTAAAAAGAGTACTTCAGCGAGGGCTTCCCATAAGGAGGCCAAAAAAGTCGCCACGGCCAGCCGTAGCGCATCCAAGGGTCGGACCGCTGCCAAGGCGCCGCCGGCTGCAAAGTCCTCGAAGAACAAAAGAAGCGCAATGCCTAACAAGACTGCCAAACCGGCCGCGAAAGCGACCGTTGCCAAGCCTGCTGTTGCCAAGGCTCCCGCTGCCAAGCCCGCCGCGTCGAAGGCTCCTGTTGCTGCTGCTCCTGCCAAGGCTCCCGTTGCCGCCAAGCCCGCTGTGAAGCCGGCGGCTGCTGCGCCGAAGGTCGAGGAAAAGAAGGTCGTGACCCAGCGTCAGGGCTTCAAGGCCAACGAATTCGTCGTCTATCCCGCTCACGGCGTCGGCCAGATCCTGGCCATCGAGGAGCAGGAGATCGCCGGTGCGAAGCTCGAGCTGTTCGTCATCAACTTCATCAAGGACAAGATGACGCTGCGCGTTCCGACCGCCAAGGTCGCCAATGTCGGCATGCGCAAGCTGTCCGAGCCCGCGCTGGTGAAGAAGGCGCTGGAGACGCTCAAGGGCCGCGCCCGCGTCAAGCGCACCATGTGGTCGCGCCGCGCCCAGGAATACGAAGCGAAGATCAATTCGGGCGACATCGTCGCGATCGCGGAAGTCGTGCGCGACCTCTATCGCTCGGAGTCGCAGCCCGAGCAGTCCTACAGCGAACGCCAGCTCTATGAAGCGGCGCTCGATCGTCTCTCCCGCGAGATCGCGGTGGTGCAGCACTCGACCGAGACCGAAGCGGTCAAGGAGATCGAGGCCCAGCTCGCCAAGAGCCCGCGCCGCACCGGTGCCAAGTCCGAAGCCGCCGAGGGCGAAGCGGATGCCGAGGGCGAGGCCGACGATACCGATGGCGACGACACCACCGTCGCCGACGAGGCCGCGTAAGCGCCTCCTGCGTCGATCGCAACAGATCAAAAGCCCGGCCGCTCGGCCGGGCTTTTTGTTTGAGTTTCGTAGGGTGGGTTAGCCCTGCAGATGCACGAAGTGCATCTGCTTGGCGTAACCCACCGCTTCTCTCCCCGCATGGAAAGCAAAGAGGTGGGTTACGCTACGCTAACCCACCCTACGCTTACTCCCCTGTGGTTATGGATCCCGCCCTTCGCCGGGACGACGAAAGAGCTACTTCACCGGCCGCTTCTCGAGCTTCCTTGCCAGCGTCCGCCGGTGCATCCCGAGCCGCCGCGCCGCCTCCGAAATATTGAAATCGGTCTCGATCAGGGTCTGGTGGATGCGCTCCCATTCCAGCGTCTTGATCGATGTCGGCCGCGAATCCAGCGCGACCTCGGCGTTGCCTTCGGCTTTGTTGAAGGCGGCCTCGATGTCGTCGGTGTTCGATGGCTTTGCCAAATAGTGGCAGGCGCCGAGCTTGATCGCCTCGACGGCGGTCGAGATGCTGGCAAAGCCCGTGAGCACGACGATCAGCATGTCCTCATCGTGCGTGTGCAGAAGCTCGACGCAGGCGAGCCCCGAGGCGCCGCCGAGCTTGAGGTCGACCACGGCATGGCCGAAGGATCGCTCCTCCAGCACGCTCCGCACCTCCTCGATCGACGCCGCGAGCACGACATCATAGCCGCGGCGCTCGAACGAACGCTTCAGCGTGCGCGCGAAGCCGGCATCGTCCTCGACCACGATCAGCGAGCGATCAGGCGTCAAATTGACCTCCGATCGCCAGCGTCGCGAGCGGCAGCGTCAGGCGGACGGTGGCGCCGCGCTTCCTGTGGTTCTCGGCGGTCACGGAGCCCCCCAGCTTGCGCACCACGTTCACGACCAGGAACAGGCCGAGCCCGCCGCCGGCGCGGCCCTTGCTCGACTGATAGGGTTTTCCGAGCTGCGCCAGCATCTCCGGCGCGAAGCCCGGGCCGCGGTCGCTGATCGCCAGCACGAGGTTGTCGCCCTCGCGCTCGGCCACGAGCTCGACCCATTCCCGCGAGACCTCGTAGGCGTTGTCGAGCACGTTGAAGATCACCTGCTTCAGCGCGATGTCCGAGGCGATCGCGACGTCCTCGCCGAAGGTGTTGACGAAATACAGCGTGCGCGCCGAGCGCGCGTCGCGCCACTCCTCCACCAGCGCGGTGACGAAAGCCGTCACCGTCGTCGGCGAGGAGCCTTCGCCGCGCGCTTCGCCCGCCGACACCAGAATGCCCGTCACGATCGACTTGCAGCGTTGCAGCGAGGTCTCCATTTCCGCGAGATCCTCGGCGAGCTCCTGGTCGGCGGCGAGATCGGGCATGCGGCGCCAGTCGCCGAGGATGACCGAGAGCGAGGCCAGCGGCGTGCCGAGCTCGTGCGCGGCGCCGGAGGCGAGCAGGCCCATGCGGACGATGTGATCCTGCTCGGCCGCATGCTGGCGCAGCGCCGCCAGATGCGCGTCGCGCTCGCGCAAATTCCTGTTGATGCGGGTGACGAACACGACCAGCAGCACGGCGTTGAGCGCGAAGCCCAGCAGCATGCCGGCGACGGTGAGGGTGTAGGTCTCGCTGAGCGGATTTGGCGGCAGGTCGAGCGGCCGGTAGGCCAGCGTCAGCCAGACGAAGCATGCGCAGGTGAGCGCGACCAGCGACCAGGTCGAGCGGGCGTCGAGCAGCACCGCGCCCAGCGTCACCTGGAGCAGGAACAGCGAGGTGAAGGGGTTGGTGGCGCCGCCGCTGAGGTAAAGCTGCGCAGTCAGCGCGGCGACGTCGAGCATCAAGGCGACCAGCAGCTCGTTGCTGGAGATCGCGGCGCGATGGCGCACCCAGACCAGGCTGGAGACGTTGAGCAGCACCAGCGCGCCGATCACCGCGCCCATCCGCTCGAGCGGCAGCGGGATGCCGAGCCAGAAATGCACGCCGCCGATGGTCACGATCTGGCCGACCACCGCGGTCCAGCGCAGCTGGATCAGCAGCGCCATGTTCTTGCGGTTGGTCTCGTCGTCGGTCGGCGCAGCACCGATCAGCTCGCTGCGTGCGTCCGCCTGCGATTGCAGCGTGACGGTCAGCTCGCCAAGCGGTTGGGAAGGCGTTCTTCCGTCGTCAGGCCTGTTCGACGATCGTTCCAGCATCTGATCCCGTCCTGCGGGCGACGGCATCCGAGCCGCCGGCGGGTTCGTGGACGAAGCGCTTGCGGCGGAACAGCCCGCCGCCGAATGTGACGAGAAGTTTACCGGCCAGCATGAATGCCAGGGCAAACCACGTCAGCGCGTAGATCAGGTGGTTATTGGGAAAGCGGACCACGGTCAATCCGCCGATTGGACCGCTGCCGGATTGTGATCCGGCGTCGGCATCGACGAAGAAGGGCGCGATATTCTGGAGGCCGCGTGCCGCCGCAATCGCGGCGACATCCCGCGAGTACCAGCGGTTGTGCTGGGGCACGTTGTTCCTGAGGAATCCGCCTTTCGGCTCCGTGATGCGCAACAGGCCGGTGATCTCGACCTGGCCGTCCGGATTGCCGTCCCAACGCGTCGATGCGTCGCGCCGCTCGGACGGCACGAAACCGCGGTTGACCAGGACCTGCGTGCCGTCGCTGCGCTCGAGCGGCGTCAGCACCCAATAGCCGGGGCCTTCCTCGGTGACGGCCTGAACCAGCGTCTCGCGGTCATGCAGGAAGCGGCCGGTGAGGCTGACGTGCCTGTATTCGTCGTTTGCGACTGAGACCGCCGGCCATGAAGCAGACGAAGGAATCGGCTGGGCCGGGGCATGGACGCGCTGCTCGACGCGGTCGATCAGCGCCAGCTTCCAGGCGCGGCGCTCGATCTGCCAGACACCAAGCGCGATCAGAAGGACAAAGGCCGTGAGCGAGAGGACCGTGAGCCACAAGGAGGGACGCGCAGCCTTGCTGTTTGCAAATTTGCCGCGCGTCCCGTCTTCCTTGCCTGTCACGGTCCGGGTTTCGCTCACTTCATTCCGCTCATCTGGTGGATCGGCATCATGTTGCTGTTGAGGTGGTTCATCACCCACAGCGAACCGGACAGCGCGATCACCACCATGACGATGGTGAAGATCAGCGCCATCATGCTCCAGCCGTTCTCGGACTTGGGGCTCATGTGCAGGAAGTAGATCATGTGCACGACGATCTGCACCACCGCGAAGGCCATGATCACCAGTGCGGTGATCTGCTTGCTCGGCAGCACGCCGCTCATCACCAGCCAAAACGGGATCGCGGTCAGCACGACCGAGAGCACGAAGCCGAGCATATAGCCCGAGAACGTGCTGTGGGCGTGGCTGTCGCCGTGGTGGTGGTCGTGCGCGCCAGCTGCGTGCGTATCGGTGTTCATCGCAGAACTCCCAGGAGATAGACGAAGGTGAAGACGCCGATCCAGACCACGTCGAGGAAGTGCCAGAACATCGACAGGCACATCAGGCGGCGGCGGTTGGCTTCGATCAGGCCGAACTTCCAGACCTGCACCATCAGCGTCACCAGCCAGATCAGGCCGCAGGAGACGTGCAGGCCGTGGGTGCCGACCAGGGTGAAGAAGGCGGACAGGAAGGCGCTGCGCTGCGGCGTGGCGCCCTCATGGATCATGTGGGCGAACTCGGTGAGCTCGATGCCGATGAAGGCGGCTCCGAACAGGCCGGTGATCGCCAGCCACATCTGCGTCTGGGCGATCTTGTTCTGCTGCATCGTCAGCATGGCAAAGCCATACGTGATCGACGACAGCAGCAGCATCGAGGTGTTCACCGCGACCAGGTCGAGGTCGAACAGGTCTTTCGGCGCGGGGCCGGCGGCGTAGTTGGCGCCGAGCACGCCGAAGGCGGCGAACAGCATCGCGAAGATGAGACAGTCGCTCATCAGATAGATCCAGAAGCCGAGCGAGGTGCTGTAGCCTTCCGGATGCGGATGCTCGTCGGCGAGGTAGAAGAGCGGCTCGCCCGATTGGGTGGGATTGACAGCGATCGTCATTTAGTTGGCTCCGGCGAGCAGTTTGGTGCGCGCGTCCTCGGTCCGGATGACGTCGTCAGCCGGAATGTCGAAGTCGCGGTGATAGTTGAAGGTGTGGCCGATCCCGACGACGAGCATCGCGATGAAGCTCGCTGCGGCCAGCCACCAGATGTACCAGATCAGCCCGAATCCCATCGCGGTGGCGAAGCCGGCGAGGATGATGCCGGTGCCGGTGCTGCTGGGCATGTGGATCGACTTGAACCCGGTCAGCGGACGGTGGTAGCCGCGCTTCTTCATGTCCCACCAAGCGTCATTGTCGTGAACGACGGGGGTGAAGGCGAAGTTGTAGTCCGGCGGGGGCGAGGAGGTCGCCCATTCCAGCGTGCGCGCGTCCCAGGGATCGCCGGTGACGTCCTTGAGCTGCTCGCGCTTGAGGAACGAGACCGCGAACTGCATCAGCATCGAGAGGATGCCGAGGAAGACGAGGAAGGCACCGATCGCGGCGATGACGAACCAGATCTGCAGGCTCGGATCGTCGAACACGCGGAGGCGGCGAGTCACGCCCATCAGGCCGAGCACATAAAGCGGCATGAAGGCGAGGTAGAAACCGACGACCCAGAACCAGAACGACAGCTTGCCCCAGAACACATCGAGCTTGAAGCCGAACGCCTTCGGGAACCAGTAGTTGATGCCGGCGAACGCGCCGAACACCACGCCGCCGATGATCACGTTGTGGAAATGCGCGATCAGGAACAGGCTGTTGTGCAGCACGAAGTCGGCGGGCGGCACCGCGAGCAGAACGCCGGTCATGCCGCCGAGCACGAAGGTCAGCATGAAGGCGATCGTCCACAGCATCGGCAGTTCGTAGCGAATACGACCGCGATACATCGTGAACAGCCAGTTGAACATCTTCGCGCCCGTTGGGATCGAGATGATCATCGTGGTGATGCCGAAGAACGAGTTGACGCTGGCGCCCGAACCCATCGTGAAGAAGTGGTGCAGCCACACCAGGTACGACAGGATGGTGATGACCACCGTGGCGTAGACCATCGAGGTGTAGCCGAACAGCCGCTTGCCGGAGAAGGTCGAGGTCACCTCCGAGAAGATGCCGAAGGCGGGGAGAACCAGGATGTAGACCTCGGGATGGCCCCAGATCCAGATCAGGTTCACGTACATCATCGGGCTGCCGCCGAAATCGTTCGTGAAGAAGTTGGTGCCAACGTAGCGATCGAGCGAGAGCAGCGCGAGCACAACGGTCAGGACGGGGAAGGAAGCGACGATCAGGATGTTGGTGCAGAGCGAGGTCCAGGTGAACACCGGCATCTTCATCATGGTCATGCCGGGGCAGCGCAGCTTGACGATGGTGCAGATCAGGTTGATGCCGGATAGCGTCGTGCCGACGCCGGCGACCTGCAGCGCCCAGATGTAATAATCGACGCCGACGTCGGGACTGTAGCCGATGTTCGACAGTGGCGGATAAGCCAGCCAGCCGGTGCGGGCGAATTCACCGATGAACAGCGAGGCCATCACGAGCACGGCGCCGCCGACCGTCATCCAGAAGCTGAAATTGTTCAGGAACGGGAACGACACGTCGCGGGCGCCGATCTGGAGCGGCACGACGTAGTTCATCAGGCCGGTGACCAGCGGCATCGCCACGAAGAAGATCATGATCACGCCGTGGGCGGTGAAGACCTGGTCGTAGTGATGGGCGTTGAGATAGCCTTCGGAGCCGCCAAAGGCGAGCATCTGCTGGCCGCGCATCATCAGCGCGTCGGCGAAGCCGCGCAGCAGCATCACGATGCCGAGGATCATGTACATGATGCCGATGCGCTTGTGGTCCACCGTGGTGAACCATTCACGCCACAGGTAGCCCCAGAGACGGAAATAGGTGAGGCCGCCGAGCATCACGGCGCCGCCGAGCGCGACCACCGCGAAGGTGCCGACGACGATCGGCTCGTGCAACGGCAGCGACTCGAGGCCGAGCCGGCCGAAGATGAGCTTGAGAAGATCAGGAGACATGCGAGCTCTCTTTAGGAGTCTGACTTCGGACGCTGTCCGAGGAAGAAGGACGAGGACTTCAGCGGCGCGAACGACGGCCGCTTCAGGCCAGCGCCGATGAGCGGCGCGCTGTCGTTGGGAGCCTTGATCGACGCGGTGGTCTGCCCCTGCGGCGCATCCGGCGTGCAGGTGCCGGCGACGAAGGTCGGCTCCGGCCCGAGCGGGGTGCCGCGGCGGGCGTACTTGTCGTAAGTGAGGGGCAGGGTGTTGTTCAGGCCTTCATGGCCGCGACCGCCCTTGGCATCGATCGCCATCATCTCGCTCTGGCACATCTTGCCGGTCTCGACGCACATGTTGAGGATCAGGCGGTAGAGATCGGCATCGACGGTGCCGTAGCGACGCACCGGCTCGTTCTGGCTGGGCTTCTCCAACTGGAGATATTCAGTGCGGCCGAGCGAGCCGCCGGCGGACTTGGCCTGCGCGATCCAGGCGTCGAAGCCCTTGTCGTCGAGGCCCTGGAAGTTGAAGTGCATGCCGGAGAAGCCGGCGCCGCTGTAGTTCGCCGAGAAGCCCTTGTAGGTGCCGGCGTGGTTCACCACCGCGTGGAGCTTTGTCTCCATGCCCGGCATCGCGTAGATCTGGCCGGCCAGCGCGGGGATGTAGAACGAGTTCATCACCGAGGAGGAGGTGATGCGGAATTTGATCGGACGATCGACGGGAGCTGCCAGGTCGTTGACGGTGGCGATGCCGTAATCCGGATAGATGAAGAGCCACTTCCAGTCGAGCGCGACGACGTCGACCTCGAGCGGGGCCTTGGACTGGTCCACCGCGCGGTCGGCATGGATGCGGCCGAGCGTGCGATAGGGGTCGAGCAGGTGCGTGCCCATCCAGGTCAGCGCGCCCAGGCAAACGATGATCAGCAGCGGCGCCGACCAGATCACCAGCTCGAGCTTGGTCGAGTGATCCCATTCCGGCTCGTAGCGGGCCGAGGTGTTGGATTGGCGGTAGCGCCAGGCGAACAGCACCGTCAGCGCCATCACGGGGACGACGATCAGGAGCATCAGGACGGTGGAGATGATGACGAGGTCGCGCTGTTGCGCCGCGATATCGCCGGCGGGCGCCAGCACGACGTAGTTGCAGCCACTGAGCGCAACTGCCAGGGGTAGCAGCGACAGGATCTTGAGACGGGACACGGGCCGAGCCTTATGAGAATGAGTTTCCTTTGCGGGGCCAACGGGTAGCTGCGGCGCAGCAATCCGGACATTGGACAATTTGTCCAATGTTGCACTGCGGGATGTTGGGTCAGACAGGGCCAGATTGCCTGGCCCTCGCCGGGCGGTCGGCTTTGGTTTTCAGGACGTTAAGGGCGCACGAATGGCGACGGCACAGACCCCTGCAATGGCAGACCTCCACTCGGGCGAGCACGGCCACGACCAGGCCAGTCCCGGCGAGATCGCCATCGGCGTCATCATCGGCCGCACCTCGGAATTCTTCGACTTCTTCGTGTTCGCGATCGCCTCGGTGATCGTGTTCCCGCGCCTGGTGTTTCCGTTCACGAGCGAGCTGACCGGCACCCTCTATTCCTTCATGATCTTCGCGCTGGCCTTCATCGCCCGGCCGATCGGCACCGTCATTTTCATGACGGTCGACCGGGAGTACGGCAAGACGGCCAAGCTGGTCTCGGCGCTATTCCTGCTCGGCACCGCCACCGTGGCGCTCGCGTTCCTGCCCGGCTATCATGAGATCGGCGTTGCCGCGATCTGGCTGCTGGCGCTGGCGCGTATCGCGCAGGGTCTGGCCTGGGGTGGCGCCTGGGACGGCATGGCGTCGCTGCTGGCGCTGAACGCGCCGCCCTCCAAGCGCGGCTGGTACGCGATGGTGCCGCAGCTCGGCGCTCCGCTCGGGCTGATCGTGGCGAGCGCCCTGTTCGCCTATTTCGCCGGCAATCTCTCGGCCGATGATTTCTTCGACTGGGGCTGGCGCTATCCGTTCTTCGTCGCCTTCGCCATCAACGTCGTGGCGCTGTTCGCGCGCCTGCGCATGGTGACGACGGAAGAATATTCCTCGCTGTTCGAGACCCGCGAATTGCAGCCGGCGCGCATCTCCGAGACCGTCGCGCGCGAAGGCCAGAACATCATGCTCGGCGCGTTCGCGCCGCTTGCGAGCTTCGCGCTGTTCCACATGGTTACGGTGTTTCCGCTGTCCTGGGTGTTCCTGTTCACCCGCGAAAGCCCGGTGCGCTTCTTGATCATCGAGATCGTCGCCGCCGTGTTCGGCGTCGGCGCGATCGTGCTGTCCGGCATCATTGCCGACCGCGTCGGCCGCAAGTCGCTGCTGATGGGATCGGCGATCGCGATCGCGATCTACAGCGGATTCGCGCCCCAGCTGCTCGACGCCGGCGCGTTCGGTGAGACGATCTACATGGTGATCGGCTTCATCCTGCTCGGCCTGTCCTTCGGCCAGTCCTCGGGCGCAATCGCCTCGAACTTCAGGCAAGCCTATCGCTACACGGCCTCCGCGCTGACCTCCGACATGGCCTGGCTGTTCGGCGCCGGCTTCGCCCCGCTGGTGGCGCTGCTGCTCGCCACCAATCTCGGCGTTATCGCTTCGGGCGCCTATCTGCTGTCCGGCGCGTTCTGGACCCTGCTGGCGCTCTGGCTCAGCGGCCAGCGCGAGGCGGGGGATATGGACGCCGGGGGCTCCTCCACGAACTGAGCCGGTCGATCAGTTGCGTGGAACGCCGTTCCGCAGCGCGTTCTCGTCGCTGTTGAGTTTGGCAAGGAGAACGGACAGCCGCTTTGCCAGCTGTTTGACGTCCGGATCGACGAGCCCGTCGCGGATGCAGACGACGGCGCGCGAAGGCGGCAGCTTTGGCAGGTAATAGTCTTTGGATTTTATGATGTCCGACCCGGCCAGGACGCTTGGCATGGCGGATATGCCGAGGCCCGCCCGAACGGCACTGATGCGCACGGCGGAATCCGAACTTCGCAGCACGATCCGGTAGGCGATTCCGCTGCGATCGAGCGGCCCGATCATCCAGTTGTCCTCGGGCAAGGTGATGATCGGAATCGGCGCGCCGGGCCGCGCGACGAAGTCTTTCGACCTGACCCAGCTCGTCTCGAACTGGAATTCACCGACGATCAGGTCCTCGAACTCCTGCCCGAAATTCTCGCGCAGGAACAAGCACGCGACATCGACAAATCCCTCGATGAGGCCGCGTCGAATCTCGCTGGAGAGCTCGGCAGAGACGAAGACGTTGGTGAACGTTTCCTTGCTGAACTCGTCGAACAACTGTTCTGCCAGGAGCTGGCTCACGCCAAGCCGGCGTACGGCGGATTTGTCCGATCCTCCCAGCCTGAGAAGCTGATCATTCGCGTCGATGATGCGACGGGCCTGCTGAAGCGCGAGCTTGCCAAGCTCGGTCACGGCGGTCCCGTTTGCGGTCCGCGAGAACAACTCCCCGCCGATGAGACCTTGCAGGCGCTTTATCTGCGCGCTGATCGCCGGTTGGCTGAGGTTGAGCCGCTCGGCCGCCTTGGACATGCTGCCCGTATCGGCGATCGCCACGACGGTTCGCATGGTCTCCATGGGAATATTTTGAATCTGCTGTCGAAGCACAGGGCTCCTCCGGGCAGGTGCCATCAAGGAAAATTATCTCCCTATAAAAATAGTGCTCTTCTGATTCGGCGCAGCCTGCCGGCGCCCCTAGGGTTGAGCGCTAGAAGCTCAGCCGCAATTGGCCTTTGGTGTCGATGACGTCAAAGAAATCTATATGGCTATTTGCGTGCATAGGCACTTCAACTCGTGCGTGCATGGTCATCCATACCTTGTGAATCCGTATTCCTCAAGCTCGTAAAAATTCGGGCTATTGAGGTTTTGTCTCATGTCGTTTGCAAAAAATCAGAGTGGCGCAACTGCCGTCGAATTCGCCATCATGCTTCCGATTTTCCTCGCATTGATGTTCGGCATCGTGGTTTTCGGCTCCTATTTCACGATGGTTCACGGTGTTCAGCAACTTGCAGCCGAAGCCGCCCGGACATCGGTCGCGGGCCTCAGCGACGGCGAACGCAACAGCCTTGCCACGTCCTACGTGACGTCCAGCGCTGCAGACTATCCGCTCCTCGACGCCGCAAAGATCAACGTCGTTGCCGCACCGTCCAGCTCGGATCCGAATGTCTATGTCGTGAGGGTCAATTACGACGCGTCCGCCAGCTTCATCTTCGCGCTCCCGTTCGTGCCTCCGCTGCCGCAATCGATCTCCAGAGCGGCGGTCATTCCCTACGGAGGATTCTGAGATGAAGCTGACGACGCTCATTCTCCGCTTCGCGACCGATCGCTCAGGCAATTTCACCATCATGAGCGCCGGTCTGATGACGCTCGTCATCGGTTGCACCGCGCTCGGCGTCGATGTCGGCTCGATTTTCACGGACAGGCGGAAAGCCCAGAGCGCCGCCGACCTCGCCGCCATCGTCGCCGCGAGCAATCTGTCCAACGCCTATAACGCTGCGTCCGCAACTGTCGTGAAAAACAACTACCCGGCCGCTTCGCTGGTCGCCGTCGACGTCGGCACCTACACGCCCAATCCCGCGACTGCGCCGCAGACGCGATTCGTCACGCCGTCCACGGGGACGGCCAATGCCGCGCGCGTGACGTTGAAGACCGAGACGCCGCTGTATTTCGCGCGCTACATCACCGGCAAGGACAAGTTCGCGATCAACACGCAGGCGACGGCCTCGAGCACGGCATTTGCCTCGTTCGCGATCGGCTCGCGCCTGGTCTCGCTCAACGGGGGCCTGCTCAATGCCATTCTCGGTGGCATGCTCGGCACTACGGTTTCGCTGTCGGCCATGGATTACCAGTCGCTGGTCAACGCCAGGATCGATGCCTTCGACTACCTCTCTGCGCTGGCGACGCGCGTGAACCTGACCGGCGTGACCTACAACGATCTGCTGTCGGGCAACGTCAAATTGCCCGATGCAATTGCCGCCGCGCTCGCCGCCCAGCAGGTCGCCAATGGCGCAAGCTCGGCAACCATTGCCCTGTCGAGCATATCGCAGGCGCTGTCCGGTCTCTCGACCAAGGTCAGCCTCGGCTCGGTGATTGATTTGGGGCCCTATAACGGCATGATCGCCGGACAGAGGCCGAAGGTCGGCGTCAGCGTCTCGGTCTTCAGCCTGCTTTCGGCGATCGCGGAAGTGGCCAACGGCACGCACCAGATCACGGCGCCCGTGAACCTCGGGCTGCCCGGCATCGCCGCTGCCAGCCTCGTCGTAACCGTTGGCGAACGGCCCGTGGGCTCAAGCTGGGTCGCGGTCGGCACGCAGGGCGCGAGCGTTCATACCGCCCAGACACGGATCCTGCTGATGGTCCAGATCGGCGGCAGCGGCATCGTCCCCGCGATCAATCTGCCGCTCTATGTCGAGATCGCGCAAGGCACGGCCACGCTCGACGCCATCGCGTGCAGCCGCGCGAACATCACCAACTCGGTCGTAACGCTCGGCGTGACGCCGGGACTCGTGGATGCCTGGATCGGCAATGTCTCGATGGCGGACATGACGAATTTCTCGGTCAAGCCGAATCCGCCTGCGGCCGTGCTCGTCAATGTCGGCGGGCTCAACGTCTCCGGCCGCGCACATGCGACGATGGGGAACACCTCGCCGACCTCGGTCGATTTCACCTATGTCGACATCCAGTCGCAACTGGCGAAGACGGTCAGCACGCGGAACTTCACCTCGTCGCTGACATCGAGCCTGCTTGGCGATCTCTCGCTCAGCGTCGGCGGCGTCGGTCTTCCGATCCCGGGACTGACGCCGTCGGTCAGCGGCATCCTGTCCGGAGCGACCGGCTCGATCGACCAGCTCGTCGCCTCGGTGCTGTCGACGCTCGGAGTTCGCGTTGGCCAGGCGGACGTATGGGTGTCGGGTGTGCGCTGCGACGGCGCGGTGCTGGTCAACTAGCTCGCAGCGCCGCGCGTCAATCCGCCACGACCTTCACGCGATCACGCACCTTCACCTGTGCGTTGCGATCGAGGCCGTTGAGCACGCGGAAGCGTTCGGCGGGGTGATCGACGCCGGCCATGCGGTGGGAGAGCGATTCCACGGTGTCGCCGGGCTGCACGGTGATGACCTTGATGCGCAGCGGGCGCGCGGCCTGGATCTCGTCGAGCGTCAGGCGGCGGAACGAGTTGACGGTCTCGCGCGCGTTGCGCTCACTCTCGGTCGACTTCTGCCGCGCGGCGAAGATGAAACGGTAGACGTCGCTGCCGAAGCGCAGCGCGTAGACCTTGAACTGCCACTGGTCGCCCTTGGCGGTGGCAGAGGCAGCCGGGAAACCGTTGATGGTGACGTCCTCGATGGATGCCTTCTCGACGCCTTCCATCCAGCCGGAATTGAGGTAATCGCCGAGCGACTGCTCCGCCGGCACGCGCACGACGTCGAAGCGCATCGCCTGCGAGCCGCCGTCGCGCACGCCGATCACCGCCTGCGCGGTGTTGTCGAGCGTGAAATTGTCCGGCGCCTGGAAGGTGAAGCCGAGCTTCGGATGCAGGAAACGGCGGCCGCGGACAAAGCCTTCGCTGGGGTCTTCGCCGTAAACGAGGTTGTCGATCGCGGCGAGATAGCTCTCGCGGTCGCGTTCGGCGCCTTCGGGCGCAGCATATTGCCGCGCGATGGTCTGCGCGTTCTGCACGCGCTCCGGGGTTGCCGGATGCGACGAGGTGAAATCCTGCGCGCGCGGATCGAGCGAAGCCTTGCCGGCTTTCAGCTCGGCATTGCGTTCCATCGCCGAAAGAAACCGTGCAGCACCATAAGGGTCGAAATGCGCCTTGGCGGAGATGCCGACGCCGATGCCGTCGGCCTCGAACTCCTGGTTGCGCGAAAAGCTCGCCATGGTGAGCTTCGTCTTGGCGAGCGCCAGCGCGGTGAGATCGGGATCGTTGCTCATGTCGGTGACGACGCGGGTGACGATCGCGGCCTGGCGCGCCTGATCCTCGCGCATCGCGGCGTGCTTGGACAGCACATGCGCCATCTCGTGGCTGAGCACGGAGGACAGTTCCGAGGTATCGCTGGCAAGCGCAAGAAGTCCGCGCGTGACATAGAGCTGGCCGTTCGGCAGCGCGAAGGCGTTCACGGCGCCGGAATTGAGGATGGTGACCCTGTAACCCTGGTCGGGGCGGTCGGAGGCGGCAACGAGCCGGTCGACGGTCTTGCTGACGAGTGATTCGAGCCTGGGATCGTCATAGGTGCCGCCATAGCTCGCCAGGATGCGCTCATGTTCCTTTTCAGTGGCGGGGGTCTGCGCGACGGCCGGCTTCGGCTTGGGCATCGCGACAGTCGGCGGGGCAGCGGCGGTCTGGAACCGGCCCATGTCGCCGCAGCCGGCGAGGGCCGCGCCCATCACGAGGCAAAGCACCGCCGGCGCAGCCCGCAGGCGGCGGCGTTCGCTCCATCCGTGCCGTTCTAGCACCCCAATCACGTCGCTTAACCCATGCCCGGCCCGTTTTTAGGGCCTTACCCCTGTCGTCGGCTCGTTTGTGCCCAGCAACTCGACCTGTCCCACGAGGCGGATATCGATACGCGGCCCCGTATTCCCCTCGATCCAGCCTCGGACTCGAATACGTCGATTTTCCAAGGACTTGACAGCAATTCCGGCGCTTTCGAACGCCGCTAGTGTGCGCCTTGAAATAGTCGCAGCAAAGCCGCGTGTCCAGTTCCGTCCGAAGTTGAGGTAGGTCATTGCCCCAGCTTGCCGGACCGACAGGACTTTGCCCTCGACCACCATAAAGCGCCCGATCCCCGCCAAAATATCGTCCGGACTTTCCGCGTTTTTTATGGCCAACGGGTCAGCCCAGTTTCCCTTTTTTTGGCGCCGCGCCTCGGCCTCCGACGACATCAGGGCGGCCGCGCAGTCCTTTTCGGCGATCTCGGCGGAGACGATCGCGTCGCCCTGGGCGAGCAGCATCGCCTGCACGGAGACGTCGCTTTCGCCGATGAACACGAGCGCGCCCTGGCGGCCGTAACGGTCGGGCGTGTCGTCCGTGCCGCGCGGGATCACGTCGCGGCCCGCAAGCAGCGATGCCAGCGCCTGCTTCGTCGTCGCCGTCGATTCGATGCCGGTGAGGCGGATCTCGCGGCCGTCATCGAGACGGACGCTACGTGCATCGACGATGGCGGCGACACGGCCTTCGCCCTGGGACTCGAACTGGCACGGCGCGGCGAACGCCGCGTGACAAGCGAGGAGAAGAATTGCGGCGATGAGGTGAAGCGGTCGCGTCACGTGACCCGGAGAGGTTGCGTTATGCTCCAATGTTAACTCAAGCGTGGTGGGTAGCGAAGGGGCTTCCTCATGCTCCGTCATTGCGAGCGCAGCGAAGCAATCCAGAATCTTTCCGCAGTGGCAGTCTGGATTGCTTCGCTGCGCTCGGAATGACGATGCGGAAACATCTTGCGTCTTCCGACCATTCCGCTTTGCGGAAAACGAAAGGCCGTCGCGAGCTGCGCATCGCGCTTCTGCTTGCTGCCCTCTCGCGCATGCGGCATGATTGCGGCAACAACGATAACCAAGCCGCCATCAGAGCACGGCGCGATAAGGGAGGTCTTTTTCCATGAAGAGAATTTTGTCGGGCATTTTTGCTGCGTCGTTTGCCCTGAGTGCGAACGCCGTGCAGGCCCAGGACAAGCCTCCGCTGAAGATCGGCGGCATCCTCGACATGTCGAGCCTCTATGCCGACATCACCGGCCCCGGCAGCGAGACTGCGGCCAAGATGGCCGTGGAGGATTTCGGCGGCGAGGTGCTGGGACGCAAGATCCAGGTGCTGGCGGCCGACCATCTCAACAAGGCCGATCTCTCCGCCAACATCGCCCGCGACATGCTCGACAATCAGGGCGTCGAGATGATCTACGACGTCGCGGCCTCCGCGACTGCGCTCGCCGCCGGCGAGATTGCGAAGGCGCGCAACAAGATCATCATGTTCAACGGTCCGGGCTCGATCCGTCTCACCAACGAAGCCTGCGGTCCCTATACCATCCACTACGTGTTCGACACCTACGGCCAGGCCAACGTCACGGGCCTCGCGGCCGTGAAGTCGGGCCTCGACACCTGGTACTTCCTCACCGCCGACTACGCTTTCGGGCAGGATCTGGAGAAGGACACCAGCAACGTCGTGACCAAGACCGGGGGCAAGGTGCTCGGCAGCGTCCGTCATCCGCTCAACTCGTCGGATTTCTCCTCGTTCCTGCTCCAGGCGCAGGCTTCCAAGGCCAAGGTGATCGGGCTCGCCAATGCCGGTGGCGACACCGTCAACGCCATCAAGCAGTCGGCGGAATTCGGCATCATGAAGGGCGGCCAAAAAGTCGCGCCGCTGCTCGCCTTCGTCACCGACATCGACTCGATCGGGCTCGAGACGGCCCAGGGCTTGTTGTTGGCGGAAGCCTTCTACTGGGACATGAACGACGAGACGCGCGCCTTCTCGAAGCGCTTTCAGGAGCGCGTGAAGCGGCCGCCGACCTCGGCGCAGGCCGGCGTCTACTCGTCCGTCACGCATTATCTGAAAGCGGTGAAAGCGGCCGGCACGACCGACGCCGCCGCAGTGATGAAGGTGATGAAGGAGACGCCGATCAACGACTTCTTCGCCAAGGGTGGCAAGATCCGCGAGGACGGCCGCATGATCCACGACATGTATCTGTTCGAGGTGAAGAAGCCGTCGGAGTCCAAGGGCCGCTGGGACGACTACAAGCTGCTCGCCACCGTCCCCGGCAGCGAAGCGTTTCAGTCGCTGGAGCAGTCGCGCTGTCCGCTGGTGAAAAAATAGGTCTCGTCATTGCGAGCGAAGCGAAGCAATCCAGAGAGTTTCCGCAGAGGCAGTCTGGATTGCTTCGTCGCTTCGCTCCTCGCAATGACGAGTGTGGCGATAGACCGAGCTAAACAACAACAAGGAAGAGTCCCATGAACGACATGGTCCTGCAAAAGCTCGAAGGCGGGCTGCTCACCATCACCATGAACCGCCCCGAGCGGAAGAACGCGCTCAACCCCGAGATGGTGGCCGGGCTGGTCGAGGCCGCGCGGCGCGCGGCTGACGATCCGGAGGTGCGCGCGGTGCTGTTTAGGGGTGCCGGCGGCTCGTTCTGCGTCGGCGGGGACGTCAAGTCGATGGCGGCTGGCCGCGCGCCGCTGCCGTTCGAGCAAAAGCTTGCGAATTTGCGCCGCGGCATGGAGGTCTCGCGCATCCTGCACCAGATGCCGAAGCCCGTGGTGGCGCAGCTCGACGGTGCCGCGGCCGGCGCCGGCCTGTCGATGGCGCTGTCCTGCGACCTGCGCATCGCCTCGGAGTCCTGCAAGATCACCACCGCCTTCGCAAAAGTCGGCTTCTCCGGCGATTACGGCGGCACCTATTTCCTGACACAGCTGCTCGGCAGCGCGCGGGCACGCGAGCTCTATTTGATGTCACCGGTGCTGACCGCGAAGGAAGCGCAGGCGATCGGCATGGTGACGAAGGTCGTTCCCGACGCCGAGATCGAGACTGCCGCGCACGAGCTCGCGCTGTCGCTGGCGCAGGGGCCCTCGATCGCGTTCGGCTTCATCAAGCGCAACATCAACAATGCCGAGCACCTGGCGCTCGAGGATTGCTTCGACGGCGAGGCGATCCACCACACCCGCTGCGGCGACACCGAGGACCACAAGGAGGCCGCAAAGGCCTTTGTGGAGAAGCGCAAGCCGATCTTCAGGGGCGCATGACGATGGCGCCCTATATGCGGCTGCGGCAGATCTGCCTCGTCGCGCCGCAGCTCGCGCCCGTGATCTCTGACATCGCGGAGATCATGGGCCTCGCCGTCTGCTATCGCGACGGCAATGTCGCGAAATACGGCCTGGAGAACGCGCTGCTTCCGGTCGACACGATCCTGCTGGAGGTGGTGGCGCCGTTCAAGGACGGTACCACGGCCGGGCGCTTCATCGAGAAGACCGGTGGCCGCGGCGGCTACATGGCGATCTTCTGCTGCAACGATCCCGACGAGCGCGGCCGCAACGCCAACGCCATCGGCGTGCGCACCGCCAACGTCATCGACCACGCGCCCTATCACGGCGTGCAACTTCATCCGCGCGACTGCCGCGCTGCCTTCATCGAGTTCAACCACACCGAAGGCAGCGACGACATTCTGGGGCCGTATCCGCCGGCGGGACCCGACTGGCAAAAATTCATCCGCAAGGATGTGACGCAGGCGTTGATGGCCGTGGAGATGCAGAGCCCGGACCCGCAGGCGCTGGCGGAGCACTGGGGGAAGATCATTGGTGTTGCGCCGAGCGATAACGCCGAGCTGAAACTGCCTAACGCGACCTTTCGTTTCGTGAAGGGTGCCAGCGAGATCATGAGCGCGCTGGAGTTTAGAGTCTCTGATCCCGCGAGCGTGCTGCATGCGGCGAAGGCAAGAGGTCATGCCGTGGCAGGCAATGAGTTCTTGCTGGGTGGGGTCACGTTCCGCGTGAGTTGATCCTTCAATCGTTATCCGTCACCCTGAGGTGCTCGCCTCTTCGGCGAGCCTCGAAGGGCGATGGCCACCGGCGGGGCCGCTCATCCTTCGAGGCTCGCCACGCGATGCTTCGCACCGCCTGGCTCGCGCCTCCAGCGACAGCGGCAACGCCGCTGCGCAGGGATGACGGATTAAATAGAGTGCGGCGGTAAGAAGAATAAGGATCACGTCATGCCGCATCCGCTTGACAGCTTCTTCGCCCCCGCGAGCATCGCGTTGATCGGCGCCTCGCGCGATCACGAGAAGATTCCGGGCCGACTCCTGTCGATGCTGCGCAAGAACGAGTATCCCGGCAAGATCTATCCGGTGAACCCGAACTACGCCGACATCGACGGGCTCGCCTGTTACAAATCGATTGCCGAGATCGGCGCGCCGATCGATCTCGCGGTCATCATCATCCCCGCACGCGCGGTGCTGGCCGCGCTCGAGCAATGCGCTATCGCCGGCGTCAAGAACGCCGTGATCATCTCCTCCGGCTTTGCCGAGGAGGGCGGTGACAGTGCGACGATGCAGGATGCGATCGCCGCACTGGCGAAGCGCACGGGCATGCGGATATCCGGTCCGAATGCCGAAGGCTTCTTCAGCCAGGTGCAGCGCGTGGCGGCGACGTTCAGTCCCGCCGTGGACGTCACGCCGGGCGTGGCGCCGCTGGTCGCCACGACGAAGCGGATCGGCATCGTCGCGCAGAGCGGCGGCATCGGCTTTGCCTATTATCACCGTGCCAGGGCGCTTGGCGTTGCCGTGAGCTACGTCGTCAGTGCCGGAAACGAATCCGATCTCGGCGCCGGCGAGTTCCTGGATTACATGGTGCAGGACACCTCGACCGAAGTGATCCTGCTGTTCATCGAAGGCATTCGCGACGTCGACAAGTTTCTGGCCGCCGCCCGGCGTGCCGCGGAGGTGAAGAAGCCGATTATCGTGACCAAGGTCGGTCACTCCGGCGCGGGCCAGCGCGCCGCCGCCTCGCACACGGCGAGCATGGCCGGCTGGTCGTCGGCCTATGACGCGGTGTTCGCCAAATACGGTCTTATCGTCTCCAACGATCTCGACGAGGCGCTGACGATTGCGGCAGTGCTCGCGAGCAACCCGCTGCCGAAGGGCGATCGCGTCGCAGTGGTTACCGTGTCCGGCGGCGCCGGCATCTGGGGCGCGGATGCGGTGGCGCTGCAAGGCTTGCAGGTGCCGGAGCTCTCGGAGACGATCCAGGCGGGAATCAAGGCGCTGATGCCGTCCTACGGCACTGCGCGCAATCCGATCGATGTCACCGCGCAGGGCGTCACATCAGGCGGCCTCCAGAAGAGCGTCGATCTCCTCACTGCGTCCTCCGAGGTCGATGCGGTCCTGGTTGTGCTGTCGCTGTCGAGCGAGGTGCGCAAGCCGTTCAAGGACGAGGAGCTGGCGCCGGTGCTGAGCGCACAGCACAAGCCGGTCGTGTTCTATTCCTACACGGTGCCGTCCGATTTCGCGCGCCGCGAGCTTGCCAAATCCGGCGTGGTCGTGCTCTCGGGCCTCACCCATGTCGGCGTCGCGCTGCGGCAGCTCGTCGACTACGCGAAGTTCACTCTGCCGAAGCCCGCAGATGAGGTGCGGCTGGAGCCGCGCGATCTCTTGGCGCATCTGACATCACCTGTATTGTCGGAAGCCGACAGCAAGGCGTTGCTGCGCGCCGCCGGCATCGCGCTACCCGACGAAGTGCTGGTGACGGACAAGGCGGGGCTGGACGAAGCGGTCGCCCAGGTCGGCTTCCCCCTGGTGATGAAGATCCAGTCGCCCGACATCGCGCACAAGAGCGAGGTCGGCGGTGTGCGCGTCAACATCACCACCAAGGGCGAGGTGTTTCTGGCGTTCGAGGCGCTGCTCAACAATGCGCGCAAGCACCGGCCGGAGGCATCCATTCAGGGCGTGCTGATCGGTCCGATGGCGAAGAAGGGCGTCGAGATCATCGTGGGAACGATGACGGACCAGACGTTCGGGCCGATGGTGATGGTCGGTCTCGGCGGCATTACCACCGAACTGTTCCGCGATGTCGTCTATCGCCCGGCGCCGGTCGGGGTGGAGGAGGCGGGTGCGATGCTGGCGGCATTGAAGGCGGCGCCGCTGCTGAACGGCTTTCGCGGGGCGGCCAAGGCGGATGTTTTGGCCTTGTCACAGTTGATCGCCGACATCTCGGTGCTCGCCGCGCGGCATGCGGGCGAGATTGCGGAGATCGAGCTCAACCCGGTGCTGGTGCACGCCGAGGGGCAGGGCGTGACGATTGTGGATGCGCTGGTGGTGGGAAGGAAGTAGGCGGCCACACCCCCCGCTGTCGTCCTGGACAAGCGAGCAGAGCGAGCGCTGATCCAGGACCCATTACCCCGGGGAGTAGTTTGGCGAAGACTTGCGATTGCCAGCTTCGCGCCACAACCCCTCCCTGGGGTAATGGGTCCCGGCTTTCGCCAGGACGACGGCGGAGGATGTCGCGACGCCAGCGCGATGCGGCGCGACACGCTGCCGCAATCACCTTCCCTTAAAATTCGCCGCTCGCCGTTCTTCCGTGGCCTTCACGCCTTCCTTGAAATCCTCCGTCGCGCGCAGCCTTGTCTGTTCGGCGAGCTCGTGATTGGTCGCGGCCATCACGCGATCTGCAAGCCCTGCGCGCATCGTGGCGCGGGTGGAGAGGAGGCCGAGCGGGGAGCATTCGGCGATCTCGCCGGCGAGCTTCATCGCGGCTGCCTTCACCTGGTCCTGCGGCACCAGCTCGTTGGCGAGGCCCCATTTGTAGGCCTCTTCGCCGGTGACGCGGCGGCTGGTGTAGAACATCAGCTCGGCGTTGTTCTTGCCGATCAGCTCCGGCAGCGTCGTCGTCAGGCCGAAACCGGGATGGAAGCCCAGCTTGGTGAAATTCGCGGAGAAGCGCGCTTCGGGGCAGGTAACGCGGAAGTCCGCCGATACAGCAAGACCGAGCCCGCCGCCGATGGCGGCGCCCTGCACGGCGGCGACGATCGGCTTCTTGGCGCGGAAGATGCGCACGGCCTGGATATAGAGATGGTTGATCGGGCCGAGATTGTCGGCCGGATCGCCCTTCTTCTCGGCCTCGCGCGCCTCCTGCGCCTGCCGCGCTGGATCGCCAAAGTTGGCGCCGGCGCAGAACGCCTTGCCCTGCGCCGAGAGAACCGAGGCGCGGATCTCGATGTCTCGGTCGAACTCGTCGAGCGCATCGGCGATCTGGTTGATCAGCGAGATGTCGAAGAAGTTCAGCGGGGGCCTGCGGATCTCGATGGTGCCGACGTGCCCGACCTTCTCGACGCCGATGTCTTTATACGTGCTCATGAATGATCCTCGAATGAATTAGCGCAGGCCCAAACCACGCGCGATGATGCCGCGTAGCACTTCTGTGGTGCCGCCCTGGATGGTGAGTTTCGGTGCGGTCTTGATCGCGAAGTCGAGCTGCCGCTCCAGCGTCTCGCGGTTGGTCGCGGTCTCCTCGACGAAGGCGGCGAGATCGCGCACGCGGTGCGGAAGCTGCTGCTCCCAGACCGTGCCGATGTCCTTGACGATGGAGGCCTCAACCACAGGCTCCTTGCCGGCCTGCAGCATGCCCGCCACCGAGACCGACATGCGCCGCATGGTGTGGAGCTGCGCGACGAGGCGCCCGATGCCTTCGGCGCTGCGCGTATCCGGATTCGGCCCGACCGCGCGGACCAGCTCGGTCAACACGTAATAGGTTTCCAGGAAACGCTCGGGCCCGCTGCGCTCATAGGCGAGCTCCGATGTTGCCTGCTTCCAGGCGCCGTCGACCTCGCCGAGTACGTGATCGTCGGGCACGAAGAAGTCGGTGAAGACGACCTCGTTGAACTCGTACTGGCCGGTGATCTGGCCGATCGGGTTCACCTGGATGCCCGGCTGCTTCATCTTGACCAAAAACTGCGTCAGGCCGTGGCGGCGGTTTTCCTTGGTCGGCTGTGACGTCCGGAAGATCGCGATCATGTAGTCGGCGATATGCGCCGACGAGGTCCAGATCTTGGTGCCGTTGATGAGATAGCCGCCGTCGGTCTTGGTCGCGCGCGTCTTGGCCGCGAACAGATCGGAGCCGGAGTTCGGCTCGCTCATGCCGATCGCGAAGCAGATCTCGCCGCGGCAGATGCGCGGCAGGATGTCCATCTTGATGTGCTCAGGCGCGTATTTGAGCAGCACCGGCCCGCTCTGGCGGTCGGCGACGAAGAAGCGCCGCGTCGGCGCGTTGGCGACGCGCATCTCCTCGGTCACCACGTAACGTTCGAGGAACGAGCGCTCCTGGCCGCCATATTTCTTCGGCCAGGTCATCCCTAACCAGCCCTTGGCGCCGACCCGGCGGGAAAATTCCGGCGCGTCGGTGTCTTCGCGGTTGGGCTTGTGCGGATCGAAGGTGCCGGCGGCGATCTCTTCGGCGAGGAAGGCGCGCACTTCCTTGCGCAATTGCTCGCACTTTTCCGGCAGGCGGATCGGATCGAAACGGAGGGCAGCGGTCATTGTTCTCTCGTCCCCTGATCAGCGCGACGCCACGAGCGGCCACAATTCGTCGGCGCCTCTGGTCGCAACCAGCTTGCCGAGCTCGACCGCCCAGTGGCTCTCCGAACCGAAATCGTCGCGCCAGGCCAGCGCCCGCAGCGAGTAGCGATGCAGGATGTGCTCCATGGTGAAACCGATCGCGCCGTGCACCTGGTGCGCGATGGCGCCGCCCTTCTCCGCAGCTTCCGCGCAACGGATCTTGGCCGAGGCGGCCTCGAGATAGACTTCGTCGTCGAAGGACTTTGCATTGGCGATGGCATCCGCCGCCGATGTCGCCGCCGCAAGTGCGGCGGCGGATTCGCCGGCAAGGCGCGCGAGGTTGTGCTGCACCGCCTGGAACTTCGAGATCTTCTTTTCGAAGGCGACGCGCTCGTTGGAATAGCGCACGGAGATGTCGAGCATGGATTCCAGCGCGCCGGCGATCTGCAGGCTGCGCGCGACGCCGCCCATCAGCATGAGTGTGGTCTGGTCACATCCCTTCGGCGCGGCCTTGATGGTCACGGGCTGGACCTTGTCGAGCGTCACGGTATCGCTGTGGTCGTAGCCGACATTGAGCCCGGATTCGATCCGGACCCTGCTCGCATCGACCAGAGCAATAACGGCGCCGTCCTTGCCATGCGCCAGCACCGCAAAGTGCTTCGCCGCCTTGGCGTAGGGCACGCCGCGCGTCCGGCCGGAGAGTGCGCCGTCGGCATCGCGCGTGATACGATCCTTTGGCGATGCCGGCAGCACCGTCATCTCCCCCTCGGGCGAGGCGATCTTTGCCTGTGCGAGCAGCCAGCCCGCCAGCATGGTCTCGGCCAGGGGAACCGCGACCGCAAAACGGCCGGCGGCGTTGAGCAGCGCAAAACCGTCGGCGAGGCTCGCGCCGGAGCCGCCGAGGTCGTCGGGCACCCACGACAACGGCAGGCCGGCTTCGCTCAGCGCCTGCCACAGCGGTGCCCGCCATGCATCCTTCTTGTCGTTGTTGATGGTTTGCGGATCGGCGAGATCGGCGAAGATTTTTTCCGCGGTCTCGACGACGATATTGTCACTCTCCGCCACAGCGTTCCCCGTGTTTTACCATTGGCGCGTCCCGCCCGGCAGGCCGGCGCGCAGGTTTCTTCTTGCGCCCGATGATCGGAAAAAGCCATGGCCCTGACAAGCGTTGGCCGCAGGTCAATCTGCGGCGCGGGCATGGGCGCAAGGGCCTACAGGAGGCTAATTCCGCTTAGCGGAGTTTACTCGATTTGCAGGCTCTTGATTTGCAGGCCGCGGCAAACTCGGTAAACAGGGCGCCAGCAACTTACAACGGGAAGGAAATACCGGATGGCAAAGGAAGGCTTGTGCGCAATCGTGACGGGGTCCGCCTCCGGCCTTGGCGCTGCGACCGCGCAGATCCTCGCGCGCAGCGGGGCGCGGCTCGTCATCAACTACTCCTCGAGCCAGAAGGAAGCGGAAGCCACGGCCGAAGTCTGCCGCAAGGCGGGCGCGGCGGAAGTTCTGGTCGCGCAGGGCGACGTTTCAAAGGATGAGGATTGCCGCAAGATCGTCGCGGCAGCGAGCGGCTGGGGCCGGCTCGACATCCTCGTCAACAATGCCGGCACCACCAAGCACGTCGCTCACGGCAATCTCGACGGGCTCTCGGCAGAGGATTTCCAGCGGCTCTACGGCGTCAACACCATCGGTCCGTTCCAGATGGTGCGCGCCGCGCGCAGCCTGCTCGAAGCCGGCGCGAACGCCTCGGGGCGTCCGTCGGCGGTGGTGAACGTCTCGTCGGTTGCCGGCATCAGCGGCGTCGGCTCGTCGATCGCCTATGCCGCGAGCAAGGGCGCATTGAACACGATGACCCTGTCGCTGTCGCGCGCGCTGGCGCCGCTGATCCGCGTCAACACGGTATGCCCCGGCTATATCGACACGCCCTGGTTCACCAAGGGCCGCGGCGAGGACGGCGCAAAGCAGGTGCGCGACAGCGTGGTGGCGAAGGTGCCGCTCAAGGTCGCATCAACCGCCGACGACATCGCGCAGCTCGTCTGCTTCCTCGCCATGCCGGCCTCCAGCAACATGACCGGCGAGGTCGTGCGCATGGACGCGGGGATGCATTTGATTACGTGAACTCGTCATTGCGAGCGAAGCGAAGCAATCCAGAAAGCGTCCGCAGCGACGGTCTGGATTGCTTCGTCGCAAGGGCTCCTCGCAATGACGGGGTGTGAGGCGGCAGCGTGCCCTTACGGTTTACGCCGCTACCCCTTGATCACGCCGCTCGCCACCAGCCGGTGCCAGATGAACAGCACCACCACCGCGCCGACCGTGGCCATGATGAAGCCGGCGCCCTGGTCGGGGCTGTAATGGCCGATGGCCTGGCCGACGAAGGTGGCGAGAAACGCGCCGGCGATGCCGAGGATGGCGGTGAGAATGAAGCCGCTCGGATTGTTCGGCCCCGGCGCGAGCCAGCGCGCGATGAGACCGGCAACGAAGCCGACGACGATGATCCACAACAGGCCGCCCATACTCATGAGTGTGCTCCCCTTCTCCTGAACGCGCAGATCAGACGTTGATTAAATTCTGCCCGAGATTTCGTTCTCGGTCGGCAACCTTCCGTCGGGCGTCAGATGGTCGATCACCTGCGGCAGATACTGGCTGAGGCCGGACAGCAGCTCGTCGCGCGACAGGCCGCTCTGGGCGGACAGGCTCTCGATCTGGTCCGCGCCGAGCGCATTGGCGAGATCGCCGGGCGCGATCGCCTTGTTCTCGCCCTTGCCGACCCAGGAATTCGCAGTCTCGCCATGACCGCCCTGTTGGAGCTGGTTGAGGAGGTCGCCGAGGCCGCCGCTGAGCACGGTGCCGGCCGCGCCGCCCGCGAGCAGGCCGCCGAGGCCACCCTTGAGCAGATCGCTGAGACCGCCGCCGCCGGGAAGCGTGGCATTGCCCGTGTTCACCGGCGTCGGAGGCGGCAGCGGCGACCGCTGCTGTGGCGCCGCCCCGGGCTGACCTGCGGTCATGTGCTTGAACGCCTTCCAAGCGAGCAGGCCGAGCAGCGCCATGGTCATCGGCGACATGCCGCCGGAGGATTTCTCGGAGCTTGGCGTGCTCGGGCCACGCGGGCCGTTCTGCATGCCGTTGAGGACGTCGAGTAGGCCCATGGTGCTCTCCTTTGGCGTCTCGTTCGGCGAGCTCTCGCCGCTGATAGCCCCTGGGGCGAAAACATATGGGGCTCTCATGACGGTTACAAGGCGGATGCGCCGCGATGGGCAGCCGGCCGCGCCTCTGCTATCGAAGGCCGGTCATTCAGGGAGCGAAGCCAGTGGTTACGGATCGACCGATCGTGGTGGCCGGCGCGGGCGCCATCGGCTGTTTCGTCGGCGGCCAGCTGGCGGCGTCGGGCCGCCGCGTCGCGCTGCTGGTGCGGCCGCGGGTGAAGACCGAGATCGAGCGGTTCGGCCTGCTTCTGACCGATTTCGACGGCTCTGAGAAGAAGCTCGGCGCGGGCCAGCTCGCGCTCTCCGAAGATCCCGCGATCTTCCACAGCGCCGGCATCGTGCTGGTCACGGTGAAGAGCGCCGACACCGCCGATGTCGCGGATCAGATTGCGCAGCATGCGCCGCAGGATGCCGTCGTCGTCTCGCTTCAGAACGGCATCGGCAATGTCGCGGTGCTGCGCGAGCGGCTTGGCGACGATCTTGGCGGCCGGCGCGTGCTGGCCGGCATGGTGCCGTTCAACGTGATCGCGATGGGCGAGGGCCGCTTCCACCGCTCGACCTCCGGCGACATTCATGTCGGAGAGGACGCCGAGAACACGGCCGCGGCGCTCTCGGTCGCCGGCCTCACGGTGCGCGGGAGCCGCGACATCACCGGCGTGCAATGGGGCAAGCTGATCATCAACCTGAACAACGCGCTCAGCGCGTTGTCCGACATGCCGCTCGCCGCGCAACTGGCGAACCGCGACTGGCGACGATTGTTCGCCGATCAGATGGCGGAGGGGCTGGCTGCGATGAAGGCCGCCGGAATCACGCCGGTCTCGGCGACGCCGATCCCGCTGAACTGGACGCCGACATTGCTGAAGCTGCCGGATGTGATCTTCAATGCCATCCTGGGGCGGACGATGAAGATCGATCCGGAGGCACGCTCCTCGATGTGGCAGGATCTGAAGCAGGGTCGCAAGACCGAGATCGACTATCTTCAGGGCGCCGTCATTGCGCTTGCCGACCAGAACGGCATTGCCGTGCCGCTGATGCGCCGCATTGTTGCGCTGATCAAGCAGGCTGAAGTCGTGGGCGTGGGCCCGCCGCGGCTGACGCCGCTCCAGATTCGCGGGACGGCTTGAGTGGGACGGAGGCGTGCGATGAGGCGTTGTTGGATGACCGGGCTCGCACTGGCTGCCCTCTGCGGCGCATCGACGCTCGCTTACGCCAGGCCGCCGACGGTGATGAACTCGCCCGGCTACGACAGGCGATTGCAGGAGAGCCGGTCGCAGCTGGGTGGTCCATCGACGTCAGCGCCGGTGAATGCGCCGGAGGTCAAGCCGAAGCGGGCCAAGAAGAAGCACAAGAACTGACGTGACACCCTCCGCCGTCGCCGGGACGACAGAGTTTGTAGGGTGGGCAAAGCGAAGCGTGCCCACCATCTTCCTTGTCTTGCTGAAGCGGTGGGCACGGCGCGCGAAGCGCGCGCCTTTGCCCACCCTACAAGTCTGCGGCGGAGTGTGAGGCCGCTCAGCCCTTCTTCGCCGGCTTGCTCGGCGTCGGATTGAACAGCTTCTTCAGATCGTTCAGGCTTTCCGACAGGCGCGGCCATTCGCAGGAGAACGAGCCCTTGGTGCAGGGTGCGCCCTTCGGTCGCGGGGTGCCTGTCTGCTGCACCTTCGGCCGCTCGACCGGGACGGGCACGCGTTCGACGTCGGTTCGCATTGCCACCTGCTGAAGCTGCTGGACCTGTTGCTCCTGCTGCTCGCGCTGTTGGCGGGCAGTGGCTTGGGCCGCTTCATTGCTGCGGCGCTGATTGGCGAGATAGGCGGTGTAGGATTCGTCGATCTTCCTCTGCTCCTCCGGCGTCGGATTCGGTCCGGCGATGTCGAAGGTGCGGTCCTGGAGGAAGTCGTAATAGGAATAGCCGCCACCCGCCTTGCGGCGGCCGGCGAATTTGGCATTGCAATCGGCAAGCGCAGCGGTTTTCTCGGTCTTGGTTGCTGCCTTCTCGGCGGCGTCGGCGCATTCCTCGAAATCGACCGGCGCGCGCTTCCACCATTGCGCCTGGGCATGCGACGGCGTCAGCAGAAAAAGCCCTGCTGCGGCAACGAGAAGCGCCGCACGACGCGATGCAAACACGGACGACATTCTAAAAGAGCATTCCCTATCAAACTCAACCCGAACTGAGTCGAGCCGAATTTTTGCCCCTTTATTGCCGGCTTGTCACCCGTGGAACCCGGGAATTTCTGGTCTGTGATGCTGACATTTTTTGCTTGACGTGGCGCGGGAGTCACAGCGCGGGGCCGGCCCGCTGCTAGACTTCGCACCGTGAGCGCCGTGAGGCGGCGCCAAGAAGACGATGCGGACGCGCCTTCCCGATTCCGCAGGTGCGCGCCGAGTGAGAAAATCACGAAAGGATTTTGCGACATGACCATCACCATCGCGGCGAACAGCGTGCCAAAGCCGCCGGCCGACATCATCGAGGGCTTTCGAGGTGCGCCGACCTCGGTCATCTCGGACAATCTCGCCCGGCTGCCGGGCGCGGTGGGGCTCAAGCCCTATCATCGCGGTGGCAAGCTGGTGGGGACGGCCTTCACGGTGCGTACCCGGCCCGGCGACAATCTGGCCATCCACCGCGCGCTCGAACTGGTCGGTCCGGGCGACGTCATCGTGGTCGATGGCGGCGGCGACGAGACCCGCGCGCTGGTCGGCGAGATCATGAAGAACATCGCGCAGTGGCGAAAGGCGGAAGGCTATGTCATCGACGGTGCGATCCGCGATGTCGCCGCGTTCGCGGCCGATGACTTCCCCTGCTACGCCCGCGCCGTGATCCATCGCGGCCCCTACAAGAATGGCCCCGGCGAGATCAACGTGCCCGTGACGATCGGCGGCAGCGTGATCGCGCCCGGCGACATCGTGGTCGGCGACGAGGACGGCGTGGTGTCGTTCCCCGTCGCCGGCGCCGCGGCGCTGCTGGACGCGGTGCGTGTCCAGGTCGCGCGCGAGGAGGAGACGCTGAAGGCGATCCGCGAGGGCCGCTATCAGGGGTCTTATGGAAAGTCCTGATCAGGCGGGGTTTAAGTCAAGGCAATGGCTGAACTGATCGCAAGTCGAAGTCGGCCATTGCTATTTTCGAACGTGATTTCACGACGTTTGTTTCGGCCAAAGTTCTCTCATGCTTTTTGATGCTGAGGTTACTTTAAATGATGAGGAATTACGCGATCGTCCTGCCTGGTTTCCTGCTTCTGTGGGTCTCTGATGCTGCACCGAGACAGGGCAGCGTCGATTGGGCTGTCGCAAAACTTGAATTTCCCGCAGACGTGACGCCGTACGAAATTTATGAGCAGCCCGAAACTCTGGTGGAGCTGGAGCGTGTTCTGGCGGTTGTCGGTTATGATATCGAAGCCACGGGAAAAACGGACAAGGACGGGCCATTCAACAAGACGATCCAGGAGTGCCAAATACGCGACGTGAGGGATTGGCAGATATTTGAAACGAACTGCGAGTTCGAGTTCGGGGCGTCAGGGAGCGCCCTTTTTCGTGTGTGGGGCCGTCGAATGACCCTGCTCGGCGTCGTTTTCGGGGACTATCACGATAAAGATTATTGTCCGCGAGGTGGCTGTGAGTTCAAGAGCCGGAAATGGTCGAGCTTGTTTGTGACCTTGAGGGGCGAGTTCAAAGACCGGCTCTCGGCCGCCGTGCGTCAGTCTCGAGCAAGATAAAACGTAGAAGGGAAAATGACGTGAGCCAGAAGGACGAATTCCACAATATCGATAATCCCGACGACGGCCTGTTCCGCGAGCTCGCCGCGGGGGTGACCACGCGCATCTTCTCCGGCGAGCAGGCGATGTTGTCGGTGGTGACGCTGGCGCCGCATGCGCAAGGGTCGCTGCATCATCATCCCGAGGAGCAATGGGGCGTGCTGCTCGACGGCTCCGCCATCCGCGTCCAGGGCGACGAGGAAATCCCGGTGAAGAAGGGCGATTTCTGGCGCACGCCCGGCAATGTGCCGCACACCATGCGCGCCGGCCCCGATGGCGCCCGCGTGCTGGACATCTTCAGTCCGCCTCGGCCAGAATACAAGAAAGCGGGGTCGGGTTTCGGAACGACCTGAAGCGCCAAAGAGCAAAAGCCAGGCGCTGAAACAAAGGGAGGGGACTATGACGATCACACGACGGGCGCTGCTGGCCGCGCCCGCCATCCTGGCGATGGCACCGGCAAGCGCACAAGCCTCGAAAATCACGCTGGTGGTGCCGTTTCCGCCGGGCGGCTCGACCGATGCGATGGCGCGGCTGCTCCAGAGCAATCTACAGACAAAACTCAACCGCATCGTCGTGGTCGAGAACAAATCCGGCGCAGCCGGCGCGCTCGGTGCGGCGCAAGTCGCCAAGAGCCCGGCGGACGGTTCGACGTTCCTCGTCACCTTCGATTCCCACGCGGTGATTCCGTCGATCCTCGACAAGCCGCCTGTGGATGTCGAGCGCGAGCTGATGCCGGTGTTGCTGATCGGCACCGCGCCTTACGTGATCGCCGCCGGCGCCGGCCGTCCCTACAAGAGCTTTGCCGAGGTGGTCGCGGCCTGCAAGGCAACGCCCGGCGCGGTGAAATATGCCTCCGTCGGTATCGGCACGCTCGGTCATCTCGCCATGACCGTGCTCAGCAACAAGGCCGGCGTCGAGATCATGCATGTGCCCTATCGCGGCGGCGGCCCGGCCATGAACGACGTGCTCGGCGGCCATGTCGATCTGATCGCGGGATCGGCCGCGCTGGTCGCGGCCCAGCTCGGCACCAACATGCTGCGTCCGATCCTGCAGCTCGGCCGCGAGCGGCTGCCGGCCCTGCAGGACACGCCGACCGCGATCGAGGCCGGCTTTCCGGACTTCGAGACGCTGGCATGGTGGGGCATCTTCGCGCCCGCGGGCACGCCGCCCGACATCGTGTCCGCCATGGCGACTGCGTCGAAGGAGATCCTGAGCGAGCCTGCGACCGCTGCCCAGCTCAAGGAGACCCAGCACATGACGCTGCTGCTCCAGGACGGCCCCGCCTTCAAGACCTTCTTCGACAAGCAGGTCGCCTATTGGGGCAAGGTGGTGAAGGACAACAATATCAAGGCATGAGAGGCCTATTCCCGGGATTGCCATCCCGGGTCCAGTGCGCTCCCGCGGGCTTGAGCGTCAGAGCATCTTGCCGACGATCTTTGTCATATCTGGCGCCGAAAACGCGCGCAGCGTTTCGGTGCGGACATTGCCGAGTGCGGCGAGACTAAGGCTGAGCGACATCGCGGCAGCCTCATCTGGAGCCTCGAGAACGGTGACAACGTCATATCGTCCCTGCGTCCAGACGATCTCTTTCACGGTCACGCCGAACGTTTTGGCCATTTCCTTGAAGGCGTCGGCCCGCTTCGGTGAGTCCTTGACGTTGCGGACACCCTGATCAGTGAAGTTCGACAGCACGACATAGGTTACCATGGTCGTTCTCCCTGGTTAGAACCCAGATACAATTCTCGCTTGAGACAACCGCGCCGAGCTTGCCACGGCGGCTGAGACAGCGCCACTTGTGCGTTCAGAGCGTCAGCGGACGTGACTTATTCGGTCAGGACAACGGACGCGCGAAACTGAGCTCATGGCCGTCGGGGTCGGTGAGATGGAAGTATCGCTCACCCCATTCGGCATCGCGCGGCGTGGTCGACGGCTGCCATCCGGCAGCGAGCGCCTGCGCGTAGGTCTCGTCGACATCGGCGACGTAGAAGATGGCGCGGCCCCACCAGGACCAGCGCTTGTCGTCCGGCTGCGCAGTCAGGTTGAGATAGCCGGTGCCGGCGCGAAAGCTCGTGAATGCGGCGGCTTCGCCACCATACAGGAGCTCGAACCCCAGCGACCGGTAGAAGTGCACGGCGCGCCCCATGTCATGCGTGCCGAGCGTGATGGCGCTGATGCTTTCGATCATGTGAGCTGCTCCGCCGAGAGGGGCCTGGACGCGATTGTATAGCCGCCTTGTTCAGGTTGACGATGGTCTGGCCGCCTGACGGCTGGCGAACCGCATTTTGCTCTGCTATGACGGCATCGGACCCGTACCCACGGGTTCCGCGGTCCCGTAGCTCAGCCGGATAGAGCGACGGTTTCCTAAACCGTAGGTCGGAAGTTCGAGTCTTCCCGGGATCGCCAGCCTAAAATCCGGTTTTTCAGAACCGTTCGCTGTCCCTTTCTCCCCCGCCAGTCAAGGCCCCAATAAAAAAAGATCGGCACTGCTTTGCGCGCCATCGTGCTTGCGGAGCGCGGGCCCTCTTCACATCTCCGCTCCCGCAATTCTGGGGTGTGGCCTTGGTTAACCCAGGCCGCCCAGTTGCGAATTGTGGAGATGAGCTATGGACCTCAATGGTTTCAATGGCGCCTGGCTGATCCAGCCGGCGCTGTGGGCCGCGGTAGCGCTCGCGTTCGTGATCGTGCTGCGCCTCGCCAATATCTTTCGTTACATTCCGAACAACCAGGTCGGCATCGTCGAGAAGCTATGGTCGACGACCGGATCGATCGACGGCGGCTTCATCGCGCTGAACGGTGAAGCCGGTTACGAGCCTGAAGTGCTGCGCGGCGGCCTGCACGTGTTCTTTCCGTTCATGTACCGGATTCATAAATCGGATCTGGTCACGGTCGGACAGGGCAAGATCGCCTATGTGTTCGCGCGCGACGGCGCGCCGCTTGGCGCCTCACAGGTGCTCGGTGCCAACGACAGCGAGGACAGGTCGGACTTCCAGGACGCGCGACGCTTCCTGCTCGGCGGCGGGCAGAAGGGGCCGCAACGGAAGATCCTGCGTGAAGGCACTTACGCGATCAACACGACGCAGTTCGCGATCATCACCGACGATCGCGTCTACGGCCACGCCTTGAGCGAGCAGGAACGCGGCGTGCTCGACGCCATGCAGCTCACCATCGCCGAGCGCTGGGGTTTTGCGCCCGTCGTGCTCGCGGCCGACCACGATCTGGTCGGCGTCGTCACCGTGCATGACGGCCCGTCGCTGCCATCAGGCGAGATCATCGCGCCGGAGGTCGGCACCGACCTGCGCGAGGATGATATCTTTCACAACAATTTCCAGGAGCCCGAGAAATTCCTGGCCGCCGGTGGCTATCGCGGCCGGCAGCTCCAGGTCATCGTCGAGGGCACCTGGTACATCAATCGTCTGTTCGCGACGGTCGAGGCGGTGCCGAAGACGGTGATCCCGGTCGGCAATGTCGGCGTCGTCATCTTCTACACCGGTCCGCACAGCGACGACGTGTCGGGCGAGCAGTACCGCCACGGCGAGCTCGTGGTGAACGGCGGCCGCGGCGTCTGGAAGGATCCGCTGCTGCCCGGCAAATACGCCTTCAACACCTATGCCGGCAAGATCGAGATCATCCCGACCGTCAACTTCATCCTGAAATGGGTGCGCGGCGAGGTCGGCGCGATGAAGCTGGACGAGAACCTCTCGGAGATCTCGCTGATCACCAGGGACGCGTTCGAGCCGACGCTGCCGCTCTCGGTGGTGATGCATATCGACTACAAGAAGGCGCCGATGATCATCCAGCGCTTCGGCGACGTGAAGAAGCTGGTCGAGCAGACGCTCGATCCGATGGTCAGCGCGTTCTTCAAGAACATCGCGCAGAAGATGACCTTGATCGAGCTGCTCCAGAACAGGGCGCAGGTCCAGGAGGAATCCGCGGCGCAGATGAAGGCGAAGTTCGAGAGCTACTCGCTCGACCTCCAGGAGGTCCTGATCGGCACGCCGCGCGCGGCGAGCGGCGACCACACGATCGAGAACATCCTGATCCAGCTCCGCTCGCGCCAGATCGCACGCGAGCAGATCGAGACCTATCAGGAGCAGGAGAAGGCCGCGGTGCAGGAACGCGCGCTGAACGAGGCCAAGGCGACGGCGGCGGCACAATCTGCGCTGACGCAGTCGCTCATCCAGATCAAGGTGAACGAGAACGAGGGCGCCGCCGCGCTCGCCCGTGCACAGAAGGACGCCGAGACCCGCAAGGTGACGGCGGCCGCGGTCGGTCAGCAGTCCCGGCTCGAAGGCCAGGGCGAAGCCGATCGCGTGCTGGCCGTGGGCACCGCCAACGCCCAGGCGACAAAGCTCTCGGTCGATGCCTATGGCGGACCGGAATTCAGGCTGGCCGAGCAGAACTTCGCGAAATTCGCGGAGGCGCTCACCAAGATCAACCAGCCGTTGGTGCCGCAATTCCTGATGTCCGGCGGGCAGGGCCAGGAGGGCAGCAATGCGGGCCTGATCCCGACCGCGATGCTGAGCTCGATGTTCGGCCGCATGATGCCTGATGCCCTGGAGCGGCTGAAGGACGAGGCGCCGAAGGCGGCCCGCAAGCCGAACGGACAGGATGCCCGCTGATTGCTTGATCGGCGCGAAAATTGCTAACAGAAACGACCGGGCTGGAAGCGCGCCTTTCAGCCCGGTCCATGCCCGTCCTTGCTACACCCGGAGACCATGATGCCTTTTGACTTGATCCTGCGCGGCGGAAGGGTCGTTGACCCCTCTCAGAAGCTCGATGCCGTGACGGATGTCGCATTTTCGGGTGGCAAGGTCGCTGCGATCGGCACTGGGCTCAAGGCGGATCCGGGCACCGATGTGCGCGACGTTTCCCGCTTCATCGTGACGCCGGGGCTGATCGATCTCCACACCCATGTCTATTGGGGCGGCACCTCGCTCGGCATCGACGCCGAGGAATTCTGCCGCCTCTCCGGCGTCACCACGGCGGTGGACACCGGCAGCGCGGGGCCCGGCAATTTCGCCGGCTTCCGCAAGCATGTGATCGAGCCGAGCCAGGTCCGCATCCTCGCCTATCTGCACGTCTCGCATGCCGGCATCTTCGGCTTCTCGCACCGGATCATGGTCGGCGAGAGCGAGGAGTTGCGGCTGATGAATCCGATCGAGGCGGCCCAGGTGGCCGATGCCAACCGCGATCTCATCGTCGGCATCAAGGTGCGCGTGGGCTTGCATTCCTCGGGCACCTCGGGGGTCGTGCCGCTCGACATCGCGCTCGAGGTCGCGAACGAGGTCGGCATGCCGCTGATGGCGCATATCGACCATCCGCCGCCGAGCTATGAGGAGGTGCTGGCGCGCCTGCGTCCCGGCGACGTGCTGACCCACGCGTTCCGCCCCTTCCCGAACACGCCGGCGACCGCGCAGGGCACGGTGAAGAAGGCGGTGCTGGACGCGCGCGAGCGCGGCGTGCTGTTCGACATCGGCCACGGCAAGGGCTCGTTCGCGTTCAAGACCGCGCGCGCCATGCTCGCCAACGGCTTCTATCCGGACACCATCTCCTCCGACATCCACCAGCTCTGCATCGACGGTCCCGCCTTCGACCAGGTGACGACCATGTCGAAGTTCCTGTGCATGGGCATGGAGCTCTCCGACGTCGTCGCGGCCTCGACGGTGAACGCCGCGATGGCATTGCGGCGCCCCGAGCTCGGCAGCCTCAAGCCGGGCTGCGTCGGCGATGCCACGCTGATCTCGGTCAAACAAGGCCAGTTCGACTATGAGGACGTCGTCGGCGAGCACCTGATCGGGGATCGCAAGATCGTCTCCGAAGGCGTCGTCATCGGCGGCCGCTGGTGGCATCCGAATTGAGCGGCGCTAAGCCTGCTCGCGATAGAATTGCAGCAAGCGCGCGCCCGCCGGCGAAAGCCAGTCGGGCGCGCCGGCGATGTAGCCGTCGAGGCGCCCGCCCGTTCCGACCAGATAGGTGATGGGCATGCCGAGGATCGAGAACATCTCGGTGGATGCCTTCGCCGCCGCGCCATAGGCATCGACATAGCAGGCGAGATTCGGCACGGCGAGGCCGCCGAGAAATGTGCGGATCTTGCGCAGGTCCCTGGTGTCCGTGCAGATCGCGACAATGTCGAGCCGGTCGGGCCGCGATCCTGCAAGGCTTGCGAGCATGGGCAGATCGAGTTTGCAGGCTGCGCACCACGTCGCCCAGAAGTTCACCAATGTGATGCGGCCCGGCTTCGCCGTCACGATCGCCTCCCGGCCGTGCACGTCCTGAAGCCTGAGCTGTGGCATCAATGCGCGCGGCCGCACCACCGTGAACTGGCTGCGCCCGGCCTCGAACGGCGGCGGCCAGCTGTCCTGCGCGCGGGCCGCACGCAGGGAAGCAAGAAGCGCCGGCGCGGCGATCAGGATTGATCGGCGCGACAGCCTTGCGTCGCCTTCGCGAGCCGCCTTACGGATGGATATAGGCCCAGCCCTTCAATTGCAGGTCGACCACGCGTCCGATGCCGAAGGGAACGAGGTTCGCGCCTGCTATCAACGGGATCGAGATCTGCTCCTTGGCTTCCGCGATCACCTTGGACGAGGCGCACATGCTGTAGGTGAGGTTCGGCAGCGACTGCCGCAGCGTCGCGAGCGGCTCGACCAGCGGCGTCCTGTCCGCCCGGAAGACGTCGATGCCCTTGCCGTTGGCGACGACCTCGATCAGCAACTTCGCGCCCTTGTCGGCGAAGTGCTTTGCGAGATTGGCCGAGTAGCTGATGGCGTGGCCCATGACGTAGGGCTCGTTGCTGTCGATCAGGATCACGACGCCATCAGTAAGGCGATCCTCCTTGGCGGCGGCGGAGCCGCCGGCCGTGAGGATCGCAGCGCCGGCGAGCAGGCCCCTGCGGGACCATCCTTTGTCAGAGATCATGGCTGCGGCGGCCGGTCAGATCTGCCGCGGCGTGATCGTCGCCTTGCTGTTGCGTCCCCACAGCACGAACAGGGCGAGCGCCAGCAGGACGATGTTGAGCGGCGTCACCGCGGCCTCGCCGCGCGAGATGTGGAAGACCAGCGCAAACACCTGCAGCACCGCGCAGCCGAGCGCGGCCAGCACCGTCAGCCGCGGCAGGATCCGCGTCAGCGCCGGGAGGAGAATGCCGATCCCGCCGGCGAGATCGACCAGCGCGATGGCGCGAACGAAGGTTTCGGAATACTGGCCGGCCCAGGGCATCGCCGCGGCAAGCTGGGGAATGGGGGTCAGCAGCTTGTACAGTCCGGCCGAGATGAAGACGAAGGCGACGAGGACCTGCGCGGCCCAGAGGCCGATGCGGAGGGCCCGGCCCGGGGCGGCGGTCTCAAGGGTGGTGGTGGACATGGTGGTTCTCCAGAGTGTGAGGGTTGCCACCATTTGATAGTTTCTCCATTTTTGATCATTATCCCATTCAGGATTGGTTCCTTTCCTGGATATTGATGATCTCATGGATTCCCTGGTCAGCATGAGGGTGTTCTGCCTGGTCGCCGAGCTGAAGAGCTTTGCGACCGCGGCGCAGCGCCTGCGCATCTCGCCTGCCATGGCGAGCAAGCACGTGATGCAGCTCGAGAAGCGGCTCGGCACGCGGCTGCTCAACCGGACCAGCCGGCGCGTCAGCCTGAGCGAAAGCGGCGCGCTGTATTTCGAGCAGGCGCGGCAGATGCTGGATTCGCTCGACGAGGTCGAAGCCGCCGTCAGCAAGGCCACCGTCGTTCCGCGCGGCACGCTGCGGCTGACCGCGCCGGTGTGGATGGCGAACACGATCTTCGCGGGCGTGCTGGCGGATTACCAGGCGCGCTATCCGGAGGTGCGGCTCGACATCGATCTCAGCGGGCGGCTGGTCAATCTGGTCGAGGAGGGATTCGACCTTGCCCTGCGCGCGACCGGCACGCCCGACGAGGCGTTGATCGCGCGTCCCATCACGGGCGTCCCGTTCTACATGGTGGCCGCTCCCGCCTTCCTCAAACGCGCGGGCCGCCCGGCGAATTTCGCCGATCTCGCCGGCGTCCCCGTGTTGCACTACGCGCTCTATCCCGGCGAGACCTTTTCCTACACGGGTGAGCGCGGTACCGAGACAATCAAGCTCAATCCGGTCTTGCGCAGCGGCAACGAAACGCTGCTGCACATGGCCGCGATCGAAGGCATGGGCCTCGCGTTCCTGCCCAAATGGCTGGTCGCGGACGACATTGCCGCCGGCCGTCTCGAGCACGTCCTGCCGGGGCATATCATGTTCGTCGGAAAGCTGTTCGCGGTCTATCCGAGCCGCAAATATCTCTCCGCGAAGGTCAGGACCTTCATCGACTTCATCGCCGCCGACAAGCGGATGAAGTGACCAGCTACAACGAGCTGATCATAAGGATCTGGCGATCAGCAGTTTCATGATCTCGTTGGTGCCGCCATAGATCTTCTGGATGCGGGCATCGATGAAGATGCGCGAGATCGGGTACTCCTGCATGTAGCCGTAGCCGCCGAACAGCTGCAGGCATTCGTCGGCGGTCTCGACCTGCTTCTCCGAGCACCAATATTTCGCCATCGATGCCGTGACGGTGTCGAGATCTTTGGCGACCAGCCGCTCGATGCACCAGTCAACGAAGACGCGCGCGATCATCGCCTCGGTCTTGCGCTCGGCGAGCTTGAAGGCGGTGTTCTGGAAATCCATCAGCGGCTTGCCGAAGGCTTTGCGCTCCTTGGTGTAGTCGGTGGTGAGCTTGACGGCGCGCTCCATCGCGGCGACGGCGCCGACCGCGAGCGCGAGGCGCTCCTGCGGCAATTGCTGCATCAGCTGGACAAAACCCTGGCCTTCCTCCTTGCCGAGCAAATTCTCAGGCGGCACGGTCACGTTGTCGAAGAACAGTTCCGACGTGTCGGAGGCGTGCAGGCCGATCTTGTCGAGGTTGCGGCCGCGCTTGTAGCCGTCCGCACCCGCGGTCTCGACCACGATCAGCGAAATGCCCTTCGCACCGGCTTCGCCGGTGCGCGCGACCACGATGACGAGATCGGCGGCCTGGCCGTTGGTGATGAACGTCTTCTGGCCGTTGATGACGTAGGAATTGCCCTGCTTCTTGGCGGTGGTCTTGACGGCCTGGAGGTCCGAGCCGGTGCCGGGCTCGGTCATGGCGATGGCGCCGACCATCTCGCCCGAGGCCATCTTCGGCAGCCAGCGCTTCTTCTGCTCCTCCGAGCCGTAATTGAGGATGTAGTGCGCCACGATGGCGCTGTGCACGGAGACGCCGGTGGTCAGCTCCGGCACCGTGCTTTCGAGGTCGTCCAGCACGGCGGCGTCATAGGCGAAGTTGGCACCGAGGCCGCCATATTCCTCCGGCACGCTCGCCAGCAGCGCGCCCATCTCGCCGAGCCCGCGCCAGGCGAAGCGGTCGACCATTTTCTGCTCGCGCCATTTCTCGGCATGCGGCGCCAGGTCCTTGGCAAGATATTTCCGGAACTGGTCGCGGAAGACGTCGAGCTCTTCGGTCATCCAGGAGGAGCGATAGGACATGGTCACCTCGGTTGATGCGGCGTTCCGGCTTGGTAAGCCAGGGCGCGGCGGCAATTATTGTGTTTTCAGGCTGCGCCGGTGACGCTACCAAGGCGGCCGTAACAGCGTCTGTCGGGATGGCTGATTGTGGCGACCAAAACTCAAGAGCTCAAGCTCGACATCGAGCGTATCGGCACGGTCTCCGCGATCCTGACGCAGCCGGCCGATGCACGCGCCTGCTACGTCCTCGCGCACGGCGCGGGTGCGGACATGCGGCATGCCTTCATGGAGAAGGTCGCGGCCGGCCTCAGCGAGCGCGGCATTGCGACGTTCCGCTTCAATTTTCTCTACATGGAAAAGAAACACGGGCGCCCCGACCAACCGGCGGTCGCGCACGCGGCGATTCGCGCGGCGGTCGAGGAGGCGGCGCGGCTATGCCCCGGATTGAAGCTCGTCGCGGGCGGAAAATCGTTCGGCGGGCGCATGACCTCGCAGGCGCAGTCCAAGGCCCCGCTGCCTGGCGTCAAAGGCCTCGCATTCCTCGGCTTTCCCCTGCATGCCGACAAGAAGCCGTCGTCCGAGCGCGCCGATCACCTCACGGGCATCGCGATCCCGATGCTGTTCCTGCAGGGAACGCGCGACGGGCTTGCCGACCTGAGCCACCTCAAGCCTGTCGTCGAGAAGCTCGGGGCGAAGGCGACGCTGCATGAGGTCGCAGGCGGCGACCACTCTTTCGCGGTGTTGAAGAAGACGGGCCGGACCAATGACGAGGCGCTCACCGAGGTGCTCGATACGCTCGCGGCCTGGATCGATACGCTCGCCTGAGGCTCAGGCTGAATAGAGCCCCTTGTCGCGTGCCTTCTGGATCGCCAGTGCCGCGATCAGGTCGAGCGTCGGTGTCGACAGGCCGGCGGTGCGCGCGAAGGCGGCGGGCGCCCTCACCAGCACGTCGATCTCCATGGCGCGGCCGAGCTCGTAATCCTGCAGCAGCGACGGCTTGTGGTTGGGGGCGGGGCCGCTGCGGGTGACGCGCTTGACCTCGGGAATGAAGTGCTGGGCGATATCGTTGGCCTCGTTCAGCATGCGCGGAATGAGTTCGGCGAAAGCGGGGTCGTCGCGCACCCCGCGCGCAGTCTGGCCGGTGAGCAGGCACAGCACCGACAGCGACATGTTGGTCAGCAGCTTTGACCAGATTGCCTCGCGGATCTCGGCCACCGGCGGTGATTCCAGCCGCGCGTCGTTGAACGCGCCGCGGAGTTTCGTGATGCGCTCGCAATTGCGATCGTCGCATTCGCCGATCAAAAGCCGGTTGCGGTCCGGCGTGAGGTTCTGCACGACGCCGGGCGCGGTCACCTCGTTGGAGGAGAAGATGACGCCGCCGATGATCCGCTCCTTGGGGATGCAGGCGCGCAGGCGGCCGCCCGGATCGAGGAAGGAAATATCCGGCGGTGTCGGATGCCGGGGCGGCAGGCCGATGCCGTACCACCAGGGAATGCCGTTCTGCGCGAACACGATGGCGGTGTCCTCTTGCAGCAGCGGCTTGATGCTGGACACCAGTCCCGTGAGCGCAGTGGCCTTCAGCGTGGAGATCACGACGTCCTGCGGACCGAGCTGGGCCGGGTCGCCTGAGGCGTTCACCTTGGCGCTGACCTCGGAATCGCCGACCCGCAGCTTCAGGCCACCCGCCCGCACCGCCTCCAGATGCGCGCCCCGCATCACGCAACTGACCTCGTGGCCGGCGCGTGCCAGCCGGACCGCAAGGTGGCTGCCGACGGCGCCCGCGCCGAAAATGCAGATCCGCATGTGATGTCCCGTCCCTGATCCCGAACTGTCGCCCGGCGCCAGCATGACACAAGCCGCCATGCGATGGACGCGGCCGCCCTACGCCGGAAAGATATGGATCGGAATGCACGGCCTCGGTCATAGTGCGCGCCAAACAAACGACCGGAGGATCGCCGATGACCGCCAGCCCCGTCCTGTGGACCCTTGATGAGCGTGGGGTTGCGACCGTCACGTTGAACCGGCCCGAGGTCAACAACGCCTATGACGGCGCGCTGATATCAGGTGTGCTCGCGGCCATGGACGATCTCGGCAAGAAGCCCAATCTGCGCGTCGTCGTGCTCAAGGGCAACGGCAAGCATTTCCAGGCCGGCGCCGACCTGAAATGGATCAACGGCGTGCGGCCGCAATCGGCCGAGGCGAACGAGGCGGCGTCCCGGGCGACTTTCGAAGCCGTGCAGCGGCTCAACACGCTGCCGATCCCGACGGTCGCGTTGGTGCAGGGCGGCTGCTTCGGCGGCGGCACCGGCGTGATCGCGGCCTGCGACGTCGTGATTGCCGCCGACAACGCCCTGTTCTCCATCACCGAGGTGCGCTGGGGCCTGACCGCCGCGATCATCATCCCGCAGCTTTGCGACGCTATCGGCGTGCGCCAAGTGCGCCGCTACGCGCTCACCGGCGAGCGCTTCGGCGCCGAGGACGCCCGCCGCATCGGCCTCGTCCACGAGGTGGTGCCGCTGGCCGATCTCGAAGCCGCCGGCAGCAAGGTGGTCGAGCAACTGCTCGCCAACGGTCCGGAGGCGATGGCCGAAACCAAGCGGCTCGCGCTGGAGAGCTCGTTCGGCGGAATGGCCGTGGACGATGCCGCCTACAAGCGGCTCGTGCAGCTGCATTCGCTCAAGCGCCAGAGCGCGGAGGCAGCCGAAGGGCTGGCGTCGTTTGCGGAGAAGCGGGCGGCGAAGTGGGGTGGCGGGAAAGGCTGAACGTCAGCAGCCGCGGCAGATGTTGTTGATGCTGCGATAGACAGCGTCGTCGTCCTGCCGCATCTGGCGCAGCGTTTCGAGCGTCTGGCCGTCGTTGGCTGGTGCAACGGGCTTGCGCTTCGCCGCCATCTCGTCCTCCTGGCGCTTGTAGCAGGCCTCGCGATCGGGCTTGGCCTGGATGAAGCGGCAGTTCTGCTCCACGGCCGCCGCGGGAGTGGCGGAGATCGCGAGAACGATCAGGGCGGGCAGGGCGAATTTCAGCACTGTCGAATTCATGGCGCCCCTTCTCTCAGGTCCGTTGATCGAGGGCAATCGCTAACTTACGACGATAGTGTGTAGCCCGGATGAGCGAAGCGATATCCGGGAATGCCGCGAAAGGTCCCGCATGTCGCTTCGCTCATGCGGGCTACGGCCACCGGGTGCGCGACCATGCCTACAGCGACGGCGCGAGCGACGTTTTCAGCAACGTCAGCAGCGCCTGCACTGCCGCAGCATTGCGCCGCCGTTCGGGGATCGCGGCCTTGACCCACAATTCCGGAATCGGAAAGTCGCGCAGCACCGGCTTCAGCGTGCCGTCGCGCAAGGCGTCAGCCACGAGATAATGCGAGATCAGCGTGATGCCGTTGCCGGCGATGGCACTGCGCGCCAGCACGTGTCCTTCGTTGGAGGAGAGCAGCGGGCTGACCTGGATGCTGATGCGGCCGCGCGGTCCGTCGAAGACCCATTCGGGGCCGGTCGGCATGAAGCTGAGGCAACGATGCTCGACGAGGTCGCGCGGATGCTTTGGCGCGCCGTGCTTCTTCAAATAAGTGGGCGAGGCGCAGAGCAGCCGCTTCAGCGGACACAGCGGCTCGTCCACCACGCCGCCGAAGGAATGCGGAAAGGCGCCGATGGCGATGTCAAACCCTTCGGTGACCGGATCGACCGGGCGATCGATCAGCACGATATCGAGCTTCAGCCGCGGGTTCTGGGTCTGGAATGCGCTGAAGGCGTCGGCGAGCCGCGCCACCGTCAGCGAGGTCGGCGCCTTGATGCGGAGGTGATCGACGAGATCGTGGCCCTTCTCGCCCATGCGGGAGAGCAGGTCGGTGGCGTCGCTCACGACGCCGCGCGCGCGATGCACGTAGCGCTGGCCGGCTTCGGTCAGCCGCAATTGCCGGGTCGAGCGGTGAAACAGCGGCGTGCCGATCCGCGCCTCCAGCTGCGTGACGCGTTTTGCCACAACCGAGGTCGAGACGCCGAGCTTTCGCGCGGCGGCCGAGAAGCCGGCCGCATCGGCGGTGGCGAGGAAGGCCTGGAGGTTCACGAGGATGTCCATGTCGACCTTTCGCGATTCGAGAAAGCTGATCGTATATTTTGGTGGATTGTAGCTTCATGCGCGTTAATTCATAGTCGCACCCAAGCAAGGAATTTTGGGAAGGAACGCGCGATGCGGGCCACGACGATCGAAGAACCGGCACGTCAGGTGCCGCTCTATGGCGAATATGAAGTCGTCGTGCTCGGCGGCGGGCCGGCCGGCATCGTCGCTGCGGCCTCAGCCGCGCGCGCCGGGCGCAAAACGCTGCTGATCGAGCGCTACGGCTTCCTCGGCGGCATGGGCACCGCGGCCGGCGTCACCAACTTTTGCGGCCTGCATGGCAATGTCTACGGCCAGGCCCACCGGCTGGTGCAAGGCATGGCGTCCGAGCTGCTGGCACGGATCGACCTGCTCAACGGCCTGAACACGCCGCACCTGATCCTCGGCAAGGTGTTTGCGCAGGCCTACGACACGGCGGCCTACAAGATCGCGGCCGATCAACTGCTCGCAAGCCACAAGGTGCACATGCTCTTCCACGCGCTCGGCGCCGGCGTGGTGATGGGGGACGACCGCCGCATCGACGCGCTGATGGTCGAGACCAAGGCGGGCCGTCAGGCGGTGCGCTCGGAGATCTTCATCGACTGCTCCGGCGACGGTGACCTCGCGGTCTGGGCCGGCGCGCCGTTCGAGATCGGCGATGAGCATGGCCATCCGATGTATCCCTCGATGATGCTGCGCCTCAACGGCATCGATCCTGACAAGGCCGGCGATGCCTGGCGCACCATTCCGCAATTGATGGAAAAGGCGGTCGCCGCCGGCACCCACACATTCCCGCGCAAGAGCGCGATCGTGCGGCCGCAAAAATCCGGCATCGAATGGCGGGTGAATTTCACCCAAGTGGCGCGTGAGGACGGCCATGCCATCAACGGCGTCGAGCCCGATGACCTCACCCGCGGCGAGATCGAAGGCCGCAAGCAGGCGCTCGCCGCCTTTGAATTCCTGCGCACCGTGCCGGGCTTCGAAAAGTCCTACATCGTCGACCTGCCGCCGCAGCTCGGCATCCGCGAGACCCGCCGCATCAGGGGCGGCTACCAGCTCAGCGGCGAGGACGTGCTCGGCTGCGCCTCGTTCGAGGACTCCATCGGCGTCAATGGCTGGCCGATCGAGGCCCATGTTTCCGGCGATGTCGTCTTCACCTTCCCGCCGATCCCGGAATCGCGTGGTTATAACGAGCTGCCTTACCGGATGCTGGTGGCGGAAGGCGTCGACAATCTGCTGGTCGCCGGCCGCTGTGCCTCGATGACCCATGAGGGCCAGTCGGCGGCGCGGGTCTCCGGGGCCTGTTTCGTGATGGGCGAGGCCGCCGGTTCCGCCGCCGCGCTGGCGCTTGCCGGAAACCGGATTCCACGCGAAATCCCCATTGAAAAATTGCAGGAAACGTTGAAACAACAGGGCGCCTTCATCGGGCGGGACCAGGTGGTGCCTGAGGGCCTCTGACGGACTGCAAGACAACCACGAGAGGAAACGGGATGATCGGAATTGCACGGCTCGCAGCTGCTGGCCTGTTGGCGATCATGGCGATGGGCACGGCGCAGGCCGAGGACGCGCTGAAGGCCAGGATCGGCGTGCTCCGCCTGTCATCCTCCGCGCCGGTCTTCATCGCGCAGGACAAGGGTTATTTCCGCGAGGCCGGTCTCGATGTCGAGCTGAAGTTCTTCGATGCAGCACAGCCGATCGCGGTCGCCACCACCTCGGGCGACGTCGATTTCGGCGTCACCGCCTTCACCGCGGGTCTCTACAATCTCGCCGGCAAGGGCGTGCTGAAGGTGATCGGCGGCATGAGCCGCGAGAAGGCCGGCTATCCCCTGATCGGCTATTTCGCCAGCAACAGCGCTTACGCGGCCGGCCTGAAGACGCCGAGGGATCTCGCGGGCAAGCGCGTGGCGATGACGCAGGTCGGCTCCTCCTTTCACTATTCGCTCGGCCTGCTCGCCGACAAATACGGCTTCAAGCTCGCGGACGTGAAGATCGTGCCGCTGCAATCGCTGTCGAACGCGGCTGCAGCCCTCAAGGGCGAGACCGTCGATGCGGCGCTTCTTCCCATCTCCACCGCGCGAAAACTGATGGACGAGGGCGGCGCGAAGTTTCTGGGCTGGGTCGGTGACGAGACGCCATGGCAGCTGGGCGCGGTGTTCGCCTCGCCGAAGACGCTGACCAACAAGGCGCTGGTGACGAAATTCCTCGGCGTGCTCGCGAAAGCCGACCGCGAATATCACGACGTGATCCTCGCCGCGATGAAGGACGGCGTGGCGCCGATCAACGAGCAGACAAAGCCGCTGCTGGAGATCATCGCCAAGTACACCAATCTGCCCGTCGAGCAGGTGGTCGGCAACTGCGCCTATATCGATCCCGACGGCAAGCTCGACGTGAAGAACGTCGACAACCAGATCAAATGGCTCCAGGAGCAAGGTTTCGCGGACAAAGGCTTTGATGCGAATGCGATCATCGCCAAGGATTATGTGAAGGCCGATTGATGCTCGATGTCGTCCCGGCGAAAGCGGGGACCCATACGCCGAATGGGAGTTGTGACGCAAAATGATCATTGCCTGTCCTCGCCAAATTCAATTCGGTGGTTATGGGTCCCGACCCCCGTGCGCATTGCGCACTAGGCCGGGACGACACTGAGGCCGTGGCATGGACCTGATCGCCAACCACATCTCCCATCGCTTCGGCGATCTCGCCGTGCTCGACGACGTCTCCTTCACCCTGAGTGCCGGCGAGGTGGTGGCGATCGTGGGGCCTTCGGGCTGCGGCAAAAGCACGTTGCTGTCGATCCTCGGCGGGCTGCTGCAGCCGACCTCGGGCGCACCCGAGCTGCGCGGCGCGCCGCCGGCGGATAGCCTCAATCCGCTGACCTTCGTGTTCCAGGACTTTGCGCTGTTGCCCTGGGCCACGGTGGAGGAGAACGTTGAATTTCCACTGCTGCACACCCAGCTCTCGGCCACCCAGCGCCGCGCGCTGGTCGACGACGCCCTGCGCCGCACGGGCCTGACCGATTTTCGCACGACCTATCCAAAGCAGCTCTCCGGCGGCATGCGCCAGCGCGTCGGCATTTCGCGTGCGCTCGCGGTCAAGCCCGCCATTCTCCTGATGGACGAGCCGCTCTCGGCATTGGATTCGCAGACGCGTGAGCTCCTGATGGAGGATTTCGTCCGCCTGCTTGCCGACGGCGGCATGGGCGCGGTCTATGTCACCCATAATCTCGAAGAAGCTGCACGGCTGGCCGACCGCATCGTGGTGCTGTCGCGGCGACCCGGGCGCATTCGCGAAGTGGTCACCGTGCCGATGACGCGCGCCGAACGCGGCGAGGCGGCGGCGCGGGAAAAGCTGCTCGCGCTGCAGAACCAGATCTGGTCGCTGATCCGCAACGAGGCCATCGATGCCGAGCGCGAGGTGCAGCATGCTTGATCGCGCGCCGGCGCCGGAAACAGCAGCGAAAGACGAGGCGACGCGGCGCGTCCGCTTTCGCGGCGCCGGCTTCGTGCCCGCGTCGAGCCGCTTCGGCGGCTGGATCGCGCTCGCGCTCGTCATCGCGGTCTGGCAGGCGGCGGGCAGCACCGGTCTTGTCAATCCGTTGTTCCTGCCGGCGCCATCGGCGATCGTGCGTGCGATCTACCAGCTCGCGGCGTCAGGCGCGCTATGGCAGCATCTCTCCGCCTCGCTGCTGCGCATCGGTGTCGGCTGGGTGCTCGGGACTGCCGCCGGCGTCGCCGTCGGCTTTGCCATCGGCCTGTCGCGGCTGGCGCGCAGCGTCGGCATCACCTTCATCTCCGCGCTGTTCCCGATCCCGAAGATCGCGCTGCTGCCGCTGTTGATCCTCTGGCTCGGCATCGGCGAGGAGCCGAAGATCGCGACCATCGCGCTCGGAGTGTTCTTCTCGACCGCGATCTCGGTCTACAGCGGCGTCGATGCGGTGCCGCGCAACCTCATCCGCATGGCGCAGAGCTTCAACGTGCCGTTTGCCACCATCGTGCGCAAGGTGATCTGGCCCGGCGCGCTGCCCGCGATCCTCGCCGGCTTCCGCATCACCGCGTCGGTGGCGCTATTGCTCGTCGTCAGCGCCGAGATGATCGGCGCGCAATACGGCATCGGCGCCTTCGTACTCCAGGCCGGCAATCTAATGCAGACCGATCAGCTGCTCGCGGGCGTCGTGATCCTGTCGGTGTTCGGGCTGGTGGTAGGGAAGGTGATCGGCTGGCTGGAGACGCGGCTGCTGCACTGGCGCTAACCGCATTCACCGCTGCCGTAGGGTGGGCAAAGCGAAGCGTGCCCACCATCTTCATCAATTGCGGACGCATGGTGGGCACGGCGCGTTGCGCCTTTGCCCACCCTGCGAGGCCCTCACGCGTTCCCGCGATCCTCGCGAAACAGATCCAGCTTCTGCTGCACGGGCCGATCCGAGAAGCTGAACAGCACGGCGTCCTCATCGGCCTCATGCGTGACCCATTGCCAGCTCGGCACCACGAACAGATCGCGCGGGCCCCACTCGAAGACGGCATCGCCGATCCGGCTGCGGCCACGGCCTTCGATCGGACAGAACACGGTCGCATCGGTCGATCGATAGCGCGCGGTCTTGAAGCCCTTCGGCAGCAGCTGGATGAAGGTGCCGATGGTCGGCATCGCGAAATCGCCGGTCTCGGGGTTGCTGAACTTCAGCTTCAGCCCGTGGCAGGCGTCCCACTCCTGGCTCGTCCGGGCCTTTTCCAGCGCCTCGCGGGTGTAGGCATAGGGATAGCTGAAGATCGGCGAGGTCTTCGAACTGCGCTTCACGTCGACCGGCAGCAGATTGTGGCCGTAGCGGGCAAAGCTGTCGCCGGCGGGCCTGGTGATCTTCTGCTGGTCTTCTTTCGAGCCTTCCGCGAAGGAGCAGTCGAAGAACTGCACCAGCGGGATGTCGAGGCCGTCGAGCCAGAACATCGGCTCGCTGGTCTCGTTGGAATGATCGTGCCAGGTCATCGACGGCGTGATGATGAAGTCGCCGGGCTCCATCGCGGTGCGTTCGCCGTCCACCGCGGTGTGGGCGCCCTTGCCTTCGAGCACGAAGCGCAGCGCCGACTGGCTGTGCCGATGGGCGGGCGCGACGTCGCCGGGCACCACCATCTGCACGCCGGCATAGAGCGAGGTCGTGATCTTGGACTGGCCGCGCAGGCCCGGATTCTCCAGCACCAGCACTCGCCGCTCGGCTTCCTTGGCGGTGATCAGCTTGCCGGCCTCCGTCATGTAGTCGCGGATGATTTCGAACTTCCAGAGGTGAGGCCTGCAGGCGCTCTTCGGCTCCGGCGTGATCAAATCGCTCATCACCGTCCACAGCGCGGTGAGGTTTTCGCCGTCGATCTTCCGGTAGAACGCCTCGCGTTCCGGGGTCTTGGTCACGGCTTCCATGGTGCGGCTCCCGTTCGTCTTGTTGATTGACAGTATACTGACGATCTGGCTAGCGTCAACGTGGCCGGTTATCGGTTGTCGTCATTCCGGAGCGATGCGATAGCATCGAATCTCGAGGTTCCGGTTTCTCGCTTGGCGAGCCCCGGAACGACAAGAACGTATGGGAGGTCTCGATGAAGCTGCACGGCTATTTCCGCTCCAGCGCCGCCTACCGGGTGCGGATCGCGCTGAACCTGAAGGGTCTCGGCGCCGAGCACCTGCCGCATCATTTGCGCAAGGGCGAGCAATGCGCGCCCGCCTATCTGGCCATCAACCCGCAGGGGCTGGTGCCCGCGCTGGAGAGCGATAGCGGTGCGGTGCTGACCCAATCGGTCGCGATCATCGAATGGCTCGACGAAACCCACCCCAATCCTCCGCTGCTGCCGAAGGACGCGTTCCAGCGCGCCAAGGTGCGGGCGTTCGCGCTGGCGATCGCCTGTGACACCCATCCGGTGCAGAATTTGAAGGTGCTGGCGCGGCTGCGCGAGCTGGGCCTGCCCGAAGAGAAGGTCCAGGACTGGGCGGCGTGGGTCAACCGTGAGGGGCTGTCGGCCTGCGAGACGCTGATCAGAGACGAGCCGGGCCCGTTCTGCTTCGGCGATGCGCCGACGCTCGCCGATCTCTGCCTGGTGCCACAGCTCGCCAATGCGCGTCGTTTCGGCGTCGACGTCTCGGCCTATCCGCGCCTGCTCGCCGCAGAAGCGGCAGCAAAGGCGCTGCCGGCCTTCGCCAATGCCGCGCCGGAGAAACAGCCCGATGCCGAGTAAGCCCGCCACTCCGATCACGATCGACGCGGTCTATGCCGCGCCGGGCTATCTGTTCCGGCGCATGCAGCAGATCGCGGTCTCGATCTTCATGGAGGAGTGCAAGGCGTTCGATCTCACCCCGGTGCAATATGCGGCGCTGATCGCGATCCACACCCATCCCGGCATCGACGCGACGCGGCTCTCGGCCGTGATCGCCTTCGACCGTTCCACGCTCGGCAGCGTGATCGAGCGGCTCCAGGCCAAGGACTATATCGAGCGCAAGCCGGCGCCCGAGGACAAGCGGATCAAGCTGCTCCACCTCACCAAGTCGGGCGCCGCGATCCTGCGCGAGATCATTCCCGCCGTCGAGCGTGCCCAGGCGCGCATGCTGGAACCGCTGAAACCCACAGACCGCAAGGCGCTGATGGGGCTTTTGGTGCAGCTCGTCGATCTCAACAATGAAGCATCAAGGGTGCCGTTGCGGGCCGAGGATGCGCTGGAGCATCTGGGGAAGGCGGGGTGAGCTTGCCGCGCAGGTGCGTCATTCTCCGTCGTCGTCCCGGACAAGCGAAGCGCAGATCCGGGACCCATATGTGGCGACGCCGTCGCCTCACATCCTCAGCAACGCCTGCCTATCGATCTTCCCCGTCCCCGTCTTCGGCAGCTCGTCGGTGAAGATCACTTCGCGCGGATATTTGTAGGGAAGCAGCTTGCCCTTGACGTAATCCTGCAAGCGCCGCGTCGCTTCGCCCTGATCGGCGGTACTGTTGTTCATCACCACCACCGCCTTCAGCGTCATGCGGCGATCCGGCAGCTCGGCCGCAAACACCGCGCATTCGCGGATGTCGGGGTGGTCGGCGAGGCACAGCTCGACTTCGAGCGGGTAGACCCACTGGCCCGAGATCTTGATCAGATCGTCGGCGCGGCCGCGGAAGAAGTGGAAGCCATCGGCATCCCGAACGAAACGGTCGCCGGTGTAGATCCAGCCGCCCTCGCGGATGGTCTCGGCGGATTTGTCCGGTCGGTTCCAGTACAGCGGCGTGTTGGAATCGCCGCGCACCCACAAGATGCCCTCTTCGTTGTCGCCGACCTCGCGGCCGTCCTTGTCGCGCAGCGCGACCTCGTAGCCGGGCACGCGCAGGCCCGCGGCGCCGAGCTTCTTCCGCTCGGGGCGGTTGGAGAGATAGATGTGCAGCACCTCGGTCGAGCCGAGGCCTTCGACGATCTCGAGGCTCGTGAGCGTCTTCCAGCCGTTGAACACCTCGGCGGAGAGCACTTCGGCGGCCGAGAGCGCCATGCGCAGCGACGAGAAGTTCGTTTTGTTGGCGCCATCGGCCTTGGTCAGCGAGGTATAGAGCGTCGGCAGGCCGAAGAAGATCGTCGGCTTGTACTGCTCGATCGCCGCGAAGATCGCGGCCGGCTTCGGCTGGCCCGGCAGCAGCAGCGTCGCCGCCCCGGCCGAGAACGGGAAGGTGACGGAATTGCCAAAGCCGTAGGCGAAAAAGATCTTCGGCACGGAGAAACAGACGTCATCCGGCGTCAGCTTCAGCACGTTCTGCGCGAAGGCGACCTCGCTATAGGCCATGTCGTGCTGGAGATGCACGATGCCCTTGGGCCGGCCGGTCGAGCCGGACGAGTACATCCAGAACGCCATCTCGTTGCGATGGGTGTCCGCTTCCGCCAGCTCCGTCGGGAATTGCGCAAGCCAGCCTGCTGCCGCGAGTGCCGAAGGCGCAGCGTGGTCGCGTACCTCGCCGTTCACGACGATCAGCGTGCGCAAATCGGTGTCCTTGCAGGCTTCCGCGTTGAACCGCGCGCAGAACTCGGCATCCGCCACCGCAACGCTCGCGCCGGAATCGGCGAGATAGAATTGCAGCAGGTCCGGCGGGGTCAGCGTGTTGATCAGGAGCGGCACGAAGCCCGCCCGCACCGCGCCGAAGAACGCGGCGGGATAGGCCGGCGTGTCGTCGAGGAACAGCAGCACGCGATCGCCGCGCTTCAGGCCGAGCGATGCAAAGCCGTTGCCCCAGCGGCAGGCTTCCGCACAGAGCTCGGCATAGGTCCGCGTGCCAGCCGGCCCGATCAGTGCAAGTCTGTCGCCGTGCCCCTTGGCGAGATTGTCGAACAGCACGCGGCTGGCGTTGTAGTGTTGCGGAACGGCAAAGCCGATCTCGCGCGCGCCCGGGCTATCGGCGGGCACCTGGTCGCGAATCTCGTTGCTCATGCCTCGTCCTCGCCGTTCTTCGCGGCCTCGTAACGCGCCATGAAGGCGGGCGACATCGTCCGCAGCCGGGAATCGTCGATGCGGCCCGAGCGGGTGATGTAGCTGTAGGCGAAGTCCATCAGGTCGAGCTGCATGTGCTGGGCAAAATGCTCGTACCAGAATGCGCTGGTGCGCGCCGCGTTGACGAGTTTCTGCACCACCGGTTTTCGCGCAGCTTGATAGCGATGCAGCGCGGTCGTCAGATGCGCATCCGATTCCAGCGCCTTGACCAGCGCGATCGAATCCTCGATCGCGAGCCGCGTGCCCGAGCCGATCGAGAAATGCGCCGAGTGCAGGGCGTCGCCGATCAGCACCATGTTCTTGAATGACCAGTGCTCGTTCCAGACCCATGGAAAATTGCGCCAGACCGATTTGTTGGAGACGAGGCAATGGCCGCCGAGCGTGTCGGCAAACACCTCCTCGCAGACGCCCTTGGACTGCTCGACGTCCTTGTAGGCGAAGCCATAGGCCTGCCAGGTGGCGTGGTCGCATTCGACCAGGAAGGTGCTCATGGTCGGCGAGTAGCGGTAGTGATGGGCGTTGAAGGCGCCGCGGTCGGTCTTCACGAAGGTCTGCGACAGCGTGTCGAAGCGCTTCGAGGTGCCGTACCAGACGAACTTGTTGGAGGAATAGGACAGCGAGGTGCCGAAATCACCCTCATAGCCGCGGCGCACCAGCGAGTTCAACCCGTCGGCGGCGACGATCAGATCGTGGCCGTTGAGCTGGTCGATCCCGTGGATCTGCGTGTCGAAGCGCGGCGTGACTCCGACGTCGAGCGCACGCTGCTGCAGGAACTTCAGGAGCTCGAGCCGCCCGATCGAGGAGAAGCCGACCCCGTCGATGGCGACGCTGTCGCCGCCGAGGTTCAGCGTGATGTTCTCCCAGCTCTCCATGTGCGGCGCGATCGCATCGACCGTCTCGGGGTCGTCCGCGCGCAGGAATTCCAGGGCCTGGTCGGAGAACACGACGCCAAAGCCCCAGGTCGCGTCGGCCGGGTTCTGTTCGAACAGGTCGACTTGATCCTCGGGGTGACGCTTCTTCCAGAGATAGGCGAAGTAGAGCCCACCGGGCCCCCCGCCAATCACGGCGATCCGCAACGTCTGCCTCCCTAATTGACAGTATACTTACTATCTAGGGGTAGACTAATGTGCTCCGACGTCCGGCGCCAGCGGAATTATCGGCAAGGCCGGCACGCCAAAGCTCGCTTTCGGACGCACGTCTTGCGCGTGTCCGAAATCCTCAGGCATGAATGATAGCCAAACCGGGCCGGATTGGCCACCCAGGGTCAGACGCAGCGCTTCACGTAGACGCCGTCCACCAGCACCCTGGTACAACGGACAACCGGAACCGGCTTGCGGACCACGACGGCCGCGTTCGGTCCGGCGCAACCGGCGCGATAGACGCCGCGGGCGCACACCACCGCATTGGCGTCGGTGGCCTCGAACGTCATGGTTGCGGCGAAAGCGAACAGTGCAGAAGCGATGAGCAGGAACGAGCGCATGTGGTCCTCCCGGTTTTGTCGTGATTGAAATCGAATATCCACAAAGGCTTTGTCGCGGCGGACGTGCGAAAATTCATTTGCGCACGCCGCCAAATATCGATGCGCGCTTCAGCGCGTGAGTTGCGCGCCGTTCTATCGCGCCGCGAACGGCGCCAGCACGTCCTTGCATGCGGGCGACAGCGATGCGGCATTGCTGGCGACGCACTGCACGATACGGCCGCCGCCGGGCGCGACGCCGGCGCAGAGCGTGCGGATGTCGGCGGCGCAGGCCGAGCGGATGATGAACAGCTCCTCGCGCGGACGCAGCGGGCGCAGAACGATCACGGTCGGCGCGGCCGCCGGTGCTGCTGCCGCTGCAGGAGCCGCGCCCGCAGGCGCTGCCGCGCCGCCACCCGCCGCGGCGCTCAAGGCCTTCTCGCAGGCCGGCGAAACCTTTGCCTTGTTCTTCTCCAGGCATTCGGCCGCGGCGGCGCCGCCCGGCGGCACGCCGGCGCAAACCTTGGGATAGTCGGCGCGGCACGCGCTCCTGACAGCTGCGACCTGCGCGGTGCTCGGCTGCTTGGCCGCGGCAGCCTTCGGCGCCGGCGCGGCGGCCGGCGCCGCTTCGGTCTTTGCCGGCTCGGATTTGGCCGGTTCGGATTTGGCGGGCGCCGCTTCCGTCTTCGGCGCCGCTGCGGGCTCGACCGCGCGAACCGCGGCCTGGCATCCCGATGACAGGCTCGACATGTTCTTCTCGAGGCACTGATAAGCTTCCACGCCGCCGGGCGTCACGCTGGAGCAGTGCGCCATGAAGTCGGAGCGGCATGCGGACCGCATGGCGCTCTTCTGAGCCTCGGTCGGGGCTTGCGCGAATGCGCCTGTTGCAGTTGCGAAGAGCGCGGCAGCCATCAACGCGCTGCGCGTTGATGCATGTTTCAACGTGTTGAACATCTGGGTGAATTCCTGCCCTGTCGGTAACGCCGACGATTTTCAAAAGTGATGCAAGCGCAATCGTCGCGAGCAATGGCTCGCGAGCGGCATCTTTGGCCGCTTTGGCCTCTACCGCAAGTAGATATTACCTGCGCAATTGCGACGTAACTACGTCGTCAGAGTCTGATCATGCGCTTGCCGCGGTTCTCGCCCGCAAGCAATCCGATCAGCGCTGTCGGCGTGTTCGCGAGGCCATCGATGATGTCCTCCTGCACCTTCAGCTTGCCGGATTTGACCCAGCCCTGGAGCTCGGCGAGCGCGCGCTGGCTGTCCTTCATGTAGTCCATCACGATGAAGCCCTGCATCACGAGCCGCTTCACCACGATCAGTCCGGGCACGCCGCGCGGGCCGTGCGCGGAGGGCGCGCCGTCATATTGCGAGATCGCGCCGCAGCAGGCGATGCGGCCGTAATTGTTCATCTGCGGCAGGCAGGCTTCCAGAATCTCGCCGCCGACATTGTCGAAATAGACGTCGATGCCTTTTGGCGCAGCTGCGCGCAGCGCCTTGAACACGGCTCCGTCCTTGTAGTCGACGGCGGCGTCGAAGCCGAGCTCGGAGGTCAGCCAGCTGCACTTGTCGGCGCCGCCGGCGATGCCGACCACGCGGCATCCCCTGATCTTGGCGATCTGTCCGACGATCGAGCCGACCGAGCCCGCGGCCGCCGAGACCACCACCGTCTCGCCCTCTTTGGGCTTGCCGATCTCGAGCAGGCCGAAATAGGCGGTGAGGCCGGCGATGCCGAACACGCTGAGCAGATGCGTCATCGGCTCGAGCTTCGGCATTTTCGTGAGGTGCTTTGCAGGCACGGCGGCATATTCCTGCCAGCCGGTGTCGCCGAACACGATGTCGCCGGGCGCGAACCCCGGCGCCTTCGAGCTGACGACCTCGGCGATGGCCCCGCCGGCCATCACGCTGTTCGCTTCGACGGCCGAGCGATAGGTCGCGCCGTGCATCCAGGCGCGGTTGGCGGCGTCGAGCGAGATGTAACGCACGCGCAGCAAGACCTCGCCGTCGTTCGGCTCCGGTCGTGCGCTCTCCACCATCTTGAAGTGCTCGGGCCCGAGCTTGCCGCTGGGCTTTTCCACCAGGAGAATCTGATGATTGACACTGCCGCTCATGGCGTTTCCCTCTTGGCTTGTTTGACGATTATTGATGCAGCCGGCGCAAAGAAAACGTGCAAGCCGCATGCGTTGTGCGCTGCATGAAGGCTAGATCGCGGCCTGCGGTTTCGCAACGGGAACCTCCCGGCATCGCGGTGCACCCAAGCGTGTTGCGTCGTCGTCATATCTGCGACATCATGAAGCGGTCGGTGGTGTGGGGGTCTTTCAATGGCGAACAGGTTTACGCAATACATTCTGTCCGCGATGGTGCTGGGCATCGTCATGGGGGCGGCGATTTTCAACTTCCTGCCCGACACGCGAGCCGAATGGGCCTCCTCCATCAACCTGATCGCCATGATGTTCCTGCGCCTGATCAAGATGATCATCGCGCCGCTGGTGTTCGCGACCCTGGTTGGCGGCATCGCGCATATGGGAAGCGGCTCTCGGCTAGGGCGCATCTTCGCCAAGACCATGGGCTGGTTCGTCAGCGCCTCCTTCGTGTCGCTGCTGCTCGGCCTCGTCATGGTCAACCTGCTCCAGCCCGGCGCGAACTTCCCCGGCACGCTGCCCACGGCGGGGCAATCGACCGGATTGCCGGTCTCGGCCTTCTCGATCGAGAAATTCCTGACCCATCTGATCCCGACCTCGATCGCGGACGCGATGGCGCAGAACGAAATCCTCCAGATCGTGATCTTCGCCGTGTTCTTCTCGGTGGCGATGGGCTCGATGCCCGAGCGCTCCAAGCCGATCCTGGCGATGATCGACGACGTCGCCCACATCATGCTCAAGGTGACGAGCTACGTGATGCTGTTCGCGCCGCTCGCGGTCTGGGCGGCCATCACGGCCACGGTCGCCAAGAACGGCCTCGGCGTGCTGTGGAAGCTCGTCGTCTTCATGGGCGGCTTCTATCTCGCGCTTGGGATCCTGTGGGCCATCCTGATGGTCGTCGGCTTCATCGTGATCGGGCCGAGATACAGCCATCTGCTGAAGCTGATCCGCGAACCGCTGATGATCGCGTTCTCCACCGCGAGCTCGGAGGCGGCCTATCCGAAGACGCTGGAGGGGCTGACCAAGTTCGGCGCCTCGTCGCGGATCTCGAGCTTCGTGCTGCCGCTCGGCTACTCCTTCAACCTCGACGGCACGATGATGTATTGCACCTTCGCCAGCATCTTCATCGCGCAGACCTATCACATCGAGATGTCGCTCGCGACGCAACTGGCGATGCTCGCGACCCTGATGATCACCTCCAAGGGCGTCGCCGGCGTGCCGCGCGCGTCGCTCGTGGTGATCGCCTCGACGCTGTCGCAGTTCGGCATCCCCGAGGCGGGCCTGTTGATGATCATGGGCATCGACACGTTCCTCGATATGGGACGCAGCGCCACCAACGTGATCGGCAACTCGCTTGCGACGGCCGTGGTCGCGAAATGGGAAGGCGAGCTCGGGCCCGAGCACGAGCTTGGACCCGGCGAGGCGACGACGCCGGACATGGTGCCGGGCGAGCTGCCCGCGATGGCCGGCCATTGACGGGAGTGCGTCATGCGCCTTTCAACGGCGATTTCGGGCGTCCTGTCGCTGGCAGCGTGTCTGCTGGCAACCGCCGCCTTGGGGCAGACCGGCGGCAGCGAAGGGCTTAGCCCGACGCTGTCGGCCATCAAGAGCAGTCACACCGTGCGGCTCGGCTATCGCGAAAGCTCGCCGCCGTTCTCCTTCATGGACCAGGCCAACCGTCCGATCGGCTACAGCCTCGAGCTCTGCGAGGCCATCGTCGAGGAGATCGGCGTCGAGGTCGACGATCCCAATCTGAAGATCGACTACGTCAAGGTCACCTCGGACGACCGTATCGACGCCGTGCTCCAGAACAAGATCGACCTGGAATGCGGCTCGACCACCGCCAATGCCGAGCGCGGCAAGCGCGTCGCCTTCTCGCCGCTGATGTTCGTCGCCGGCACCAAGCTGATGGTGCCGAAGGCGTCGAGTGTTGCGGCCGTCACTGATCTCAAGGGCAAGACGGTCGTGGTGACGAAGGGCACCACCAACGAGCAGGCGATGCATGCGGCCGACAAGAAGTTCTCGCTCGGCCTCAACATCGTCGCCTCGCCCGACCACGAGCAGTCGTACCAGATGCTCGTCGACGGCAAGGCCGATGCGTTCGCGACCGACGACATCCTGCTCTTCGGCCTGATCGCGCGCCACAAGGCGCAGGACAAGTTCCGCGTCACCGGCGATTACCTGTCCTACGACCCCTACGGCATCATGTTCAGGAAAGGCGAGCCGCAGCTCTCCGCTGTGGTCGAGCGCACCTTCCGCAAGCTCGGCTCCAACCGTGACCTCGTCCCGCTCTACAACAAATGGTTCACCGCGAGGCTTCCCACCGGCGAACGGCTCAACGTGCCGATCTCGTTGCAACTGGAGGAAGCGTTCAAGGCGATGGACGATTCCGCGAGCGCGAATAATTAGCGTTGGTATGCGGCGATCTCGCTGCACCCTCTCCCCTTGTGGGAGAGGGTGTCTCGCCGCGCAGCGGCGAGACGGGTGAGGGGTCTCTCTCCGCGACCCCATCTCCTCCTGGACGCGCGGAGAGAGACCCCTCATCCGGCGCTTCGCGCCACCTTCTCCCACAAGGGGAGAAGGATTGCACCGCCCGCGTGGCGCTCAGCTAGCTTCCTGCAAACACCCGGTCCAGCGCCGCGTCATACGCCGCCTGCACCAGCGCCGGATGCCGCTTCGCCAGCGCCTCCATCATCACGCCGGAATTGATCTCCAGCACGCGCCATGTGCCATCGACGCGCACCACGTCGATCGACGCGAAGACGATGCCGATGGCGCGCGCGGCCTCGATCGCCAGCTTCACGCAGGCCGTTCGAACCTCGCCGCCCTCCAGCAACACCGGCTTTGCGCCGGCATCGAGATTGTGACGCCAATCCATGCCACGCTGCTTGCTGTAGACGACGAGTGGCACATCACCGAGCAGCACCACGCGGACCTCGTCCTCGATCGCGACATAGGGCGAGATCACGAGCCCTGCGCTCATCGTAAAGACCTCGCCAACCGCGTGGTCGAGTTCCGCCTCAGTCGTCACCTTGAACACCGAGCGCCCCGATGTTCCCTCGTTCGGCTTCACCACCACGCCTAGCGGATGATCGTGCAGCAGCTCGAGCATTGCCTCTCGCCAGGTGGGGCCAACAACCTTCTCGCCCAGCTTTGGATTGAGGAAGAGGTGATGCGGAATGCAGGGCACGCCTGCCGGCGTCAGCGCCTCGGCAGTGGCCGATTTGTCGTTGGCCAGACGGTGCGCGATGGCGCTGTTGAGGCCGATGTCGTAGCCGAAGGCGAAGTGGCGCTGCTCGCCCCGGCGCATCGCGATCAGCCAGCCACCGGCGCGGACATCGACGGCAATGCCGTGGTCCGCACAATAGCGCCTGATCGCCTGGACGAAGATCCGCTCGCCGTCTGCCATGTGCCTTCGTCGCTCGTTTCAGTGTTCCTGGCGCCAAAAGCCGCAAAAATGCGGGAAACGGCGCCAAACCGGGGTGAAAATCAGAGCTATTCTTAATGAAATTCTCGCGAGCGTGACGGAAATTAAGTGCTGCATTCGAGCCTTGGAGGGAAAAGAAATTGCCCTCCGCCCGCGCCCGACAGCAGATTCGTTAATGATGTGACCAGTTCTGCGGCAAATGCCGGTTTGACCGGCGTCAATTGCATCCGGAACGAGGTTGATTATTGGTCTCAATGGCGTAGATCACACACGCGAAATCCTCCGCCATGGCAATGGTGTCCGCCCCGCTTTCAGGGGCCGGGCAACGCTTTTGCCCTAAAACCGCAATTATTCGGAATATCGAAAATCATGAGCGCGTTTTACCGAGAGAAGGTTCTTTCCGTCCAGCACTGGACCGACACCCTGTTCAGCTTCCGCGCCACCCGCGACACCGGCTTCCGTTTCCAGAACGGCCAGTTCGCCATGATCGGCCTCGAGGTCGACGGCCGCCCGCTGCTGCGCGCCTACAGCATGGCAAGCGCCAACCACGAGGAAGAGCTCGAGTTCTTCTCGATCAAGGTGCAGGACGGTCCGCTGACCTCGCGCCTCCAGAAGATCAAGGAAGGCGACACCATCCTGGTCGGCCGCAAGGCGACCGGCACGCTGATCACCGACAACCTCATTCCCGGCAAGCGGCTGATGCTGCTCTCGACCGGCACGGGCCTCGCGCCCTTCGCCAGCCTGATCAAGGACCCCGAGGTCTACGAGCAGTTCGACTCGATCGTGCTGGTGCATGGCTGCCGCCAGGTCTCCGAGCTCGCCTATGGCGAGAAGCTCGTCGCGAATTTGCGCGAAGACGAATTGTTCGGCGAGCTGCTCGCGGACAAGCTGATCTACTACCCGACCGTGACCCGCGAGCCGTTCAAGAACCGCGGCCGCATCACCGACCTCATCAACTCCGAGCAGATATTCAACGACATCGGCCAGGGCCCGCTCAACATCGAGACCGACCGCGTCATGATGTGCGGCAGCCCGGCGATGCTCGAAGAGCTGAAAGTGATGTTCGAAGGCCGTGATTTCATCGAGGGAAGCGGCAACAAGCCCGGTCACTTCGTGATCGAGAAGGCCTTCGTCGAGCGGTAAGCGCCGCTCGCCATCTCGGTGTCGTCCTGGCGAAAGCCAGGACCTATAGCCACCGAATCAAGTTTGGCGAAGACCGGCGGCTGTCAGTCTTCGTAACAACCCCGATTAGGGGTAATGGGTCCTGGCTTTCGCCAGGACGACGGCGGTGGGTAAGGCGTCATGCGCGGCTAGCCCCACCCCACCCCCACCCCTCTGCTGCACCGCAAAAGCCTAACCTCTCGGCTGATTGATTTGCCTTGGCCGAATTCGCTAGCTTGAAACAAGGGCCGCGTCATATCCGTATGACAGGCGCGGGCGTATCGTACCGCCTCATGCTGGCGAGAGGATGGGAATCGTGGCCGACGACAACAAGATTCAGGAATCGCCCAAACGTCTGGCGCTGGCGGAAGAGGGGATCATGGAAACCCTGCTGCTTCCGTTCTCCCCGCGCTTCATCATCCTGACGATCTGCGCGGTCGTCACCGCGCTGCTGATCGGCGTCGGCATCGCGGACCGGAGGATATTCGGCATCCTGCTGATCCCGATCGCGATCTTCGGCGCCCTGACGCTGCTCGGCGTGCGCGATCTCATGCAGAAAAGCCACGCGGTGCTGCGCAATTACCCGATCTCGGCGCATATCCGCTTCCTGCTCGAAGAGATTCGCCCGGAGATGCGGCAGTATTTCTTCGAGAGCGAGAAGGACGGCATGCCGTTCTCGCGCGACACGCGCGCGGTGGTCTATCAGCGCGCCAAGATGCAGCTCGACAAGCGTCCGTTCGGCACCCAGGAGGACGTCTATCGCGAGGGCTATGAGTGGATGCATCACTCGGTGTCGCCGAAGGCGCATGCCGAGGAGAGGTTTCGCGTCACCATCGGCGGGCCGGACTGCGCAAAGCCCTATTCGGCCTCGGTGTTCAATATCTCCGCGATGAGCTTTGGCGCGCTCAGCCCGAACGCGGTGCGTGCGCTGAACGCCGGCGCCAGGAAGGGCAGTTTCGCACACGACACCGGCGAGGGCGGCTTCAGCCCCTATCACCGTGAGATGGGCGGCGACATCATCTGGGAGATCGGCTCCGGCTATTTCGGCTGCCGCCATCTCGACGGGTCGTTCGACCCCGAAGCGTTCGCGCGCGTCGCCGGCCAGGACCAGATCAAGATGGTCGAGCTCAAGATCAGCCAGGGCGCCAAGCCCGGCCATGGCGGCGTGCTGCCGGCGGCGAAGGTCTCGGAAGAGATTTCGAAAATCCGCGGCGTTGCCATGGGCGAGGATTGCATCTCGCCGGCCTCGCACCGCGCCTTCTCGACGCCAACAGGGATGATGCAGTTCATCGCCGAAATGCGAAAGCTTTCCGGCGGCAAGCCGGCCGGCTTCAAGCTGTGCATCGGCCACCCCTGGGAATTCCTGGCGATCTGCAAGGCGATGCTGGAGACCGGCATCTATCCTGATTTCATCGTCGTCGACGGCAATGAAGGCGGCACCGGCGCTGCGCCACTGGAGTTCATGGACCATCTGGGCATGCCGATGCGCGAGGGTGTCAATTTCGTCCACAACGCGCTGGTCGGCATCAATGCGCGCGACCGCATCAAGATCGGCGCGTCCGGCAAGATCGCCACCGCCTTCGACATGGCCCGCGCGATGGCGATCGGCGCCGACTATTGCAACTCGGCGCGCGGCTTCATGTTCTCGCTCGGCTGCATCCAGTCGCTGAGCTGCCACACCGACCGCTGTCCGACCGGTGTCGCGACGCAGGATCCGACGCGCGCACGTGCGCTCTATGTGCCGCTCAAGATCGATCGCGTGCACAACTACCACCATGCGACGCTGCACTCGCTGACCGAGCTGATTGCCGCGGCCGGCCTGACCCACCCGCAGGAGCTGCGCCCGATCCACTTTACCCAGCGCACGTCGACGACCGACGTCAGATCCTTCGCGCAGCTCTATCCCGCGCTGCGCCCGGGCGAGCTGCTCGAAGGCACCGAAGACCGGCGATATCGCGACGCCTGGCGGATGGCGCGGTCGGAGACGTTTCAGCCGGCGCTGTGAGTGTCGGTGGCCTTGCAAGGCCACCGGCTTCAGCGCATAACTTCATTGCGAATAAGGCTGCGTTTAACGCTTGGTTCAACTTTGGGTGTGGGCTGTCCCCATGGACGAACGGCGCGACAAGGCAAGACACCGCGTGCTGAAGGCCGGAACGATCGAGTTCGGCGGCGGCGCGATCGACTGCACCGTCCGTAACTTCTCCGACACCGGCGCAGCCCTCGACGTCACCAGCCCCGTCGGCATCCCCGAACATTTCACCCTGTTCGTCCCGGCCGACGGAAAGCATCTGTCCTGCACCGTGGTCTGGCGCAAGGAAAAGCGGATCGGGGTGAGGTTCGGGTGAGGGTTTGGCGATTGGAATTTCGTTCGCCGTCACGACGACAGTGCACCCTCTCCCCTTGTGGGAGAGGGTGGTTGCGCGAAGCGCAGCCGGGTGAGGGGTTCTCTCCACGCGCACATCTGCGAGAGAGCAATCTGCGGGGGCAACCCCTCATCCGGCGCTTCGCGCCACCTTCTCCCACAAGGGGAGAAGGGAAGCGACGAGCGGAGTTGCTCACGCCGCGGCCTGCTCGCCCCGCCGGCTCGCCAGGATCTTGTCGATCCGTCGTCCGTCGAGATCGATCACCTCGATATGCCAGACCCCGAGGTCGAAGGTGTCGCCGACATCAGGCAGCGCGTTGAACTGTTGCAGCACGAGGCCGGCCACTGTGTTGTAGCGGTGCGGCGGCAGCTCGATGCCGAGCAGCTCGCCGAATTCGTCGACCGGCATCCAGCCGGCGACCAGCAACGAGTCGTCGGCGCGCTTGACGTAGGCCGGCTCCGGCGGACCCTCCTCGGAATGGAAGGCGCCGACGATCGATTCCAGAATGTCGGCCGCCGTGACCACGCCTTCGAATGCGCCGTACTCGTCGTAAACGAACCCGACATGAACTGGAGCAGCCTTCAGGATCGCGAGCACGTCGCGGGCATCCGCCGAGGCGGGAATGCCTGGCGCATCGCGGACGAGCGAACGCAGATCGGGCGCGCGTTCGTTCATGTACGCGACCAGCAGGTCCTTGGCCTGGAGCACGCCGATCGGCTTGTCGCGATCGCCGTCCGAAGCCGGAAAGCGCGAATGCGGGCTTTTTGCGATGATCGCCCGGATGGTTTCCGGTGCGTCGCTCAAATCGATTTCGTCGACCTCGGTGCGCGGCGTCATGACGGCGCCGACCGGCCGGTCGCCGAGCCGCATCACGCCGGCGATCATCTCCTTCTCGCCCGGCTCGAGCACGCCGGCGCTTTCGGCTTCGCTGACGAGGTGATGGATCTCGTCCTCCGAGACCTTCTCCTCGGCCTTGCCGCCACGGCCGAGCAGCGTAAGGATCAGCTTGCCGGAGAGATCGAGCAGGAAGACCAGCGGCAGCGATATCTTCGCAAGCACGTGCATCGCAGGCGCGACCCTGACCGCGATGCTTTCGGGGTCGCGCAGCGCCACCTGTTTCGGCACCAGCTCGCCGACGATCAGCGTCGCGTAGGTGATGAGCGTAACGACGATGCCGACGCCGACGATGTCGGCAATCCCTGCGGACAAGCCGAGCTCGACCAGCCATTGCGTCAGCCGTTGCCCGAGCGTCGCGCCCGAGAACGCGCCGGAGAGCACGCCGACCAGCGTAATGCCGATCTGCACCGTCGAGAGGAATTTGCCGGGATCGGCCGCCAGCGTCAGCGCCCGCTCGGCGCCGCGCACGCCCTTGGCGGCGAGCAGCGAGAGGCGGGCCGGCCGCGACGAGACCACGGCCAGCTCGGACATGGACAGCAGGCCGTTGATGACGATCAGGACAACAACGATGACGACTTCGACGGAGAGCATTGACCTTCCAGGGGTAAGCGAGTGTGGCCGGATGGCGGCACAAGCATTGATATAGGTATTCGGCGAGGAAATGCCGGCAATTCTGTTGCATTCCTCCCCACGAGGGAACCTCGTGCCCGGCGGTATTCCGGACGGCCGCGACGATACGACACCCCGCGGAACTACGGGCCGCTGCTTAACGGGCTCTTAGTGGCCGCCCGCTAGGTTTTCGGCATTTGTAGAAAAGTATTCGGGGACCCAGGATGCGAATCGGGAAGCTCTTCGCGCTGTCGATGCTGACGGTGACGGTTTTTGCAGTCATCCTTGGCGCCGAGGTGCTGATACCGCAGGCGCGCATCTTCACGAACCGCTCCGACGCGATCAAGACGGTCGACGCTTTTGGCGCGACCCTGATGGTCAGCCAGCAGGTCGCCGGCCTTCGCGCCCCCTACATTGGACCGATCTTTCAGGAAACCGCCGCGACGCAGGCCCAGATCGACGCTGCCACGAAGGCCGGGAAAGCCGCCGATGCCGCCTTCGAGGGTGCAAGGCGAGCCATCATGGTGCTGGATGACGGCGCGGCGATGGCCGAGATTCTCGACCGTGCCGCACGGCGGCTGAAGGAGATCAACGCAGCGGCGGATCGCGCCATGAGCGTTCCGCTGGCGGCGCGCGACGGTGCTGCGATCAAGGGCTACCTGCCCGGCGTCGCCGAGGTCCTCGCCGGCATCGAACCGGTCATGAACCGGCTCGAAGCCAAGGTCATCAACGCCGATTCCTCGCTTGCTGCGCTGCTGAGCCTGGCGCGAACGGCGCAGGATCTGCGTGTCGCGGCCGGCAGCCGCGCGGCCTCGCTGTCGCCGGCGCTGAGTACGCGCCGGCCGCTGACGGCGGCGGAATTGTCGCTGATGGATCGCATGCAGGGACGCGTGGAGGCCGACCGCGAGCGTATCGAGGCCGGCACCGACCAGCTCGGAAATCCGCCCCGCATCGCCACCGCGTTCAAGGCGGCGACGGAGTCCTATTTCGGCACCGCTGCGCTCGCCGTCGAGAAGGAGATGCCCGCGGCACGCGGTGACGGCAAATACACCATCGGGGCCGACGACCTGGCGAAGGTCATCGTGCCGGCCATCCAGATGTTCTACGGCGTGCGCGACGCCGCGCTGGCGGAAGCTGCCGAGCGCGCCTCGTCCTCGCGCGATGGCGCGTTGGCGATGCTGGCGCTTGCGGGCGTGGCCGTGCTGGCGCTGCTCGGAACGCTCGGTGGCGTGACCATGATGCTGCGCAGCCGCGTGGTGACGCCGCTGAGCCGGCTCGCGGACGTGATCGCGACGCTCGCCGCTGGACGGCATGAGGTCGAGATCCCCGCAACCGGCCGCAACGACGAGATCGGCCAGGTTGCCGGCTCGCTCCAGCACTTCAAGGATTCGCTGCTCGCCCAGAAGGCCGCCGACCAGGCGGCCGCAATCGAGGCCGAGGCGAAGCTCAAGCGCAGCCAGCGCATGGACCAGATCGCGCGCGACTTCGAAGCCATGATCGGCGACGTCATCAATACCGTCTCGTCGGCATCCTCGGAGCTCGAGGTATCGGCGGGAACGCTGACGAGCACGGCCGATCAATCGGAAAAGGTCACTGCGACCGTCGCGGCCGCGTCCGAGCAAGCCTCCACCAACGTGCAGACCGTTGCCGCGGCCGCGGAGGAAATGGCATCCTCAGTCGACGAGATCAGCCGGCAGGTCCAGGACTCCGCGCGCGTCGCCAGCGAGGCTGTGCAGCAGGCGGGGCGGACCAACGACCATGTCGGCGAGCTCGCCAAGGCCGCGGGGCGGATCGGCGATGTCGTCGAACTCATCAGCCAGATCGCGGGCCAGACCAATCTGCTGGCGCTCAACGCCACCATCGAGGCGGCGCGCGCCGGCGAGGCCGGCCGCGGCTTTGCGGTCGTCGCGTCCGAGGTCAAGGCGCTGGCCGAGCAGACCGCCAAGGCCACCGGCGAGATCAGCCAGCAGATCACGGGGATCCAGGCGGCGACGGAGGAGTCCGTCGGCGCCATCAAGGCGATCGGCGACACCATCACCCGCATGTCCGAGATCGCGTCCGCAATCGCCTCGGCGGTCGAGGAGCAGGGCGCGGCGACGCGGGAGATTTCCCGCAACGTGCAGCAGGCGGCGCGCGGCACCCAGCAGGTCTCCGCCAGCATCGTCGACGTGCAGCGCGGCGCGAGCCAGACCGGATCGGCATCCTCCAACGTGCTCACGGCAGCCAAATCGCTGTCGGGAGAGAGCACCCGTCTCAAGACCGAGGTCGGAAAGTTCCTGGACGCGATCCGGGCCGCGTAACAAGGTCGTTGTGGAAGGAAGCGGCTTCACCTAGGCTTGTAGCCCGGGGATGTCGCAGCCTCCCCGTGAAGTGGTGATCCCACGCAAGCGCTGCTCGCTGAGTTATGGAGCGAGCAATGGACGGGATCGCAAGCGAGCTTCCGCTTTTTCTGTTGGCCACCTTCGCCGGCGGGTTCGTCGCCGGTCTCTCCGGCTTTGCCTTCGGCCTGATCGCGGCGTCGCTGTGGCTCTATGTGCTAACGCCGCTTCAGAGCGCCAGCCTGATCGTCGGTTTCGGCCTGCTGGTGCAGGGCTACTCGGTCTGGAAGCTGCGCGCGGCGCTCGACTGGCGGCGGCTGTGGCCGTTCATGGTCGGCGCCGTCCTTGGCGTACCGGTCGGCGTGTCGCTTCTGACCTGGGCCGACCCCGGACGCGTCCGCGTCGTGGTTGGCATGATCCTGATCGGCTACAGCCTCTATGCGTTGCTCCGGCCGCAGCTCAAGCTCGCGACCGTAATGCCGCGGGCCGCCGACATCACGGTCGGTTTCGTCAACGGCCTGCTCGGCGGGCTGACCGGCCTTGCCGGCATCATCATCACCATCTGGTGCAATCTGCGCGGCCTGCCCAAGGACATGCAGCGGGCCACGTTCCAGCCGGTCGCAGTCGTGGTGTTCGCCGTGGCGGCGCTGCTGCTGGGTGCGAAGGGAGCGCTGACGCTCGAGACGGCAAAGCTGTTCGCGCTCGGCCTGCCGTTTCTGTTTGCCGGGACGTGGCTCGGGCTGAAGCTGTTCGGCCGGATCGACGAGGTCGCGTTCCGGAAGATCGTGCTGGCGCTGCTGCTGGTCTCTGGCGTCGCGCTGTTGTTCTGAGCCGCGGCTCAGAACTCGCCGTGGAGCCGTCCGGAGAACACCGACACCGGCCCGCGATCGGCATTGTAGGCTGGGTTGACGATGAGCTGGTAGTCGGCGGTGAGGGTGAGATTCTTGTTCAGCGCGTAGGCGTAATAGGTTTCGAGGATGCGCTCCTTGCGGTAGTTGAGCGCGCCGTCGCCGACGAGAACGCCGAGGCCGCCGGCCGCCAGGAAGTCACGGTAGTCCTGCGAGATGGCATTGACGGCGCCGCCGATGCCGATCACGTCGTCGGGCCGGCCCCATTTCATGCCCTTGATCGAAAGTCCGCCGGACAGGCTGCGGTTGATGTCGGTGAAGGCCAGCGTTTCGCTCTTGCCGTCGTTCCAGCTCCAGCGGCCGAACAATCCGACATCTTCCGTGATCGCCTGCTCGAGGTTGACGACATAGCCGACCTTGAGACGGCCGCGCCGGGTCTGCGCGATGTCGAGATTGAGCGCGGGATTGTCCAGCGTCTCGCGGAAGCTGCCCATGTTGGCGCTGTCGAGCCAGCCCATGGTCCTGAGCTTGCCGGGCTGGCCGAACAGCGAGAAGCGGGTCTCGAGCTCGAGCACGTACTGGCCGCGCTCCCCGACCCTGGTGTCGAAATGATTTGAATTAGGCTCCGCGACCATCAGGAAATAGCCGCCGCGCAGCGCCCATTGCTTCTGGTTGAGCTCGGCGGTGACGCCGTAGGTGAGGCCGACCTTGTCGGCGGAATAGTCGAAGGCGCCCGGCGCCCATATCGACCAGTTCATGAAGTCCTTGCGCGTGTCCTTGGCGTAGGCATTGCCGTCGAACACGTCGACCACCGCGAACTTGCCGGCCTGCACGGTGAGGCGGGACACGTCGACCTTCTGTCCCAGCTGCAACTGGCCGCTCGCGAGCTCTTCCTGCTCGCCGCCGAAGCCGAAGGTCTGGCGCACGAACAGGCGCGAGGTGTTGTAGTGCGGGTAGGGGAAGTTCGACTTCTGCGCCTCGCCGTTCGGGAAGCCGGCCGCGCCGACCGTGTCGTTCAATCCAAAACCCTGAAGCAGCTCGGGATTGTAATAGACCTCGCCGCCGTCCCACAGCCGTGCGTTCAGGAACAGGCTGTTGCTCCACGTCGCCTTGGCTTGCCTCGACGGTGAGAGCGAGTTCGGTCCGGTGTAGAGGGCTGGGAACGACGGATAGCCTTGCGGCAGATAGGTGCTCTGGCCGTGAATCTCCCAGCGATCCGATTCCGTGTCGATCAGCGAGCTGTTCGGCAAGTTCTTGGGGCCGTAGCCCGGCATGGCCGGCCAATCGACCTTGCGGTTGAGGCCGAGCCTGATCGTCTGGAAGTCGAGCGCCGAGGAGCTGTATTGCGCGCCCGTCGAGAAGGCGACGTTGGCGCCATCGAAGCGGCTGTAGAGATATTCGAGCCGTGCGCTCCAATGCGGCGCGAAGCCGTATTCGACGCCGGCGCCCGCAATCCAGCCGGGCCGCGTGTTCAGGATTTTCGGGACGGTTTCGCCGGAGGCCGGCGTGTCGAAATAGCGCTCGCCCATCCATGCAAAGCCGCCGGTGGCGTAGACCAGCCACGGACCACTGGTGTAGCCGACGCGGCCGCGCAGGCTGGCGGTGTAGTCCCATTGCTGCGTGACGGTGTTGGCGGGCGTCGCGAGGAACGAGACGATCGAATTCGAGGTGATGTAGTTGGGGAACGAGAAATCGCCTTCGACGCCGACCAGCCAGCCGGAGTTGAGGCGGTAGTTGTAGCCCGCCTGCACGCCGCCGATCATGCCGCTGAAGACGCCGCTGTCGTTGATGGCAGTGCCGTCGTTCAACGCAAAGCGCGACGAACCGTGGCCATAGCCCGCATGCGCGCCGATATAGAGACCGGTCCAGTCGTAGACCGCTCTCAGCGCCGGGGCCTTCAGCGGCAGATCGGCCGCGCGGCCGGCGGCGGGAAAAATCAGCACGCCCGAGGCAATCGCCGCGGCCGTCCGCAAATATCTGTAACGGTGACCTCTCAACGTCAAAACGCACGCCCCCAAACGCGAATATGTCCCATTCGCCGCAACCGACATCCCTGCCGATTCGCGACGGCCCTGTCATCAGGTCTTGGTTGTCCGCGCAGTCGGCCGAGATGATCTCGATTCGACGCAATTTCTTCCCAAGCCCCTGAGCTTGTTGCGAACCTTATTGCGATTAATTCGCAATAGCAACTGGTACTGATTGCCGCATACGATGGTTCGCACCTCCGTGTGACGGGACTGCAACAAATTCTCGCGGCCCAAAAAGGATGACCCCGCCCGGGGGGACAGCCGGGCGGGGTCGGGGGCACGACACGGGGTGGATGAGGCGCCCGTGTCGGACGCAGGATCCACGTAAGATCGGCCTCAGGTCCTCAGATCAGTAGCAGCTACGAACGCGGCCAACGTACTGGCCGAAGGCGTTGTACTGGGCGACCCAGCCGCAGCGGTGATAGCCGTAGTAATAGGGGTCGTTGCTGGCCGCGATCGCCGAGCCGACGACGGCGGCGGTGGCGATGCCGGCGCCCACACCCCAGCCCCAGCCGAGCGGCTTGGCTTCGGCCTGCGAGGTGGTGGACACGATGCTGCCGGTGACGGCGAGGGTGGCGAGAGCGAGAGCGGCAATTTTGGTCTTGATCGACATTTGAAACTCCATCCGGGTTGAGGCGGTCCGTTGTGGCCCGCGTGCCCAATTGGACGGAGGCATGCCGAAACCGGTTCGAAAGCGCCTTCGGCGCTCCCGGAATCCCGGTCTTTCGTGAGTGATTTCAGGAGGATGCAGGCTAGCCGAGGGGGCCTTTGGCGAGCCTGTTCACGTCGAAGTTATCGACCTCGGTGAGCAGCTCGCAGAAAGCCGCCGCGCCGTGGTCGAGCAGCCGCTCGCCCTTTTCGGGGACAGCCAATGTCGCATTGCCGATCGCGCCGCTCTCATTGAGATCCTGCGCCTGCCAGGCGAACGGCGCGGGCCGCTGCGTCGACAGCCAGCGATACTGCTTCTCCAGGGCGATGCTGCTCGCGGGAAAATCCGCGATCGCATCCTTGCGCACCTGCTCCGGATAACGCGCCAGCATGATCGAGGTCTCGATCGCGCCGCCATGAATGCCGTGGCGCACCTCATCGGCCGGGAACAATTTGTCCGCGCCCGACAGCCGCGACCAGGACGTCGTCACCACGAACAGCTTCCGGTGCGCGCGCAGATCCTGCGCGACCAGCATCATCGCCGCGCTGTTGCCGCCATGGCTGGTGATGATGACGAGCTTCCTCACGCCGCGCCGCGCGACCTCCTCGCCGATCCCGGTCCATCTCTTCAGCGCCGCGTCGTTCGGCAGCGTCTGCGTGCCCGGATAGTCGATATGCTCGGTGGAAATCCCGACCGGTTCAACGGGCAGAAAGCTGGCGGGAATGCCGGCAGGCAACAGCTCGCGCACGCGCGCCAGATAGGCGTCCGCGATCAGCACGTCGGTTGTGACAGGCAGATGCGGGCCGTGCTGCTCGGTCGCCGCCAGCGGCAGTACCGCGATCCAGCGCGAGGTCTCCGCGAGGGGAGCATCGGCCCAGCGGATCTCGGTCCAGTCGCGGGATGGCGTCATCGTGGTTTCTTTGCCCGAATTTGTCACGTAATTTGGGGTTATCAGGGGACGCGGGCCTGGCCGGCTCGCGTCCCCGAACTTCATGCGGTTTTATCGCGTTGCTTTCACATGAGCCAGACGCGATTGGGCTGGAAGCGATCGACGGAGTGCCAATATGACCCCTTCTCATCTGTGGCGAGCATTAACGGCGGGCCTGATGGCTGCCTTCGTCTCGGTTGCCCCGGCGCGCACCGAGACGCTCGACAAGGTCACCTTCGGCACCAACTGGGTCGCCGAGGCTGAGCATGGCGGCTTCTTCCAGGCGGTCGCCGACGGCACCTACAAGAAATACGGCCTCGACGTCACCATCGTCCCCGGCGGTCCGAACGAGAACAACCGGATGCTGCTGATCGCGGGCAAGATCGATTTCTTCATGGCGGCGAACACGCTGATGTCGTTCGACGCGGTCGCCAACAACGTCCCCGTCGTGACCATCGCCGCGATCTTCCAGAAGGATCCGCAGGTGATGCTGACGCAGCCGGATGCCAAGGTCGGCAAGATCGAGGACCTCAAGCCGCTGACGCTGTTCGTCTCCAAGGAGGGCATGAGCAGCTACTTCCAGTGGCTGAAGTCCGAATATGATTTCAGCGAGAAGAACGTCCGCCCCTATAATTTCAACCCGCAGCCCTTCATCGCGAACCCCAAGAGCGCCATGCAGGGCTATGTCACCTCCGAGCCCTTCGCGGTCGAGAAGGCCGCGGGCTTCAAGCCCAACGTGCTGCTGCTCGCCGACTACGGCTTCAACACCTATTCGACCCTGATCGAGACCCGCCGCGACGTCGTCGAGAAGAAGCCCGATCTCGTGCAGCGCTTCGTCGATGCCTCCATGATCGGCTGGTACAACTACATCTACCGCGACAACTCCGCCGGCAACGCCATGATCAAGAAGCTCAATCCGGAGATGACCGACGATCTGCTCGCCTATTCCGTCGCCAAGATGAAGGAACATGGCATCGTCGATTCCGGTGAGTCCCTGAAGAACGGCATCGGCGCGATGAGCGACGACCGCTACACCTCCTTCTTCAACAAGATGGTGAAGGCCGGTGTGGTGAAGGCGGATCTCGACTTCCGCAAATCCTACACGCTGCGCTTCGTCAACAAGGGCGTCGGCGTCGAGCTGCGCCCGAACAAGCCGTAACGCAAGGTCCATGTCAGCTGTCAAAACCTCGTCAGGTGTCGAGGCCAGCCTGACGGCGTTGGCCGTGAGCCTGCGCGGGGTGACGAAGGCCTATGACAACGGCGTCATGGCGCTCGGCCCGCTCGATCTCGCGGTGCGCAAGGGCGAGTTCATCTCGCTGCTGGGTCCGTCCGGTTGCGGCAAGTCGACCGCGCTGCGCATCATCGCAGAGCTCAGTTCGCCGTCGTCGGGCACCGTGCGGGTGGCGCGTCACGAGGGCGAGGTGCTGCCGGGTCACGGCATCGGCTTCGTGTTCCAGGAGCCGACCCTGATGCCCTGGACCAGCGTGCGCGAGAACGTGCGGCTGCCGTTGAAGCTCGCAGGCGTGCCGAAGGCGGAAGGGCGCGCGCGTGCCGACGACGCGCTGGCCAGTGTGGGTCTCGCCGATTTCGCCGATGCCTTCCCGCGCGAGCTCTCCGGCGGCATGAAGATGCGGGTGTCGCTGGCGCGCGCGCTCGTCACCGACCCCGATATCCTCCTGATGGATGAGCCGTTCGCAGCCCTCGACGAAATCACGCGCTTCCGCCTCAACAACGATCTGCTCGCACTGTGGCGCAGCCTGCGCAAGACCGTCATCTTCGTCACCCATTCGGTGTTCGAATCCGTCTATTTGTCGCAGCGCGTCGTGGTGATGACGGCGCGGCCCGGCCGCATCCAGGCCGACATCCGCATCGAGACCGTCGAGCCGCGCGGCGAGGAATTTCGCACCTCGGCGGCCTATTCCGATTCTTGCCGGAAGGTGTCGGCCGCGCTGGCGCCGTCCTATTCGGGGCAGTCGACGCTATGAATGTGCAGCCTGTCGTCGTCGCGAAACCATCGGGCGCGCAACGCGCGATGCGTTTCGTGCTGCCCGTCAGCGTGTTCGCGGCCGGCATCCTCGCCTGGGAACTGGTGGTTCGCATCAACGACATCCCGCCTTATGTGCTGCCGGCGCCCTCAGTCATTGTCCTGACGCTGATCAAGGACTGGGCGGTGCTGTCACAATCGCTCGCCGCCACGCTGCTGACCACGCTTGAAGGCTTCGTCGCCGCGAGCATCGGCGGCGTCGCGCTGGCGCTGCTGTTCAACCAGTCGAAATGGGTGGAATATTCGCTGTTCCCCTATGCCGTCGTCCTCCAGGTGACGCCGGTGATCGCGATTGCGCCGCTGCTGCTGATCTATCTGGAGCAGCAGACCGCGGTGGTCGTCTGCGCCTTCATCGTCGCCTTTTTCCCGGTGCTGTCCAACACCACGCTCGGGCTGAATTCGGTCGATCGCAACCTCGCCGGGCTGTTCCAGCTTTACGGCGCCTCGCCGCCCCAGACCCTGCGCTTTTTGAAGCTGCCGGCGGCGCTGCCCTACATTCTCGGGGGCCTGCGCATCGCCGGCGGCCTGTCGCTGATCGGTGCCGTAGTGGCCGAGATCGCTGCGGGAACGGCCGGCGCCGGCTCCGGGCTGGCCTACAGGATCGCCGAGTCGGGCTACCGATTGAACATACCCCGCATGTTCGCCGCGCTGCTTTTGTTGTCGCTGGCCGGGATTGTCATCTATGGGGTGCTGGCGCTAGTTTCCCACCTCGTTTTACGGCGCTGGCACGAAAGCGCGCTTGGAAAGGAAAACTGATGTCTACCGGTTCGATTTCGTCCGAAAAGATCGATCTTCTGATTTATGGACCGGTACGGCCGATCCTCGAGAACGGGTTTTCCGATCATTTCGTCGTCCACAAGGCCGAGACGCGCGGCGACCTCGAGCGGCTGACGCCGGCGATCCGCGAAAAGATCCGCGGCGTGGCGGTGACCTATCATACGGTGCGCGCCGACAAGGATTCGCTGTCGCAGCTGCCCAAGATCGAGATGGTGGCGAGCTTCGGCGTTGGCTACGACCACATCGACGCCAAATATGCCGCCGAGCACAACATCATCGTCACCAACACGCCCGACGTGCTGACCGAGGAGGTCGCCGACGTCGCGATGGGCCTGCTGATCTCGACCTTGCGCGAGTTCATCAAGGCCGACCGCTACGTGCGCTCCGGGCTCTGGCAGACGCAGAACTATCCGCTCAGCGTCGGCTCGCTGCGCGACCGCAAGGTCGGCATCGTCGGCATGGGCCGGATCGGCCAGGCCATCGCGCGCCGGCTCGATGCCTCGCTGGTGCCGGTGGTTTACCACACCCGCAACCCGTCCAAGGACGTCTCCTACAAGCACTATCCCGATCTGATCGAGATGGCGAAGGCGGTGGACACGCTGATGGTGATCGTGCCGGGCGGCGCCTCGACCAACAAGATGATCAATGCCGAGGTGCTGAAGGCACTCGGCCCGCGCGGCGTGCTGGTCAACGTGGCGCGCGGCTCGGTGGTCGACGAGCCGGCCCTGGTGCAGGCGCTCAAGTCAGGCACCATCCTCGCCGCCGGCCTCGACGTGTTCGCGGCCGAGCCGACCGTGCCGGACGAGCTCAAGGCGATGCAGAACGTCGTGCTGCTGCCGCATATCGGCTCGGCCTCGGTGGTGACGCGCAACGCGATGGACCAGCTCGTGGTCGACAACCTCAAGTCCTGGTTCGCCGGCAAGGCGCCGTTGACGCCGGTTGCGGAAACGCCGTTCAAGGGGCGCTGATGACCGTTCTTCGGGTTCTCGCATTCACCATCGCGGCATGCGTTGCCGCGATGGGTTCTGCGCATGCGCAGGATGCGACGAGCCTGAAGAAATCGATGCCCGGGCAGTGGGAGCTCTCGACCACCGAGCGCAGCAAGACCTGCGTCGTCACGCTCAAGGCCGACGCTGCGGGTCAGGGCTACAAGCTGGAGCTGGAGCCGGCCTGCAAGGCCGCGCTGCCGTTCACCAAGGATATCGTCGCCTGGAGCGTCCGGGGTCTCGACATCGTCCGTCTGCAGGACGCGACCGGTGAAGCCGTGATCGATTTCACCGAGGTCGAGGCCGGCATTTTCGAGGGCCTGCGCCAGGGCGAAGGCGTCTACATCCTGCAGGATCTCGCCGCTGCACGCTCGATGGCCAAGTCGATGGATCAGATGATCGGCGACTGGTCGATGGTGCGCGGTAACGGCCAGCCGGTCTGCGGCCTGACGCTGACCAATACCGAGGTGAGCCCGGACAATTTCCAGGTCTTCCTCAAGCCGAAATGCGATCCGGCGATCGCGCAGTTCAATCCGACGCAATGGCGGCTCGAGCGCGGCCAGATCATCCTGATGTCGAAATCCGGCGACGTCTGGCAGTTCGAGGCCGACGACAACGCGCAGTGGCGGCGCGTCCCCGACACCGCCGACCCCCTGATCATGCTGCGTCAGTAGGCGCCGCCGGTTCGCGCAGCTACGTCGTCACCTTCGGCGGCGGCGCGGTGCCCTGCGCCCATTTCTCCATCTTGCCGAGCACGCCCCAGGCCGTGAGCGCCAGCGAGATCGGCATCGCGAACTGGCCAAGGCCCGGCACCGCCGACACGATCGTCCCGAGCAAACCGGCAATGCCGCCCGCATTGGGGCTCGCCGTCACCGAAGAGAGCAGCGCGGTGAGCAGCGAGCCGCCGATCCCGAGTGCGGTCTTCTTGCCGTCGAGCAGCTTGCCGATGGTCTCGCCGAGCGCGCCATTGACCTGGCCCAGCATGGGCTTGCCGTTGTTGTTGAGCAGCGTGCTGAGCAGATCGACGACCGTCTTCAGCTGATCGACGGGTGCAGTGATGCTGGTCGGGTTGGATGTCCCCGGCAGGGGCGCCGTCTTGTTGACGAGGGAGAACAGCCGTTCGAACAGGCTGATCGGATCGTTGGTGGCGGGCAGCGTGTTGCCCGGTATCGGCGTTACTGGCGTTACCGGCGTGACGGCGCCGGCTGACGGCCGCAGCAGCTGCGCGAGGTCCTCCAGCCGCGTCAGGATCGGGGACAGATCGCCGGTCTGTCCGGTGGCGCCCGACTGTGACGCACGGGTCAGGGCGGCGACCGTGGCCGCGTCGAGCAGCCCGGTGTCCTTCAGGCCGTTCTGCTGCTGAAACTGCGAGACCGCGGCCCTGGTCTTGGGACCGCTGATGCCGTCCTCGGCGAGCTGTGGATTGGCGCCGAGCTTGTTGAGCGCCTGCTGCATCAGAACGACCGTCGATGCCGCCTCGTCTTCCGGCTCGGCGCGGCCCGCGAATTGCGGGCTGCCGTCGAGAGCGATCGAGGAGTCGAGCGACATCATCGCATGCAGGATCACCGCCGTGCCGAGCTGGTTGTCGACGTGGTTGGAATCGAACACGTGATCGCGGACGAATTTGCCGGCCCTTGCCTCCGGCGGGCCGTACAGGGTCGAGCCGCCATAGAGGTAGGGCGAATTGCAACCCTTGGCGTGATAGCCGAAGCCGTTGAATGCCTCGAGCCGGTACAGGATCCGCGCGATGCTCCAGTCCTGCGCGCCGATGAAATGTTCGAGCCTGAACGCGTCCACCGCGCCGTCCACGAACGTGGCAAACGGGCCGCGCCCTTTCGGAACGAGGCTCGTCACGCGGTGGATCGACTCGCCGTTGCCGAGATAGGTGTCGAAATCGAAATTGGACTCGCGGTAGTGGCAGAGGGCGGCAAAATACCAGGGCACGCCGGTCAGCCGTTCGACCTGCTGATAGGTTGCCTTGCCGTTGATCGCCTTGCGGGCGATCGCATTCGCGTCGTGGAGGCGCCCGGGCCGGATCTCGAGGCTGGCCCAATTCCGCTCATATTCGTTTTTGAAACTCTCGAATGACACCACCATTTCCCGCTCCTGCAAATTGATGAATGCAAATTGATCGAATGATCGAGTCTCCGTGCCAATCAAAGTAAGCCAGGTGCCGTGATCACGGCGTGACTGCAGCGTGATCTCCCGCAAATCTGGCAGGCTGCAGGCCCGGTGTGTGTGAAATGGCTTACAGCCTCGGCGGGAAATGAGAGGCAGTATCCGGGGCGCGCAGGGCGCCCGCCCGCGAGGGAACCGGCCGGGTTGCCCGTCCGTTAATGATGCAGACAGTCCGGCAAGGAGCTCTGCATGGCCAAGCGCGTCCTCGCGATCGGCATCGAACCCGGCAATGCGGATTACAGCGCATTCCCGCAGCTCACGCCGGAGCTCGTGCGCGGCTATATCGAGGCGCAATTGCTGCGCCTGCGCGATCTCGGTTTCGAGGTCACGAGCTGCCTGATCGATCTCGACGTCACCGCGGAAGCCGGCGTCACGGCGGCGCTGCGCGACGAACACTTCGACTGCATCGTGATCGGCGCGGGCTTGCGCGAGCCGAAGGAGCGCCTGCTGCTGTTCGAGAAGGTGCTCAACCTCGTCCACCGCCTGGCACCGGATGCCGCGATCTGCTTCAACACCACGCCGGCCGACACGGCCGAGGCCGTGCTGCGCTGGCTTGATCCGGGATGACGGCTCGCGGCTCGTTCAAGCCGGTGGGTATCAAGCCTCCAACACAACCATCCGTTGAAGTCACCGGCATTGTGGAACAATCATGTGCGCGGTCATCGCCGCGGGAATCCTCATGTCCAGATTTGTGCTGCTGCTCGTCTGCGCAACGACCCTTGCGGGCTGCGATGCCGTCAGCACGGTGACGGAAGGGTTCAAGCAGTCGAAAGCCGTGGAGGCCGACCTCGAGCAATCGACCGGCGTCAAGCCGGCGGTCGGCTTCAATTGGCACAATGGGAGGCTGGTGTCGGTGACGGTTCAATTCCCGCGCCTCTATGACAACAAGCCGCTGAACGAGCTCGCAGGGCTCGTGCGCGACGCCGTCACCAGGGATTTCAAGCAGACACCCGAAAGGATCGTGCTCGCCTTCGCGGTCGACAAATGAGGCCGGCGCGACCGGCGTCCCGCGCGGGCTGGGACCTGGGCGACATCCCGGCGCGCTTTGGGGCGGACGGAAGCCGATTTGATCTGGCCCAAATCCCCGCCGGACGTTAAAATTCGCCGGACCACAGGGAGGGCGAGCATGCTTCGAGGTCTTCGTATTGGAAGTTTGGGTATCGCGGCCTGTCTTACGGTTGCGATGGCGATGCCGGTCCGTGAAGCCGCGGCCCAGGATGCCGTCGGCGGCGCGATCCTCGGCGGTGTCGGCGGGGCGATCATCGGCGGCGCGATCGGCGGAGGCCGGGGAGCAGCCATCGGCGCCGTCGTCGGTGCCGGCACGGGTGCCGCAATCGCCTCCGAGGGCGAGCGCCGCCGCTCCGGCTACTACGCCTATCAGCGCGGCTGCTACATGCAGCGCCCCGACGGCCGCTACGTCCCGGTCGATCCGCGCTACTGCTATTGAGGCACGAAAGAGCCGTCGCGCCTTAGCTCTTCGCTGCCGCTTCCGGCATGATCTGCAGCAGCGGCTCCGGCTGGATCGAGATCTGGCCGGCGAACGGCCGGTCATGCGCGGCGATCAGCAGGACGGAGGTGGCGACGCCGGTCGCGAACAGGCCCATCGCGATCGCCGATCCCAGGCGGTTGTCGCAATGAACGAGACCGATCACCAAGAGCGCGCAGGCCGCCTGCAGGTACAGGCACCACCATTTGACCGGGTTCACCGCGGCGAGGCTGACGATGATCCGCTGCCGCCGCGCGTCCAGCGCCTGCTCCAGCGCCGCAATCAGCTCGCGCTGCACATTGGCCTGACCGGTGCCCTGCGGGGTCATCGTGATGACGAGCTGCAGCGCATCGGCGAGCGGCGGCGGCGTCACCTTCAGCGAGGCCGCTTGGTGCGCCATCATCGGCCATTCGACCGCAACGGCCTGTCCGACATAGTCGCGGACGAGGCCGCGCAGCTTCGCATCCTGCTCCGCCGGCAGGCCTGCGGCCAGCAGCACGGCGCTGCGCAGTGCGCTGGCCTCTCGGCTCACCGCGGCGCTGGCGCGGTCGCTGTCGCCCCAGACCTGAGCCGCCGTGAAGGCGACGAACAGGCCGAAGATGATGCCGAGCACCGGCAGCATGCCCGGCGAGATCGCCTTCAGCGATTTCGCGCGCTCCCCCGTGGCGGCAAGCGCGATGCCCGCGAAGATGGCCGCGGCCAGCAGATAGGTGAAGCCGAAGATCACCAGCGCCATCAAGGGCAGCGGCAGATTGTGCAGCCAGTCGCTCATGCTGCTCTTGTCATGTGATTCGACGATCTAGATCAATCGCATCCCGCGCAGGCTGGCATGCCCGCTCCTGCCGACGATGATGTGATCCATTGTCCGCCGCCGCGAGGACGCGGAACGCCTTCAGGCTCCCGAGGAGCCCTTGCGATATTCAGCCGGCGTACAATTGAGGTGCTGCCGAAAGACCCTGTTCAGATGACTCTGGTCGGCAAAGCCGCTGAGGAGTGCGATCTCCTTGAGCGCCAGATTGTTCCGTCGCAGATGCTGGCATGCCTGTTCGACTTTCTGCTTCTGAACAAATGCGTGAGGGCGTATCCCGTAGTGAGCATGGAATTTACGGGCGAATTGAATCGGCGTGCAGTTGCAGATGGCTGCCAGTTCGTCGAGCGTGATGTTTCGAGAAATATTCTGCTGGATATAGTCCTCGATCAGCCGGGCATGAGCCGGCCTGAAATGTCCCTGCGCGGAAGGCATCTTGAACTTCACCGCGGCGTATTTCCGCATGATGTGGACGCTGGCCTGGAGCGACAGCGCGTCGTAGCAGAGTCTTCCGCCGGGACCGCCGGCGGCGACTTCGTGAGCCATTTGTTCGTTGATCCAGCCCAGGACGGGGTCATCGATTCCGAGCAGGTCATGAAGTTCAATGGCGCCGACGTCACGATCGAAAGCCTCGCTGGCGGTTTTCATCATGAAGGCCGGTGAGATGTAGAAGTGGCTGACCTCAATATCGTTTGCCCATCGCCAATGCGAAGGCTCGGCGCGGGTCAGAAGTGTGGTGATGCCGCGCCCGACGCGCTCCTGCTTCCATGCGCCGGTCACGCGGCGGTTCATGGTGGTGGCCCCTTGCCGGTAGACGACGATCAGGAAGTCTTCCGTCGGGGGGACCCAAATGTCCGAGGGCGCATAGCGAAATACCCGCATGCGGAAATCAGGCCGGCCGACTGCCGAACTGTCCAGCTTCAGTTCACCCGGTGCGTATCGCGGAAGCTCCTCGACCGCAATCAACTTGCTCATGGCGCAGCCTCCGCACGTTTGGGGGCCGTTCGCCGGCTCTTCTTTCCGATGATGTGGGCATCGGTGCCGCAGGATACGGCGCTTTTTGCATGGGGCCAAATGCATTAGTTCGCCCAGAGCTCGCCCAGACCTTCGCTGCGCCGCACACGCTTTTCGTCCAAAGAAAGGTCGGCTTCGTTCAAGCCCGCCCTGCCTCGGGGCAACTAGTTTCCGGCACGTTCCGCCGGCGATGCGTGGGCGGCTTGAGACCCCTCAGGGCCCTTGAGACCTGCCCGGCAGTTTCGTCGGATCGCCATGGAGACGCAAACTCCACCTCCAATTCGGTCGAGTGGGCACGGTGCACAGCCAAAAAAAGCAGGAGAGGGAAATGGACCAGACTGCAATCAAGTCCAGGGAATCGAACGGATCAAAAAAGACGACCCTCGACGCGGTCGTTATCGGGGCTGGCATCGCGGGTCTGTACCAGTTGCACCGCATGCGGCAACTGGGATTGAAGGTCCGTGCCTTCGAGGCGGGCTCCGGCGTCGGCGGGACCTGGTACTGGAATCGTTACCCCGGCGCGCGCTTCGATTCTCAGGTCGAGGTGTACCAGTATTGGTTTTCCGAGGACTTGTACAAGGCGTGGAAGCCGAGCGAGCGCTTTCCGGCGCAGCCCGAGACCGAGCAGTGGCTGAACTTCGTCGCTGATCGCTTCGATCTCAAGAAGGACATCCAGTTCAGCACCCGGATCGAGTCCGCCACCTATCGGGAGAAGGACGGCCGCTGGGATGTCGTCACCTCCGATGGCGAACGCATTGATACGCAATACCTGTTGGCCTGCTGCGGCATGCTGTCGGCGCCGCTGAACGACCGCTTCCCGGGCCAGTCCACGTTCAAAGGCGTGATCACCCATACCGGTCTCTGGCCAAAAGAGGGTATCGATCTCAAAGGCAAGCGGGTCGCCGTGGTGGGCACCGGAGCCACCGGCATCCAGGTGATCCAGACCATCGCCCCCGAGGTCGGGTCGATGAAGGTGTTCGTGCGTACGCCGCAATATGTCGTGCCCATGAAGAACCCGAAATATTCGCAAGCGGATTGGGATCGCTGGAGCAGCCGGTTCAATGAGTTGAAGACCCGCGTGCGCTCCACCTTCGCCGGCTTCGACTATGACTTCGAGAACCGCCCTTGGGGCGAGCTGACGGCCGATGAGCGCACCGAGGTCCTGGAAAAATACTGGAACGACGGATCGCTCTCGATGTGGCTTGCGACGTTCCCGGAAATGTTCTTCGACGAGGCGGTCAGCGCGGTCGTTTCCGAATTCGTCCGAGGCAAGTTGCGGCAGCGGCTTCGGAACGATCCGAAGCTGTGCGACCTGCTCATTCCGTCCGAGAGCGACTACGGATTCGGCACGCATCGTGTGCCGCTCGAGAACAAATATCTCGAGGCCTATCTGCAGGACAACGTCGAAGGCGTGAACTGCCGCAAAACACCGATCGAGCGCATCGTGCCCGAAGGCATCCAGACCTCCGACGGGAAGGTCCACGAAGCCGAAATCATCATCCTGGCCGTCGGTTTCGACGCCGGCTCCGGCGCTCTCAGCCGCATCGACATCCGCGGCCGCGACGGCGTTTCGCTGAAGGACAGGTGGCACGACGAGATCCGCACCGCGATGGGGCTGCAGGTGCACGGCTATCCCAACCTGTTCACCACCGGCGCGCCGCTCGCTCCGTCCGCCGCACTTTGCAACATGACAACCTGTCTGCAGCAGCAGGTGGATTGGATCACCGACTGCATTGCCTACGCGAGGGAGCACGGCAAAGGCGTCGTCGAAGCAACCAAGGAGTTCGAGGACAACTGGGTGAAGCACCACGACGAAACCGCGGCCGCGACCCTCGTCGTGAAAACCGACTCCTGGTACATGGGCTCGAACGTCGACGGAAAGCCGCGACGCCTGCTGTCCTACATTGGCGGCGTCGGCAACTACAACCGGCAGTGCGACGAACTTGCGGCCAATGGCTACCAGGGCTTTGCGATGACCTGATGATGACAACAACGGAAGGAAACATCCAATGAGCACAAATCCCTATTACGGTCAGGAAGGCCACGGCCCCTACGAGATGATCGGAATCGGCAACCTCGAGCTCGAGGAGGGCGGCCTTATTCCGGACTGTCAGCTTGCGGTGGCGACCCACGGAACGCTGAACGCGGCAAAGGACAACGCGATCCTCGTTCCGACCTGGTACTCGGGAACGAGCAAGATCATGGAGCAGGTCTACATCGGCAACGGGCGTGCGCTCGATCCGGCGAAGTATTTCATCGTCGTTGTCAACCAGATCGGAAATGGCCTTTCCACCTCACCGCACAACAGCAGTGGAGCGCAGGTCGGACCGACCTTCCCGAAAGTGCGCATTGCCGACGACGTCCGCGCCCAACACAAGCTTCTGACCGGGAAGTACGGTCTGAAGAGCCTCGCGCTGGTCGTCGGCGGGTCGATGGGCGCACAACAGACCTATGAGTGGGCCGTGCGTTATCCCGACTTCGTCAAGCGCGCCGCTCCGCTCGCCGGCACCGCCAGGAACACCGAGCACGACTTCGTCTTCGCCGAGACGCTCTCCGAAGCGATCACATCCGATCCCGGGTTCAACGCCGGCAAGTACGGTTCGCCGGCCGATGTCGCCGCCGGCCTCAAGCGCCACGCCAGGCTGTGGACGGTGATGGGGTGGAGTACCGACTTCTTCCGCGAAGGCCGGCACAAGGCGCTCGGCTTCGACTCGATGCAGGCCTTCGTCGATACTTTCATGACGGGATACTTCGCGCCGATGGATCCAAACGATCTGCTTGCGATGGCGTGGAAGTGGCAACGAGGCGACGTGAGCCGCAACACCGGCGGCGATCTCGCTGCGGCGCTCGGCCGTATCAAGGCGAAGACCTACGTGATGCCGATCAGTCACGACATGTTCTTCCCGCCGGCCGACTGTGAGGTCGAGCAGCGTCTGATCCCGGGAAGCCAGTTCCGTCCGCTGAAGAGCATCTGCGGACATCTCGGCCTGTTCGGCGTGGACCCGGAGTTGCTCGCGCAGCTCGACGCCAATTTGAACGAGCTGCTGGCGACGCCTGTGAATTGACGCGACGGATTGATTGAGCGCCTGTTGCAGTTGAGGGCTCGAACGAGGATTGTTCGCGCCCTCAATCCGCGCGCGAAATCGTCGCGGCGGGCGCTTGATGGCGCTCCCGGCGGCGTCTGCGACTCTAGATCAACCGCATCCCGCGCAGGCTCGCGTGCCCGCTCTTGCCGACGATGATGTGATCGTGCACCGAAATACCCAGCGGCTTTGCGATGTCGATGATCGCCTTCGTCATCTGGATGTCGGCCTGCGAGGGCGAGGGATCACCGGAGGGGTGGTTGTGCACCAGGATCAGCGCGGTCGCGGACAGCTCGAGCGCGCGCTTGATCACTTCGCGCGGATAGACCGGGGTGTGGTCGACGGTGCCGGTCTGCTGCACCTCGTCGGCGATCAGCTGGTTGCGCTTGTCGAGGAAGAGCAGGCGGAATTGCTCCTTGTCGGCAAACGCCATGCTGGTGCGGCAATAGTCGATCACCTCGTTCCAGGACGACAGGGCGTTGCGGCTGTTGACCTCGCCCTTGGCGACGCGATGCGCGGCCGCGGCGATCAGCTTGAGCTGGTTGATCGCGGCCTCGCCGATGCCCTCGACCTCGCGCAGGCGCGCCACCGGCGCGTGCACGACTTCGGCGAACGAGCCGAAAATCTTGATCAGCGTCTTCGCCAGCGGCTTGGTGTCGCGCCGCGGCAGCGCCGGAAACAGCGCCATCTCGAGCAGCTCGTAGTCGCTGAGCGCATCCGCGCCCGCGCTGTAGAAGCGTTCGCGCAGCCGCTCGCGGTGGCCGAGATAGTGCGGCGCGTCCTCGGGCTTGCTCTTGTCGTGGTCCGGCTTGGCGGGCATCGGCCGCCAGCATCGCCGGGGACCTGCGCTTTTGCAACCGTCAATTGCGTGACGGTGCGCCGCTCGGTGTCCTGGCGGTTCGTGCGGGAGCGGGCACCGTGACCGCCACCACGCCGACCACGATGAGCGCCATTCCGGCAAGACTGGACCAGGTCAAGCGCTCGCCGAGAAACGCCGTGCCGAGCGCTACTGCGAAGCCCGCGCGCAGATAGCTGCCGCTGGTTGTGCCGAGCGGGCCGAGCGTGTGGATCAGCCGGAAGTAGATCACCATCGCGAACGCCGTGCAGATGACCGCGAGCGCGATCACCGCTGTGATCGCCTGCGCGGGTGGCGGCGCCAGTGTCCACGGTTGTTCGAGAACGGCGGCCGCGGGCAGCATCAGCATTGCGGCGCAGCCCATGGCCCCCGCCGCCGTGACGATTGCGGGCAGGCCCGAGAAGCGCTGGCCCCATAGCGGTGCGAGCGCGTAGCAGAGGCTCGCGCCGAGTATCGCCATCTGGGCCAGCGGAGCGGTCGTACCGATCGCGGAGAGCGCGTCGGCGCCCATGGTCACGGCCACGCCCGCGAGGCCGAGCGCAACGCCGATGATCTTCCGGCCGCTGACGGTCTGCCGTCCGCGCCCGGTCATCAATGCGATCGCGAGCACGAACATCGGCGGCGTCGCATTGAGCACGCCGGCGAGACCGCTTGCGATATGCGCCTCGCCCCAGCTGATCAGGGTGAACGGAGCTGCGCTTTGCAGCAGCCCCTGCACGAGGAACGCTGCCCACAGCGGTCCCCGGCGGGGCAGGGCGTGTCCCTGCGCGCGAGCGATCAGGACCAGGAGAATGGCAGCGATCGTCACCCGCGCGGCGACCATCGTGAAGGGCGGAATCGTCGGGATCGCGATCTTGATCAGCGTGAACGAGCCGCCCCAGATCAGCGAGAGCAGCAGCAGGAGCCCGATCTCGAACGCGAGCGTGGTTTCTCGTGACGTCGTTGGTTGGGCCTGCGTGCTCATGCGATGTCCTCCGGGATGTATGGGCACCATGAGCCGCAGCGGCGGGGCCGGCTGGCCGAATTCGGACCTCATCACCCGATCGAGTCCGATTTCAGCTACTCGGCACGCCCCACCGCAACTATTCTTGCCCCATGACGACAGGCCCTGCGCATCGACAAACCCTGCCACCGCATCTCGACTGGGACACCTGCGACCGGGCGCGTCTTTCGCGTGCGCGCGCGTTCGACGGCCTGTTCTTTTCCGGCGTTCGCTCGACGCGGATTTATTGCCGGCCGGTCTGTCCCGTCCGCCCCGCCCGCTCCGAGAACGTGACCTTCTACGCGACCGCGGCGGCTGCCGAGCGGGCCGGCTTTCGTCCGTGCCTGCGCTGCCGGCCGGAAACCGCGCCGGGCTCGCCCGCCTGGATGGGAACGGCCACCACCGTCGCGCGCGGCATGCGCATGATCGACGTCGGCTTTCTGGACCGGGCGTCGACGACGGAACTTGCGGAAGCCCTTGGCGTCGGGCCGCGTCATCTGCTCCGCCTGTTCATGCGCCATGCCGGCGCGAGCCCGAGCGAGATTGCGGCGACGCGGCGCGTGCAGGAAGCCAAGCGCCTGATCGACCAGACTGAGATGACGTTAGCAGAGATTGCGTTTGCGGCGGGCTTCGGCAGCGTCCGCCGCTTCAACGACGCCTTTGCGGCGACCTACAAGCGGCCGCCGTCGTCGTTCCGCCGACGGCGATAGAGCCGCCTTCATCATCCTGGCCGCGCCGAAAAAATCTCGCGCCGGCTGTCTTCCGGCCCCTGTCTCGTTCGTCTCAGCACTGTTGGCCCGTCGAGCGGCCGGCCGATCTTTCACAAACGGAGAACATCGATGTCTCAGACCAGAGCTACGCCGTCGCGGCGCGCCTTCGTCGCGACTGGCCTCGGAGCGGGCGTCTTGCTCGCTGCCGAAATGGTGCCGTCCCATAGCCAGAACAGGACTTCGAAAATGCAAGCGACCATCCGCACCGGCAGCGACATCACGACGCTCGTCAACGTCTTCACGGTCGACCCGGGAAACCAGCAAAAGCTGGTGCAATTGCTGAAGGAGGGCACCGAGACTTTCTTCAGCAAGCAGCCCGGATTCATCTCGTCCAGCGTCCATGCCAGCAAGGAGGGCCGACGCGCGATCAACTACTCGCAATGGGCAAGCGCAGGGGACATCGAGAATTTTCGCAAGGATCCGAGATTTGTGCCGTATATCCAGAGCCTTGCTGCGCTGGCGCAGGCCGAGACGATCCTGTGCGAGGTCGTCGAGGTCAATCATGCCTGACCTTGGCAGAAGGCTGTGAGGGTCATCGTTGGGCGGTCCAAAAGACCGCCCAACGGGCGTCCTCGACCGATGGCTTGTCGAAGCGAAAGACTACCCGATCTGCTTCTCGCCGTGCCGCTCCGACAGCGTGAAGATCTCGACGCCGGTGGCGGTGACGCCGACGGAGTGCTCGAACTGCGCCGACAGCGAACGGTCGCGGGTCACTGCGGTCCAGCCGTCGGAGAGGATCTTCACATGCGGCTTGCCGAGATTGATCATCGGCTCGATGGTGAAGAACATGCCGGGCTTGAGCTGAACGCCTTCGCCGGGCCGGCCGATGTGGATGATGTTCGGCTCGTCGTGGAACATGCGACCGAGGCCATGGCCGCAGAAATCGCGCACCACGCTCATGCCCTGCGGCTCGACGAAGCTCTGGATGGCGTGGCCGATGTCGCCGGTGGTGGCGCCGGGCTTCACCGCGGCGATGCCGCGCATCATCGCTTCATAGGTCACCTCGATCAGCCGTTCCGCCCTGCGCGCGATCGGGCCGATTGCATACATCCGGCTGGAATCGCCATACCAGCCGTCGACGATGAAGGTGACGTCGATGTTGACGATGTCGCCTTCCTTCAGCGGGCGGTCCCCGGGCATGCCGTGGCAGACCACGTGGTTGAGCGAGGTGCAGGTCGAATAGCGATAGCCGCGATACATCAGCGTCGCCGGATAGGCGCCATGACTGAAGGCGAAGTCGCGGACGAACTGGTCGATGCGTTCGGTCGGCACGCCGGGGCCGACGATGTCGGTGAGCTCGTCGAGGCACTTCGCCACCAGCGCTCCCGCCTTTCGCATGCCGGCAAAGGCGCTCGGCCCATGCAGCTTGATCTGTCCGGTCTTGCGCAGGGAGGTATCGGAGGCTTCGACGTAGCTCATGCGGGCGCTATCTTCTGGGGTGGTCTCGATATCGGCGGAAAGGCTTGATTTCAGGCCCTAATCTAATGATCGCGGGCCTTCATGCAAGCCAAGCGTGCCTGCTTGCGCGCTGAAAGCGGGCCTAATTCGGGACTTCTACGGTGGTTTCCACCGGCAGGGCGCCGCCGCGGACGCGGATTTCGCGGACGGGGTAGGGAACCCGGATGCCCTCGCGCTTGAAGGCGTCCCACAGCGCCAGCATCACGTCGCTCTTGACGTTGTCCATGCCGTCGGGGTCCGCGATCCAGAAGGTCAGCGAGAATTTCATCCCGGCTTCCGCGAACTCGGTCAGGATGGAGTTCGGCGGCTTGCCTTTCGTCGCGCGCGGATGGGCCGCGGCGGTCTCGGCGGCGAGCTTGGTGACCAGGCGCGGGTCGGCGTCGTAATTGGTGCCGAAGGCGATCTTCACCAGCGTGTTCTTGTCGGTATAGGTCCAGTTGACGACCTTCTGCGTCACCAGATCCTCGTTCGGGACCAGGAATTCACGCCCGTCGCCGGCGGCAACGGAAATATAGCGCGTCTTCATCGCGCTGATGCGCCCGGTGTTGTCGCCGATGGTGACGAGATCGCCGGGCTTCACCGACTTGTCGGCGAGCAGGATGATCCCCGAGATGAAATTGGCCACGATCTTCTGCAGGCCGATACCGATGCCGACGCCGACCGCGCCGGAAAACACCGCGAGCGCCGACAGGTCGATGCCGACCGCGCCGAGCGCGATCACGATCGCCACCGCAAGCAGCCCGATGCGGATGATCTTGACCAGCAGCACCTGCACCGACGGCGTCAGGTCGGTGGTCGAGTTGATCCGGCTCTCGGCGAAATTGCTGGCGATGTTGGTGGCCCACAGCGCGATGAGCAGGAGCGCACCGGCCTTGATCACCAGCAGCGGGGTCAGCCTGAGGCCGCCGAGCACGATTGCGACGGAATCGAGTAGATCGACCGTCGCATCGAGCTGGCCGAGGATGGAGAGCGCGGCGACAAACCATGCCGTGATCGACACCAGCTTGACGATGAAGGCGTTGCGCAGCACCGAGGTCACCAGCCGGATCGCGAGCCAGGCGAGGCCCAGCTTGGCGGCGACCATCAGCAGATAGGAGCGGCTCGGCCAGGTCGCGTGATACATCACCACGCGCGAGACGAGCACGAGCAGGGTGAACACCGCCGTCGAGGCGCTGGAGACCATCACCCGGGAGAAGTGGCGCAGCGGCAGCGGCCAGCCCATCGCCAGCGAGGTCATGTCGATGCGGTTGCGAACGCCGGCTTCCGAGGCATAGGCGATGCCGGCCGCGGCCAGGATGAGACCGAATTGCAGGTAGAACCAGGGCGATGAGACTTCCGCCCCGACGCTGCGTGCGGTGGTCTGCACGAACTCCATGAAGTCTTTGAGGTCCATGTCCATCGGTCTCGTCGGGAAGCGGGCAGGGAGGAATTGATTCGAGGGCGCCGCAGAATCCCACAAAGGCTGCGGCCGGGCCATCGATACACCGCTAAGTGATGCACGTTAAGGCCGCAAAATACGGGCAGATTGCCGCGAGGCGCGAAAATGGGTTGGCGCGCAGGGGCTGCGACGATAAGGATGCCTATTCCAGCGATTTGTACCCGGAAGGTGGATGGCTTCCCTCGACTCCGTTAGCCTCGCCATATTGCTCGGCGCCGTCCTCGTCATGGCCGGTATCTTGTCGAGCCTGCTCGCGCTGCGCTTCGGCGCGCCCTTGCTGCTCGTCTTCCTTGCGATCGGCATGCTCGCGGGTGATTCCGGCCCGGGTCAGCTCCAGTTCGACGACGTCCGCACCACCTATCTGGTCGGCTCGGTGGCGCTGGCCCTGATCCTGTTCGACGGCGGCTTGCGGACGCGCTTTGCCAGCATCCGGACCGTGCTCGCGCCCTCAGTGGTGCTGGCGACCGCCGGCGTGCTGCTGACCGCGCTGATCACCGCGCCGTTCGCCAAATACGCGCTCGACCTCAACTGGACGGAATCGCTGCTGGTCGGCGCGGTCGTGGCCTCGACCGACGCGGCCGCGGTGTTCCTGCTGGTGCACACCCAGGGCCTGCGCCTGCGCCCGCGCGTCGGCGCGACGCTGGAGGCGGAATCCGGAACCAACGACCCCTTCGCGATCTTCCTCACCTTGATGCTGGTCGAGTACATCTCGCTGGGATCGAGCTCGCCCGGCCACGTGTTCATGGAGTTCGTCCAGGAGGCCGTGCTCGGCGCCGTCGTCGGCGTCATCGGCGGGCGTCTCGTCGTCTTCGCGCTCAACCAGGTGGCGCTGCCGCAGGGCCTGCATGCGCCGTTCGTGACGACAGCCGCGCTCGTGATCTTCGGCGGCTCGCAGATCATGCACGCCTCCGGCTTTCTCGCGGTCTATCTCGCCGGCATCATCATCGGCAACCGGCCGACGCGCGCGCATAATTCGGTGGTGGCCTTCCTGGACGCCGCGACCTGGCTGGCGCAGATCGTGATGTTCGTGCTGCTCGGCCTCCTGGTCTCGCCGAGCCGGCTCGGCGCCAGCGTGCTGCCGGCGGTTGGGGTCGCATTCGTCCTGATGCTGGTCGCGCGGCCGATCGCGGTATTCGCCTGCCTGGCGCCGTTCCGCTTCAACTGGCGCGAAAAGATCTTCATCGCGTGGACCGGCCTGCGCGGCGCGGTCGCGATCTTCCTGGCGTCGATCCCGATGCTGGTGGGACTATCGAAGGCCTATCTCTATTTCGACGTCGCCTTCGTCGTCGTCATCATCTCGCTCTTGCTGCAAGGCTGGACGCTCGCGCCCGCCGCGCGCAAGCTGCACGTGGCGCTGCCGCGCGCCGAGCGCGGCCCGCGCCGCGTCGAGCTCGATCTGCCCGGCCAGCTCGAGCAGCAGCTGGTCGGCTACCCTGTCCGGCCCAAGAGCCTGTATTTCCGCCGCGGCCTGATCCCGTCCTGGTCCAAGCCGACGCTGGTGATCCGCAACGAGAACATTCTGACGCCGACGGAGGCCGATCCGATCGCGCCGGGCGACTACATCTATCTGCTGGCGCCGCCGGAAAAGGCCGAGTCGCTCGACCGCTTCTTCGTCGACATGCAGCCGAGCTCGGCGCCCGACCCGCATCTGCTCGGGGACTTCATGGTCTCGGCGGAGCACACGCTGGCCGAGCTTGCCGAGATCTACGGCGTGAAGATCAGCGAGGACGAGGGCAAGCTGACTCTCGCCGATTATTTCGACGTCCATCTCGACCGCGCCCCGAAAGAGGGCGCCGAGCTGCCGCTGGACGAGATCGTGCTGGTCGCGCGCAGCATCTCCGGCGGCCGCGTCAACGTCGTCGGCCTCCGCCTGCCGGAAGAAGACGAGACGCCGCCGCCGCTGACGCGCCGGCAGGCGATGCGGAAGAAGCTGGCGGAGCTGTGGACGTCGGTGGCGGGGGTTTGAGATAGTCTCGTGTCCCGGACGCGGTGCAGCGTGAAACGCTGCGCCGCAGAGCCGGGACCCATGGCGGACGTTGTGGGCCCCGGCTCTGCGACGCACCACTTCGTGCTGCGTCGCGTCCGGGGCACGTCACACCTCCGCCGGCACCACCTCCCGCCAATGCCGCGCAATCGCCGCCCGCGGCGCGATCCACGCAGCGCCGCTCTTGGTCATGTGTGCGAGGATCCGGTCCAGCGCGCCGATCCGGCCCGGGCGGCCGATCATGCGCAAATGCAATCCGACCGACATCATCTTCGGCGCGGTCTCGCCCTCGCGCCGCAGCCACTCGAACGCATCGATGACGTAATCGGCAAAATCCGCGCCGTTGAAGCGTGAGGCGTTGTAATACTGCATGTCGTTGGTGTCGAACGCGTAGGGCAGCACCAGATGCGGCTTGCCGGCGACCTCCCTGTAATAGGGCAGGTCGTCGTTATAGGCATCGCTGTCGTAGAGAAAGCCGCCTTCCTCGACCAGCAGGCGGCGCGTGTTCGGCGATGTCGCCGAGCGCGTGTGCCAGCCGACCGGGCGTTGTCCGGTGACGCGTTGGATCGCCGCGACGGTCTTCGCGATGACCTCGCGCTCGCTCGCCTCGTCCATGTCGGCGTGGCTCTGCCAGCGCCAGCCATGCGCCGAGATTTCGTGGCCGCGCGCGATGGCGTCGCGCGCCAGCTCCGGCGAGCGCTCGACCGCGCGGCCGCAGCAGCTCACCGTCGCCTTGACGCCGTGGGCGTCGAACAAATCCATGATGCGCCACCAGGCCGCGCGCGTGCCGTACTCGAAATGGCTGTCGATGCAGCTGTCCGGGCCGTCGAGCTTGTGGACGACCTCGTAGATCGCCTCGTTGTTCGCGTCGCCGTCATTGACGGAGAACTCCGAGCCTTCCTCGAAATTCACCACCAGCGACACCGCAACGCGCGCGCCGTTCGGCCAGCGCGGGTTCGGCGGCTTGCGACCGTAGCCGGCGAAGTCGCGTTGTGAGAGAGGTTGTTTTGCTTCGCTCATGGGATCAGTCCGAGGTTCCGGCCATGCGGTGCAGGCCGACGACGCGGTCGCTGACGAACAGCAGGATCACCGTGCCCAAGAGGATGAGGGTGGAGAGCGCGGCGAGCGTCGGGTCGGGCGCCTCCTCGATATATTGCAGCATCCGGATCGGCAGCGTCTTGGTGCGGACGTCGGCGAGGAAGATCGAGACCGGATAATTGTCGAACGAGGCGAGGAAGGAGAATATCCCCGCGATCAGGAACGACGGCGCCAGCGCCGGAACCATCACCCGCAGCACGCTGCCGGGATAGGTGCAGCCGAGCGTGCGCGCCGCTTCGATCAGGGTGAAGTCGAACCGCGCGAGCCCCGCGATCATCGTGCGCGCGACGTAAGGCAGTGTGATCACGAGATGAGCGACCAGCAGCGTGCCCCAGGGCGTATTGAACCCGATGGCGCGAAAGCCCTGCAGCAGTGCGATGCCGAGCACGAGGCCGGGCATCATCAGCGGCGAGACCAGCGCGGTGGCGAACACGTCCGCACCCGGCAGCTTTCCGCGTGCGATCGCGATGGCAGCTAACGTGCCTGAGACCAGCGAGATCGCGGTCGAGAGCAGCGCGATCTGGAGCGACAGCAACAGCGACGGCCAGAAGCCGTCGAGCCGGCTGATCCGGCCATACCAGCGCGTCGAGGCGCCGGTCAACGGCAGGTCGAACACCGGCGTCGGCGAGAAGCTGGCCGCCGCGATCACCAGCAGCGGCAGGACCAGGAACAGCGCCATCGCGATGGCCATCACCCAGCAGGCGATGATTGCGGCCCGAATCATCACTTCGGCTCCCGCGACAGGCGCGCGCTCAGCGCGACCACGGCTATCGCGATTCCCAGCAGCACGACGCCGGCGGCAGCGCCGAAGCCGGGCTCACGCGCCAGCAGGTAGGCCTTTGCAATCGTGGTCGCGAGCGTCGGATATTTCTCGCCGATCAAGAGCGTCGGCACGACATAGGCGGAGACCGACAGCGAGAACACCAGCGCGACGCCCGCGATGATGCCGGGCAAGGTCAGCGGCAGGATCACGCGAAAGAACGTCACGACCGGCGAGGCGCCGAGCGTCGCGGCCGCTTCCGCATAGCGGGGGTCGAGCTGCGCGACGATCGCGTAGATCGGCAGGATCATGAAGGGCAGGAAGATGTTGACGGCACCGACGATCAGCGCGGTCTCGGTGAAGATCATCCGGATCGGGTCCTCGATGATGCCGAGCGCCATCAGCGTCTCGTTGACGATGCCGTCGCTGCGCAGCAGGATCGTCCAGGCGAACGCCTTGACGATGACGCTGGCCGCCAGCGGCAGGAACAGCGTCGCCAGCAGCACCGAGCGCAAGGGCCCGCGGGCGCGCGCCAGCGCGAAGGCGGCGGGATAGCTGATCAGGAAGGCGATGATGGTCGTCAGCAGCCCGAGCCGCAGCGAATTCCAGATCACGCCGAGATAATAGGGCGTGCCGAGCAGGCGCTTGTAGTTGACGAGAGTGGGCCCGCTGGCGTCGACAAAACTGACGCCGAGCAGCAGCAGCAGCGGCAGCGCGAAGACGCCGGCGATGATGACGAAGGACGGCAGCACGAATCCAACAGCCGTGAGCCGCTCGCGATCCACCGCTGGCGTCGCCACCGGCGCGGGGAGGGCCGCTTCGCTCATGCCTGCGCCTCCATGGGAAACGCAAAGGTCTCGGTCACGGGCCAGCTCAGGCGGATCTCGTCATGCACGCGCGGGATCGCGCCGTCCCGCCCGGAGAGTTCGGCGAGCAGGCTTTCGCCGGCGCCGGCATCGACCTCGACCAGCGTGCGCGAGCCCTGGAACACCACGGAGCGCACGCGTCCCATCGCGGAATTCGCCTGGCCTTGGTCACCAAGCCGAAGCTGCTCGGGGCGCGCCGCGACGATGACGGGGGAGCCGGCCTGGAAATTGCCGAGTGCCGAGAGGCGGCCAACCCTGGTCTCGACATCGACCTTGCCGTTGTCGGCCGCCAGCACCGTGCCCGCGATCCGCGTCGACAGTCCGACGAAGTTGAGCGCGAACAGGCTTGCCGGCCGCAAGTAAAGCTCGCGCGGCTCGGCGAGCTGCTCGATCCGCCCCTTGTTCATGACCGCGACGCGGTCGGACATGGTCAGCGCCTCGTCCTGGTCGTGCGTCACGAAGATCGCGGTGGCCTTGACGTCCTGGAGCAGGCGGCGCAACTCGACCTGCATCTCCTCCCGCAGCTTGCGGTCGAGTGCGGAGAGCGCCTCGTCGAACAAGAGCACATCGGGCTCGACCGCGATCGCGCGCGCCAGCGCGACGCGCTGCTGCTGCCCCCCTGATAGCGCCGAGATGCGCCGTCCCGCGAGATGGCCGAGCTTGACCAGCGACAACGCGCGCTCGACGGCCGTGTCGATCTCACGCTTCGCGGCGCCGCGCACCTTCAGTCCGAATGCGACATTGCCGGCGACGGTCAGATGCGGAAACAGCGCGTAGCTCTGGAACACAACGCCGACATTGCGCTTGTGCGGCGGCACGTTTGTGATGTCGCGCCCGGCGAGCTCGACCTTGCCCGCATCCGGCTGCGCGAGCCCCGCGATGGCGCGCAACAACGTCGTCTTGCCGCAGCCGGAGGGGCCGAGCAGCGTCACCAGCTCGCCGCGGCGGATGGTCAGGTCGATGTGATCGAGCACCGTCGTCGGCCCGTAGCGCTTGGAGACGCTGCGGACGACGAGATGCGGGCTGCTCTCGCTCATGTCATCTCCTTGCTCCAGCGGTCGACCCACCCGGCGCGGTTCTTGGCGACGAACGCCCAGTCCGGCGCGAACAGGGCGGCGGGATCGGGGAAGCCCGCCGGCGTTGGCGTGCCTTTGTTGGTCGGCGCGACGAACGCCTTGTCGGCGAGGATGGTCTGCGCTTCCGGGCTCAGGAAGAAGTCGATCACGGCGTCGGCGAGATCACCGGCCGGCGCACCAGCCACCTTGGCGATGCCTGAGGGCATGGCAAAGCCGCCGTCCTGCGGCACGGCGAGATCGACCGGCGAGCCCTCCGCTTTCCGGATCAGCGTGTAGGCCGAGAACTGGCCGCCGATCATCCAGGCCTCGCCCTGCTCCATCAGATTGATGGCCTGCGGCGCGTTGGTATAGACGTTCAGCAAATTCGCCTTCAGCTCCTTCACCTTCTTGAAGGCGGCGTCGATCTCGTACTGCGCCTCCTTGTAGGGCTTGCCGGTTTCGAGATGCGCGGCCGCGAGTAGCGTCCAGAAGCCTTCGGTGTTCGACAGTGACGGAACGATCACCCGGGAAGCATATTTCGCATCCCACAAATCGGACCATTTTGCCGGCGCCGTCTTCATGCGCTTGGTCGAGTAGGCGATGCCGGCCCAGGGCCGCTGGTAGTTCGCCCATAGGCCGTCCTGATGCACCGAGCCGTCCACGAGCTTGCCGAGGTTTTGAATCGAGGAGGCCGACATCTTGGTGATCAGGCCTTCGCTCGCGGCCGGCAGCATCACGGGATCGTCCATGATGACGACGGAGATTTTCGGCGCGGCCTTGTCGGCCTGCATCTTCTGGAGATTGGTCAGCGAGTTGGTGCCCTCATAGAGCACCTTGCAGTCGAGCTTCTTCTCCAGCACCGGAAACAGATCGGCGTTGAAATACTTCGCGGCGCCCGCGGGGCCGCCGATGACGATCTCCTTGGGGGCGGCGCGCAGCCGTGCCGGGGCCGCGAGAGTTGTGGCGAGGGCCGCGCCGGATATCAAAACGCTGCGTCGGGAGGGTGTGTGCATGGGCATGTCCCGTTTGTTGTGCGTAAAGCTTGCCTTGAGTCAGCAGCAAGCGCCATGCCAAATGTGCACATTTTTACAAAGTATAGGTATTTCAATGGCTTGATTGGATTTAGCTTTCGACGGCTGCGCGATCGCGCAGCAAATGTGCACATTTTTTGGAGGTGACGCTGCGCATCCTTTGGGCCTAGCTAGCGCCATGGCGACGCAGCGCAGGCGAAACGGCAAGGCGAATCCGGCAGAGGACGAGGCGGTCTATCAGGCCATCCTGCACGCGCTGCTGGAAGGCAAGCTGAAGGCAGGCACCAAGCTCGCCGAGCCGCCGCTGGCCGATATTTTCGGCGTGTCGCGCGAGCGTATTCGCAAGGTGCTGCACCGGCTGGGCGCGGAACGGCGGCTGGAGATGATCCCCAACCGCGGCGCCCGCGTGCCGCGCCCGACGCTCGACGACGTCCGCAGCGTCTATGAGGCGCATCGCGTGCTCGAGGCCGGCGTGCTGACCCAGCTCGTGCGCCTTGTCGACGATGCCCTGATCGAGCGGCTCAATGCCCATCTTGCCGAGGAACGCGCCGCCGCAACGCGCGGCGACCGCGCCGCCTCGGTGCGGCTGTCCGGTGCGTTCCACGTCCATCTGGTGGAGGCACTCGGCAATGCCGAGCTCACGCGCTTCCTCGCCGACCTGCTCAGCCGCTCCTCGGTGATGGTCTCGGTCTACGAGCCCGCCACGGATTCGGTCTGCGCCGTCGACGAGCACGGCGCCATCGTCGAAGCCCTGCGCGCCCGCGACGTCGCGCGTGCCATTGCCGTGTCGCGCGAGCATTTTCTGCATGTGGAGAGCCGCCTGCATCTGGATGACGCGGCGCCGGCGAGTGAGGATCTGGCCGCGGTGTTCGGCACGGTGAAGCCGAAGCGGCGGAAGGCGCGGTAAAGCCCCACTGTCGTCCTGGCGAAAGCCAGGACCCATTACCCCAGGGCGAAGTTTGGCGAAGACTCGCAGTTATTCTTTGTCGGTACTCGCACCGCGATTCCTCGAGAAGTCACGCGGTATGGGTCCTGGCTTTCGCCAGGACGACGGAGGTGGGTGTTGCGCCGGCGTGCCTCAACGCACACTCCTCACGTCAACACCTTCACCCCGCCGAACGACGTCACGCGTCCCTGCTTCAGCATCACGATCTGCGTGGCGAGCTGGCGCAATTCCGCGGCGTCGTGGCTGACATAGACCATCGGCACGTTGGCTTCATCGCGCAGCCGAACCAGATACGGCAAAATCTCGAGCTTGCGGCCCTCGTCGAGCGCGCCGAGTGGCTCGTCGAGCAGCAAGAGGCGTGGCTTCGACAGCAGCGCGCGGCCGAGCGCGACGCGCTGGCGTTCGCCGCCGGAAAGTTTTCCGGGGCGGCGGCCCTGCAGCGCGCCGATGTCGAGCAGGTCGACGATGCGCTTGTGCTGGGCCGCATCGGGCGCGAGGCCGTTCATCCGCCTTCCGTAGTCGAGATTCTGCGCGACGCTCAGATGCGGAAACAGCCGCGCGTCCTGGAAGACATAGCCGATGCGGCGTCGCCAGGTCGGCACATGAATGCCGGCCGCGGTGTCGTCGACGGTCTCGCCGTCGATCACGATGGTGCCGCGGTCGGGCCGCAGCAGCCCTGCGATCATGTTGACCAGCGAGCTCTTGCCGGCGCCCGAGGCGCCGAACAGGCCGATGACGCGGCCTTCGCCGGTGAAGGTTGCCTGAAGCGAGAACTCGCCGAGCTGTTTTTCGATGTCGACCCGCAGCATGGTCAGTTCCCGTGCAGGCGCGCGGTGGCGCGGCGAGCGAACCATTCGGCGGCGATCAGCGCGCCGAGTGCGAGCACGATCGAGACAATGACCAGCCGGCCCGCGGCGGCATCGCCGTCCGGCGTCTGGATCAGCGAATAGATCGCGGACGAAATCGTCTGCGTTTCGCCGGGAATGTTGGAGACGAAGGTGATGGTGGCGCCGAACTCGCCGATCGCCTTGGCAAAGCCCAGCACCATGCCGGCGAGCACGCCGGGCAGCGCCAGCGGCAGCGTCACCGTGAAGAAGACTTTCCAGGGCGCGGCGCCCAGCGTCTCCGCGGCCTGCTCGAGCCGGCGGTCGATCGCCTCGATCGACAGCCGCATCGGGCGGACCAGCAGCGGGAACGACATCAGGCCGCAGGCCAGCGCAGCTCCGGTCCAGCGGAACGCGAAGACGATGCCGAAAGTGTCGGCCAGGAAGCCGCCGACGAGTCCCTTGCGGCCGAAGGTGAGGAGCAGGAGATAGCCGGTGACGACAGGCGGCAGCACCAGCGGCAGATGCACGAATGCGTCGAGCACCGACTTGCCCCAAAAATCCTTGCGGGCAAGCAGCCACGCCAGCGCAATGCCGAACGGCGTTGCGACCAGCGTGGCGATGATGGCGACCCTGAGCGAGAGCAGGATCGCGGTCCATTCGGCGGGAGAGATGTTGAACACGAAAAATCAGGTTGCAAGAATCAGGTTGTCGGGCTGACCAGGAACTTGAAGCCGTATTTTTCCAGGATGGTCTTGGCCGCCGACGAGCGCAGGAAGGCGAGGTAGTCGTTGGTCTCGGGCTTTGCGGTCGTCGTTGCTGCGACCGGATAGATGATCGCGGGATGCGAGTCCGCCGGGAAGGTGCCGACGATCTTCACGCCGGGCTCGACCTTGGCGTCGGTGGAATAGACGATGCCGAGCGTCGCCTCGCCGCGGGCAACCAGCGTCAGCGCGGCGCGCACGCTCTCGGCCATGGCGAATTTCGGCTCGGCCGCCTGCCAGGCACCCAGCTTCTCCAGCGCGGCCTTGGCGTATTTGCCGACGGGCACGGACTTGACGTCGCCGGTTGCGATCCGGCCGTCGCCGGCGAGCTTGGCGAGGTCGAAGCCCTGCGCGATGGTGACGTTGTCGACCTTGGAATCCTTCGGTGCGATCAGCACGATGCTGTTGCCGAGCAGGTTCACGCGGGTCGGCTCGTTGATGGTCTTCTTGGAGATGGCGTAGTCCATCCAGTCGGTGTCGGCGGAGACGAACACGTCGGCGGGCGCGCCCTGCTCGATCTGCTTGGCGAGCACCGAGCTCGCGGCATAGCTGACGCTGAACTTGACGCCGGTCTTGGCGGTGTAGGCCGCGTCGATCTCGTCGAGCGCGTTCTTCATCGACGCCGCCGCGAACACGGTGATGGTCTTGTCCTCGGCGATGGCCGGCGAGAGGCTCGCGCCCGCGAGGATGACGAAGGCGGTGAAAAGTCCGGCAATACGAATCATGGATGCGCTCCTTGCGAGCTCGCGCGCGCAAGAAGCACGCGCAAATCTGGCGTTGGTGGGTCAGGTCGCGACGGGCGGAAGCGCTGCTCCACGGGGCCCCGGCAGCGGCTTACGGCCGGCCAGGATATCGCAGCTGCGAAGATAGCAGGATGAGCGCCCGGGTCAAAGGCGACCGTTTGTCTAACCGAGGGGCCTATTCCAGAGGCAAGACCGGCAGGATCGCGATCGAGAGTGAATTCTCCCTGGCCCCGCTGACCTGGACCACGAAAGGCTGCGCCGACAGCGAATATTTCATGGTCTTGCGGATGCCGTCGCAATCCGTGGCACCGCTGAAGGCGATGGGCTTGAGGACATGCCCGTCCTGCACCAGGTCCACCCAGGCGCCGGCCGAGAGGCTGATCGTGTAGAGTCCGGCCTTCGCGCCCTTGATGCAAGTGAAGCCGGCAAATGTGCCCTCCTTCGGCGCCCGCTCCGGCGGCGTCGGCAGTTTTGCGTCGGCAGGCGCGACCAGCCCCAGCGTGATGGCCGATGTCGGCAGCACGGCCTGCTCGCTCTCCGATGCGAGCCTGGCGCGATCCGGCGCGGTCAGCGCCGCGCGCTCGCGCTCGATCGGCCATTTGAACTTGTCGCAGCCGCTCGGTTCTTCGGCGGCGAGGGCGGAGCTTGCGCCGAGCGAAAGCGCAGCGAGGAAGGCGAGGACGCGCATGTGAAATCCCATCGTTGGCCACGCGAACGGCGCGAGGCGTGCGGTCAGGCTTGTTGGAGAACGGGATGCGCGTCCCGGAATGCCGCGGGCTTACGGCACGGCGGCAGGGGTGATCCTAGCGCATTCACGTGGTGCGAACCAACCAACGAGTTCGTCATCCGTGAGAAGCGCCAAGACTTATCCTCAAGTCGTCCGGCGTAGGCCGGGACCCATAACCACAGGGAGATGTTTGGCGAGGACTGGTCGTTCGGTATTGCCACCGGTCTCGTTCGATAGATCACGCGGTGGGTCCCGGCCCCCGTGCGCAATTGCGCACTAGGACCGATCGACATTCATTGCATCCAGATCATTGCGGCTGCGAGATGGATGAAGCCGGTAAAGTTGGCGGTTCGCCTGTCATAGCGGGTTGCCAAGCGTCGGAAGTGTTTGAGCTGGCA
>NZ_JAVAYM010000126.1:0-485 GCF_054185205.1 Bradyrhizobium sp. 14AA | reverse complement strand
TCCCCCGCCCCAGAGTGATGATTCACGACGGGGCCAATGACTCGCCTCAAAACCGCTGCGATGCAAGGCGCCATATTCGGGAAATAATCGGCACAACGATCAGGCGTTTGCGGCGAAAGCCGTGAACCTCAGTCCGGCAGATTTTCGAGCAGGAAGCGGATTTCGTTGCCACCCATCGCCTTGCCGGTATCCGCGTAGCTGAAACCGGCGGACTGCAGCGCGTCGGTGATCTGGACAAGTCCGGTGGTGGCGAACGGCATCGCGACGGCGCCGTCGAAATCCGAGCCGAGCGCGACATGATCGATGCCGGCGACACCGGCTGCATGCTGGATCGCCCTGGCAACGGCGGCTGCATCCTTGCCGCAGACGGCGGTTTCCCAGTAGCCGATGCCGATCAGTCCTCCCTTGGCCGCCAGCGCCTTCAGTTGGTCGTCGGACAGGTTGCGGTTGTTGTCGCAGGTGCCCTTCACTCCGGTGTGCGAGAT
>NZ_JAVAYM010000125.1:0-485 GCF_054185205.1 Bradyrhizobium sp. 14AA | reverse complement strand
ATCTGCGTTTTGTTGGCCAGCGGATGGTCGGGCGCCAGCACCAGTCGGACTTCAAAATCAAACATCGGCGAATAATGCAGCCCGCTGCGCGGCAAAATATCCGACGTCATCACCAAATCCAGCTCGCCTTGTTGCAAGGCCGGTTGCGGATCAAAAGTGACGCCGGATGTGAAATCCATTTCTACCTGCGGCCAGCTTGCACGGACGTTTTCCAGCGCCGGGGTCAGCCACTGAATACAGCTATGACATTCAATAGCGATGCGCAGACGAGTTTGCTGCGGTTCGTTGCACGCCTGCAGCGCACGGCTGATTTGCGGCAGCACCTGGTTTGCCAGTTGCAGCAGAACTTCCCCCTGCGGCGTAAAGCGCAGCGGCTGGCTTTTACGCACGAACAGGCGGAAGCCAAGGCGTTGTTCCAGATCGCTGAACTGATGAGACAGAGCGGATTGGGTCTGGTGTAGCACCGCCGCCGCGGCAGCCAGCGA
>NZ_JAVAYM010000124.1:0-485 GCF_054185205.1 Bradyrhizobium sp. 14AA | reverse complement strand
CTGGAAATCCAGTAATCCGCTAACGCCGACGACGCAAATTCGCTGTGCGGATAACGGCCAGACCGGTACTTCCGGCGAGCTAAGCCAGGTTGAACGCAATGTGCCAAGCGGCGTGACACGCTGGTGCGCCTGCTGTACGTCACCGTATAACTGCGCGCCGCTGGCGTTAAGTAGCGTTTGCGCCTGTTGCGCCAGCGTAAGGACTTTTTGCGCGCCTAAACGCGAATAAGGATGTTCAGGCGCCTGGCGGCACAGCGCATCAAGCCCGGCGGTAATGTCAGTCACCGGTTGGCCGTCGGGCAGGGCGCTGAGTAGATCCAGCGAGCCGGAGGAAAAATGCAGCGCGCTTTGTCCGCGGGTGACGATGGCGCAGCGTAATCCATGCTGCTGGAGTTGCAGTCCGCATAGCAAACCGGCGAGACCGCCGCCCATAATAACCGTATCAAATTTCATCCTGGTGCTCCTTCTCAAGACCGCATAATCCC
>NZ_JAVAYM010000123.1:0-487 GCF_054185205.1 Bradyrhizobium sp. 14AA | reverse complement strand
AATGCAATTGGGTCACAGCCCATTCGATCCCGGGCTGCGAGGCTTGAGACGGTGCCGCGGCGCGACCACCTCAAAGAAAATTTGCAGCGCGGAAATGATGCGGATGGCCGGCGCAGCGCTTCGCCGGAGAGCTTGAGAAAAAACTGTGAGGCGCTGGCCGTTCCGCTCCGTCTGTTTCCGAAGCTGATCGGAATCGACAGCAGTTCGGCAGCACCGTACGGCGGTCTTTGCGAGGGACATCAGCTTGATCCGATGAGCGAACTCAATCCGCTATTGTCCACCTTCATGCAGCGCAGGGCGAGCTTGCTACGCTATTTCACGGCGCGGGTAGGCGAAGCCGAGGCCGAAGATCTCGTGCAGGAAACCTGGCTTCGCGTGGCATCCCAGCCCGCCAACGACGAAGTCCGCAATCCCGCCGCCTATCTTTACCGGCTTTGCGGCAATGTGATGCTCGACCGGTTGCGCCAGGAGCGCACCCGCGCTGCCC
>NZ_JAVAYM010000025.1:0-159155 GCF_054185205.1 Bradyrhizobium sp. 14AA | reverse complement strand
CGCAGGAACTCGGGGTTGGAGGCGACGACGACGTCGGCCTTGGGATTGGTCTCGCGGATGATGCGCTCGACCTCGTCGCCGGTGCCGACCGGCACGGTCGACTTGGTCACCACCACGGTGAAGCCGGTGAGCGACTGCGCGATCTCTTTGGCCGCGGCGTAGACATAGGAGAGATCGGCATGGCCGTCGCCGCGGCGCGACGGCGTGCCAACCGCGATGAAGACGGCGTCGGCATCGGCAACCGGCTTCGACAGATCGGTGGTGAACTCCAGCCGCTTGGCTTTCACATTCGCCGCGACGAGTTCATCGAGGCCGGGCTCGTAGATCGGGATCTCGCCGCGATGGAGCGCCGCGATCTTCTTCTCGTCCTTGTCGACGCAGATGACGTCGTGACCGAAATCCGCAAAGCAGGCTCCGGACACCAGTCCCACATAGCCCGTGCCGATCATCGCGATTCGCATGAAAAAACTCTTTCCGTTGAAGACGGATGTTCCACTGAACACCCTAGACCATTTCTGTAGCCGATCGCACGCCCAACATTAGGGCAGCGTGTGTCACCCGCCGAACAAACCTTCACCGCCTAGCGCCGAGGCCGTGACGGACATTTCCCTGAACGCGCCGTATGCACTCCACGCAGCCGACATATGCGACAGCCGCCCCGCACGGAACCATCAGCGCTCCGGCGCGGAACAGGACGTCGACAACGATCGCAGGATCACATGCCGTGGTACTTTCGATACCATTCGACGAAGCGGCCGAGACCGTCCGCGATCGACGTCGAAGGTGAGAAACCGACATCGCGCTGGAGCGCGGAAATATCGGCGCGCGTCTCCAGGACGTCACCGGCCTGCATCGGCAGCAACTGGCGAATCGCGGGCTTGCCGATGATCTTCTCCAGCGTATCGACGAACTCGATCAAATTGACCGAGCGGTTGTTGCCGATGTTGTAGACGCGATACGGCGCATAGCTCGACGAATTTTCCGGCGCCTCCGCGTTCCACGCCGGATTCGGCGCCGCCGGCCGGTCGAGCGTGCGGATCACGCCTTCGACGATGTCGTCGACATAGGTGAAGTCGCGCCACATGTCGCCATTATTGAAAATCTTGATCGGCTCATTCGCAAAGATCGCGCGCGTGAACAGCCAGGCGGCCATGTCGGGCCGGCCCCATGGACCGTAGACGGTGAAGAAGCGAAGACCGGTCACCGGCAGCTTGTGAACATGCGCGAACGTGTGCGCCATCAGCTCGTTAGCCTTCTTGCTCGCCGCATAAAGGCTGACCGGATGGTTCACCGAATGCTCGGTCGAATACGGCAAGGTGCGGTTGGCGCCGTAGACGGAGCTCGACGAGGCGTAGACGAGATGCGCCACGCCATGGCGCCGCCCGGCTTCGAGCACGGTGACGAAACCGTCGCAATTGGCGCGGATGCTGGTGATGGGATCGTCGATCGACGCGCGCACGCCGGGCTGCGCCGCCAGATGCACGACGCGGTCGGGCGAGACCTCGTCGAAAACGCGGCTCACCGCGGCGAAATCAGCAAGGTCGATCTCGTAGAATTTGAACCCGGGACGGTGCTCGAGCGTTGCAAGACGCGCACGCTTCAGCGCCGGATCGTAGTACGGCGTGAACGCATCGATACCGACAACTTGTTCTCCGCGCGCAAGCAGGCGCTCACACACATGCATGCCGATAAAGCCGGCAGCGCCGGTAACAATCACAGGAGCCATGATCAACTCGTCGCTTCGCCCTTACCGCACTGCAATGCCAGACTGATACGTCCGAAGCAAGGCTCGCATTTGCGGCAGTTTCATGCACGACACCATCGAAGCGCCGACACTTCATACGCGACCGGAGACCCGCCACCGGCTGACGAGACGCTATCCACGGACGGGATTGTCGGGTTCGGCAAAGCACGCATGCGCAATGCGCAGCCCGCGACTTTCGGCAAAGCGACGGAAGATCAGCCTCACTTCGATCGGGGCGTCGCACATGCCTTCCAGCAGCACCGCCTGGGTCGCTTGCGATGCGGCTTGATACATCAGGACGGCCGTCGGAAAGAGACGAGCGCCAACGATGTCGTCGAAATCGGCGCGAGTCTGTCGCTTGAGGTCGTCCGGCAAGAAGCCGTAGGCACGCATTGCCAGCGGCGCGCGGAAAAGTTGCACCCAGATCTCGTGCGGTCCGAAATGATAGGACTGGGTGAGGTAGGAAATCGCGGTCGGGCCAAAGCCTGCTGCTCGAATCTCAACCCAGTACAGCGCCAGCCAGGCGATCGATTCCGAGGGCGAACACGCGATCAGTTGTTTCGCAGAGCGCGTCACGTTCTGCAGGCTCGCATCGAGCGAACCGATGCCGCCGGATTCGAGGTGATTGCTCAGGAGCCGCAGGTTGATCAGAAGCAGGTTGCGACGCTGCCTGGCGTCGCAAAATACGCCCGAGGCATCCTCGTAGCGGGACGCGATGCGTTCGAGAACCTCATTGTCGTAATTCTCGCCGCGGCTCAGACGCGCGGCGAGATCCTGCAGCGTGGGGCGAAACGTATAGCTCGCGGCCGACAGCAGCCAAGCCAGCGCCGTCGCAGCGACAACAACGTTGACAATGGCCGCATATGCCGCAGACGGGCGGCGGGACCCGTGCTCGTTCTCAGGCCTGCTCGACGTAATAGTCGGAATAGTGCCGCCCCTTGTACGACTCGATACGCTTCAGCGTTTTCGGATTGGCACGATTCAGCACGATGCCGACGATCTTGCCTCTGAACACCTCGAGGTCGACGATGGCCTCGTTCACCGCCGCACGGCGGGTCTTGCCCCATTCAACCACGTAAACGATGGCGTCGACCAGATGTCCGACGGCCTTGGCGTCCGTCACCGGAAGCACGGGGGCGAGGTCGACGAAGATATAGTCGTATTTCTTTCTCGCCACCTTGAGAAAATCCGACATCGACTGGGACGACAGCAAATCGGCCGAATTGACCAGCCGCGCCCGCACGACCGACGGCAGGAAATTGAGATTGGATTGCCGGTCGACCTGGATGTGGTGCTCGAACTGCGACGGATCGGCGAGGGCCTCGACGAGACCGGTCTTGGAGCCGGGGGCGACCTTGCGCGTCAGGGACTGGGTGTGCAGATCGCCGTCGATCAGCAACGTGCGATGCCCGGCGAGGGCCGCCAGATGCGCGAGGTTCGCGGCAACGGTCGTCTTACCCTCCTTCGGGAGCGAAGAGACGACGGCAATGACGTTCGTTTCCCTGGTCAGGCGGGACAGGTCGACGGCGGTCTTGATATTGCGCAGCGTTTCGGCGAACCGCGAGAACGGATGTTCGAGAGCGTATCGCGTCAATATCGCTCCGCGTGCGTCCGACGACGAACCGTCCGCGGCCTCGGGACGAAGCTCCGGCAGGGTGCCGAGGCATTGCAGCGCCGTCTCGGCCTCGACCTCCGACGGCGTGCGCAGGACTTCGGTCAGCATTTCCTTGCCGACGGCGCCACCGAGGCCGAAGCACAGGCCGCCGATCAGTCCGCCGAGGAGCAGCAGGCCCGTCTTCGGCCAGCTCTTCTTGTCCGCCTTCTGCGCGGTGCTGATGATTCTGGCTTCGCTGATCGGGAAGCTCTGGTTCTGCGTCGCTTCCTGCAATTGCTGGAGGAAGTTGTTGTACAGGGTCCGATAGGTGTCGGCAGCGCTCTCCAGATTGCGCAGCTTCACTTGGGCCTGACTCGCGCTGCCGTTTTGGCTCACGAGCTTGTTGAGGTCCGCTTCCAGCGAACTTTCACGGCTGCGCGCGATCTCGTAGTCGCTCTTGTAGGCGTCGGCGATACGCTTGACCTCGTCCTTGATCGCCCGCCGCAGTTCCTGCATGCGGGACGCCAGGTTGACCGACGCCTGGTGGTCCTTCCCGTACTTGTTCGACCAATCCGCGTACTGGGCGGCGAGATCGAGATATTGCGCGCGCAGTCGCGTGATCACGGTGTTGCTGAGCGCGTCAGTCACGGTCGGCTGAGCAAGATCCTGGTCCGTGATCGCGTTGATTCGGTCGAGCCTGGCCTTGGCTTCCGCGGTGCTGGCGCGAGCCTGGATCAGTTGCGTGTTGACGTCGGAGAGCTGCTGCTCGTTCATCAAGCCCTTGCTCGTCCCGACGATGTTATTTTCAGCCTTGAACGTCTGGACGGCCCGGTCGGCCTCCATCGCCTGCTGCTGCAGCTCGGCGCTGCGCCTTTGCAGCCACTCGCTTGCCCGTTTGGTGGACTGGTACTTGGCTTCGAGCACGCTGGTCATGTACGCGTCCGCCAAGGCGTTGGCGACCTTCGCCGCCTTCTCGGGCACCGTCGACCGGAACGACATCGTCAGCACGTAGGTGACGCCGACCCGCTCCACCTTCAGATTCTTCTTGAGGCTGGCGACCACCATCCGCTTCACGAAATCCTTGGATTCCGGCTCGGCGAGACCCAGTAGATTGATGATCGTGCCGACGACCGAGGAGATCATGTCGGCTTGCGTATATTCGGGATCGCTGGTGAGGTTCAGCGAATCAACGACCGAGCGCACGAGGTCGTCGGACGTGAGAATTTCGACCTGGCTCTCGACGAAGCCGGGATCGATCAGCGTGCTGTTCGCCGCGTCGGTGGACTTGTTCAGAACCGCCTGACGGGTATCGACGAGGATGCTGACCGAGCTCGTGTAATAAGGAGTGGCCGTCAGCGCATACGCCACCACCACGGCCAGACAGACACCGACGACAGAAGCGATCAACGGCCACTGCCGGCGCACAATGTCGAGCGTCCGCTCGAAGGTCAAAACGGCGGTATTGAGCGGTAACGACGAAGACTGTCCGGCGTCGAAGGTATTTCGCGGCTGATACATGCGTCACTATCGCGGCAATTCGAGAGGAAGCGGGACGGGGGCGAACGGATTGCCGACATCCATGTTCCATTCTCCTTCAAATAAAGAGTTGGATTGGGCGGCGGGCTTGCTCTGTGTCGAAATCTGGACAGGCGCGTCGCTCTCGATCGACGCATATCCGGCGCTCACCGACGAATCCTGCAATCTTCGGACAAAATCGATAATGCTCTGCACGACTTTGGGCTCGATCGGGCCACAATGCTGCGCGGCCCGAGCCAGGCCACGTCCGATTGCCGACCGATTCGACTCCGGAGCCAGCGATACCAATTTCCCGATCTGCGGGAGCAGATCGGGATCAGTGGCCAAATACTCGGTAACCTTGCTTTCGATCTTGGTCTTGTCGTTCTTCGCGTACTTCAGGACATGCCCCGGATCGGCCGAAAAGAGGCGAAGTTCGACAGGCGGAGTCCTCAACAGCAACGGCAAGCAGTGTGCCGTCGCAGACGACACACCGGCCAGCGTCAAGGATGCGACGGCAAGGATCGATCGTGCCAGGATCGGAGCACGCGAATGAAGGCCCAGCAGGCGATTGCGGTCTCTACGAAGCACTTGGTCTCACCGTAGTTAATGGATTAGCCGCGGTTAGCGGATAAATACGGCAAGTCTTTGTGCATTGCAAAAGAAAACCGATCGGGACTCCTCGCGACGCCCTCACCTGCTCCCAAGTTCGGCAAAATCGCGATGATCCTGCTTGGCGATCGAAACCCAGACGCGAGGATCCGCGCCGGATTCCATCGACACCCACTGATAGCTGGCTCCGCGGAAATCGCGAACGTCCGGCACGAGGTTGTCCAGAACATAGTCACCGTCCTGCAACCGCGCGATCAACACGAGATGCCCTCCGGCGGGAGCATAGACGACCGCAAGACGCAAGGCGCTCGCAGGCCAGCCCTTGGCGAGAAGCAGATGACGTTTGGTGATCGCATAGTCGTTGCAATCGCCCGACGACGGCGAGAGCGTCCAGCGCGCCAGCAGCGGATCAGTTGATTTCATCACAGGCGAGATCGCCTGATTCACGCTGGCATTGACCTCTTCGAGCGTCGAAAAAGCGGCATCCCGTGCCGGCAATTGCGCCTCAGGCGAGCTTTTCTCGCACTCGCGCGAATAGTTCATGCAGAACTTCACGAACTGCAATGGAGCCAGAACGTTCTGGGCCTCCTTCAGAAAGACGCCCTTGCTCATTACTTGTTCAGCCGCAAGGCACGGCAACGAAGAACTCAGAACGAACAGGGCTGCAACCAGACGCTTCATCACCGCCTCCCGCGATACTCTTGATCGCTCGACGGTAGCCTCGAAAGTTCTCAACCCGATTGCGCAATTTCGTAAAATTGCGCGTAATTGGCGTAGCCTCGCTCAGTTTGTCGGGCTGGTCTGAGCGAGCGGATTGATCGACGTGACCGAGGCTGCCGAGAAGAACGTGGTCGTCGAGGGAGCCGAGGCCGCGGTAAAAGTGGTGCTCGTTGAACTACTTACCGAGCCCGAGGACTGCGCCGCAGCGCTTGCGCGCCCGCCTCCCGCAATGGATTCGCCGTTCGGATCAGAGCCGGGAACGGCGGTCGTCGGAACATCGCCAGTGATGCTTACGAAAGATTGAATCAGGTCGCTGTTCTCGGTCTTCAGCACAGCTTCCTGGATCGCCATGGCGGTCGCCGGACGATTCAGCACGCAGGTCGATGCAGCAGTGCCGAGTCCGGCGCCAATCGCCCGGTTCTGCGCCGGGGAACTGGCGCTCGAGAGCGACCCAATGCCCTCCACCGTCTCAGGACGCATCGAGGCGAAATCTCGAATCGCCGCGGAAAGCCTGCCTTCCTCACCCGCGGGGATTCCATTCAACAGACCAGCCGGATTGTCGAGAAACTGGGTTGCCTTTTCAGCGGTCACGTCTGCAGCAGCAGGCACGCAAGCAACGTCCACGGCCGTTGCAGCGTTGGATGTCGATGGTGCCAGCAGCAATGCAATCACCAACCCGGGTATCATGCGCATCTGGGAACCCCAATTCTTTCCACGAATAGACATTTGTCTGACATACAGGATTTTCGAGGAAGCACTCGACTATATTTAACCGATGGTAAACTGCCTAAGTTCTTTGCGTCGCGTCGTCGAGATCGACTGAGCCAGGCCGCAGCCTGAAATTGCCGCGAACACAACCGCAAATCCAGCAATTTGTAGCGAGAAGTCGATACACGAATGCAACACTCCGAGCAGAAACACCGAAGCGGCCGTTGCTGGAATGTCGCGATCACGAAGTCGGGAGAACGCTCCCCAAAGCATCCGCCCCCAAAAGAATGCAGCGATGGCGCAAATTGTCGCTCCCAGAGGAAGCCCGACCGAAATCATCATTTCCAAGGGCGTGCTGTGCACCTTGTCCCAGATGCCTTGACTACCAAGATTTCCCGGTCGGTAGGGCGGAAATGCAGTCTCGAAGTTTCCGATGCCGATGCCGAACAATTCGTGTCCACGCAGCATTTCGAGTGCGGTCCGATAGACTTCCGCACGCTGACCGTCTGCTAAGCCGAACAGACCGACCCGGCCGATCACGCTTCCGCCGATCACAAGAAAGCCCACGATGGTGGCGGCCGCGACCGCTCCCGCTCCCAGCCAATAGTGCCTCGATTGGAACCGAAGTTGCATGAGATGGAGATTGGCGAGGCAGGCAAGGCTCAAGAGAGTCAGCAGAACTCCGGCGCGAGAGCCTGTCATGCCTGTTGCGACAAGACATGTCAGAAAGCCGACAGCAAGAGTGGCGGGATGGTCTGTGAATGAATAGTCATAATGCCGCCGCGTCGGCGTGGCCATCAGAGCGTCCGACACGATCGGAGCCAAACGGCCCAGGAACAAGACCGAGCAACTGCCCCAAAAAACGGCAGCAGTGTTGCGGTTCACGAACGTTCCCGTCGCAAAGGGAAGATAATATTCCTTGCTCCTCCAGAGCAACATGGTCGGCGCCAGGAGATGCGCGAGGATGCCGTATAGCGCATACGCGAATCCTGCATATGCGATCGCTTTCAACATCTGCCGCGCCGCCACCCCGTCGGTGGCGAGCAGATAGGCCCGCAACAACGCGAGGACAAAGAGCAAGCAAGACCCGAACGCGATCCAGGGCACCGATGCCGTAGCGGAGATGCGGTTCGGCTCCGTCACCCCCGCGACATCCCTGGCAGCCCGCCATGAAGGATCGGCAAGCGCATCCCCCACCCCGGGCGAGATTTGAAAAACCGAGAGTGCACATAATAGCAGCAGGACCATCCCCATCGGTCCGATAACCCAGAAGTCCGAGCTGCAAACACGCGAGAGGTTGGCGGTCAACAAGCTCGCGGCCAGGAGTGTCGTCCAGATCCAGATCCAGATCAGATCGACCGAGCCGAAGGGCAAGGGAGCCAATACGAAGACTACAATCGCGATGAACCGGGATATACGATGCACTTAAATTTCAATCGGCAAGCTGCGGAATCGGCGATCACTTCATTGAGCCAGACGTGTAGAATGACCAAAATCGAGACAATTTGCTACGCTAACGATCCGGCCTATCGGTCTCTGACAGCACGCGCGATCTAACCGAAGGCCCTATGATGGATCAACCGACAACGCCGCTCGCCGAAAATCGCGAGGCTGCCCCACTTTCGGCCTGGGCCCTGCCCACGCTCGAAGGCTGCGCGGTGCTGCTCTATTTCAGCCGCGACGCCTTCGCCGGCGTCTTCCGCTATTATGCGAGCCTCACACATCTGGACGCCCTCTGGTTCGTTCCCGACCTGTTTGCATTCGCATGCGTGGCGGCGTTCACGTACAGATATGCGTTCAAGCAAGGCAGCATCATCGCCATCCTGCTCGTTCTCTATACGGTCTTCGCGCTCTTTCTCGGCTACGTATTCCTGGGAGAGACGAAGGGGCTGGCCTCTTCGATAAAGATGATCGCCCCCGCCTTTGTCGGATTTTGCTTTTGCGGCCGCGAGTTCAAGGACCAGAAACTCCTGCTGAACGTCATCTATTTTCTCTTCTTCGCCTCGATGATCGGGATCTTCTGGTCCGCGCATTCGCGGCTGCCGTGGGTCGCCTTCTCATACGAATCTTTCGGCGCGACGCGAACCGCGGCACGACTCTGGTGGACGGGCGGCGAGAGCCGCATCTCCGGGTTCGCCGCCGACAGCACCATGGCTGCATATTTCGTGTTGATAACCTATGTCTTCACCTCCATTCGCAAGAGCGTGCTCTGGTGCCTGATTTGGGCGGGGCCGGCCCTCTATGCGATTCAGGTTTCGACCAACAAGACTGCGCTGGGCGTCCTGGTGATCTACCTGGGCGGCCTGCTGCTGGTGCGCGCGTTCGACGAACGTCATCGTTTCGCTGCGCTTCGTTCACTCGCGCTCTGGTCCTTCGCCTGCCTCCTCGTCCCGCCGGCTTTGATGCTGGCGTTCAGCGGGACCAATTTGGGCAGAATCGCGAAGAGCCTGTACAGCCTGCAGGATCGCATCAACAACAGCTGGCAGCTGCCGTTCGTCTACATGAACGATCTGATGCCGCTGGGATATTTCACCGGTTGCGGACTGGGCTGCTTCAACTATCCGCAGCAGCTGTTCTCGAACAAAGTCGCCTATTACGTGCCCGTGGATAATTTCTACATCGGAACCTACCTGATGTTTGGTCCGATCTTCGTGATCTTCGTGATCTTCGTGATCATGGCCGTGGCCAGAACCCGCGATATCTACAAGCTCACTGCCATCTTTGTGATGAACTTCTACACCATAACCGTTCTCGGTTACGGCCCTGCGAGCGGTCTGTTGGTGATCACCATGGCGTTCAGTGAAGTTTTCGGAAAGCCGTCGCCGCTTCCGCGCGTGAACCGCAATGCTATGGGGCAGCCGCCGCAGCTCCTGAAGGTTGCAAGCGGGTGATGGCTCTTCTCGAACGACCATCGGGCGCGGAGAGGGCGAAGGATTTCGCCAAGAGAGTATCCGACAGCAGGCACAATATCTTTGGGCGGCACGGCTCCGCGGCCCAAGCCCGGCTCTTTGAGCCGTCGATCCAGGGGCTGCGCGGCCTTGCTGCGCTAAGCGTCTTGCTCGTTCATCTCTATGACATGCCGCTCACGGCCGGCTTTCTGCCGCCGATGCCGTCGTGGTTCGATGCAATCATCGGAACCTTCGGCCGCGGCGTCGAAGTGTTCTTCATGATAAGCGGGTACCTGATCCCGGCCAGCCTCGTCCGGCATCAGGTGGTTTCGAAATTCTTCATCGACCGCTGTCTGCGCATCCTTCCTGTATTTGTCATCCTTCATCTCGCCCTCTTCGTCATCGGGCCGCTGGTCGGATACAAATTCTTCAAGGGCATCGACGCGCTGGACTACGTGAAGATATTCCTCGCGAACCTGTTCTTTCTCCCCGACATCCTGAACCTGCCGCTTGGGCAGCAGAACGCATGGACGCTGACCTACGAGTGGGTGTTCTATTTGTGGTTCGCAGCGGCCTTCTATTTCGCTACGCGCTCGCGACCGGTGACCGCCCTGCTCGTTCTGGCGGGCGTCATCGCCGTTCTCTACTTTCCGATTTCGGCCTATTTCGCGGTCGGATTCGCGCTGAGGGCGGTCGAACTGCGCATCGGAGCGCGAGGCATATCGGGGCTGCTGCTCAGCGTCGCGTGCCTGGCACTGATGTACATGCTGCTGGAATATGTACATCCGTTCGTGGGGCTTCTTCCGGGCCTCATCCTGTTTTCGACGGTCCTGAACCCGGCTTCGACCATTGCGCAGCAGTTGTCGAAGGCCTCACCGCAATTCGTGGGCAAGATCAGCTACAGCCTGTATCTCGTTCACCCGTTCGCGCTCTACCCGTTGCAGGTGATCGGGGCACGACTGGTCTCCCAAGGCTACTCACCCTGGGTGGTTTGGCCCATGTTCGTCGTTCTCGGGCTGCTGTCTTCGTTCGTTGCCTCGACGATCACATATGAGCTGATCGAGGTCCGGCTGCGGAACGTCATCGCGGCCCTCCTTGGCACTCACGAGCGGAAGACCTCGGTCGAAGTCCAGAGCGCGGTCGCCAGCCCGCTCTTGCGAGACGATCTACGCGACCACGCCAGGTTCGATCATCAGGGGCGCCGGCGTGAGTGACGGTCGAGCTTCACCTGAACGGCCTCGGCCGGCAGCTTCTTGACCGGTGCGCTACGCCGCTTTTTCGGCACGATGCTGGGTGAGATCGTCTCTGGCGGAGCGTCTTCACCGAACATCTCTATATAATGAGCCAGAGGCATGTAGCCTGCGTCGACAAGCGCCCTCGCGCTATCGCGCGTGAGTTTCGCCTTCATTCCACCCTCCCCTTGGTTAACCCATACCTTCTTTATTCTCGCCTTTCGATTAGCCTAGGCCCGGAACGGTAAAAGGTGCGTTGACCAATATGCCCGGAATCCGGCAATCGGGCCGCGAAGGCTAAGATCGAATGAACACCGCAACCGGCCATCGCCTGCGACGACCAGCCTGGCGCCCGATGCTCGAGCGGGAACCGTACAGATCGAAACTTGGCCGTTCAGCTAGACTTTCGACGGACGGCACGCGGGCTCCCACCGCCAGCCTCGCCAACTCCCGGGCTGCGCCTTCGCGAGGGCAGTCGCGATGGGAGCCGGCTGACCGATCGCCTCGATGCACAGGCAAATGACAAGCGGGATATGCACGTCGGCTCGGGATGCCTCCCTGCATTGCGGCCGCTCTCGATATTAACCTTCCGATCGTTCTGGATCGCCGCGCGCGCCTCAATCCTCGCAACCACGTGCTGCGACGTGACCTGAAAGCTGTCTTGCGCACTCGGTTCTGACAACATCCCTGCCTGTGATGAGGCACGGCGGCTAAAACTTCGGCGAACCAGCGGTCGTCGAATGTTTTCGCGCATAACGAGTGAACGTCATTCCGCGCGATGACGCTTCGCCTTTGACACCGGTCGGATGATGTGCTTGCCCTGCGCTATCACGGATCATCGGTGCCCTGACAATGCAAGTCCCCCAGAAGCTGGTTGCCTTCGCGAATGTGCTCATTCGATTGGCGACGCTCGGGCTTCGATTCCTGCTGTCCTTCTACGTCATCAAATATCTGGGCTACGACGCGGCCGGTGTTTATGGGCTGACGGTCGGCGTGACCGGCCTCGCGCCGGCGGTGATCGGATGGGGCCTGAACTATTTCGTGGCGCGCGAGGTCGTCGGATTGTCGCCGGCTGAGGCGGCAATTCGAGTCCGGAATCGCCTGTTCGTCACAATCGTTTCGCTGAGTCTCGCTACGGTCCTGGCGGTGTTGCTGTCGTTCTACCTGCACCGGACGATCACCCTGCTTTACGCGCTGATCGCCGTGCTGGTGTGGCTCGAAACCATCGGGCTCGATCTGCATCTGCCGCTGATCGGCCTCAACAAGGCGCTCGAAGCCAATGTGCTCGTTCTGCTGCGTTCCGCCGTGTGGATTCCCTTTGTCATCGGCCTCGGCCTGTTGTTTCCGCAATTCCGCTCGATCGAAACGGTGCTGTGCGCCTGGATCATCTCGAACGTTTTTGCTCTTGTCGTGCTCAGCGTCATGGCGAGGAAGTGGAAGCTCAGCGGCGTGCTCTCGCGGGAGGTCGATTTCGACTGGATCAGCAACCGCCTCAAGAGATCCTGGCACATCTATGTGAGCGACGTCAGCCTTGTCGGGCTCATGTATCTCGACCGGTACATCGTGAGCTTCTTCCTCGGACTGTCGGCAACGGGGATCTATACGTTCTTCTGGTCGCTCGCCAATTCGCTGCAGACGCTGGTATCGACTGCCGTCGTTCAAGCTGCCCTGCCCATTCTCGTCTCGACCTATGCGAGCGGCAATCGCGAGGCATGGCGCGAGGCTCTTCGCGTGGAATTCTACAAGGTCATCTCGATTTCCACGGGAGCGGCCGTGGCCATTTTCGCGGCAAGCGAAGTGGCACTGCGCTACATGGCCATGAAAGGACTGAGCGAGCATCGGGGCCTGTTCCTGCTGCTGCTTGCGGCGGCCGTGCTGCGCTCGTGCTCGGATCTGGGCAATGTTGGCCTTCTGAGCACGAAAAAAGACGCGTCCTACGCCGCCATCAACACCATCGGGGTCTGTCTTTCGACTGCGATGACCTGCGTCGGCATCGTAACTTTCGGCCTCTCGGGTGCGGGAATTGCAATTTTCCTGACCGCGGTTATCCTGTTGCTCATGCGCGCCTGGTTCCTGGCAGGGGTGTTTCGCTCGACCGGTGCATCGCCCTCCCCCCACGACGGCGGATGAGTGGAAACGAAGACCGCCTTGCCGACCGGCCGAGGCCATTTGGATCTAGCCAGCGCCCAGCCGGCGTTGCGGAGCTCACGTTCATGACCCAGAAGACGAAGATCGTCGACAAGATCAAAGAGGATCTTGCCCACTACGCCTCGCGCGAGCACACCCCGGTCAGCTTTGCATTTGTTGCGCGCATGCTGTTGTTGACGCCGGGATTCCAGTTCGTGTTCGCCTGGCGCATCCAGGAGGCGCTCTTCCGGGTACCGCTCGTCGGCAGGATTCTTCGCCGCATCGTCTGGTGGTTCTCCTGTCTGCTGTTTGGCTCGGAAATCGCCCTGGCAGCGAGCGTCGATGGCGGTCTTTATATCCCGCATCCGTACGGAATCGTCGTCGGTGCCAGCGATATCGGAAAACGCGTGACACTCCTGCAGCACATTACGATCGGTCGGAAGGACCACTCCGATCGGGGCAGGCCGCGGATCGAGGATGGAGCTTCCCTGATGGCCGGATGCGTCGTCCTCGGCAGCATCACCGTGGGCAGCAATTCAATGATCGGTGCAAACGCGGTCGTGCTCAAGGACGTGCCACCCAATTCCATTGCGGTGGGCGCCCCTGCCAAGATCCTGCCGCGCTCCGACATTTCACCGACGTCGCAGGACGAGCTGCAAGGTCTGGCGTCGGAAGTCGCCTAGCGTGACGCCGACCGGTTGACGTCCGCGGCCTGCAACCGGTCTTCCGTTCTGGCCGTGCCTACGATGCGCGCAGGCGCACCCACGACCGTGGCAGAGTCCGGCACGTCGGATAGCACCACCGAATGTGCCGCAACGATCGCATTGCGCCCGATCCTGATCGGGCCCAGCAACGTTGCGCCAGCGTAGATCACCGCACCATCATCGATCGACGGGTAGGCGTCGACGTCATGCGAAGCCCGGCCGAGCGTGACGCCTTGGTAGATCGTCACATCTTTTCCGATCACGCTACCTTCGCCGATCACGATGCCGACCGGATGCGGCAGGCTTAGACCGGCTCCGAGTCGTGCGGCAGGGGCCACATAGCATCCGTAGTTCCTGACGGTCGATCGCCAGACCAGCCGCGACAGCAACCTGCCCGCTTTGCCCCGGACGTTCAGCCAGGACGCGAGCCTTGCCCGTGACACGAGGGCGAAGCCTGGCGACGTGACGTAGGCGATCAAAGCGCCGGTCAGACCGCTGCGTCCGGCGTTTCGCTCGAGATCCTGTCTCCACATGCTCTTTCATCACTCTGCTGGACGATTCCCGCCGATCTAGCGACCGGCCTGCGACGATGATGTACCAAGTTCCACACGCTTTCCAAGCACCCATTGTCCGACGCCGAGTTCGCGTGCAGCTGCGCCCGGCCATTGAAGTCCGACGCCGCAAGCATCGTATCGCGCCCCGAACCGCCCGGCGCGCCGCCGAGCAAATCAGAGCCAGCCCGTATTGGAACTTCAAATGCGCCAGGCAAATCCACCCGCAAACTGATCAATCTTGCGCTTCACGGCAACGGCCACACGAAACGCGCAATAGACATCCGGCCAACAATTGAAGTCGCGGCCTGGATCGTGCGCTCGATTCACGCAAGCAGATGCAGCGCAGCTGACCACGAACGAAGCATCTGCCAACCTTTTCATCGCAACCGACATCGCTGTTGTCCGTGAGAACACCGAAAGGATCTCGGGTTCCGCATCGGCGTCATCGAGAACGATCAGACACGCATTGCGGAACCGTGAGCACGCGCCTTGCGGAACCATCGCGCACACATTTGCTGCTGCGGCGCGCGATCGTCGAGCTCATTTAAACAGCACAACGAAGATGACTTTGTCTTCTTCAAACATGAAAAGCTCCAAGTTGCGTGGAAGAGATGAGCGAAAGTCTTCAAAACTTGGAGTCGCCTCATGACGACGACCAGCACTTCATCCGCTGTCCTCTCCGCGCATGCGTTCGTCGATTCAATCGCGGTCAACACGCATGCAGCCTATTCAGCCGCCTCCTCCTGGGGAACTTACGCCAACTCGAGTCTGATCATCGACGACCTGCGCTATCTCGGCGTCACGACGATCCGGGATTCCCTCTCGGTGGACCCGTCGTCAATCCCGGTGATCGACGCGCTTGCAGCGTCCGGCGTGACGTTCGACTTCGTCGTGGCATCCAATCTGCCGGCCTCGGGTGCGGCAGGAATTGCCCAGTTCCTCGCTTCCCTCGACGGCTTCATCGCAGCCTATCCGAACAGCGTCATCGCAATCGAAGGTCTCAACGAGGCCAACATCCAGGCATTCACCTACCACGGCAGTTCCTCCATCCAGGCTGCCGCGCAATTTCAGAAGGACCTTTACACGGCCATCAGGGCCGACGCACATCTCAGCGACGTCGCGGTCTATAATCTGACACTGGGACTGAACGACGCGAGCGGCTACGCCAAGCTCGGTGATCTCTCGAAATATTCCGACTTTTCCACCTCCCATGCCTACGTCGCGACGACGACGCCGGAGAACTACGGCATCAAGTACGCCGGCGACCTCGCTGCCACCAGCTCACCGAACAACCCTTCCGTCATCACCGAGACGGGCTACACCACGCTGGCGAGCTATACGGGCCTCGGCGTCGACCAGCTGGTGCAGGCAAAGTCCATTCTGAATTCGCTCGTCGATGCCTTCAAGAATGGCGTCACCACGACCTATCTGTACCAGCTGCTCGACCACGGCAGCAGCTCCGACCCTGAAGGCAAGTTCGGCCTTTTCAATGCGGATGGCACGCCGAAGCTGGCCGCGACTGCGATCCACAATCTGACGACGCTCCTTGCCGACGATGGTGAGGGCGGCCGCACGCCCACCACTGCGCTCGGCTATACGATCGATAACCTGCCCGCGACAGGCACCAGCATGGTCCTCGGCAAGAGCAATGGAGCCTACGAGCTGGTGGTTTGGGCCGAGCCGCAGCTCTGGAATGACGCCAAGGACGTCGAGATCGCGAACCCGACGAAGCAGGCTCAGGTTCACCTGAACAGCGTCCACAAAACCGTCACGGTCTATGACCCACTGAACACCGCGAAGCCGATCGCGACCTACACCAACGTCCAGGATTTCACCGTCCCGGTGAGCGACCATCCGCTCATCATCGAGATCGACGCCCCCGCGACCCCGGCGCCGCCGCCTCCCGTGACCGAAATCACTGGCACCGCAGCCGAAATCGTGGCCGACTTGTCCGACCTCAATGCCGCCGGCACCGTCCAATCCATCACGCTGACCGACACCCATGTCCTTGCCGTGTCGACGAAAGCGACGATGGACTACATGATCTCGCACTATGGCAGCGTGCTTTCGACGATCAAGGGCGGCTATTCGTTCGCGGTAACCACCACGGCATCAACGTGGAGCCTCACCGAGAATTACGATTCGACCGGCGCGCTCACGTCGACCGAGGAGACGGCCTATCAATCCGGCCTCCCGGTTTACCAGCTGGTGACCTACGCCGACGGATCGACCGCCGCCTCCTCCTATGCAAATGGGGTCAAGACGACGATGACGGTCACCCATAGCGACAAGTCGAAGGACATATTCGTCTATGGAATCACGGACAAGTCGTATGTCACCGAGGTGACGCACAAATCCGCCTCGGGCGCCGTCACCGGAAAGACCTATATCGGCGCGGACGGAAGCTCGACCGACGATTATTACGACTCGTCAGGCTCGCTCGTGTCGGAAGTCAAGACGAACGCTGACGGCTCATCGAGCAGCACGCTCTTCACTTCGGGCGTCAAGACGGCAATGTTCGTCACCAATACCGACCATTCGAACGACAATTTCCTCTACCACATCACCGGGAAGAGCTATGTCGCGGAGGTCCAACACGTTAACGCCAGTGGCGTTGTCACATCGGTCGTCAGAACGCACGCGGACGGAACCCTGGACTACACCGAGGCGCGCAACTCCGACGGGACGACGACGTCGACCAGCTTCGACGCCAAGGGCGGAAAGATCGCTCAGGCGATCACGCATCTCGACGGGACGAAGGACATCTATGCGCTGAACATCAAGCAGAAGGCCTATGTGACGGAGCACAGCGGGTTCGACGCGGCGGGTCGCCTTGTGCTGTTCGAGCGCCTGCATGCAGATGGCAGCTACGCACAGAAGGTCACGATTACAGGCGACATCACGACCACCCACAATTTCGACCCGGCCGGCGCGCTCTCGAGCGAAGTTGTGGCCGCCGCGAGCGGCACCAGCACGACTTCACTCTCACTCTTCAGCGGCGGCATCAAGACGAAAATGTACGTCACGAACGCCGATCACAGTCAGGACAATTACGCGTTCGACATCAAAGGCCAGCCTTACGAGAACATCGTCCAGCACATCAGCGCATCAGGACAATTGACATCGATCGTCCGCACGCACGGCGATGGCACCCTGGAATACACCGAGGTCATCGACCCACAGGGCACGAAGACCGGCACGCAATACGACGGTCACGGCACCAAGCTGGCCCAGACGGTGCACCATACGGATGGATCGTCGCTCCACGACCTGTTCAATGCCACGGGATCGATCACCCAGGAGAGCCTCACGAACGCGGACGGATCCACCTTGACGTCTCTCTTCACGGACAGTGTGAAGACCAGGATGTACGTACTGCACGCGGACCACAGCCAGGACAATTATGCCTACGGCGTCGTCGGTCAGTCCTACGTCAACATCGTTCAGCATGTCGACGACGCCGGCAAGCTGACGTCGGCGACGCGCACCCATGCCGACGGCACCCTCGACTATACTTTCAAGGCCGGCGCGGACGGCAGCTCGACCGCGACCTACTACGACGAGAAGAGCTTGCTGGCGTCCAAAGTCGTAACCCAGAGCAGTGGCGCGAAGGACGTCTATACCTTCCTGCCGTCCGGCGTGCAGGACAAGACCTACAATGCCTCCGGCGTCCTGCAGAAGACGGATCTGCTCAAGGCCGATGGCACGCATGTCGAGACGGCGAACGCAGCCGGCGTAACGCTGACGGGCGGCAACGGAAACGACCTGTTCACGGCGGCCACTTCGACGACCTTTGCCTTCAAGGGCGGCAACGATCAGATCTCCGGTTTCCACGCGGGCGCAGCTGCGAACCACGACGTCATTCAGATATCAAAATCGTTCGCACCAGACTTCGCTCACTTGAACATCGCCCAGGCGGGAGCGGACGCCATCGTTCATCTCGACGAGGGCAACTCGATTCTACTCGCGCATGTCAGTTCGACCGATCTTACGCAGCAAAATTTCCTGCTCGTGTAGGCTGCACGGATCGCGTAGACTGCCTCGCGATCCGGCACTTGTCGTTCTTTCGTCACTTCGCGCGCCAGCAGGCGCGCGGGGGAGCCGTTATATTCGCGTTGCAATCATGCGAGCGGAAATATAGACATTGGCGGTGAACGGCAGATCGGATGGCGTGGCCATTCGAGGCCAAGTCGGTGTCTACGTATACAATCCAGAGATCAGCTGAGGGTGGACCAGGAAGCCGCATCCCGCAAAATTCAGCGGGGGCGCTGAATTGCCACAAAGCTCGTTTTGGTTAAGTCCGTCGGCGAAGATGCTCGGCCCGCACCGGGCCTGCCCAGGGCGGAAGCAGGAATACCGTTGAAGACTGGGTGTTTGTTGTGTGGGTTGCATATGTCTCCATCAAGTCAATTTCCGAATGACGTCTGATTCCCCTCGGCTGAAGATCATCCACGTTGCCGAGACTATTCGCGGTGGGATCGCGACCTATTTTACCGAATTGCACGCGCTTCAGTGCCAGACTTTTGGCAAGGAAAACCTGTGCTACATCGTTCCGTCGGAGCACCGGGCCGACCTGATCGGGATTGCAGATTCCAATATCGTCGCCTTTGACCGCTCAGGCCGGAACTTGCCCAGCCTGCTGAGACTGGCGCTCGAGACGATGCGGCAAGTGCAGATTGCCAAGCCGGACATCGTGCACGTTCACTCCACCCTCGCCGGCCTGATCGTGCGCACGGCGTTCGTTTTCATGCGCAAACGACCTGCCATCGTTTACTGCGCGCATGGCTGGGCCTTCTCCCGCGAGACGTCGCGCTTCAGCAACGCCGTCGCCAAAATCGCGGAGCGGCTGCTCGCCAAGGTCACCGACAGAATCATCTGTATCTCGCAAAACGAGTACTCCGCCGCGCGGGACGCCGGCATCCCGGAAAAGCAGCTCAGCCTCGTCTTGAGCGGCATGCGGAACGAGCGCCCAAATATCCGCCACGATGACGCCAGTTGGAGCACGTCGAAGCTGAAGGTCCTGTTCATCGGGCGCCTCGATCGTCAAAAGGGATACGACTTCCTGATCGAGGCTGCGAGACAGCTCGAGGCGTCTATTGACGTCCGAATGATCGGCTCCGCGATCGTCAGCGAAGAAGGCGACCACACCATGCCTTCGAATGTCACCCTTCTGGGCTGGCTCGCGCGAACGGACATCGAGGCCCAGCTCGACCAGGCAGATCTCTGCGTGATCCCATCGCGGTGGGAGGCCTTCGGCTTCGTCGCGCTGGAGGCAATGCGCGCGCACAAGCCGATCCTGGCATTTCGCGCAGGCGCACTGCCAGAAATCATCGAGGACGGAGTGACCGGCTTGATCTGCGATCCCGCCGGAACGAAGGCACTTGTGGCGGGACTAAGGCGAGCATCACGTTTTGATTTGCGAGCTCTGGGAGAGGCTGGCTACGAGCGGTTCGTGTCAGTGTTCAGCATCGACGGGACACACCAAGAGCTGCTCAAAGTTTACGCAGCGGTGATCACGACGTCGCCCAAGCATCTCTCGAAATTTGCCTTCTAGCGCAACGACGTGGCTCGAATGCAACAGTGACTTTCAATGGTCCGCTGCAACCTCATCCAGACTTGGTCTCACATGGTGCGGCTGCTAAGAACTTCAAGCATCGTAAGAGTGAGATAGGAAGCGCGTTTTGTTGGCATCGATTTTCAAAATTTCTCCTGCGCTTGCCGTCTCTGCCATTTGCCTGGCCGGCTGCGCTGGGTTTACGCCGCAAGATGCCCCGAACGGAGCTTCGGTCGTCTCAAATGCGGCGCTGACGGTCGCGCCCAGCCCGCCGGTGCCTTACGCGCTTCTCGCGGTGGATCCGAATATTCTGAAGTCGGCAAATTCGATCAGCGACCATGTCAGCGGCAATTTCCGCAATCTGCCTGGCGGAAACTACAAGGATATCACCATCGGCGTCGGCGATATCGTCACCGTAACCGTGTTCGAAGCCCAGTCCGGCGGCCTCTTCATTCCGCGAGAGGCCAGCGTCCGACCGGGCAACTTCGTTGACATACCTCGCCAGCAGGTCGACCAATCCGGCAACATCACCGTGCCTTATGCCGGCACCATCAAGGCCGCCGGGCTGACCGCCCGTGCGGTGGCCGACATCGTTCGCGAGCGGATCAAGAACCGCGCGATCGATCCGCAGGCCGTCGTTTCCGTCGTCGAACAGCGCGGCAATCAGATCAGCGTGCTCGGTGAGGTCAATGCGCCGCTCCGATTCCCGGTCGATCCGGGCGGAATTCGCGTGATGGGCGCGATCGCGCGCGCGGGCGGTCCGAAGAATCCGTCGTGGGAAACCAAGGTCAAGATCAAGCGGGGCAGCAAGACGTATACCGAGACGATGAGCTCGATCGTGCGCCATCCCGACGAGGATGCGTTCCTCGCGCCGGGCGATGTCGTCTATCTGTCACGGGAACCGCGGGTGTTCATGGTCTTCGGATCGACGCCCTCGCCTGGCTCGATCGGCGGCACCAACAATCGCAGGTTCACGTTCGAAAACGACCGGATGACGCTGGCTGAAGCGATCGCGAAGGCCGGCGGCCTGGACGGCGCGCGCGCCAATTCACCTGCGGTCTATGTCCTTCGTCTTGAGCCGCGCAATCTGCTCAAGTCGGCCGGGATCGACGTCGAGCGCTTCCCCGGCGAGCTGGTTCCGACAGTCTACAACTTCGACTGGAGCAAGCCGGACGGGTTGTTCTTCGCCGACTCCTTCCAGATCCGAGATCACGACGCAATCGTGGTGTCTGAATCGCCGAGCACAGAGCTGATCAAGTTCTTCTCGCTCATGCTCGCCGGAACGGACACGGCCGTTAACATTCAAACGCTGACGAGATAACAGACACAAACTGGTGATCACGGGAACGCGGCGCTGCAATCATGCAGCGCCGCGTTTGCTTCCAGTACTCCTGGTTGTGCGCGGTCCTGCTGCCTCATTTCATCGTGAGTGAGCGGTGAACCCGCATTTGGCCTGGATACTGCAGGATGGCCCGAGCACGTCATAAAAAGGCGCTGGGTCTGCAGCTAAACGAACCCGGATCCGCTGATCTTTTGGAGCTTGAACGTATGCGCATTCTGGTCGTCTCGGCCATGTTTCCCCCGAATGTGCTCGGTGGTGCTGAAATCTCTGCTTTCAACCTCTCTTCCTGGCTCCTGAAGCAGGGACATGAAATCGGCGTACTCACGGCTGCAAAGTCTCGCGAAGAGGAGAAGTTCGGCGAGCTGGTCGATGGCATGAGAATCTGGAGCATCTATATGCCGCGCCCATACCCGATCTACAAACAGGGGCGCGTCGACGAGACCTACCTGAAACCGTTGTGGCATCTGCAAGATCACCTGGACCCGAGAAATTCGCGCATCGTCGGCCGCGTGCTCGACGATTTCAAACCCGACTTCTGCAATGTGCATTATCTGACTGGCATCGGACACAACGTCTTGCAGGAGTTCGCCAAGCGCGATCTCCCGATGATGTACGTGATGCCGGACCTGGCGCTGTCCTGCCTGCGGCTGACGATGTTCGTCGACGGAAAGACCTGCGAAACGCAGTGCGGCGTGTGCAAGCTGTCGGCGGGCGTCAAGCGGCGCGGAATTCTGTCGATGCGCAGAATCGGCTTCTGCTCGCCGTCCCGCGCCAATCTCGAGCGGAATGCCGAGTTTCAGCCGCTGAAGCGATTTCCGACCGCGCACATTCTCAACGCGAACAAGTACCCGTCGCCGACGGTCCAGCGTGCCGAGTCGACCGCAGTCCGCTTCGTCTACGCCGGGCGGCTGCATGAGGCCAAAGGCATCGATGTTCTACTGGAGGCCGCCGAGGGGCTCGTTGATCGATGGCCGTTCACCTTCACGATCGTCGGTGGCGGCGGACATGAGCCAGCCTTGCGAAAGCGGTTTGGTCATCATTCGTGGATCCGTTTCACGGGCCACGTTCCGCTGCAGGAGGCCATCAATCATATCGCAACGAGTGACGTGCTTTGCATCCCGTCGATTTGGCTGGAGAATTCGCCGGGCGTCGTCATTCAGGCCCTCGGCGTGGGCGTTCCGGTGATCGGCAGCAACTTCGGTGGAATCCCCGAACTGGTCGAGCACGATGAAACGGGACTCCTTCTGCCCCCGGGAGACGTCCAGGCGTGGCGCGCCGGCCTCGAAAAGGTCTTGTCTGATCGCGATACGCTTCACCGCTACCAGGCCAATGCGATGGGCCGCGCCCGCGAGTTCGATCAGGACTTTCTGGGCGCGAAATACCTCAAGTTCATCGACGAGATTCGCAACTTCCGCGGGCATGCGAGCCAATGAGGCCCAAGAGACCTTTGACGAGATCCTTGACGAGATCCTTGACCGGCAAGCCTGGCCTTAAGCCTGCAGCATCGCGTCCGACGCGCACCGGCGCGCCGGTCTCTGCGGTGTTGCGTCGTGCCATTCCATGGTGCCTGCTGTGCGGCATCACGATCTTCGGCGCCGATCCCGCCGCGGCCGCGGAGAAAATCGTCACTCTGCCGCCGGTCGCTCGTACCAATGCGGCAACCCCGTTGCTGATAGGATCAAACATCCATTTCGGCCTCGTACGCACGCTCGGATACGAGTCCGCAACCACGGCGCTGCACGAGCTGGCGCAGATCGGGGCTGCGTCGTATCGCGACTACCTGCCCTGGCAGTCCTTCAGCTTTCCGCCGCAAGGGCCGGCGCTCGTCAAGTCGCAGCGGCTGATGAATTTCCTGCCCCAATCGAAATTGAAGCCCGTCCTGAATGTCGGGGCCGCAAACTCGTCCGTGCCGGGAGGTGTCCCGCCGATCTCCGATGATGCGCTCGGCATATTCGATGCTTACCTCAAGAAAGTCGTCGAGCTGACACGGCCATACGATCCGATCTATGAGATCTGGAACGAATGGAACATCGACATCGGCACAGGGACGCGTCTGCCGAGACTGGTCGGCGAAGGACCGACCGGTGACCCCCGATCGGCTGTCAACTATGTGCGCGTTGCGAATTCCGGAGTTCGAGCCATCAAGAGCGCAAATGCGCATGCTCATGTGATCGTCGGAGCGGTGGGGGACGATATCGACTGGAAATGGACCAGGGCGATCGTCCGCGACGGCGTTCTGAACGGCGCCGATGGCTTATCCGTTCATCTCTACAATCATTGCCTGAAGCCGCAAAACAGAACCGCCACCGAACTGATCGGCCGGGTCAAGCGTTTGCAACAGGAACTGATGCAGGACCGTGGCGGAGTCGTCACGCCGATCTACGTGACCGAATTCAGCTGGCCGACATCCAATGAACCGTGTGGGGTCATGCCACTGGTTGCCGGCAACAATTTCGCTCAATTCATCATGCAGAGCGCCGCCATACCCTGGATCAAGGGCATTTGGGTGCATGAATTGAAGAACATCGGTCCCAGTCCGACGGACAGAGAAAACAACTTCGGGCTATTCACCTTCAACGATGAGCCGAAGCCGGCCGCCTGCTTTGTGCGCGAAGCAACGGATCTCGTTCGCTCGGCCGATCACGTCGACATCCAGGAACCGCTCCCGGACATCTTCGTTTTCAGGGCTCGACGCGGTGCGCGGCAAAGCATCGTTCTCTGGTCCTCGGGCTCGACCGTCAGAGGGCGGTACGCGCTGAACTTGCCCGACGCATCGGGGCGGCGGATGTGCGACGAAGCCGCGCCGGCCGCGGGCGCTCAAGGCGACGTGGAGCCGAATCCGATCGTCTACGACGTCGATGCGTCCGCACCGGTCACCATTCGGGTGCTCAACTGATGTTGCCGCGAAACCGCTCCCGAAAGCGACCTCAGCTCATTCTTGGCACGATCAAAGTCAAGCGAAGCAATGCCCAGTGAACTCATCATTCCCCTGTTCGCAATACATCACCACAAGATCGGCGGCACTGAATCGGCGATCTACAACCTCATTCACGGGCTCGACAAGGCGAAGGCCGCATTGACGCTCGCGTTTTCCGATCCGGGCCGCCTGTCGCCCGAATTCCTGCGATGGATGGCGAAAACCCCAGGGATCGCGCAGCAGCGGCAATACCCGCTTCCCGGCAAGAACAGCCGCTTCGCCGAGGAACTTCTGTTCGAATGGCGAAGGTCCGGGAACGGCTGGGCGGTCTATCCGAACTATTTCCTTCCGCCGCGGCGCCCCGGCAGCCGGGCGAGGTCGGCCGTGATCCTCCACGACATTCAGTACAAGGTGCTGCCGCAGTACCATTCCAGCAAGAGGAAGGCCTGGCTCGACTTCTATCTTCCCCGCATGTTCCAGACGGCGGACCTCGTATTCCTGATCTCCAATTCCGAGAAGGAGTACGTTCGACGCCATTTCGGAGACGCGGCGGCCGACAAATGCAAGGTCATCTACAACGCCATCGAGTGGGCCAGGCTCGAACAGGGCGAAGTCGGCGAGGCAACCCGCAAGCTTGCGAGCCGGCCCTACATCCTCACCGTCAGCCACCCCTTCCCGCACAAGAACCTGGGAGTCCTCATCAAGGCTTTCGATCGGGTGGCTCAATCGAATCCCGAGATCGAGCTGTATCTCGCCGGCAAGGCCTCGGACGAGAAGATGCGTCTGATACGCGAGAATGCGAGTGAGAAGACCGCGGCTCGCATCGTGATGACGGGTATATTGTCGGATGCGGATCTCGGCGAACTCTACCGAAACGCAAGGCTCTTCGTCTTGCCCTCCCTCTACGAGGGCTTCGGCATGCCGGCGGCGGAGGCGATGGGCTTCGGGGTCCCGACGCTCGTCAGCGGCGTGACATCGCTTCCCGAAGCAACCCTGGGCAAGGCGGAATACGTCGCCGATCCGACGAATGTCGACGCATGGGCGGAACAGATGACCGCATGTTTGAATTTCGGCGAACGTCTGTCCACGGAGACCGTCGCCGAAGTCCGAGAGGCGTTCGCACCTCACAGAGTTGCGCAGTCGCTTCTCCAAAATCTGGGTTAGTGCACGTTACTCGTGCAGCTTCTCGCTGAAAATAGAGGCTCTCCGGCTGAGTTTGCGACGGGGGGCATTCGGAAAGTTATGATATGACCGCATCAAGACCGACAAGAGCCGCCGAGCACATCCAGGAAAATCGGAGCCCATGCATAGGATCAGCAGCAGTTGTGGCGTCACACGGAGGCGGGAATCCCGCTATGGACGCGGCTTGTCATAGCGAGCACGTTTTTGCATGACTAAGCCTTCATTTCTGCAGGAATCTCGCCCGATGAGCAGTTCTGGAAAACTCCAGGCGGTCATCGTCAACTTCAGAACCGCTCGACTGACCATTCGCTGCGTAAAGTCGATGCTGGAGCATGGCGTGGTGGATTCGGACGGCGTGCTGGTCGTGGACAACTGTTCGGGCGACAACTCGATCGACGAAGTCCGCAAGGCCCTGCCCGACATTCGAACGGTCGTCGCCGACCACAACGGCGGTTTTGGAGCCGGCGTGAATCTGGGCGTTGCGAAAACCACCGCCGATTATCTTCTCATCCTGAATCCCGACACCTATTTCGAGTTCAACAGCGTCGCTCCCGTTGTTGACTTCATGGAGCAGAATCCCGAAACAGCCCTGGTCGGGCTCGACCTCGTCAATCCCGACGGTAGCCGGCAATACTCGGCCCGGCGCTTCTACTCGGTGTTCGACGTTCTTGCCCGGCGCGTGGACTGGATCGGAGCCATGGTGCCCGGGCGCACCGAAAAGCACATGATGAAGGACGCCTGGGAGACCGGAAAGCCGTTCGATGCGGAATGGGTGATGGGGACGGGCTTTGTCGTCCGGCGTACCGCATATGAGCAGATCCAGGGAATGGACGAGAGCTATTTCCTGTACATGGAGGACGTCGATCTCTGCGCTCGTCTCTGGCGGGCGGGACACACGATCAAAGGCATCCCCGGAGCGAAGCTCGTTCACGACCATCAGCGGTCGAGCGCCGCCGGTCCTCTCACATTCGCAGGAAGGACGCACATTCGCAGCCTCCTTCTGTTCAAGTCGCGCTTTGCCGTGCCGCTGTTCCGGCCCCCTGGCGTGGACAGGATCACCAAGCGCACGGGCTGAGCTTCAGGCATCGGCATCCTCACGCTGCGACTTGACGAGGGAAGTCATCTTTCATGAAGCCCGAACTTCCGAGAGAAACTAAGGTGCCACGGCAAGGACAACTGCTGCAGTTGAACTGGATCCGTGGCATCGCGGCACTGCTCGTCGTGGCCTATCACTGCGAGGTGACGATGCTGATGCCGAAGTATTTCGGCGTCGGCACGTTTCCATTGTTCAAGGCGGGCCATTCGGGCGTTCAGCTGTTTTTCGTCCTGAGCGGATTCGTCATTTACCTGGCGCATCGTCGCGATCTCGAGGGTAACGGCAGCGCCATCGCCCGGTTCGCGGCAAAGCGCTTTCGCCGCCTCTATCCGTCGCTTTGGATCGTGCTCGTTCCCCTGATCATCCTGTCATTCCTCGGCTTTTCCACGAAACTGCCGAGCGGCAGCGACGTCATCCTGTCGCTGCTGATCCTGCCCGTGAAGGAAGAGGTCATCCTGGCTACGGAGTGGACACTTCGCCACGAAATTCTCTTCTACGCTATGTTCGCCGTCTTCCTATGGAACCGAAAAATCGGATTCGCCCTTCTGATCGCCTGGGGCCTTGCCGGCCTGCCGCTCGCCCTGATCGACGGAAAAGGCTGGTTGATCGATTTCATCTTCAACAACAACCACCTGCTCTTCCTGGCAGGGGTCGGCATTGCGTGGCTCTATGTTCGCGGGCATTCCGCTGGCGGCCCGTATTTCCTCTTCGCCGGCCTGATCGTCTTCACCGTCACGTTCTACTTCGGGATCTCGAAACAGATTCCCGCAAAGGCCGAGCTTCTGCTGTTCGGGCTTGGCGCGGCGGGAATCATCTACGGCGTGTGCTCGATGCCATACCTGAACCGGCGAATTGCCCCGCTGGAGGAGGCAGGAGCGGCGTCATATGCGCTCTATCTCATCCATTATCCACTGATCTCGCTGCTCGTGAAGATCGCGGTCAAAATCGACCAAACGATCGCGATACCGCACGCCGTGTATTTTGTGGCGATCCTGGTCATCTGCCAGCTGGCGGCCTTTGCGTTCCATCGCCTGATCGAAGCGCCCCTGCTGAATGCCCGCTCGATGCAGAACCTGTTTGCCCCCACCAGGACCGCGACGGTCGCCTCGAACTACCAGGGACGAGCTCCGGCACCGTCTTCTGACTAGTCGTCGCTGCCATTTACCTTGGCGCAGCTCAGATCGCGATTGCTGCGTCAGGCTGTTCGCCCCGCGCCCGTGGCATGAAACGCGATTATATCGAATTCAGCAACGCAAGAGCCGAGGTGGTCCAGGTATATTGTGCCAACCGGCCGGCCTGACGTTGTCGCTCGACCCCAGACAGCGGTCCCTTCTCGATCCGCTCGAGCATCAGACGCGACAACTGGCCTGCATCGGTCGGGCTGCAATATTCGGCCGCGTCACCGCAGATTTCTCGTAGCACGGCGATGTCCGAAGCGATCACCGGGCAGCCGAATAGCATCGCCTCGAGCGGGGGCACGCCGAAGCCTTCATAGAAGCTCGGAAAGATCAATGCCGCCGCGTGCTGATACAGTGCGGCGATCGCCTCATCGGAGACGTGCCCGACACGCACCATTCGTTCATCGGCGATCTGGTCGGAGTGCCGGAATACGCGCTCATCCTCCGCACCGACGATCACGAGCCGATGGGATACCGGGATCGACTTGATCGCGTCGGTTGCGAGCCGGATATTTTTGTTCTTTTTCGTCGACCCGATCGCCAGGAAATACTTGCCCGGCCCGAGCCCGAAACGCTCGAGTATCGAAGGGTCCGGTTTGACCCCGGCCAGATGTTCCGCACTGTTCGAGCAGACCGTGATGGCATCGGACGGGATACCGAGGACAGCCGAGAGCTCGCTCCGGGAGAACCTTGATACGGTGACGAGGTTCGCGGTCCTCGCGTAGAGCCGTCCAAGGCCGCGATGGAAGGACGCATAGCTGCGGCTGAAAAACTCGGGATGGCGAAAGACCTGCGCATCGTGAACCACGATATGATGCCGACGATGGAGCACGGGCCCGGAATTGGCGAGGCTGATGAGCGTACCGTTACGCGCCGCCATTGCGAGATCGATCTGGTCCCAGGCATGTCCGGTTCGCGTTCCGACCCTTTCGATGCGGATGTGCTTCAGCGCCAGACGTTCCTCGGCATTCGAAGGCACCAGGAGGGTCCAGCTTGCATCGCCCAGCCGAGCAGGCAGTTGCTGCCGATCGATCAATTGATCGATTGCCCTGACGATTTCCGCGGCAAATCGCTGAACACCACTCAGCGATTGTGAGAGGAACCGTCCGTTCAGGAAGACATTAGCCATGTTTCAATGACTTCACGGGCTTACGCCAGGGGCGAACGGCTGAGAACCATGAGGGACCATCCGCCCACAAGTCGAACCGTGGCGTCGGGAGCGGCACGAAACGCCAATCGCCGTGGCCACGCGGCCAACCGCTTCTTCCAGGTCTTGTACGATTGGTCGATGGCCCAGGCCGTATAGAAGCTGTCGATTGTCTCCAGGCCGGATTCCGCGATCATCGACAACGCGCTGTCCCGGGAGAAATAATGGATATGCCCCAGCGTGCGGCGGGCTTCGGGCAACACCCAGCCGCGCCCGACCGCAAGAGCATTCATGTCGAGCGGGATATGGATGACCTGCCAACGCGACATCGTCCGCATCGCCCTGAGGAATTCAAAGGGATTTTCCACGTGCTCCACCACGTCAATCGCCATGGTCACGTCGAACTGCTTCCCACATTGGAAAGCATTCTCCATGCTGAAGCTCAGGTTTTCCGACGCCCGTTTGCGCGACAGGTCGTGAGCATAGGGCGAGACCTCAAATCCTTCCATTCTCGATTGCGGGTAGTGCTTGGAGAGAACCCCAACAATCGCACCCGTCCCGCAGCCTATGTCGGCAAGCGTCCTCCACTGGATGTGGTTACGCTCCAGGATCGTCCGGATATGCGCAGCCTTCCACGGCGCGTCTTCCTCGTGCCATGCTGGATTGTCGACCGCGTAGTCGTCCTGCCTGTACCTGCTTGTTGCGCCGGCCACCGGCTGCTCAGTCGAGGTGGAATTCATGCCGGTTGCGTCCTCACTTTTTCGTAGAAGGCAACAACTCGCCGCCCCAAAGTGTCCTGATTGAATTCTTGCATGGCTGCGTCGGCGCTGTCCTTGTACGCGTCGAGACGCTCCGGATGATCAAGTATTTCCTCTATCGCCGCGTTCCAGGCTCTTACATCGCCGGCCTCCACAAGGACACCGTTTTTCTCGTGTGTCACGAGCTCCGGTATTCCGCCCGCATTGCTTCCCATGACGGGAAGGCCGCGCCCGAGAGCCTCGATGATCACGCCGGGCGAGTTTTCGAACCATACGGACGGCACGAGAAGGAGGTCGCTTTGCGTCATCCGGTTGGTGACTTCCTGCACCGAGACATGCCCGGTGAATTCGACCCAGCGATGATGGCCAAAGCGCCGCTTGAGATCGTCTTCGCTGGGACCGGTCCCCACCAGGGTCAGCTTGAACTCATGGCGCGCCGCCAGCGGCTCGATGGCCTGGAGCAGAACATACAGCCCCTTCGATTCATGCAGGCGCCCGACATACAGGAAGCGGACGGTCCTGGACGCGCTTCTCTCGACCGTCGGGCTCGGCGGTTTGTTGGGATTGAGGATATGGGCCTGGGCCCAGCCCTGGAGCGGCTGCAGCGCCGACAAACGGCGAAGAATGGCGAGCGAAGGCGACACGAATCCCAATCGTGGAACGGAGCGGAGAAACGCGAGTTTCGCTCTGGACGAAAACGCGCAAGGTGCGCATAGACGTTCGCATTCCCGGCCCGTCTTGAACATCGCCATCCTCACACAAGCGAGGCTGAGATCGTGCAGCGTGACGACGACGGGGATGTTCCTCGCACCGATCGCACGAAGGGCATTCCAACCGACGCCTTGCAGAACGTGGATATTGACCAGATCGGGACTAAACTCATCGAGCACCTGACGCATGATCCGTTCGTTACGAGGATCAAAATGGTCTTGAAGGTGCCAGACCGACTTCTGTAAACCGGATTTCTGAGCCGCTTCAAACACGGTGTACGGCCGAGGCATATGAAAGCGCCAGACTTTGAGACCGTCAACGATCGCCCCCCTCACCTCGTCCGCGGGCGTCGGTGCTGTGGTCAGAACGGCAACCTCATGGCCGTTCGCATGGAGCCACGTCGCCAGATTGCGCGCGGAGATTTCGGCTCCGCCTTGGACAAAGGGCGGAAAGAAGGCTGAGACGAAGAGAATCCGCATGTACGTTCGTTACCTGACACAATAGAGGCGAAGATGGTCCGAGCTGCGAAAATTGGGTTGGCGGTTGCATTCATCGCAGCAGGTCTGCTCTTCAGCAAAATCTATGCTGCCAATCAAACGACATCCTTCTGGGTTGGCAAGCAACCGTTGCCCGAACGGGCCGAGCGGCCGATCATCGGTCTTGGCGTGCACTTCGGGATAGGGGGAGAATATGGCTATTCTCCTCAAAAGTCTGCGCAGGTGTTGCGTTCCGATGCCTTCGATTCGGTCCGGGACGATCTTGCCTGGAGCCTGTTTCGGGCCGCGCCGGCGGCCGGCGGTGCCACAACGCAAGTTGCCCGAGAGCCAGCCAAGCTGTTTGATTTTCTCGACCAGACCCAGGCAAGGCCATTGCTCATCCTGGGTCACCCAAATCCGCTCGTTCCTGACGGCCAGCCTCCGCTGACCGACGTGGGCCGAAAGAGCTTCGGCGACTTTGCGGCGAAAGCCGTTCTGGCGACCGCCAAGCGCAACCCGATTTACGAGATCTGGAACGAATGGAATATGAACGCCGTGCTGGGGCGCCCTTTCCTGGTCGGTGAAGGCGATCCGAGCGATCCGCGCGCGGCGGCCAATTACTCCGTCCTCGCGAAGGAAGCGGTCGCCAAAATACGCAGCGTGGCGCCTCAGGCGCAGGTGCTGGTCGGGGCGGTCGGAATGGACCCGGACTGGCAATGGACCATGGCGCTCGTTCGGTCCGGAGCACTGGAAGGTGCCAGCGGCTTGTCCGTTCACCTCTACAATCATTGCGAGCGCGAGGTGTCCAACCGGACTGCCGAGGCTGCGATACGTCAAGTCAGCACCCTGCGGAAATTGCTGGACGCGGCCGGATCGAACCTCCCCATCTTCGTCACGGAGGTCGGATGGCCGACGACGTCGAAGATGTGCCCCATTTCCACGCAAACGGCCGCGAACAACATCGCGCAATTCCTGCTTTGGACGGCGGCGACGCCGTGGATAAAGGGGGCCTGGATCTACGAAATGAAGGATCAAGGTCAGGATCCCGCGGCGCTCGAAGACAATTTCGGCCTGTACGACTACGCGTTTGCGCCAAAACCTGCTGCATGCGCGACCCGCGAGGCCATTCGCGTCATCAAGAGCGCGGGCCCGATGAGGCTTGAGCAACCCTTCCCCGGGCTATTCGTGATCGAGACAACGACGTCGGCAGGAAAACAGCTGATCGCCTGGACCTCGCAAGACAACTCCTCGGCGACGTTCGAACTTCCTGGCGGCACAGAAGCGGAATTCGCGCCATTGTGCCAACAAGGAGCAAAGTCGAATACGATACGGCTGGGCCCCACCCCCGTCGTCATCAATTTGCCGACGAAAGCCCCATTCGAGCTCAAGGCCACATTGGATCGCTGATCCCGGTCGGCAGATTCCCCACCACCCCTGTCGTGCCGCGCAACCGCGGCACGCCGGGGAGAAAATGGTTCTACACGAAGATAACGAAGCGAGATGCAGGCCCCACGGCAAGCTACGTCGGAGGCGAAGCCAGCTGATTGCGACGGCATGAATGCCATCGGCGGCACGATCCCACTTGTCGCGGGCAGCGGTTGCCCTTCACCGGCCCGGCGACATACAGCGTGCCGTCAATACGCTTCCTGATGGATCAAGGCCAGCGCCGTCTTGAAGATGATCTTGATGTCGAGCCAGATGCTCCAGTTGCTGACGTACCAGACATCGTATTCAACGCGCTTTTCCATCAGATCGATCGTCGGCGTTTCACCGCGGAATCCGTTGACCTGGGCCCAACCCGTCAGGCCCGGCTTCATATGGTGGCGGTAGACGTAGTTGCTGATCATCGGATCGTAATAATTGTCATGCGCGAGCGCATGCGGCCGCGGCCCGACCAGGGACATCTCGCCGCGAAGAACGTTCCAGAGTTGCGGCAGCTCGTCGATGCTGGTGCGCCGCAGCACGCGGCCGACACGGGTCACCCGCGCGTCTCTTTTCGTCGCCTGCGTGACGACATGGCCGTTCTCCGCCACCGTCATCGAGCGGAACTTCCAGATCTCGAACTGCTTGCCATTGAAGCCGCGCCGGAACTGCTTGAAGATCACCTTGCCCTTGGAATCGAGCTTGATCATGACCGCGGCCGTCACCAGTATCGGCGCCAGCAACAGCAGGGCGAACGAGGCAATGCCGATGTCGAGGCAGCGCTTCTGCGCCTGCTCGAACACACTGAGCGGCGCACGCTGGATCTCGATCGCGACCGTGCCGCTGACCGGCTGGAACGGACGCGAGACCAGATCGGCGATCGGGAAATCCGGCAGAAGGCGGATCGGTTGCGGAACGACGCGCAGATGCTGGCTCAGCTTCCGCAGAAGCGGCATCTCGTCCCAGTCGACGACCAGGAGATATTCTTCTACGTCAGCCGTCCGCGCCTGACGGACGATATCGCGAATCTCGTGATCCCAGCCTGCGCCCTCTTCGGAGGGCTCGAGCACGAAATGCCGCACCACGTTGAAGCCGTGCTTGCGCAGATCCTTGAAGCGGGTCGAGGTGAAGTCGAGCGGCTTCAGGCTGAGCAGCACAACCTTGCGGTCGACCAGGCGGCCCCTGGCATAGCTCGACGTCAGCGCCACGCGCCACAACACGCGAAGCCCGCCCAGGGCAACACCGCCGGTTGCGGCGAACAACAGCGTGGTCCCGCGCGACAGCTCCGCAGAGGATTTGAGCAGAAACGCCTCTACCGCCAGAATGGTCAGCGAGATCAGCCAGACCGCCAGCGCCTTGCGCAGCTGCCAGACGGTGCTGAGCAAGCGGTGGTGATCGTAGACGCCTTGGAAATAAGCGATGGTCACGAACACCGCCCCGACGACGAGACCGGCGCCGACGGACGAATCCTGCTCCGACACGAGCACGCGATAAAGTCCGCTTGCCACAAAGTAACTGAGCAGGACTGCTGCGAAGTCGCCCGCGATCAGGGCGATCTGGAGAGGTCTTTGAAGGGCACCGCGTCGATTCGATAAGACCGAATAATAGTTTTCCGAACCGTAAGTTGCTACAGCCATCCGAACCTCGCTGCCTCGTCACGCACTCGCAATCGAGATTGCGAGCAATTCGATCCAAATTTTTCGACGTGCGCCGAAGTATATCTTAACTAAACAAAGCGACATTGCGGCAGTGCACCGAAAAAATCAAACCGATTTTTCTGCAACGCAGCGTCGCTGCAAGAGGATGCTCAAACTACTGTCACACACGTGACAAATATGCGGGCATTGCGCCACGTTTGTTATCAAATCGCGTCATATTCGCGCAGGTTCTCGCGCGCATTTGAACCGCTGTTCAACCATACCGCTTAAGCCGTTATTAGGCCGCGGCCATTAACACTCGTGACCAATTCTGGGAGTTGTGTCGTGAGTACCGTAGCCGTTTTCAGCCTGTTGATCGGATCGCTGCTGGGAGGCCGATTCCGAATCTTCATCTTGCCGCCCGCCATCGTTCTCGGTGCGGCCATCCTCGGTGCGGGCTTGGCCTGGCAAGGACATGATTCAGCGCACATCGTCGTCGCGGTTCTCGTCTTTGCGGCGGTGCTCCAGCTTGGCTATTTCTGCGGCGCGGCTCTGGTCCGCGCGCGAGCGGCGGTCTATCGCCGCAAGGCTGCTCCGTCGTTCGACAGCCGCGGCTTCGGTTAGCCGGCTGCAGGGCCGATGATTCGCGAAGCACGCGGATGATCGGCCGGCGCACCATGAGCCTTCACCGGCTGGGTAGAGAAAAAAGCCATTCGTGGCGCCCCGATTTCGTCGATAGCGTATTGACATCTCTGGCGAAGCTCTCTGAAAGAGTGGGACCCCATGCCCACGACCGCGCCCCGAAATTCGCCCCGGCCGAAGCTACCGAACGGCGTGCGCATCTATGCGATGAGCGACATCCACGGCTGCGCGCATCTGCTCGAACAGATGTTTGCCGTCATCGACGCGGACATGGCGAACAGCCGGCCCTATCGCGCCATCGAGGTCTTCCTGGGCGACTACATCGACCGCGGGCCGGATTCGCGCCACACCCTCGACCTCCTGATCAGGCGCAGCCGCCGCCGCAACACGGTGTTTCTCAAGGGCAATCACGAGGCCTATTTCACCTCGGTGCTGGAGGACCCCTCACGCACCACCGAATGGCTTCAGTTCGGCGGGCTCCAGACCATGATGTCGTACGGCGTGTCGGCGGCGCCCGGCCTCAGCAAGGACGAACAGTCCGATCTCGTGCGCGAGCTCACATCCGCGATGCCGCCGGAGCATATCGCATTCCTGCGCCAGCTGCGGCCGACATTCACATGCGGCGATTTCTTCTTCGTCCATGCCGGGGTGCGCCCGGGCATTCCGCTCTCTGAGCAGCGCGAGTCGGATCTGCTGTGGATCAGGGACGAATTCCTCCAGAGCAAGAGACGGTTCGGCAAGTACGTCGTGCACGGTCACACGCCGGTGCGACAGGCCGAGCTGCTGGAGAACCGCGCCAACATCGATACCGGCGCGTATGCCACCGGAAATCTGACGCTGCTGTCCATCCAGGGCAACAGCATGCTCGCGATCTAGCGGCCTACGCCCGAGACTCTAATTGGTGGAGCTTGCCGGAGGCTTGTATTCCGGAAAGCGGCTCAGCATCGCCGCCTTCAGGAACTTGAAATGAGCGATCGAAGCGCCAAGCTCCTTGAGCCGGCGCTGGCCGTTCAGGATTTCCTTGTCGAAAAGATCCTGGTGATGGTTGTCGAGCGCCTCGCGCTCGAGATATTCGTCGTCGCCGTTGCCGATGGTCACCGCCGCACGGGCCAGCACGTCTTCCACCCGGCGGTTCAAGCCCGACTGTTCCCGCTCCGCCGCGTGGAGCGCATCCTCGATCGCGCTCATGATGGCTTCGATGCGCGTGCGATCGGTTTCGGCGTCCCGCTCGGGCGAGCGCGCCCGGAAGGTCTGCTCTCCCCCGAAACGGTCTTTCAGGAAGTTATGGGTGCGGGCCCGCAGGAAGAGCTGGAACATGCGTGCATTTCCGGTTTGAAAGCGCCAAACCAGAAAATGGCTCCGGGATGGTTAACAAACATTAAAGTCCCGGATCGTTCCGCCCCCGTCGCGGGAAGGCGGCGGAGACAAAGCAATCACATTTTTGCCTTGAGAGCGTCCAGTTCGCGATCGAGCGCCTCCTGCCAGGTCGGCATCACAATGTCGAACCGTTCCCGCAGACGCGACAGGTCCAGACGCGAATTGGAGGGGCGCTTCGCCTTGACGGGAAATTCACTCGAAGCGATCGGAACGATCTGCTTCACGGCGAATGCGGACCCGCGAGACTTCAGCCCGGAAACGATCGCGGTCGCAAAACCGTGCCAACTGGTCTCGCCGGCGCAAACCAGATTGACGAGCCCACCCCGCCTGCCGAACATTGCGGCAACATCCTCGCCTGCTGGTTGCAGCATCGCAATCATCGCGCGCGCGATCGCATCCGCAGTTGTGGGCGCACCAATCTGATCGGCGACAATCCGCAGTTCTTCCCGCTCTCCTGCCAGCCGCACGATCGTCTTGAGAAAATTCGCTCCCGTCGCGGCATAGACCCACGATGTGCGCGCGATCAGATGAGGTCCGCCCGCCCCGGCAATTGCCTGATCGCCAGCGAGTTTGCTTTCGCCATACACCGAGAGAGGACGCGGAGCGCTGTCCTCGCGCCACGGACGGTCGCCGGAGCCGTCGAAGACGTAGTCGGTCGAGAAGTGCACCAGAGGGACGCGGCGGCGCGCAGCCCATTGGGCGATGACCCCAGGCGATTCAGCGTTGACCCGAAATGCCGCCTCGCGCTCGTCTTCTGCGCGATCGACCGCCGTGTAAGCCGCTGGATTGATGATCAGATCCGGCGCAATCGAGTCCAGCTTTTCAGCGAGGCCCGCCGGTTGCGACAGGTCGAACGCCTCGCGCGTCGGCGCAACGATGTTCGCGCGGTCCTGAAGCAATCGCAGCAGCGCGCCACCAACCTGCCCTCCGGCGCCAGTCAGAAGAATCTTCATGTCAGACCTCGCCGTAGCGGGGGAGCCCCTTCACATCCGCCAACAGCGGCGCCTCGGCATCCTTGGGCGAAAGTGACGGATCTGCGACACCCCAATCGATGCCGATGGCCGGATCGTTCCAGCGCACGGAGATTTCATCCTTCGGACTGTAGAACTCGTCGCATTTGTAGAAGAAATCGGCCGTCTCGGAGAGAACGGCAAAACCGTGGGCGAAGCCACGAGGAACCCACAATTGCCTGCGATTGTCTTCGTTCAGTTCAACGGCAACATGCCGCCCAAAGTTTGGGCTGCCTATGCGGACATCGACTGCAACATCGAGAACTCGACCTCGAAGCACCGTGACCAGCTTGCCCTGCGCACCGGGATTTTGCAGATGCAAGCCACGCAGCACACCGAAACGCGAGCGCGAAAGATTGTCCTGGACGAACGGCCGCGTAATGCCGTTCTGCACGTATCGCTCGAATTGATAGGACTCCAGGAAGAAGCCGCGTTGATCGCCGAACAGCTTCGGCTCGACGATCAGAACTTCGGGTAGATTTGTTGTGAGAACGTGCATTCGCAGGACTTCAGCTTCGACATCGACAATAATCTTGTGCAGCGCACTCTATCTGATATTTTCTCGCTAGCAAACCAGAGAGGTCCGATGAAGGGAATAATACTCGCTGGCGGAACAGGTTCGCGCCTTTATCCCGTCACGACCGTGGTGTCGAAACAACTGCTTCCGGTTTTTGACAAACCGATGATCTACTACCCGCTGTCGGCCCTGATGCTCGCTGGAATCCGCGACATTCTCATCATCTCTACGCCGCAGGATATGCCGCTGTTTCAGCGGCTGCTTGGCGACGGAACAGAAATCGGCGTCAAGTTTTCGTATGCCTCGCAGGAAACCCCGCGCGGGCTCGCCGACGCTTTCATCGTAGGCCGCGAGTTTGTAGGACAGGACTCAGTCGCTCTTGTTCTTGGAGACAATATCTTCTACGGACACGGGCTTCCCGAACTGCTCGCCAAGGCCGCGGCACGCACGGGCGGCGCCACGATCTTTGGCTACGTCGTCAACACGCCCGAGCAATATGGCGTGGTCGAATTCGGCGCCGATGGGCGCGCACGCTCGATCGAAGAGAAGCCCGCGCGGCCGAAGTCGAATGTGGCCGTGACCGGTCTTTATTTCTATGACAATCGCGTGCTCGACATCGCCGCGAAGATCAAGCCTTCAGCGCGCGGAGAGATCGAGATCACCGACGTGAACAACGCATATCTCGACAGCGGCGACCTGTTCGTCGAGGTGCTTGGGCGCGGGTTTGCCTGGCTCGACACCGGAACGCACGCCTCCCTGGTCGAAGCCAGTCACTTCGTGCAGATCCTGGAACAGCGACAGGGATTGCGCATCGCCTGCCCGGAAGAAATCGCTCTGCGGCGCGGCTACATTTCCCTGGAATCCTTCACGAAGGTTGCCGAGAAGACCGCCAAGAGCAGCTATGGCCAGTATCTGCAATCGGTGGCGCGTTCCTTCGCCGCTCACGGTCTGAATTGAGGCAAGACGACTCATGCGTTTTGAAGGCTCCACGATTTTCGTCACCGGCGGTGCAGGGTTCATCGGCTCGGCAGTCGTCCGTCATCTTCTTCGCGATACGCACGCGCGCGTCGTCAACATCGACAAGCTAACTTACGCGGCAAATCTCGAGTCGATCCCCAACGCCGCGGGCAATCCGCGCTATGCGTTCGAGAAGCAGTGCATTTGCGAAGCGCCATCGCTGAGGAAGCTGTTCGAACGGTACCAGCCCGTCGCGGTCATGAATTTGGCAGCCGAAAGCCACGTCGATCGCTCGATCGATGGGCCCGGAGAATTCATTCAGACCAACATCGTGGGCACGTTCACGCTACTGCAAGAAGCCTTGCGGTACTGGAAGGGCCTGTCTCCGGATCGCCGTTCGCGGTTCCGCTTTCTGCACATCTCAACCGACGAGGTGTTCGGTTCGCTGGGCAAGGACGGTTACTTCACGGAGACAACCGCCTACGCACCGAACTCGCCCTACTCGGCGAGCAAAGCCTCGTCCGACCATCTGGTCCGCGCCTGGCGCGAGACCTACGAACTACCGACGATGATAACGAACTGCTCGAACAATTACGGGCCGTATCACTTCCCCGAAAAGCTCATTCCCCACATGATCATCAAGGGGCTCGCCGAAGAGGCGTTGCCGGTTTATGGCGACGGGCAGAATATTCGGGACTGGCTCTACGTCGAGGATCATGCCAAGGCGCTTGCGCTGGTGCTCGAGCGGGGCGTGGTCGGTGGAACGTACAATGTCGGTGGACGAAACGAACGCAGCAACCTGCACGTCGTGGAAGGCATTTGCGATCTGCTGGATGAAATTTCGCCGTCCGGGGCAGGTTCCCGTCGAGGCCTGATTTCGTTCGTCCCCGATCGTCCAGGGCACGATCGCCGTTACGCGATCGATGCCTCGAAGCTCGAAAACCAGCTTGGATGGCGCGCGGACGAGAATTTCGAGAGCGGGCTGGCCAAGACCGTCCAGTGGTTCGTCGACAACCGAATGTGGTGGGAGAACATTCTCGGTCGCGGCTATCAGCAGAAGCGAATCGGTCTGGGCTGACCGCATTGACGTCCCTTTGCGGAGGCTCATGCCGACGTGCAGGACATTGGCTGATTGTCCGCCTTGGATGGGAAAGCCCACGAGACAATGAACGAATACTACTTCGTGTGGATCCGCGGCCTCGACGGGCGTCCGAGGCCGCAGATTTGGGCCGCGGATCAATTTGAGGGACCTGGGTGGAAATTTCGACACGTCATCGCGCGGCGCGTTCTCGATGCGAAGGAACGCGGAATGGGCGTGGATTATCTTGCGAATATTTTCCCGGCGCCACCCGGTCCGGACGACTGCACCTGATTTCCCGGTTTGATAGGACTGCCGGATCCCAATCTCGATCTGCGAGAGCGCCTAGGGATCAAGCACCGCACGACTCCGTGTGACCGGATTATGGATTGTTCGCGGTGCGTGTTGCACCATCCATGTTTTCCACGCGCCCTCATGCTTCTCGTAGAGTTCCAGCCAGCGCTGCTCGCCGGCCGCGGGCCAGATTTCGCGGCCGTCGGGCTCGGCCTTGCCATCCACCGGACCGAGCACCAGCTTGCTATCAAGCCGCTCGAATTCGAACGTTTCCTCGCACGTCAGACCGATCAGAACACGTCGGCCCGCAGCATCGACAAAATATCGCCGGTGAGCGTTGTTTGTCGGCCTAGTCATGGCAGCCTCCAATCATGCCTCCCCTGGTCGCGGCAGCTGCCAGAGTTCTGCATACTCACACGCGGAATGATCAGGGCAACCAGCCACACCATCGATCATGTCCTCAATCAAATGTTACGGCGAAACCCATAATGGCCCGAGCGAGAATGCTCACTGCAGGATCCGGGCGCAATTCTGCAGTATCGGATCCTTCTGCTTTGACCGGTCCCCAAGCAAATATTGCTCCACGATCGGCGTCGGCGTCTCAGATCCCACGGTTGCACTTGTTCAGAATGCACGCCACCCTCTGGCCGGAGACGCACTCTGTGGCGATAAGGCCGGATCGTAAGGCTGATAGAGCGGATGACGCACCCTGCGCCTGCGCGATCGCCACGCACGCGTCGCATAGCCTCCACCAAAGCCGGCGAGAATCGAGAGCAGGATCGCAACTACAGTCATTCTGAATTCTTCCGGTTGCCGCATGTCGTCTTCGTGATGCAGCACTCTCAGCTTCGAGTTGTGTCGACATCATGATGAGCGTCGCTGATTTTATCGTCAGACCGGGATGTTTTTTTGGCAGCACGATGCACGCCAACTGATCGTTTCGTCTGCGTCAGCCGAAGGACCAGAGAAACAGTCTCACCAGCAATAACGTGATGAAATAGACCCAGCCTGCCATCGCGATCAGCGCTACGCTGAAAAACGCACCTTCAAATGCCCGTTCTCTGAGCTTGGTGAAAGGGAACGCCGCCCGCGCTTTCTGAAGCATCTCGATCTTCTGAACGGTTCGTTGCTGTTGGCGCGATCATAGCCGGTTGAATTGGACGATCTCGTGACGGCTCGCCTGAGAGCAGCGCAATGCTGCTCGTCGAGATCGGCGCTGTATGCTCGCGCCGCGCTCGACACATTTCGATTCGCGCTGTCAAGATGATAACGCACGTGGGCTCGATCGTAATTCGCTCGAGTTGACGGTCATGGGTTTGCCACTCGGGATGCGCGGCAACAAATCCAATTCTCGCACAGGAGCCGGCGACAGAGGTGATGAGGCGCGATCCATCCTTGCCGCCATCGCTGCTGGCGTGCGGGCGCACCGAAGCATCTCCGCGGATTCCCGAACGGACCCACTCTGCACGACGGCACATGGCCGGCGCGGTTCAACGAGCGTTCCGGCCGGCCTTCCAGGCCGGATGTGTTGGCAGAATATCCTCGACCGAGATCGCTGATGCGCGCGGATCGATCTCGGCCGATGAGAATGTCCGTGGTTATACGGAGCAACACGCATCGATTTCATCGCGGTAAGGTTGAGAGGTTAGCTTAATCCGCGTTGTTTGTTGCGAATGCCGAAGGATCGCATATCCATCTTCGTACCGGGCTTCCCCAGGCCCGGCCCCACCCAAGCGAAGCCGTCGAGCGAACATGGGTCCGCTTGGCGGCTTTGTCTTTCTGTCGACGAGAGGATGATTTCGGTTATGGCGCGCAGGCCCTGGTCGTTCAAGGAAGACCGCCGGCTGATGGAGTTGGCCAAGTCTTCGACTTCACTGGAAGAGGCAGCGAAACTTCTCGGGCGCTCGCCCGATGCGGTCAAGCGCATGGCCTTGCGCCTTGGCCTGTCGTTGAAATCGAAGGGCTCCAAGAAAAGCTAGCGCGCGAACTTGCGTCTTGCGCGCCGCCCTGCGCGACAGTTCATGGACGTATGCGACTGCCCCCATCAAGATCCTACAATCGGCGTTGAACGTCGAACCCAGCGAACGCTTGGTCATGCCGTCAGGCGCGCGGCTCCGTGCCTGCCTCGTTTATCAGTTCGTCGGTGACGAGAATATGGGCGGCGGCGATCGTCGGCCTGCTTCCCTGAAAGCGGAACTCTCGGCCGCGCTCGGCATTGTCCCCACGAAATGCGGGAGGCGGAGCCGTCATGGCAAACTCTTTCCTTATCGTGATGTCAATCTGGTTCGGCATCAACATTCTATTCGTGGTGTTGAGGTTGTGGGTCACCAGGCCGAAGAATTGGCAGAGGGGTATCCGCCTCCACAAACTCTGCACTGTCAGCGCGAAATCGCGGCTGCACGGCCAGGTTTGACATTATCCGGACAAGGCGCGCGGGAAGAGATCGGTCCGCGCCGAGGCAGCCCGTGAACCTCGGTTCATGCGACCGCAGGGACCGGCTCCAAATGTCATCCTGGCATTTCTGACGTGCGTCCCTCGAAAGGTGCGAGGGCTTTAACGATGTTCTCGGCTTTCGAAAGCAGCGAGACCTGCGAGCGGCTATGCTGGCGCCATGCGTCGCAACCATCTCTTTGCAGCCGCGGCAATCTGCCTTGCGCTGATCATCTACGCCACGCTTGCCAAGCTCGCGGGCAGGCCGGCGCTCATGGGCCATGCGGAAGCCTACTGGGTCGTGGTGATCGAGCGCTTCAGCGCCTATGGGCTCTTGGGCTTCCTTCTGTCCTTCCTGCTCCCAGGACGGCTGAAGCTCGCTTGCGCCTTCGTGGTCGCTGTCGCAATCGGGCTTGAGGTGTTTCAGGCGGTGACGCCGGATCGCGATCCCCGGTTGATCGACGTGTTGCAAAAGGCGGCCGGCGGTTCCGTCGGCGTCCTTCTGGCCCAGACGATTTTGGCTTTCCTGCCGAGACCACCGTCATAGGGCCGGCGCGGGCCGCGCCGGCTGCTGCTTCGAAAAGATGTCGACTGTCGCGGGCTTACGCCACTCCGCGCTGGGAACCTGCCTGATCACTCGCAAGAGCTCCCGCCATCTGACGATGGGTATCGCGCAGCGCACTGATCGCGGCATCGAGGTTGAATTCGGCTTCGCGAATGGTGTCGAAGAATCGGTCCATCAACATCGCATTCAGCTTCACGCGGGTATTCCCGTCGCGGCTCTTGCGGCGATCGAGCGAGAGATGCAGCGCCTGTATCCTGGCCTCGGCAGCGCTACAGCCGCCGAGCGTCGCCAGTTCGTCATATGTCATCCAGATCTGAGGCATGTCCCTGTCCGTCCCTTGTTATGGGCCTCAAGCTAGATTTCACCCTCTAAAGGCGGGGTTGCCGCAGTGCGGTCTCATCATGTTTTCGCGACAACAGCGTCAATGCAAAGCTAAGACACCGGCGGGCTAGGATGCGGGAGATTTGGGCGGCGTCAGCGGTTGACGCGGCCGTGAACGGCTGTCGAGGCCCCTGGGCATCTTGTCGGCATTGAGCTTGACGACGGCACATCGAGCGTCAGCGGCCGGCGCATCTTCCTGGCTGTAGATCAGCGTCGCCTCGAACTTGACGTCAGGCGCTTCCCTGGCCGTTCCCGAGCAGGTCGCCATCGCACCACTGCACACGCCCGAGAGCTTGACCTCGACCTCGTCGGGTCCGAACACGGTCTGCGGCCCCTCGGCATGTCGCCGCGTGGTCAGAACGGCCGTGAAGCGCTGCTCGTCATCGAACTGGTAGGAACCGCCATACGTGAAGAAGCTGTCGCTGCCGGAGATGCGGCCCCCGGCCAGATGCACGACGCCGGTGCCTTGCGCATTCGCGGTTCTGAACCACGCCGCGTATTTGCCGTCTCTGAGCATGAAAACATCCGTCGTGAATTTCAGCCGTATTTGCAACCAACTCTGGGGCGCGACAATGACCGACGCGGCATGCATTCTGCCACGGTTAACGCCCTGCAAAGCCAACCCGTCAAATTGCTGCCGGCGCTAGGGGTGAAGCCGGCGGCGGCCTCAGAACAATTCTATGCCGTCATCGGCGCTCTCGACCGCCTCGACCCGGCGCGTGGCGGCGATCGATGCCAGCCCGAGCGTTTGCAGGAATTCCCGGTGGACGTCCCGCTCACGCTCCATCGTGTAGCGCGCGAAGAGATCGTCGAGCATCGCTCCGTCCTGCGCCTCTAGCCGCGGCCGCTGCGCGCCCGCACTCGCAGTCTCGAGGCGCGTGGCAACCGCGGGCAATGCCGCGGAGCTTTCGCCGAGCGAGCTCATCAGACCTTGGGCCGAATTCATCAGGCCCTCGAATTCCGCGCCTTCATCGACCAGCCGGCTCATCAGCTTGCCGAGCCGTTCGTTGCCGGCCTCGACCTCGCGCAGGGCCTGGAGGATCTGCGGCTCGAGCTTGGCGAGCTGCGTGGGATCGCCCTGCACACGGAGCTCCTTCAACTCCCTGGCCGAACGCTCGATATCGTCGAGCACCGGTCTCAGCCGCCCTGCGCCCGCCGAAACCTGGTCGGCGGTCGCCTTGAGCTCGTTGGCGATGACGACGAAAGCGCTGCCGCGGCTGCCGAGATGGCTCGCCTTGAGACCGGCATTCATCCCGATCAGCGTGATGTCGACGGTCGCCTCGGCGAGCCCGGCGATCGCCTGGCGAAACTTCGTCAGCGTGTCCTCGACGATCGCCAGCGCCTCGTCGACCGAGCGGCCGGCGCCCTCGCAGGTGGTGATCAGGGTCGAGGCGTGCGCCAGCGTCTGCTTGATGCGCGCCAGGAACGAGGACGAGCCGCCGTCCTCGCCGCCGAACAATGTGCGGCCGTGGCTGACCACGCTCCCCGCATCGTGCAGGATGGCGGTGAGTGCGCGAACGATCTGGCCGATGTCGCCGCCGAACTCGCGCTGGGCGTCCCTGAGCTGGGCCGCCTGCAATTGGCAGACCGCGCGCGCGCCGTCGTCGCCCGCGACCGGTTCGGGAACGAGGCTCGGGCCGGATCCCGACGCAAGGCCGAGGCCGTGCGAGACGTGCTCGAGGCGCTGCCGCGTGCTGTCCCCGGCCTGCAAGGAGATGATCGCGCTGCCGACCGCCTCGGCGATCTTTCTGGTGCTGGAACTGGCGAGATCGGCGAGATGGCTGCTGTTCCTGCGCTGGTCGCGCAATCCGGAATAGGCCGCGCCGAGCTCGGCGCTCTCCGACATCAGTTGATTCCGGTAGCGTCCCTCGAAGTCCTTCTGCCGGCCGGAGGCCGTGGCGACGGCGTCCGACAGGCGCTGCTGATCCTTCGCGCAGCCCTCGATCGAGCGTTGCACCGCCCTGCCGAGATCGTAGGCTTCCTGCGTGAAGGCGAGGAAGCCCTCGCGGTCGCCGTCGAGCGATGCCGCCTCGATCCGCGCGCTACGCGCGATGATGGTGATCATCTGGATGTGCTTGAACAGCGGCTTGAGCGACGACGATGCCTCCGCTGTGCTCTTGCCGATCGTCTCCAGCAGAGCGCTCTCCGCCGGTAGCGCCTGCGCCAGCTTGCTGAGCTGCGCGGCGATCTCCTGTAGCGCCGTTGCGGCACCCTCGATCTCGGCGCCGGAGAGTTCTCCCGAGAGCGCCGCAAGGCCCTGGTTCAGCTCCTTGAAGATGAGATGGCCGCGGCCGAGTTCTTGACCCACGCGCGCGAAGACGTCCTCGATGCGCGAGGAGACGTCCTCGATCGCGCCGATCGCATCCGTGAGCGTGTTGGCCGGAATGATGGACATTGCGATCAACCTGCCACCGCGGCGTGTCCGGCCTGATACCAGTGCATGATCTCGCGCGGGATATGGTGCAGCGAGACGACCTTCTCGACGCCGCCATGGGCAATGGCTTCCTTGGGCATGCCGAATACCACGCAGCTCTCTTCGTCCTGCGCCCGCGTCGAGGCACCGAGCTTGCGCATCTCCAGCATTCCGCGCGCACCGTCGTCGCCCATGCCGGTCATGATGACCCCGAGCGCGTTGGCGCCCGCATGCTGGGCCGCCGAGCGGAACAGCACGTCGACGGACGGGCGATGCCGCGACACCGGCGGGCCGTCCTTGATCGCGATCTGATAGCGCAGGCCGATACGCTGGAGCAGCATGTGGCGGGCGCCCGGCGCGATATAGGCGCAGCCCGGCAACACCGGCTCACCGTCCTCGGCTTCCTTGACCCGGATCTGGCAGACGCTGTCCAGACGCCTGGCGAAGGCCGCGGTAAAGCCCGCCGGCATGTGCTGGACGATGACGATAGGCGGGCAATGCGGCGGCAGCATCTCGAGGACGTCGTTGAGCGCCTCGGTCCCGCCCGTCGATGCACCGATGCAGACGATGCGTTCAGTCGTCGGCCGGACCTTGCCCTGCACGGGAGGAGGGATGATGGCGTCGGCCGTCAGCTTCTTCTCGATCGTCCGACGCTCGGAACGCGGACGCACCCGCGCGCGCGCCGCTGACTTCACGGCCTCGCGCAGCCGCGTCGAGCATTCGAGCAGGGCCTGCCGCGTGTCGATCTTCGGCTTGGGCACGATGTCGACCGCGCCCGCCTCGAACGCCTCGAACATCACGTTCGAGCCCTCCTCGGTGAGCGAAGAGCAGATGATCACCGGGATCGGACGCTGCGCCATGATCTTGCGCAGGAACGTCAGGCCGTCCATGCGCGGCATTTCCAGGTCGAGTATCATGACATCGGGGATTTCGTTCTGGAGACGTCGCGCCGCCGCAAACGGATCGGAAGCCGCGCCCATCACCTCGATGTCAGGATCGTCGTTGAGGATCGTCTGCAGGATTTGGCGAACCGACGCCGAATCGTCCACGATCAGTACGCGAACCTTCTCCCTCGGCATTTTGGTTGCGCTCCGGCTAGACCTTGAAAATGGTTGGCTGCACTTGCTTCAAACCCGGCACGGCACTGTGAATCATCGATTCCGAATGCCCGACCAGCAGATAGCCGCCGGGCCGCAAATGGCTGCACAATTGCTCGATCACCTTGCGCTGCGTCTCGCGCTCGAAATAGATCAGGACATTGCGGCAGAAGATGATGTCAACGTCGCGGTCGACGGGATAGGACCCATCCATGAGGTTCATCCGCATGAAATGCACCATGCGCCGCAGCTCCGGCACGACCCGCACCTCGCCGCGCGACTTGTCCCGCGACGACAGGAAATACCGTTTCACGAAAGGCTCCGGCACCGGCGCGAGCACGTCGCGGGTGTAGATCGCGGTCTTGGCGAGGCGCAGCACGGCCGTCGAAATGTCGGTCCCGAGGATGCGGTACTGAAACCGCGAGCCGTTCCGCGTCATGTCGTCCAGCACCATCGCGGTCGTATAGGCTTCCATGCCGGTGGAACTCGCCGAGCTCCAGATCTTCAGGTTCGCGCTCTTCCGTCCATGCGACTTGAGCAGACCGGGGATCGCGACGTCCCGCATGAAGGTGAAGTGCTGCGGCTCGCGAAAGAAATCGGTCTTGTTGGTCGTCACCACATCGATGAGATGGGTGAGCTCGGTGTCGAAATGATTCGCCTCGAACAGGTTGTCGACATATTCGTTGAGGTCGGAAAAGTTCAGCGCGCGCACGCGCTTGTGCAGCCGCCCCTCCAGCATCAGCCGCTTGCCCTGCGGCAGCTTGATGCCGACCTGGCCCTCGATCAATTCGGCGATGGTCCGGAAGTGGCGATCCGACAGATGGACGGCCGTATCCTGCACGGCGGGCATCATTGCTGCGTGCCCCCATCCCGGATGGCCGCCGCCTGCACTGAATGTCGGGCCGAACGGGCCATCTTGAATCCTACGCGGTTACCCAATCACTGACGATGGATCGGCCCACCGGTGAAAGGCAGGCCGATCCCTTAAGCGATCTCAGCGCTGGAAATCGGCGTCCCGATCGTCCTCGCCGTCATTCATGTCGAAGGCGAAACCGCCACCACCGGCGACCTTCACGGCACGTGCCGGCTTGGCCTGCGGCTTCTTGGCCGGACGCTCGGCGGCCGCCATGGTCGCGGCTTTGGCGCGCAGCTGGTTCACCGCGCGGTCGATCGGCGCCGGCGCCTGGTTGCGTGCCTGTTCGATGCGGAAATAGGCGATGGTGGACTGGAGCTGCTCGGCCTGCGAGGCGAGCTCCTCCGAGGTCGATGACACCTGTTCGGACGCGCTGGCGTTCTGCTGGCCGACCTTGTCGAGCTGCTGGATCGCCTGGTTGATCTGCGCCGACCCGACGTCCTGCTCGCGGCAGGCCGCGGTGATCTCCTCGACGAGTTCGGCGGTCTTCTTGATGTCCGGAACGAGCTTGGAGAGCATGGAGCCCGCCTCCTGCGCCACCTTGACGGTGTCGGCCGAGAGCGTGCCGATCTCGGCGGCAGCCGCCTGGCTGCGTTCGGCGAGCTTGCGCACCTCGGAGGCGACCACCGCAAAGCCCTTGCCGTGCTCGCCGGCGCGCGCGGCCTCGACCGCGGCGTTGAGTGCGAGCAGATCGGTCTGCCGTGCGATCTCCTGCACGATCGTGATCTTCTCGGCGATGGTCTGCATCGCGTTGACGGCGCGGCCAACGGCAGCGCCGCTGGCCTCCGCGTCCTTGGCGGATTGCGCGGCGATCTTCTCGGTCTGGTTGGCGTTGTCGGCGTTCTGCTTCACGTTCGAGGCCATCTCCTCCATCGAGGAGGAGGCCTCCTCGGCGGACGAGGCCTGCTCGGTCGCGCCCTGCGAGAGCTGCTCGGCGCTGGCGGAGAGCTCCTGGCTGCCGGCGGAGACGTTCTGCGCCGCGGTGAGCGCTTCCGACACGATCTGGCGGAGCTTTTCCACCATGCGCTCGAGCGCGAGACCCAGCGTGTCCTTGTCCGACAGCGGCTTGGCTTCCACCATGAGATTGCCCTGCGCGATCTCGTTGGCGATGGCGGCGGTCTTGTTGAGATTGACGGTCATCGCGTTCAGCGACTTGATGAGGTCTCCGATCTCGTCGTTGCTGGAGGACTCGATCTTGTGGCTGAGATCGCCGATGGCCACCGCGTCGGCAAGACCGACGGCCTGCGCCAGAGCCCGGCTGACGTTCATCGCAATCCAGGTCGCGGCGACGGCGGCGATCAGGAGCGAGGCGATGACCAGACTCATGAGCAGCAGCTCGGCGCGAGCGCCGTCCTGCTTGGACTGCTCGGCCTGCTCGGCCATGTTCTTCTTGACGTTCTTGATGTAGCCGTCGGCCGCTTCCAGCGCATCCGCGACGACCTTGCGGCCGCCATGCATGGACCGATCCAGCGCCTTCGGCTTGTCGGTCTTCGCGAGCTGGACCGTCTCATCCTGATAGGCGTTCAGCTTGGCGAACGCGACGTTGAAGACCTCCATCAGCTTCTTGCCGCCTTCGCTGGCCGCTGCGTAGATTTCGTCCTTGGACTTGGCAACCGCTTCGCGGTTCTTGATCAAGTCGGCCCGGAACTGCTCATGCTCTGCGTCGGATGCCGCCAGGATGGAGTTCTTCTCGGCGCGCACGAGGAACAAAATGCCTTCCTTCAGCTCGGCGGCCTTTTCCATGCGGCCCGCACGCGAGACCAGAACCTCGGTGGTGCTGACCATGTCGGCCAGCTTCATGTAACCGACCGCGCCCGCGATCATGGAGAGCAGAATGACGACGCCGAAGGCGCTGGCAAGCTTGGCTTTGACGGTGAATCTCATATCAGTCTCGTTGGTTCGAATTGGGGGTGCTTACGTTTCATCACGCTTCACACAAATTCAGGCGGCGCGGGGCTCATCCGCGCCAGCATCACGCCCTTCCGGGAGCTTGTCGTTCGCCATCAGCTTGGCGAGATCGAAAATGACCACGAACTTTTCGCCTTTGCGGCCGATGCCGGCGGCATAGTCCGACTGCCATTTGCCGCCAACCTCGGGGATGGGCTCGATCGCCTGTTCGTCGATGTCGGTGACTTCGAACACGCAGTCGGCGACGAAGCCGACGCCGACCAGGCGATCCTTCATCGGCACGTCGAGGATGATGATGCGGGTCGCCTCGGTCGCCGCCACGCTCGGCAGACCGAGCTTGATCCTGAGGTCGACGATCGGATAGCCGCTGCCGCGCACGTCGATCATGCCGAGCAGGAAGTTCGGCGCGTGCGGAAGCCGCGAGATCGGCCGCATGTCCAGAATTTCGCGCACGTTGCGGATGCTGATGCCGAACGTCTCGCCGGCGAGCCCGAGCGTCAGATATTGCGAGGTTGCGGCCATGATGCAGTCCAAGGGGTCCGAAGGTTTGGAAATGAGTACGGTCCGGCACGAGGCCGGACCGCTTGATCAGCGTTGGAACTCGGCGTCGCGGTCGTCTTCGCCGTCATGCATGTCGAACGCGAACCCGCCACCGCCCGCGACTTTCATCGCACGTGCCGGTTTACGGACAGGCGCCGGCTTCTTCGCACCGCGATCCGCTGCCGCCATGTGAGCGGCCTTGGCGCGGAGCTGGGTGACGGCGCGATCGATCGGCGCCGGCGCTGCGGCTTCGCCGCGGCCGGCATGCTCGATCCGGAAGAAGGAGATGGTCGACTGGAGCTGCTCGGCCTGCGAAGCGAGCTCCTCCGAGGTCGACGACACCTGTTCGGACGCGCTGGCGTTCTGCTGGCCGACCTTGTCGAGCTGCTGGATCGCCTGGTTGATCTGGGCCGAACCGACGTCCTGCTCGCGGCAGGCGGCGGTGATCTCCTGGACCAGCTCGGCGGTCTTCTTGATGTCGGGCACGAGCTTGGACAGCATGCTGCCGGCTTCCTGGGCGACCTTCACGCTCTCCGTCGAGAGGGTGCCGATCTCGGCGGCCGCGGCCTGGCTGCGCTCGGCGAGCTTGCGTACCTCGGAAGCGACCACCGCAAAACCCTTGCCGTGCTCGCCGGCCCGCGCGGCCTCGACCGCGGCGTTGAGCGCGAGCAGATCGGTCTGCCGGGCGATCTCCTGCACGATCGTGATCTTCTCGGCGATGGTCTGCATCGCGTTGACGGCACGACCCACCGCGACGCCACTGGCTTCCGCGTCCCTGGCCGACTGCCCAGCGATCTTCTCGGTCTGGTTTGCGTTGTCGGCGTTCTGCTTCACGTTCGAGGCCATCTCCTCCATCGAGGAGGAAGCCTCCTCGGCGGACGAGGCCTGCTCGGTCGCGCCCTGCGAGAGCTGCTCGGCGCTGGCGGACAGTTCCTGGCTTCCGGCCGAGACGTTCTGGGCGGCAGTGAGAGCCTCCTCGACCACGTGCCGAAGCTTTTCGACCATCACGTTCAGCGATTTGACGAGATCGCCGATCTCGTCGTTGCTGGAGACGTTGATCGTCCGGCTGAGATCGCCGACGGCGACCGCACCGGCAAGGCTCACCGCACGGCCAAGCGAACGGCTGATCGAGATCGAAATCCACAGAGCGGCACCGATCGCGACCATCAGCGACACGCCGATGAGCGTCATCAACATGAACTGCGCCTGGTGCCCCTCTTCTTTCGACTGGGCCGCCTGCTCGGCCATCTGCTTCTTGGTGTTCTCCACGTAGGCACCCATCGACTCCAGGGCGTCCGCGACGACCTTGCGGCCCTCGTTCATCGAGCGATCGGTTGCTTTCGCCTTGTCGGTCTTAGCCAAACGAATCGTCTCTTCCTGATACGCATTCATCTTGGCGTAGGTGCCGGCAAAGGCGTCGAGCAGCTTCTTGCCGGCTTCGCTGGCCAGGGCGTAGACTTCGTCCCGGGTCTTCATCGCCTGCTCCCGACGCTTGGCGGCGTCGGCGGCAAACTGTTCAGCATCGGCTTCGGTCCCCAGAATGGCATTCTTCTCTGCCCGGAGCTGGAGCAGGATGTCCTTCTCGATCTGGGTCGCCTTTTCCATGCGCTTGGCACGCAGGACCATGCTGTCGGCCGTCGCCATCATGTCGCCGAGCTTCATGTACGCGACGCCACCGGCGATCACGGACAGGACAATGACCAGGCCGAATGCGCTGGCCAGCTTCGCTTTGACCGTAAATCTCATTTCCAGCCCCTACCCCAGTCTCGCCCGAGACCTCATTTCAATTCAGAATGCGTTCCATGTTGGGAACGATGACGAACTCTTCGCGCCACTTGGCGATGAAGCGAATGAACTCCGGCTTCCAGTGCATGCCGACGCGCGGCGTCTGTTGCACGTCGGTCTGCGATATCTCCGTGACCTCGTAGACCTTGTCGGCGGTGACACCGACCAGTACCGGCTTGCCGTCGAGCTCGAGCTCGATGACGACGATCCGCGTGTCGGCGGAGTCGTCGAGCTGCGGCATGCCGAAGCGGATGCGCAAATCCGCGAGCGGAATGACGTTGCCGCGCACGTTGATCACGCTGGGAACGAAGGCGCGTGCGCCCGCGACCCTGGTCACGGGCACGGGATCGATGATCTCGCGCACGAGGCCGGCATCGAGCGCGAACTTCTCCTCGCCGAGGCCGATCATCACGACCTGCATCGCGTCGGCCCGACGCTCGCCAGCCAAATTCCCGTTCATCACGCCGCCTCGCTGATGTGCTGCTTCTCGACCTTCGACTGCGCCAGCGAGACCAGCTGCGCGACGTCGAGGATCAGCGCCGCCGTGCCGTCGCCCAAAATCGTCGCGCCGGAGAAGACCGTGACGTCGGAGTGCAGCTTGGAGAGCGACTTGATCACGGTCTGGTGGTTGCCGATGATCTGGTCGGCGACGAGGCCAACGTGAGTTTCGCCGGTCGAGATGATGATCGTCTTCTGGTGCCGGTCGGGCACGCCGGATGCGGTCATGATCTCGCGCAAGCGCAGGAATGGAACGAGATTGCCGCGCACGTTGAGGAAGTTGCGGCCGCGGGAGCGCTCGTCCTCGGCGGTCAGCTCGATGCATTCCTCCACCGCCGACAGCGGAATGATGTAACGGCCTTCGCCGACGCGGATCAGGAGGCCTTCGATGATGGCGAGCGTCAACGGCAGGCGCAGCGTCACCGTTGTGCCCAGGCCCTGCCGGGTCGACAGGTCGATCGAGCCGCGCATGTTCTCGATGGTGCGCTTGACCACGTCCATGCCGACGCCGCGGCCGGACAACGCCGAGATGGTCTGCGCGGTCGAGAAACCGGGATGGAAAAGGAACTGGTGGATCTCGTGATCGGTGAGCACGGCGCCGGCCGCGATCAGCCCCTGCTCCTCAGCCTTGGCGCGGATGCGCGCGGTGTTGAGGCCGCCGCCATTGTCCTTCACGGTGACCAGCACCTGCGCACCGGAATGAACGGCGGCGAGCTCGATGCGCCCCTGCTCGGTCTTGCCGTTGGCGGCACGTGTCGCGGTGTCCTCGATGCCGTGGTCGATGGCGTTGCGGATCAGGTGCACCAGGGGATCGGCCAGGCACTCGATCATGGTCTTGTCGAGCTCGGTGTCCTCGCCCGTGGTGACGAACTCGACCGGCTTCGACAGGTCGCGCGACAGATCATGCACCAGGCGGCGGAAGCGGCCGAACAGCGAGCCGATCGGCACCATGCGCGCGCCCATCGTGGTGTCGCGCAAGGAGGACGCGAGGCGCTCGATTTCCTCGGCGATCATCTTGATCGAGAGATCGGAGCCGGAGGCGGCGAGCTGGGTCAGCCGCGCCTGGGCGATGACGAGCTCACCAACCCGGTCCATCAGCTCGTCGAGACGCTCGGCCTGGACGCGAACCGTGGCAATGCCACGATCTTCGCGCTTGGTCTCGGACTTCGGCTCCGGCTTTGACTCGGATTTGGGCTCCGCCTTTGCGACGGGCTGCTCGGCGACAAGCGCGGCAGCGACCTCGACCACCGGCGCAGCCACCTCGGCCACAGGAGCCGGCTCCTCGTCGTCGAGCTGGAACAGCAGCATCGGCGCGGGTGCCTCGACATGCTCCAGCGGCGAGAGCGTCAGCTTCATCTCGTCCGAGACGAACATGAAGACGTCGTCGATCGCGTCCTTGTCGCAGGCCGCGTGCAGCTTGACGTCCCACTTCAGATAGCAGTCTTCAGGCTCCATCTCGTCGAGAAACGGGATGCCGTCGGTCACTGGCACGACGAAGCACGGGCCGAGCTTGCAGAGATCCTCCAGCAGGTCGAGCGGGTTCGAGCCGTTGCGCAGGATGTGGGATTCGAATTCCAGATAAAGGTGCCAGCCGGCCTGTTTGCTCTCGCCGGGAGCCAGCGGCGGCGCCTCGACGACGGCTGCAACGGGCTGGTCGAACGCGACGAAACGCTTGAGGTCGTCGAGGATGGCTTCGCCGATGATGTCGTCGGTGGACTGGGGATCCTCGATCAGCGCGCGGATATAGTCCTTGGCAGCCAGCGCGACCGAGATCAGCTCCTGCGTCGGCTTGATCTCGCCCTTACGGACGCGGTCGAAGGCTGTCTCGAATTCGTGGGTGAAGGAGGCGACCTTGTCGAAGCCGAACATGGCGCCCGAGCCCTTGATCGTATGCAGGGCGCGGAAGGCGGAATCGACGAGTTCGCGGTCGTCGGGACGCTGGCCGAGATCGAGCAGGGCCCCTTCAAGAACTTCGAAGAGTTCGCTGGCTTCCTGACGAAAGACCTCGGTCGGGTCCATTGCGCTCATGCGCGCACCAGCTTGCCGACAACGGCGAGCAACTGCTCAGGCTTGAACGGTTTGGTGATCCAGCCGGTGGCGCCGGCGCTCTTGGCTTCCTGCTTCACCGCGTCGTTGGATTCGGTGGTCAGGAAGACGATCGGCATGCCGACCGCGCTCGGCAGCTTGCGCAGCGCCCGGATCAGTTCCAGCCCGTTCATGACGGGCATATTGAGGTCGGTAATCACGAGGTCGAGCTTGCCCGCCTGCGCCTTGGCGAGCCCCTGCGCGCCATCGCCGGCCTCGATCACGCTGTGGCCGGCCGGCTCGAGCACGACCTTGATCATCTGCCGGATGCTGGGGGAGTCGTCGACCGTGAGAATCGTGGCCATTAGGTGCCATCTTTCTTTTGCGGGAAATGCTGATCGATCATCGCCTCGCTGGCAAAGCCGGCGCGGCGAAGGGTGTTGCGAAGCGACTGGGAGAAGGAGGTCAGGACCACCGGGCGGCCTTGGGCCTCGCCCGTCTTGGCCGTCGACAGTAGAAGCTGGATCGAGGTCACGTCGGCCTTGTCGACGCTGGAGCAGTCGATCTCGAGCCGTTCCTGGCGGCCGAACGCCTCGCGAATGAGGTCATAGACGCTGCGGATGGACGCGATGCTGCAATCGGCGGGCAACCGCAACGACCATTTCGGCTCCGTGGGATTGAGCGCCATCGCTGCCCCGCCTTTGCTAAATTCCGATTACACGTTTGACGCGAATCGAATGAGCAAACCCCTAACGCGAGCCTCCGTACAACTACGGGTCACATTTTCTCGGAATTCGCGCAAATGCATGCAAGCGTGCACAGCCTGCTGAAATCCGTATGCGACGCGCGCATGTCTGCGGCGCAGTGGCGCCCGTACGACGCATTTGCTTCGCGTTAAATTCGCTCGGGTTATGGCTTGGCTCCGTGCCTTTGCCAGCGAAGAGAGCCCCGGCCACCGATGCTGACCCAAGCGCTCCTGGTTGATGACAGCCGCTCCGTCCTCAACTTCCTGAAACGCCACATCGAGGGCGAAGGTCTGGTCGAGGCCACCACCTTCCTCGATCCCGTGGAAGCGCTGGCCTGCGCGCGCGAGCGCGTCTTCGATCTCGTGCTGGTCGATTACGAGATGCCGCATATGGACGGCATCAGCTTCATCCGCACGCTCCGCACCCTTCCCGGCTGCGCCGACATCCCGATCGCGATGATCACGTCGCGGCAGACCGACGACGTCAAGATGGAAGCGCTGCAGGCCGGTGCAACCGATTTCCTGCCCAAGGCGCCGCAAAGCGTCGAGATGACGGTGCGTTTGCGGAATTTGATTCAGCTTGGTGCAGCCGTGCGCAAGCTCAATGATCGTGCGGCGCATCTGGCCAGCGAAGTCGCGGCCGCGACACGAAAGCTCGGCGAGCGTGAGGAGGAGATCATCCTGCGACTCGCGCTGGCGGTCGAATACCGCGACAACGACACCGGCGAGCATACGCTGCGGGTCGCCCGCTACAGCCGCATCATCGCCGTGCAGCTCGGCCTGCCGGCCCGGCTCTGCCGCGACATCTATCTCGCCGCGCCCCTGCACGACGTCGGCAAGGTCGCCATTCCCGACAAGATCCTGCTCAAGCCCGGCAGGCTGACTGACGACGAGATGACGGTGATCCGCACCCATGCGACGATCGGCGAGCGGATCCTGGCGGACTCCGGTTGCGAGCTGATCCAGCTCGGGGCGCAAATTGCCGCAGGCCATCACGAGCGCTGGGACGGCACCGGCTATCCGAACGGGCTCCGGGCGGACGCGATCCCGGTGGCCGCGCGCGTGGTCGCGGTCGCCGACGTGTTCGACGCGCTGACGACGCGGCGACCATATAAAGCGCCGATGCCGCTCGAATTGGCGCGCAATTACCTGGTCGAGAACAAGGGGCGACAGTTCGATCCGGCCTGCGTCGAGGCCTTTTTGTCGCGCTGGGACGAGGTGGTCGAGATCGCCGCAGGTCAGCAAGCGACGCCATTTCAGAAGGCCGAAACCACGCTCACTCCTTATATAGAGTGTGCGGCGGAAAGCCGTCCGGCCGAGGACCGTTCACCCGAGCCCGTCCCGGTCGCCTGACATTAGCCATCCGGCCAACAGCTTGCCGCAGCTCCCTTTTCTCCGGTCGCCGGGTTGAACCTGTTCCTGCTAGAGTGGCACCAAGAATAAAGAGTGATTCTGGTCACACTTGCCTGGGCGCCCCGCTGCTAAGCATTCGGACCAGGACAGGGACCGGTCCTACGTCGGTCGAATTGGATGAGAATTCCCATGAAAAGCCTGATCGGCGCCGTAGTCGGCGCATTCTGTGTTGCGGCCCCCGCGCTGGCGGAGACCCCGGCGGCGATCGTCGAGGACGTGCAAGGCAAGGTCGACGGCGTCGAGTTCATGGACTATGTCGCGCCCGGCAAGATCATCAAGCTCGGGCCCAAGGCGAGCATCACGCTCAGCTATCTCAAATCCTGCCTGCGCGAGACGGTCAGCGAAGGCGTCGTCCTGGTCGGCGCGGAGCAGAGCACGGTACAGCTCGGCAACGTGCAGCGGACCAAGGTGCCCTGCGATACCAAGGCAGCGCAGCTGTCCGAACGCGAGGCGAACCAGAGTGCCGCAACCACGTTCCGGACCATGCGGTCCGATACCAAGGGTGCCCCGTCCAAGCTGCCGACGATCTACGGCACAGCCCCGCTGGTCCAGGCTAAGAGCGGCAGCACGCTGGTGATCGAGCGCACCGACGGCAAGGAGCCCACGATCAGCGTGCCGCTCAAGAGCGACGTCATGATCAGCGGCAAGTTCTATGATTTTGCGAAGGCCGGGAAGTCGCTGACCCCCGGCGGCACCTATCTCGCAACCCTCGGCCCCAAGCGTTACACCTTCCAGGTCGATGCCAGCGCCACCCCGTCGCCGACCCCGATTATCGGCCGCCTGTTGCGGCTCGAATAGACGGCCTGCGACGACGCGATGCGGCGGATCGGCAGGCGGGACATCGTTGCGGCGATCCTGATTGCGCTCCTCGCGGGCGGCGTCGTCACGTCCCCGCCGCTTCAGACGCTGCAAGGGCTCTCCCTCGACATCCTCACGGCGATCCGCGGCAAGCTGATCGGCGAGCGCCGCGATCCCGCGACGTCGCCGGTCGTCGTGGTGGCAATCGACGGAGAGACCTACAGCACCCCGCCGTTCAAGGGATCGCCGACGCAGACCTGGACGCGCGAGATCGGCCGGGTGCTCGGCAGCATCGCCGACGGCGGCGCCAAGGTGATCGGCTTCGACGTCATCTTTCCGAACTCGATCGAGCAATCGGAAATTCCCTTCGGCGACGCACCACTCGGCAGCCGCATGAAGGGGTTTGACCGGGACTATCTGATCGCGCTGCGCCAGGTCTCCGACAGCGGAAAACTGGTGCTCGGCGAGATCCTCAGCAACGACCATCCGGAGGTGCCCTATCGCGCGCAGCAAGTGGCGGTGCGCAACCTCATCCGCGCGCTCAATGTCCATACCGATTCCGATGACGTGATCCGGCGAATGCCGCTGAGCTTTGCCATCGAGGGTCGGCCCGTCCCCGCCATGGCAGTCGAGCTCGCTGCGCGCGCGCTCGGCGGAAAGCCCGAGATTGCGCCGTCCGGCGCGACCGAATTGTCCGGCTATGCGATCCCGAGCGCAACGCCGAATACGCTGACACTCAACTTTCGCGGGCTCGGCCGCGACGTTCCGACCTTCTCCTTCGCCGATCTGCGGGCCTGCGTCGAAAAAGGCGACCGCGATTTCTTCCGCCGCGCCTTCGACGGCAAGGTCGTGCTGCTCGGCACCACGCTGAATTTCGAGGATCGCAAGCTCACCTCCATGCGCCTGTCCGGCGGATATGACGGAACGCCAGCCGCTCGATGCGCCCTGCCCGTCCCGGCGAGCCCCGGGCAGAAGGCCCGCAGCGACATCGCCGGCGTCTTCGTGCACGCCACCGCGGTCCGAAATCTGATGGAGCGCGATGCCGTGACCGAGCTCGGCTTTCCGCTGCGAAGCATTCTCACGATCGTGTTCGCAGCAATCATCGCTTGCGCGGCCTGCATGCTCGCACCGAGCGGCGCGGTGACTGCGTGGTTCGCTCTCACCCTCGTTTACACAGCCGTAGCCGTCGGCGCATTCGTTCACGCCCAAGCACTGCCGCTGGCCGAACCTGCGCTCGCGAGCCTTGCGGCGCTCGCGATGATGATCGGCTACCGTTTCGTGCTGGCCGATCGCGACGAGCGCTTCCTGCGCAAGAGCTTTGCCTTCTATCTCGCCCCCGAGGTGATCAACACCATGGTCGCCTCCGGCAAGATGCCGGCACTCGGCGGCGAGATGCGCAACGTCACCATGTTCTTCTCCGACCTCAGCGGCTTCTCGTCCATTGCCGAGACGATGACGCCGGGCGAGCTGGTGACGCTGATGAACGAATATCTGTCGGCCATGACGGACATCATCGAAAGCCACGGCGGCTATGTCGACAAATATATCGGCGATTCCATCGTCGCGATGTTCGGTGCGCCGGCCGACGATCCCGCGCACGCCGCCAACGCCGTCCGAGCCGCGCTGAAGTGCCACGAGACGCTGGCAGAGCTCAATGCCGGCAATGCCGCCTTCGCCGGCCATGGCCTGTCGCACCGCATCGGGCTGAACAGCGGCGAGGCCGTGGTCGGCAATATCGGTTCACGGCGCCGCTTCAACTACACCGTGATGAGCGACACCGTGAACGTTGCCTCGCGTCTCGAGGGTGCCAACAAATATTACGGCACCGCGATCATGGCCTCGGAGACGACGATGGCCCAGACCGGCGACACCTTCGCCTGGCGCGAGCTCGACGCGATCAGGGTGCTGGGCCGCGGCGAGGCGATCAAGGTGTTCGAGCCGCTGGCCGACAAGGGTACAGAGAGCGCCGGGCAGACGAAGGTGGCCGCGGCGTATGCCGAAGGGCTCGCCTGCTGGCGGGCAAGGGAATTTACGAAGGCCGCTGACGCGTTCGGGCGAACGGCTGGGACCGATCCGGCATCGGCGCTGTTTGCAAAACGCGCGACGGCGCTCGCTGCAAATCCGCCGCCGCACGATTGGACGCCCGTCAATACCCTGGAAGGGAAGTAGCGACGTCAACCGCGAGTGTACTTCCCCTCTCCCCTTGTGGGAGAGGGTGGCTCGCCGCGGAGCGGTGAGACGGGTGAGGGGTCCCTCTCCGCGCGTCCAGCGCCCATTTGGATTCGCGAAAACATACCCCTCATCCGGCGCCATAGCCGAAGCTTCGCTTCGGCGTTCTTAAGAACGGCGGCCAAAGGCCGCCTATGCCACCTTCTCCCACAAGGGGAGAAGGAAGAGCGACGTTACTGCGCCGGGTCCCTCTAAGAAACGCAGAGCCTAAAACGGCAGCCCCACATAATTCTCCGCGAGCAGGCGCTGCGCCGTCTCGGACGAGAGCAGATACTCCAGCTCCGTCTGCTGAAGCCGATCCTCGTATTCGAGCCGGTCGGGGAAGCGGTGCAGCAGCATCGTCATCCACCAGGAGAAGCGTTGCGCCTTCCAGATCCGCGCGAGTGCCTTGGCGGAATAGCCTGCAAGGCCGGAATCATCGCCGCGCTGATAGTGCCCGAGCAGGGCGTGATAGAGATAGTAGATGTCCGAGGCGGCACTGTTGAGCCCGCGCGCGCCGGTCGGCGGCACGATGTGGGCGGCGTCGCCGGCGAGGAACAGGCGGCCATAGCTCATCGGCTCGGCGACGAAGCTGCGCAGGGGCGCGATGCTCTTCTCGATCGATGGGCCCGTGATCAGGCGGCCGGCAACCTCCTCCGGCAGGCGACGCTTCAGCTCAGCCCAGAACGCATCGTCGCTCCAGTCCTCCACCTTGTCCGTCAAAGGCACCTGCACGTAATAGCGGCTCAACACCTGCGAGCGCAGGGAACACAGCGCAAAGCCGCGCTCGTGCTTCACATAGATCAGCTCGGGCGATACCGGCTTCGTGCGCGACAGCACCCCTAACCAGCCGAACGGATAGACCTTTTCGTATTCGCGCAGCACGTCCTTCGGGATCGACTTGCGGCTGACGCCGTGAAAGCCGTCGGCGCCGACGATGTAGTCGCAATCGACGCGGATGGTCTCGCCGTTCGCGCGATACGTGACGTAGGGCCGGTCCGACGTCAGATCATGCGGCTTCACATCCTCGGCATTGTGTACGACCTTGCCGCCGAAGCGATCCCGCGCCTCGTAAAGGTCGCGCGTCAGCTCGGTCTGGCCGTAGACCAGCACGGAATTGCCGCCGGAATGCTTGTGCAGGTCGATTTGGGAAAGCACGCCGTCATGGGCGATCTCGAATCCCCGGTGGATCTCGCCCTCGCGGTCCATCCGCTCGCCGCACTGCGCCTCGCGCATCAGCTTGGCAAAGCCGTGCTCCAGCACGCCGGCACGAATGCGGGCGAGCACATGGTCGCGGCTGTATTTCTCCAGCACGACCGTGTCGATGCCCTTCAGCTGCAGGAGCTGGGACAAGAGCAGACCGGACGGCCCACCGCCGATGATACAGACCTGAACTTTCATTTTTGCGTCCTCCCGTCGGCACTTTTTTGCAGATTCAATGCCGCAAACCGATGGAGGGTTTCGTCTTTGTCTTGTACTATTCGAACATGAGAGGCGCAGCCCCCGCCCCGGCGATCCGAGTCTACAATCTGTTCGGCGAATCCGGCGATCTGCCCGACGTCGTGCATTGCGAGACGATTGCGTCGCGCTCGGTGCTTCACGACTGGACCCTGGCGGTGCACCGCCATGCCCGGCTGCACCAGGTGCTCCTGATCGAGCGCGGCGGCGGGGAGGCGACGCTGGACGGGCGCGTGGTGCCGCTAAAGCCGATGCAGATCGTCAACGTGCCGGTCGGCCACGTCCACGGCTTCCGCTTCGTGCCCGACACCCAGGGCTGGGTCCTGACCATCGCGGGGGAGATTCTGGACGAGGCGTTGCTCGCCGCCGAGGGCTTGCGCGGCGCGCTGGCCCGCTCGGCCGTGGTGCGCGGCACGCCGCAGATCCGTGCCACCATGAAGCAGATCTTCGCCGAGCACGCCGCACGCGATTTCGGCCGCGCGCACGTGCTGCGCGCATTGTCGTCGGCCATGATCGGGCTCGTCGCCCGCGCGCTCACGAGCGAGAACGGCGGCAACGGCACGGCCGAATCCGGCCTGTTCCGCCGCTTCGAGGCGCTGCTGGAGCAGCATCATCTGGAACGCTGGAGCGTTGCGGACTACGCCGGGGCGCTGTCGGTGACACCGACGCATCTCAACCGGATCACGCGGGCGGCGACCGGCGACACCGCCTCGCATCTGATCCTCAACCGCCTGATCCGTGAGGCGCGGCGCAACCTCGTCTATACCAACCTACCGGTCTCGACGATCGCCTATGCGCTCGGCTTCGAGGACCCCGCCTATTTCAGCCGCGTCTATGCTGCCGCCACGGGACTGTCGCCGCGCGCCTTTCGCGCCCAGCTGCATGGCGGTGAAGGCTGACGCATCGGACGAGACCCCGGCGGTTGCCGGCGCGGCCACTTACCTTCGTATATGGGGTCCCATCCTTTGGATAGAGACCCCTAACCTCAGTACAATTGAGCAGGGATCGCGCACGCCTTAGCGTGGCTGTATTCGGCGCCCAGGCGCTGGTGGCGTGGAACCTCCCTGACCTCGGCGCAAGACGGCCCCCCTGTCCGGTCGTCTGCGTCGCTTTTTTGGCTAGCCATCGGCGCCTTCAGTGTTTCCCGCCGACACACCGTGCCCTGCCGGCGGACAGGCTGGCTTCGCGCGGAACTGGAGGTTTGTGCACAATGTCTTCAATTGGGAAGATCGCACTCTTTATCGATGGCTCCAATCTCTATGCCACCTCCAAGGCGCTCGGCTTCGACATCGATTACAAGCGCCTGCTCGGCGAATTTCAAAGCCGAGGTACGCTGTTGCGCGCCTTCTACTACACGACCGTCATCGAGGACCAGGAATTCTCGTCAATCCGCCCGTTGATCGATTGGCTCGACTACAACGGGTACACCGTCGTCACCAAGCTCACCAAGGAGTTCGTCGACGCCACCACCGGCCGCCGCAAGGTGAAGGGCAGCATGGACGTCGACCTCGCGGTGAGCGCGATGGAGCTCGCCGAACATGTCGACCAGATCGTGCTGTTCTCGGGCGATGGAGATTTTCGTTCGCTGGTGGAGGCCCTGCAACGCCGCGGCGTCCGCGTGACGGTCGTCTCCACACTCTCCACGCAGCCACCCATGGTCGCCGACGACCTGCGCCGGCAAGCGGACACATTCATTGATTTGGCAGATCTGAAACCAACGGTGGGGCGCGATCCGGTCGACCGACCGGGATCGCGCGAGGTGCGGCAGCCGCCGCAATCCCTCGCGCGCGGAACCGTCAAGCGCGACGACCGGGTCGAGTGATCCTGCGGGACGGCCGCCGGATCCTCAGACGTCGAAGAACACCGTCTCCTCCGGACCCTGCAAATTGATCGTGAAGGAATACACGATCTTTCCGGCGCGCTCAGTGCGCTTTGCGATCAGCGTTGAACGCCGGGCCGGTTGTTCGATGAGATTGAGCACGGGGTCGGCGGCGTTGGCGGCCTCTTCGTCCGAGAAATAGAGCCGCGTGTTCAATCCGATGTTGATGCCGCGTGCGACGATCCAGACATTGATATGCGGCGCACATTTGCGCCCCGACTTGTCGAGGATCGCGCCCGGCTTGATGGTCTCGAAGGTCACGAGGCCGCTCTCGAAGTCGGAGCCGGCACGCCCCCAACCACGAAACTCCTCCTCCAGCGCGCCGGCCGAGCGGTCGGCCGGATGGTTGTAGCGGCCGGCCGCATTGGCCTGCCAGATCTCGAGCAACACGTCGCGCAGCGGCGTGCCGGTGCCGTCGAGCACCCTGCCCTCCAGCGTGATGCGTTCGCCACTGGTGTTCGGCGTCACCAGGACATTGGAAAAATTCTTCTCGAAGATGTCGAAGCCGGCCATCGCGGGGATCAGGCCGATATGGACGTAGGGACCGGCGGTCTGCGAAGCGGTTTCCTTGAGATAGTTGAGCGGCTGCGGCATGGACTCAGTTCCCCGCGGTGCGGTTTTCAAAATAGGTGGAGCGCTGGCCGCGCAGGACGATGTCGAAGCGGTAGGCGAGCGAGTCGAACGGCGTCGAGGCGTTGAGGTCGAGCGGCGCGACGAGGCGGTCGAGCGCATCCTTGTCCGGGATCGTCGTCAGGATCGGGCAGACCGGAATCAGGGGATCGCCCTCGAAATACATCTGCGTGATCAGCCGTTGCGCAAAGCCCGAGCCGAACACCGAGAAGTGGATGTGGGCGGGGCGCCAGCTGTTGACGTAGTTGCGCCAGGGATAGGGCCCCGGCTTCACGGTGCGGAAATAATAGTAGCCGGTGTCGTCGGTCAGCGCGCGGCCGCAGCCGCCGAAGTTCGGATCGACCGGCGCCAGATACGTATCCTTCTTGTGCCGGTAGCGGCCGCCGGCATTGGCCTGCCAGAACTCGACCAGGGTGTTCGGCACGCCGCGACCGGTCTCGTCCAGCACCCGGCCGTGGACGATGATGCGCTCACCGACGGGATCGCCGTCCTTGGCGTAGTTGCGGATCAGGTCGTTGTCGAGCGGGCCAAGATCGTTGTGGCCGAACACCGGTCCCGTGATCTCCGAGACCGAATTCTCCAGCGACAGCAGCGACTGGCGCGGCGAGCGCAGCACCGAGGATTTGTAGCCCGGCGCATGCGCCGGCGGATGGATGGAACGGTCGCGCTGGAAGAAGCCGCCATCGCCGAGCGGCGGCGTAAAGGGCTCGGGGCGATTGAGGCGGGGATCCCGCAAGGCTGGCGCCTGGGCATTCATCGGCGTTGTCTCTCCCTTGGCGCCCGGTCCGGGGGCGCGGCTTATCGGGAGATCATGGGCCGGTCTATTCCACAGATAAATAGATCGATTATAATATATTGCATGAAAGAAATCGATCATTTGGCCCTCGACGGCCACGCCCTCGAACTGTTCCTCGCCGTGCTGGAGGAAGGCTCGGTCACGGCGGCCGCCACGCGGCTCGGCCTGACGCAATCCGCGGTCAGCCACGCCCTGAACAAGCTGCGGCGGATCGCGGGCGACCCGCTGTTCGCCAAATCCGGCCGCGGCATCGTCGCCACCGCGCATGCGCAAGCGTTAGCCGCGAAGGCGCGCGCGCTGATCGACGAGATGCGGAGCTTTGCCGGCGGTGTCAGCTTCGAGCCGGCACGAGCGCAGCTTTCGCTGACGGTCGCCGCCAATGACTTCCAGCGCGACCTGTTGCTGCCGCGGTTCTTCGACCATGTCGCCGGCCAGGTGAAGAGCCTGAACCTGCGCGTCATCCCCTCGCAGTCACCCTCACCCGCGATGCTGCGCGAAAACCGCTGCGATCTCCTGATCACGCCGCTGCCGCCCTCCGGCATCGACATCGTGCAGAAGCGGCTGCTCCAGGACTTTTACGTCTGCTACTACGACGCCAAGACACGCACTGCTCCAGCCAGCCGCGGTGCCTATCTCGCGGCGCGCCACATCACGGTGGTCTACACCGATAATGAGCGGCTCGATTTCGACCGCCGGCTCGCCGCCAACGGATTCCACCGCGACATCGCGATCTCCGTGCCGAGCTTTTCCGGCGTGCCGTCCTTCCTGCGCGGCTCGCAAATGCTGGCGAGCATGCCGAGCCTGCTGGCGGACGGCGTCATGCGCGGCTTCGCGCAGATACGGATTCCGCTGGCATCCCGCACGCGGACACTGGCCGAGCTGCCGATGTTCATGGTCTGGCACCAGCGCTATCAGAAGGACCCGGCCCATCGCTGGGTCAGGAGCCAGCTCGAGACTGTCGCAGCGACGGCTGCGGGCGGCTGAGCCTCGGCCTCTCGGAAGCCTGCCCCACGCCAAACCCACTGGTTGCGCATGGGGAGCCACGCTAGAATTGCCCCATGACAGTGACCGATATTGCGAGCCGGACCTACAATCACAGCTGGCGGCTGGACCCGATCATCCGCAGCCTGCTGGATACCGACTTCTACAAGCTATTGATGTTACAGATGATTCGGGAAGATTACCCGAATCAGCAGGTGACCTTCTCGGTCATCAACCGCTCGCGCCATGTGCGGCTCGCCGAGATCATCGACGAGGGCGAGCTGCGCGCCCAGCTCGACCACGCCCGCACCATCCGCTTCACCAAGAAAGAGCTGATCTGGCTCGCCGGTAACACCTTCTACGGCAAGACCCACATGTTCTCGGCGGACTTCATCCGCTGGCTGGCCGAATTCCGCCTTCCCGAATACGAGCTGCGCAAGGTCGAAGGCCAGTACGAACTGCATTTCCACGGGCCGTGGGCCCACACCACGATGTGGGAGATTCCGGCGCTCGCGATCCTCAACGAGCTGCGCTCGCGCGCGGCGATCAAGGGCCGCGGCCGCTTCGAGCTCGACGTGCTCTATGCCCGCGCCAAGGCCAAGCTCTGGACCAAGGTCGAGCGGCTGCGCAAGCTGGAGAATTTGAGGCTCTCCGACTTCGGCACTCGCCGCCGTCACGGCTTCCTCTGGCAGCGCTGGTGCGTGGAGGCGGTGAAGGAAGGCCTGGGCTCGTCCTTCATCGGCACCTCCAACGTGCTGCTGGCGATGGACAACGATCTCGAAGCCATCGGTACCAATGCGCATGAGCTGCCGATGGTCGCGGCCGCGCTCGCCAAGGACGACGAGGAGTTGCGCTGGGCGCCCTATCGCATTCTCGACCAGTGGCGGCAGACCTATGGCGGCAACCTGCTGATCGCACTGCCCGACGCCTTCGGCACCAAGGCCTTCCTGCGCGATGCTCCGGAATGGGTCGCCGACTGGACCGGCTTCCGCCCCGACAGCGCGCCGCCGATCCAGGCCGGCGAGGAGATCGTCGCCTGGTGGGAGAAGAAGGGCCGCAATCCCAAGGACAAGCTGCTCGTCTTTTCCGACGCGATGGATGTCGGCTCGATCGAGGACACCTATCATCACTTTGCCGGCCGTGTGCGACTCTCCTTCGGCTGGGGCACCAACCTCACCAATGATTTCGTCGGCTGCACGCCGGACGGCTCGTTCAATCTCGATCCGATCTCGCTGGTCTGCAAGGTGTCGTCGGTCGACGGCCGTCCCGCCGTCAAGCTCTCCGACAATCCGGAGAAGGCGACCGGCATGCCCTCGGAGATCGAGCGGTACCTGCGCGTGTTCGGCGACGCCGGCCGCGTGCGCAAGCCGGTGCTGGTCTAGCAATTCTCTCAATCGAGTAAACCGCACACGACGAATGCGCGGCATTGGTTCGCCGACACCGCGCCAGTTCCGCTTTCTCGGTATTTGAAGCGATCTGCGGCCATCCGCTTCACGACGCCTTCACCCTGCGCCGCGGTCCCGCACTGTTTTCAGCCCAGGTTAAGCAACCATCTCCTCTACTTGGCGTTGCAGGCGCAGCGCTCCGCTGGGGTCGTTGCGCGATTTGGGGAACGCACGGTGTTTCGCAGAACAGCGACGTCAATGAAGGGACACAGCTTCCTTCACGTCATCAAGCTCGTCTCGCCTTTCGTGATGGTCGTCGTGCTCCAGGCGACGATCGCGGGATTCAGTCTCGAGGTCATGTCGTCGGTTCGCGCCTATGTCGCGGGCGAAGCGATGTGGTCACGCTCGCAGAAAAACGCCGTCTATTTCCTCAATCGCTATCTGCATTCGGGCGATGCCAGCCAGTTCGCGCAATATCAGGCCGCGCTCGCCGTTCCCATCGGCGACGAGTTCGCGCGGTGGGCGCTAGAGCGCGATCCGGTCGACGTCGAGGCCGCCCGCATCGGCTTCCTGCAAGGCGGCAATCATCCCGATGACGTTCCGGGATTGATCTGGCTGTTTCGCTATTTCAACGGCGTCAGCTTCCTTCAGGAAGCGATCCGCGAGTGGACCGCCACCGATCCCATGCTGCTGGAGCTGAGCGTCTTCGGCGAGGTCATCCGGTCCGAGCTGGCGAACGGTCCCGTTAGCGACAGCGGCCGTCTGAAATTCCTGTCGTCGCGGCTCTCGGAACTCAACACCGAGTTCACGGTGCGCGCCAACCGGTTCTCCACGGTCCTCGGCGAAGGCTCCCGCGCCATCAAGGTGACGCTGACCTGCATCAACATCGTTACCGCCGTGACGCTGATCCTGCTCCTGATCTGGCACACAAGGCGATTGGTGCTGCAACGACAGGCGTTCGAGGATGCCTTGCATGCCGAGAAAGAACGCCTGGCCTGGCAGGCATCGCACGACTGGCTGACCAGCCTGTCCAACCGCCGGGCCTTCGAGGCGCGCCTGCAAAGCGAGCTGGACAATACCGCGGCGGGTCCGCTGGGCCTGATCCTGCTCGACCTCGACCAGTTCAAGAGCGTCAACGACAGCTGCGGTCATCTCGCCGGTGATCGCCTGCTCTGCCAGGTCTCCCGCCTCCTGCAACAGGACCGGCGGCCGCATGATCTGGTGGCCCGGCTCGGCGGCGATGAATTCGGCCTGATCCTGCCGCAATGCTCGCCCTCGAACGCCGTCGATATCGCCGAACGGCTGCGGCGGTCACTGGAGCTGTTCAGTTTTGCCTGGGACGATCGCTGCTTTGCGGTGACCGCCAGCATCGGCGTCACCTGCATCGCGAACAGCAACACCACGCTCGAGGAGGCGATGCGGCGTGCGGACGCCGCCTGCTATCGCGCCAAGGAAAAGGGACGCAACCGGGTCCAGGTCGAGAGCGCGAGACCTGATGTCGTCGTCGTGGCTACCCGGCCTCGCGAGGCTGCGCGCGCCTGACGCTGTTGCTCCGTCACCGCGAAGGCGCAATCCCAAGACCGGCAAGATGCGCATCGAGGAACTGTTCAACCTGCTGACGCAGCATCTGGGGCGGCACGGCGATCATGCGCTCCTCGAGGCCGAGCGAGATGATGCCATGCACCGCGGAGAACAGGGTGCGCGACAGCAGCGCGATCTTCACGTCGTCCAAATCCGGTAGCACCCGCACCAGCGGTGGGTGCATCAGCGCGAAGGCGTCCATCACCATCTGAAGGATGTCGTCCGGGTAGGGACGATCGTCCTCCATCCGATGCTCGAACAGCGAGCGCAGCAGATTGGCGTGCTCCGCAAAGAAATCGAGATAGGTCTCGGCAAGTCCATAGAGCTGGCGAAGGGGATCGTCCGCCGGAACCCCGCGCAGCCGCGCCGTGAGTGCCTGCACCGTCTCCCGGTTGACGGTCAGGATCACCCCGTCGAAATCGCCGAACTCGTTATAGACGCTGCCGACCGAGCAGCCGGCAGCTTCGGCAACGTCCCGAACCTTAAGTGATCTCAACCCCTTAGCCGCAATGATACGGCGGGCGATCTCCAGGATCTCGAGCCTCCGGCGAAACTTTTTTCGGTCCCGCAGCGATTCTTCTTGAACATTGTTCATTTTCAAGCTACTCATGTGAACATTGTTCAAATTAACCCGGAGACAACCAAAATGCAAACCCTCGCTGTTGATATCGCCTCCACCTTCGTCGATGACGCCGCGGCTCTCGTGACCGGATTTGGCCGGACCCTGCTGCGGTTCGCCATGGCCCCGATCGATCGCATCGCAAATGCCTGCGACATTGCCGGCGTGCTGACCGAGCGCCGCGCGACCTTCCGGATGTGGCGTGCGAGCCGTGCCCGTGCTCGTCACGAGGGCCGCCGGTTCAGCCTGCTCGGCCGCTTCTCGCCCTTTCGCCGCCTCTCCCATCTCACCTGAGGGGGCACAGCCGGCGCGTTCGGTCGGCTCGAATGCAAGACCCGGTTGCAAGGAAGGGCTTACCATGTCCCGACATTCGCAGCCGATGACGCGGTCCTTGGTGATGCCGTTCAGCTTTTGCTTATCGCCCCGCGCGCTATCCCGGTAAGCGCGGCGGCTCCGCCCGGGCCGCTGCGACCAGATATTTGCGAACCTAACCAGAGCACTTGGAGACCAACAGGATCGGAGGGACCGAGGGGACAAGAGCAGGCCGGCGACCGTCGTCACCCTGCAATCGTTCGTCCCACGCCCTTCCGGTCGTGACGCTTCACCGACAACGCAACAACTTCAGGCTGCCTTTTCAAAACAGGACTCGTCATGATCAGGGATTTGATGTCGTCACGCCGCTTTGCGCCGCTGTTCTGGGCGCAATTCTTCTCGGCGCTCAACGACAACGTGCTCAAGAACGCACTCGTCATCATCCTGCTTTACAGCGCCGCGACCGGCCACGGTGACGCGCTGGTGACGACGGCAGGCGCCGTCTTCATCTTCCCCTATTTCATCCTGTCCGGGCTCGGCGGCCAGCTCGCCGACAAATACGTCAAATCCGTCGTCGCACGGCGGCTCAAATTCGCCGAGATTTTTGCTGCCGGCTTTGCCGCCGCCGGCTTCTTCCTGCACTCGGTGCCGCTGCTGTTCGCAGCGCTTGCGCTGTTCGGCACCATCGCCGCCCTGTTCGGCCCGGTGAAATACGCCATGCTGCCGGACCAGCTCGAGCTCGGAGAGCTTGCGACCGGCAACGCGCTGGTCGAAGGCGCGACCTTCATGGCCATCCTGCTCGGCACCGTCGCCGGCGGCCAGTTCGTCGCCGGCTCGGCGCATATGGGCTGGGTCGCATCGGCCGTGGTCGTGCTCGCCCTGTTGTCCTGGGCCTTTGCCTCCCGCATTCCGCAGACCACGCCGTCCGCGCCCGATCTGCCCGTCAACGCCAATCCCTGGACCTCGACGCTCGGCCTGTTGAAGACGCTGCACGCCGACCACCGGCTGTGGGACGGCACCGTGATCGTCTCCTGGTTCTGGCTGGTCGGCGCGATCGTGCTGTCGCTGCTGCCGGCGCTGGTCAAGGATGTCGTCGGTGGCACCGAGGGCGTGGTGACGCTGTGCCTGGCGATCTTCGCGATCGGCATTGCCATCGGCTCGCTGTTCGCAGCCAGCCTGAGCCATGTTCGCCCGAACCTCGCGCTGGTGCCGATCGGTGCCATCATCATGGGATTTGCCGGCCTCGATCTCGCCTGGGCCATCGGCGTGACCACCAAGGGTCAGGGCATCACCGCGGCCGACTTCGCGACCTCGTTCGCCGGTCTGCGCATGCTGGTCGACTTCGTGGCCTTCGCATTCGGTGGCGGCTTGTTCGTCGTTCCCTCCTTCGCCGCCGTCCAGGCCTGGTCGGCACCGTCCGAGCGCGCCCGCATCATCGCCGCGGGTAACGTGCTGCAGGCCGCCTTCATGGTGGTCGGCTCGCTGTTCGTCGCGCTGTTGCAGGCAGCGGGCCTTCATGTCGGCTGGATCTTCTTCGGGATCGGCGTCGCCAGCTTCGGTGCGGTCTGGTTCGTGCTCACGAAGTGGGGCAAGGAAGGCGTGCGCGACTTCGGCGGGCTGCTGTTCCGCGCGCTGTTCCGCACCGAGATTCGCGGCCTCGAGAACCTGCCGCCTCCCGGCACGCGCATGCTGATCGCGCCGAACCACGTCAGCCTGATCGACGGCCCGCTGCTCCATGCCGTGCTGCCGATCGACGCGAGTTTCGCGGTGGATACCGGCATCGCCAAGGCCTGGTGGGCCAAGCCGTTCCTGCGCGTCGTCAAGCACTACACCATGGACCCGACCAAGCCGCTGGCCGCGCGCGACCTGATCAAGCTCGTCGCCGCGGGCGAACCGGTCGTGATCTTTCCGGAAGGACGGATCACCGTCTCCGGCTCGCTGATGAAGGTCTATGACGGCACCGCGATGATCGCGGACAAGGCCGACGCCGTGGTCGTGCCAGTCCGCATCGAAGGCGCACAGCGCTCGCATCTCAGCTACCTCAACAGCAGCCAGATCAAGCGCTCGTGGTTCCCGCGGGTGACGGTCACCATCCTGCCGCCGATCAAGCTTCCGGTCGATCCGGCACTGAAGGGCAAGGCACGCCGCAACGCCGCGGGCGCCGCGCTTCAGGACGTGATGATCGACGCCCTGGTCAAGAACGCCATGCTCGATCACTCGCTGTTCGAGGCGCTCGGACACGCCTATCGCGACCGCGACACCGGCAAGGTCATCATCGAGGACGCGCTCGGCACCAAGCTGACCTATCGCAAGCTGATCCTCGGCGCGCAGGTCCTGAGCCGGAAGCTGGAAAACGGCACCGCCGTCGGCGAAAATGTCGGCGTGTTGCTGCCGAATTCCGCGGGCGTCGCCGTCGTCTTCATGGCGCTGCAAAACATCGGCCGCGTGCCGGCGATGCTCAACTTCTCGGCCGGTCCGGTCAACGTGCTCGCCGCCATGAAGGCCGCGCAGGTCAAGACCGTACTGACCTCGAAGGCGTTCATCGAGAAGGGCAAACTCGACAAGCTGATGGCCGCGATCTCCGCAGAGGCCCGAATCGTCTATCTCGAAGACGTCCGTGCTTCGATCGGTACGGCCGACAAGATCAAGGGCCTGCTCGCAGGCACGGCGCCGCGCGTTGTCCGCCAGGCCAGCGACCCGGCCGTCGTGCTGTTCACCTCGGGCTCGGAAGGCACGCCCAAGGGCGTGGTGCTGTCCCACCGCAACATCCTCGCCAACGCGGCGCAGGCTCTGGCGCGGGTCGACGCCAACGCCAACGACAAGGTGTTCAACGTGCTGCCCGTGTTCCACTCGTTCGGGCTGACCGGCGGGATGATGATGCCGATGCTCGCGGGCATTCCGATCTACATGTATCCCTCGCCGCTGCACTACCGGATCGTGCCCGAGCTGATCTACCAGACCGGCGCCACGATCCTGTTCGGCACCGACACGTTCCTGACCGGCTATGCGCGTTCGGCGCACGCCTACGACTTCCGCACCCTGCGGCTCGTGATCGCCGGCGCCGAAGCGGTCAAGGACCGGACACGGCAGGTGTTCATGGAGCGCTACGGCATCCGCATCCTCGAAGGCTATGGCGTCACCGAGACGGCGCCGGTGCTGGCGATGAACACGCCGATGGCCAACCGCCCCGGCACCGTCGGCCGCCTGTCGCCGCTGATGGAAAGCCGCCTCGATCCGGTCCCCGGTATCGAGGAAGGCGGTCGCCTCTCGGTGCGCGGACCGAACGTGATGCTCGGCTACCTCAGGGCCGAAAATCCCGGCGTGCTCGAACCGCTCGCCGAAGGCTGGCACGACACCGGCGACATCGTCGCGATCGACGCGGCCGGCTTCATCACGATCAAGGGACGCGCCAAGCGCTTTGCCAAGATCGCAGGCGAAATGGTCTCGCTGTCGGCGGTCGAGAGCATCGCGACGACGCTGTGGCCGCAAGCTGCATCGGTTGCCGTGTCGATCCCCGACCAGCGCAAGGGCGAGCGCATCGTGCTGCTGACGACGGAGAAGACCGCCGAGCGCAGCGCGATGCAGGGCCAGGCCAAGGCGATCGGCGCGTCCGAGCTGACCGTTCCTGCGGCGATCATGGTGGTCGACAAGGTGCCGCTGCTCGGCACCGGCAAGACCGACTACGTCACCGCAACCACGATGGCCCGCGAGCAGAACTCCTCGCCGGAGCGCGAGGTGGCGTAAGACAGATGCACGAGGCGCCTCAATCAGGCGACGCGCGATGCCCGGGAGTGGTTCTGCTTCATGGCATCGCGCGCACCTCGGCATCCCTGGGGAGGCTGGAACGGGCGCTCCGGGCGAGCGGCTTTGCGACGCTCAATCTCGACTATCCCAGCCGCAAGAAGCCGATCACGGCACTTGCAGACGACATTCACCCGGCGATCGCCGGTTTCGCCGAACGCGACGCGCCGCTGCATTTCGTCGCGCATTCGATGGGCGGCCTCGTCGCGCGCGCCTATATCGCAAAACACCGGCCAGCCCGGCTTGGCCGCGTCGTGATGCTGGGCACGCCGAACAGCGGCAGCGAGGTCGCCGATCTCCTGCGGGGATTTTTGCCCTATCGCAAATTCTACGGGCCAGCCGGGCTCGAGCTCACCACCACGCCAGCGCCAGCGCCCGCGCCGGATGCCCTGCCCGCCCTCGACTATCCGGTCGGCGTGATCGCCGGCAACCGCTTCATCGATCCCGTCGCCGGCCTCTTCGTTCTGCCGAAACCGAATGACGGGCGAGTCTCAGTGAAAAGCGCCGGGCTGACCGGCATGGTCGACCATATCGTCGTGAAGGCGTCCCATACCGGGCTTCCGCGTCACGCCGCCGCAATCGAGCAGACCATCGCGTTCCTGCGCGATGGGCGTTTCCGCACCGCACCGCTCACCTGAGCAAGAGATAGCGAACCGGGTTGTCATCGCACTGCCCCGCTCCACATTCGAGCACGGTGGACAGGAGATTTGCGGCAACCAGCAACGCAAAGATCGCGAAGACCGCGTTCGATGCCGCTCCGTTCAGGGGCATGTCCCCACCTCGCTTGCCGGTCACGTCTTTCAGCACGAAGACGAGCGCGACATAGCATATGACGATGACCGCCGCGATCAGCGCCCAGGTGTAGAAATGCAAGCCCAACAGCGCCGAGCCGTATCCGGGATCGCCCGGCGCGAGATGTAGCGACACCTGCCGCATCGAGATGAAGCCGGTGACGAGGCTCGCCACGAGGATCATTGCGTAGTGGGATGGACGTTCACCGAGGCGCGCGTTGAACAGGAAACCCATGCCGATCGCGATGAAACCGGCGCGTTGCAGCAGGCAAAGCGGACAGGGCAACTCGCCAAGCGCAAGCTGATAGGTGAATGCGACGGTCAGGATCAGCGAGATCCCGAGCAACCCGAGCATGTTCAGGATCGCGCCGACCGGTTGTTGCTCGCTCGTCTCTACAGGGTTCATCTCGACACCGTCAGAACGAGAATTTCAGCGGGTCGGTCGCGTGGTGAAAGAACCACGCCACAGTGACGAGGACCGTTACGCTCCAGAGCGCATAGCTCAGCCCCGCGCGCGAACGCCAGACGCAGGCGCAGCCTCCGAGCGCCAGCAGGAAGGGCAGGAACATGTACATGCGCGCGGACTCCCAAGGCGATTCGCGCGTTGCGCGAACGGAACCAAGAGATACGTCAGCCCTGCATGCCCCTCAAGAGCCGGCTTCGCCGCGACGCTCCTGCGCGTAACGCACCAGCGCCGCGAAGCGGTAGATGCCGTGCACGAACTTCCCGTAGGGCATGGTGATGAACAGCGCGAACACGGCGCCGAGATGCAGCGCGAGCAGCGGCCCCATCGCCGAAGTCTCGCGCAGGATAAGAAGCAGCATGCCGGTGAGCCCGGTCAGGAACAGCATGGCGATGAAGCCGACGTCCATGCCGTAGCGGCTCTCGTCGAGCAACGCTGGATCGCGCCGCATCTTGGCCGTGAACAGGCCGACCGGGCCAAAGACCAGGCCGATGCCGCCGAGCGTGCCCAGCACCACGGGCAGATCCCACCACGGATACGGCGCCTCGCGACCGAGAAGATAGTGGTAGAGCGTCGCGACTGAAGTCGCGGCGAAGCACAGCAGGAAGCCGTAGAAGGTCAGATGGTGATACAGCTTGCGCCGGTCGGTCGGCTTGTCGTCCTCGTTGTAGCAGCCGACGCCGCCACCATGGAGATAGCGCAGTTCGCCGGCGTCGCGGATCGCCTGGAAGATGGAGCCCCCATCGGCGCGGCCGCCGATCGGCGAGCCGATGTCGCGCCAGAACGCGCGCACGCTCATGACGAGCGCCAGGATCGCAAAGAGGAACGCAGCACTGAACAGCGCAGCCATCGCGTTATGCGGCATCAGCTTGTAGAACGAGCCGGGACCGCTGTGCACGCCGAACAGCACGCTGCGGTCGTTCAAGGCGGCAAAGCCGAGAATGAAGGCCGCCATGCTGAGCGCAGCGATGATGCTGATGACGAGGCCGTTGCGCGCGAAGGCGCCGGACAGCGCGCCCGGCCAGGCATAGGCCGCATAGGACTCGGCCCTCGCGACCGCGAGCGTCTGCGGGACATTGACGTTGAATTCGTGCGGCGGCGAGAACTGGCAGTCGACGTAACAGGCGCCGCAGGAATGGCAGAGATTGGCGAGATAGTTGAGGTCGCCGTCTGAGAAGGCGCGGCGCATTTCCATCGCCGGAAACACAGCGCACAGACCCTCGCAGTAGCGGCAGGAATTGCAGACCGTCATGAGACGGTCGGCTTCGTCCAGAATTCTGGTTCCGTGCATGGCTTTACTTCGTCAGGCCCTTTGCCTCGAGCCATTTCTGAATCAGGTCCGCGACCTCGAGGTTGTTCTTGTCCATCATCACCAGATGCGAATTGCCCTTGATGCCGGCCTGCGGGAGGTCGACGATGTCGACGCTGCCCCCGGCCGCCTTGATGGCATCCGCAAAGGCGATCCCGTTGGCGCGGATCTTGGGCCAGCGCGAATCGCGCTCGATATAGTCGCCATAGATGATCAGGGTCGGAATGTTCTTCAGCACATCCACCTTGGCGGGATCGCCGATGCCGGCCGGCTCGATCGCAATCAGCGCCTTCACCTTGTCGGGCCGGGCTTGCGCGACCTTGAAGCCGAAGCTGCCGGCCTGGCTGTGGAACAGGATCACCGAGGGGCCGACGCGATCGAGCTCGGCGATATAGGCGGCGATGGTCGCATCGTCGGTCGTGGTCCAGCGCGGGACGTTCTGCTTGACGAAGTTCTCGTAGCCCTCGACGGGAAACTGATTGCCCGGCAACAGCTTTCGCTTGGCGGGATCGGGGTCGTAGGAGTTCGGCCCATCGCCGATGCGGAAACGCTCGAACGGATTGGCGATGGTGAGGAAGACCGGCTCGCCCTTGAAGATGTCAGGATATTGCGCCCAGCCTGCGCGTCCGCGCTCCACTGCGTCGGAATTATAGACCGCCCACCCCTTGCGCAGGAAATAGTTCAACCAGCCTTCGCGTCCGTCGGGCGTGGTCTCGTAGGTGACGCCGGTCAATCCGCCGCCGTGCCACATCAGCAGCGGATAGGCGCCCGTCTCGTTGGCCGGCAGGAAGTACTGCACGTACATCTGCTCGACCTGATAGGTGCCGTTGGGGTCGACCTTGGCCGGCACGCCGCCGGGCGTGAACACGACCTCCTTCACCGGTTTGCCGGAGATCTCGACCAGACGCCCACCGACATGGAACGAGCCCATGTCGCGCAGGCTGATCGGCTCGGCGGCGCGGGCGTGGCCGGCGATCAGGAGCGCTGCGATCGAAGCAATGACAATGCGCGACATGGTTCCTCCCAGAGTCTTTTCTTTAGTTCTTCGCATGGCGTGCTGCTTCCCGTCCCGCGATCCGTCCGAACACGCTGCCGATGGTCATGCCCATGCCGGCTGCATAGCCCTTGCCGAGCACGTTGCCGGCCATGATCTCGCCGGCCGCGAACATATTGCCCGACGGCTTGCCGTCCGCCATCAGCATCCGCGCCTCCTTGTTCACGCGCGTGCCGAGATAGGTGAAGGTGATGCCGGGCCGCACCGGATAAGCGAGATAGGGCGGCGTCTCGATTTTGCGCGCCCAGTGCGTCTTGGGGGGCGTTATGCCCTCGGTCACGCAGTCATCCAGAATGGTGTGGTCGAAGCTCCCGGGCCGCACCGCGGCGTTGAATTCAGTGATGGTCTTCTCCAGCGCAGCCGGATCGAGCTCCAGCTTACCGGCGAGCTCGGCGACGCTCTGCCCGGCGATCGGTGGAAACAGTGTCGGCATGAAGCTCGTCACCACGGTGGAATCGAAGATGATGTAGGCGATCTGGTCGGGCTGCGCCGCGACCAGCCGGCCCCAGATCGCGTAGCGCTTCGGCCAGATGTCCTCGCCCTCGTCATAGAAGCGCTGGGCGTGCTTGTTGACGACGATGCCGAACACGACGGAGTCGTGGCGCGTGATGATGCCGCCGTCGAATTTCGGCGCGCGGGCATCGATCGCGACCGCATGGCACTGCGTGGGATCACCGACTTCCTGCACGCCCTTGCCGAGCAGCATCTTCAGGATCGAGCCACGGTTATAGGGCGTGCCGCGGATCAGGAAATTGTCGGCGGCCTCGCCCCAATATTGCTTGAGCCATTCGATGTTGGCCTCGAACCCGCCCGCCGCCGCGACCAGCGAGGTGGCACGGATCTCGGTCTCGCCCTTGATCGGCCGCTTGAGGCGGGCGGCGAGGAACATGCCGTCCTCGATCACGAGGTCGGTGACCTCGGCGTCGTACTCGACGTCCACGCCGAGCCGCTCAGCGGTGAGATAGAGCGCGTTCAGCATCGCCCGACCGCCGCCGAGGAAGAAAGAGTTGGTGCGGCCAAGGCTCAGCGTGCCACCGAGCGATGGCTGCCAGCGCACGCCCTGCTCCACGATCCAGTTCAGGATGTCCTTGGACTCGCGGATCATGTGGCGCGCGAGCACCTCGTCGGTCTGCCCGCCGGTGACGCGCAGCAGATCCTCCCAGAATTCGTCCTCGGTATAGGGACCCGTCAGGATTTCGGTCGCAGCGTCATGGGCGCAGCGCATGTTGCGGGTGTGGCGGGTGTTGCCGCCGCGATAGAATTTTGGGGCGCCTTCAAGCACCAGCACCGAAGCGCCGCCGCGCCGGGCGGCGATCGCCGCGCACAGCGCCGCGTTGCCGCCGCCGATCACCAGCACGTCGTATTTGCTGCTCATGCCGTCTGCCCGATGCGACGAAATTGGAGACATTCTGGCCCGCTGGCTGCGCGGGTCACCGCGACAGCCATTGCGCACGTTTGTATACAAAGATATACAATAACGGCGCAAGCGGCATCTCTGCATGGGCATGATGCGCCTTGCTCCGAGGGAACATGGCCAGACGCCCGGCAAAGGCAGGCGGATCGATCGCGCGCGGCTCAGGCGTGGCGCTGGGCGAAGCCGTGTTCCGCTCGCTCTGCGAGGCGCTTCAGGCCGGCAGTTATCGCGCCGGCGACCGCCTGCGCGAGGAGGAGGTTGCGCAGCGGCTCAAGGTCAGCCGCACACCGGTCCGGGAAGCTCTGGGCCGGCTGGCAGCACGCGGCTTCGTCGAGCCCGCGGGCGGCCGAGGACTGATCGTGCGCAACCTCGACATCTCGGAGGTGCTCGAGCTCTACGCCATGCGCGAGATCATGGAAGGCGCCGCCGCGCGCCTCGCCGCCGGGCACGCCTCACCGCCCGAGATCGACGCGCTCCGCGACATCGAGCAGGCATTTGTCGAGGCCTCCGCGACCGACGCCGCCGAGATGGCAGGAGAATTGGCAAGGCTCAACCGCGCCTTCCACGAGGCCATCTGCCGCGCCGCGCGTAACCGCTATCTCGACAATGCGTCAGGCGAATTGCAGGACTGGATCGCCCTGCTTGGCCCGACCACTTTCACGGTGACGGGACGCCCCTCGACCAGCCATGGCGAGCATCAGGCCATCATCAAGGCCATCGCCGCGCGCGACGGCGACAAGGCCGAGCAGCTGGCGCGCGCGCACATCCGCGAGGCGCTGCGCTGCCGGCTGAAGCTGTTGCAGAAGCAGTAGCCGCGCGCGCTCAGGCGATCACATCCGCGGTGACCGCCTTCAACACATCCCTGACGTCACCGGGCTTCATCCGCACCTGCAAGCCGCGCTGGCCGCCATTGAGATAGACCAGATCATGCGCGAGCGCGCTCTGCTCGATCACGGTGCGCACGGACTTGCGTTGCCCGAACGGGCTGATGCCGCCAACCTTGTAGCCGGTGACGCGCTCGGCCTCCGGCGGCTTCATCATCTGCGCCGCCTTGCCGCCCACGGCTGCGGCGAGCTTCTTCATTGAGACTTCCTGATCGGACGGGACGATGACACAGACCGACTTGCCGTCAACCAGCGCCATCAGCGTCTTGAGGACGCGCGCCGGATCCTCGCCCAGCGCTGCCGCCGCCTGGAGCCCGATGCTCTCGGCGTCGGGATCGTAGTCGTAAGTGTGGACGGTGAAGGCGACACCGGCGGCGTCAAGCGCGCGGGTGGCTGGGGTGGCTTTGGACATGGGGCACGTTAGCACCGTCCTTGCGAGGAACGAAGCGACTAAGCAATGACGCGTGCGGATGCTCTTGCGCATCCCACCCTCCGCTGTCGTCCTGGCGAAAGCCAGGACCCATTACCCCAGGGAGTTGTTTGGCGAAGATTCGTGGTCCGGTACTGCGAGCATCCGCAATTGATGGATTCCGCGGTATGGGTCCTGGCTTTCGCCAGGACGACACCGAATGTTTGGCAGCGCCGCACTGTCCAACCACCAAGCCATCAAAACGACAGCGGAGTCCTACTCCGCCGCGTCCCGCATCTCGGCCCGTTCGGCCCGTGCCGCGCAGAACTTGAACTCCGGGATCTTGCCGAACGGATCGAGCGCGGGGTTGGTCAGCAGGTTCGCCGCCGCCTCCGCGTAGCAGAACGGCATGAAGACCATGTTCTCCGGCACGTCGCGGTCGGATCGCACCTTGACCTCGACGGCGCCGCGGCGGGTCTCCAGGCGAATGAAATCGCCCGGCGCGAGCTTCTTCTTGCGCATATCCTTCGGCGACATGAACGCGACCGCCTCGGGCTCGATCTGATCGAGCACCTGCGCGCGGCGCGTCATCGAGCCGGTGTGCCAGTGCTCCAGCACGCGGCCGGTCGACAGCACCATCGGGTATTCGGCGTCGGGAATCTCGTCCGGCGGGATCACCTTGGCCGGCACGATCTTGCCGCGGCCGCTCGCGGTCGGGAAGCCTGTGGTGAAGATGATCTCGTTGCCGGGCTTGTTGGGATCGTCGACCGGATAGGTCACCGCGCCTTCGCGCACCAGCCGCTCCCAGGTGATGTTCTTCAGCGACGGCATCAGCTCTGCCATCTCGGTGAAGACTTCACCGGGACCGGAGTAATTCCAGGACAGGCCCATGCGCTTGCCGATTTCCTGGATGATCCAGAGATCCTGCCGCGCATCGCCGGGCGGCTTGATTACCTGGCGCGCGAGCTGCACGCGGCGATCGGTGTTGGTGAAGGAGCCGTCCTTCTCCGCGAACGCCGAAGCCGGCAGGATGACGTCGGCATGGAACGCGGTCTCGGTGACGAAGAGATCCTGCACCACGAGATGATCGAGCATGGCAAGCGCCTGGCGCGCATGCTGGAGGTCCGGGTCGGACATCGCGGGGTTCTCACCCTCGATATACATGCCCGTGATCTCGCCGGCATGGATCGCATTCATGATCTCGACCACGGTCAGGCCACGGACGGGATCGAGATCCTGCTGCCAGAGCTTCTCGAAGCTGCCGCGCAGATCGTCGCGGCCGACCGGCTGATAGTCCGGCAGGAACATCGGGATCAGGCCGGCGTCGGAGGCGCCCTGCACGTTGTTCTGGCCGCGCAGCGGATGCAGGCCCGTGCCGGGACGGCCGACCTGGCCGGTGATCAGCGCCAGCGCGATCAGGCAGCGCGCATTGTCGGTGCCGTGGACATGCTGGCTGATGCCCATGCCCCAGAAGATGATCGAGGATTTTGCGCGGGCATAGGTCCGCGCCACCTCGCGCAGCGTCTGCGCCGGGATGCCGCAGATCGCCTCCATCTTCTCCGGCGTGAACTCCTTGATCTTCTCCTTGAGATCCTCGAAGCCTTCGGTGTAGCCGGCGATGTACTGGTCGTCGGTCAGGCCTTCGGTGATGATCGTGTTGATCATCGCGTTCAGCATGGCGACGTCGGAGCCCGGCTTGAACTGCAGATGCTTGGTCGCATGGCGCGACAGCGTCTGCCGGCGCGGATCCATCACGAACAGTTTTGCGCCGTTCTGCTTGACCGCGTTCTTGATGAAGGTCGCGGCGACCGGATGGTTCACGGTCGGATTGGCGCCGATCACGATGATGACTTCGGCGTCCATCGCGGCCGAGAACGGCGCCGACACCGCGCCCGAGCTCAGGCCTTCGAACAGCGCCGCCACCGACGAGGCGTGGCACAGACGGGTGCAGTGATCGACATTGTTCGAGCCGAAGCCGGTGCGCACCAGCTTCTGGAACAGATAGGCCTCTTCGTTCGAGCCCTTGGCCGAGCCGAAGCCGGCCAGCGCCTTCACGCCCTTCTCGTCGCGGATCTTGACGAGGCCCTTCGCCGCGATATCGAGCGCTTCTTCCCAGCTCGCTTCGCGGAAATGCGTGAAGGGATTGGCGGGATCGACCTGGTCGTTGGAATCCTTCTTCGCATTCGGCAGCCGCACCAGCGGCTTGGTCAGGCGATGCGGATGGTGGATGTAGTCGAAGCCGAAGCGGCCCTTGACGCAGAGACGATTGCGATTGGCGGGACCATCGCGACCCTCGGCATAGATCACCTTCTCGTCCTTGACCTCGTAGGTCACCTGACAGCCGACGCCGCAGAACGGGCAGAGCGAATCGACCTTCTTGTCCGCGTAAGTCACGCGGGTCTGCTTGTCGTCGAGCATCACGGCCGGCATCAAAGCACCGGTCGGACAGGCCTGCACGCATTCGCCGCAGGCAACGCAGGTGGACTCGCCCATGGGATCGTCGAAGTCGAACACGATCTTCGAGCCATGGTTGCGATAGGCCATGCCGATGACGTCGTTGACCTGGACTTCGCGGCAGGCGCGCACGCACAGGCCGCACTGGATGCAGGCATCGAGATTGACGCGCATCGCCGGATGGCTGGCGTCGGTCGCCCAGCGCTCGGCGGCGGGGAAGCGGCTCTCGGTGACGCCTGTGGTCTCGGCCCAGTGCCAGAACTTCGAATCCGGATCGTGCGAGGTCTCGCGCGCCGGCTGGTCGGCAACGAGCAGCTCCATCACCATTTTTTGCGCGGCAGTCGCACGCGCGGACTCGCTCTTCACCTTCATGCCGACCGACGGCGTGCGCTTGCACGATGCCGCCAGCACGCGCTCGCCCTCGATCTCGACCATGCAGGCGCGGCAGTTGCCGTCGGGGCGATAGTCGGGCGCCGGCGAATAACAGAGATGCGGAATCTCGCGGCCCTGGCGCTGCGCGACCTGCCAGATCGTTTCGCCGGGATTGGCCTCGACCTGCTTGCCGTCGAGCTCGAACGTAATCTTGGTCATTCGGCCGCTTCCTTGAACTCGTCAGGGAAATATTTGATCACGGTGGCGAGCGGATTGGATGCCGCCTGCCCCAAACCGCAGATAGAGGCATCGCGCATCGCTTGGCTCAATTCTTCGAGCAATGCGCGGTTCCAGACCGGCTTCTGCATCAGCAGCGCCGCCTTCTGGGTTCCGACGCGGCACGGCGTGCACTGGCCGCAGCTCTCGTCCTCGAAGAACTTCATCAGGTTGAGCGCAGCCGCGCGCACGCTGTCCTTCTGCGACAGGATCACGATTGCGGCCGAGCCGATGAAGCAGCCGTATTTTTCCAGCGTGCCGAAATCGAGCGGGATGTCATCCATCGACGCCGGCAGGATGCCGCCGGACGCACCGCCCGGCAGGTACGCGTAGAACTGATGGCCGTCGGCCATGCCACCGCAATATTCGTCGATCAGCTCGCGCACGGTGATGCCTGACGGCGCGAGCTTCATGCCGGGGTTCTTGACGCGGCCCGAGACCGAGAAACTGCGCAGACCGTGGCGCTCATGGCGGCCATTGCCCTTCCACCAGTCGGCGCCCTTCTCGACGATGTCGCGCACCCACCACAGCGTCTCGATGTTGTTGATCAGCGTCGGCAGGCCGAACAGGCCGACCTGGAACGGATAAGGCGGCTTGTGCCGGGGCAGGCCGCGCTTGCCCTCGATGCTTTCGAGCAGCGAGGACTCCTCGCCGCAGATGTAGGCACCGGCGCCGCGGCGCATATGCAGCGTCGGACCGCCCGGCGGGAGCTTGGCGATCTCGCGCTCCAGGATCTCGCGCGAGGCCGGATATTCATCGCGCAGATAGATGTAGACGTCGGAGGCCTGCACTACATGCGCGCCGATCAGCATGCCTTCGATGAAGCGATGCGGATCGCTTTCGAGATAGACGCGATCCTTGAACGTGCCGGGCTCGCCCTCGTCGCCATTGATCGCCATCAGCCGCGGACCGGGTTCACCGAGCACCGCGCGCCATTTGCGCCCCGTCGGGAAGCCGGCGCCGCCGAGACCGCGCAGCGAGGCGTCATCGAGCGACTTGAGGAGATCGTCCTTCGACAATTCGCCGGAGAGCAGGCGATTGAGCAACTTGTAGCCGCCGCCGGCGACATAGGCGTCGTAGTCGATGTATTTGGGCAGATGGGCGTGGGTGTCGCCCGCCTTCGCCGCCGCCATCACGTTGGCGACGGTCGCATGGTCGACGAAGTTGTGGCCGACTTCGGCAGCGGGCGCGGTGTCGCAACGGCCGACGCAGGGCGCGCGCACGACGCGGATGCCGGGCCCGGACGCGCTCTGCAGATCCTCGAGCAGCTTCTCGCCGCCGAGCATCGCGCAGGTCAGCGAATCGCAGACACGGATCGTCAGCGGCGCAATGTTCGGCTCGCCCTCCTTCACCACATCAAAGTGCGCGTAGAAGGTCGCGGTCTCGAACACTTCGGCGAAGGCGAGCTTCATCTCGTCGGCGAGCGCGGCAAGATGCGCGGCCGAGATCTGATGATATTTGTCCTGGATCAGGTGCAGATATTCGATCAGGAGATCGCGCCGCCGCGGCCTGTCGCCGAGCAATTGCTCGATCTCATGGGAGGCGGTCGGATCGACCTGCCGCCCCTTGGGGGTGGCCTTGGCGCGCCGACGGCCCTCGCCCGGATGCTCGAATTCTCTGACCTTGTGAACGTCGTCGTTGCTGCTCATGGAAACGTCGCGTTCTCCTCAAAAGCCCAATGACTTCAGACAGAATCGCCATCGCGATCGGCCTACGCTATCCCGCATGACACCTCGCAAAGCTGGTCCCAGCTTTGTCGGATCACGCCTACTCTCGCCAGAACTCTAGTCCGTGGCATGCCAGATGCCAAGTAAATTTAGAACGAGTCTACAACCATTTGAGGGGCATGCGGCAGTGCCACCATGCCCCCGACCTGATTGATGGAACCCAACCTCACGTCTTGCTCATGCACTCTTCGATGTAGAACCAGCGATCGTCGCCGGTCAGGCCCTTCGACTTCACATCGGCGCGGCAGGCCTTCAGCTTCGGCTTGTTGGCCGCCCACTTCGCCTTCATGTCCTTCAGTTTCTGCATGGTGAGCTTGATCTTGCCAGGCTTGGCTTCGGTCGTTGCAGCGGGCGCCGCCGGTGTCGTCGTGGTCTGCGCGGATGCGGCATGAAGACCAGCAACAAGCAACACGGCCGCAAGGCAAATTCGAATGCGAAACATTTAAATCCCCTAAGTCCCATTCTCGATGATGTCTGAAAGGCGAACGCCGCGGGACGCCGATGATGAGCATCCCGCGGCTGTCGTGATGGCGATCAGAGTATCTTGACCGCGCTCTCCAGCGTCTTCCAGACACCCCAGAGCAGGGGAACGCCGACGAAGGCCCAGAACAGCGCCGCCTTGGCGTCAAGCCCGCCAAATCCGATGCCGTAGGAGCCGTGCGGCCCCGCAGCGGCGGCGCTGGCGCTCGCCGCCTGCAACTTGGCGACATCGTCCTCCTTCATGTGCCACTTCGAGTCGACCGGCTTGATCAGGTAGTTGCAGATCAGGCCCGCGATCAGCATCGCACAGAGAATGTACATGGTGGTGTTGTAGAGCTGGTCGCGCGGCACACCGGCCGCGAGCTGAAACTCGCGGATGTAGTTGACCACGACAGGACCGATGATGCCCGCGGTGGACCACGCCGTCAGCAGCCGGCCATGGATGGCGCCGACGAACTGCGTTCCGAACATGTCGGCCAGATAAGCCGGCACGGTCGCGAAGCCGCCGCCATACATCGACAGGATGATGCCGAAGCCGAGCACGAACAGCAGCTTCGAGCCCATCGCCGCGAAGGTCGGCGCCAGCGCGTAGAGCACGATGCCGAGAATGAAGAAGGTGTAGTAGGTGTTCTTGCGCCCGATCTTGTCGGACAGCGACGCCCAGAAGAAGCGGCCGCCGATGTTGAACAGCGACAGCAATCCGGCGAAGCCCGCGGCGATCGCGGCGATCTGCGCCTTCTGCCCGGCGTCGAGCGCGTTGAAGCCGACGTCCGGAAGGCCGATCAGCTTGCCGGCGAAGATCTCCTGGAGCATGGGCGAGGCCATGCCGATCACGCCGATGCCGGCCGACACGTTCAAGCACAGCACCCACCAGATCAGCCAGAACTGCGGCGTCTTGTGCGCGTCGTTGAGATGGACGTTGTTCTTCGAGATCATCGCGTTGGCCTTGGACGGCGGGGTCCAGCCCTCGGGCTGCCAGCCGGGCGGCGGCAAGCGATAGCGGAACGCGCCGATCATCATGAACACGAAGTAGATGACGCCCATCGCGACGAAGGTCTCCCAGACGCCGACCGAGGTCGGGGTCTTGAAGTAGTTCATCAAGAGGTTCGCCAGCGGCGCGCCGATCATGGCGCCGCCGCCGAAGCCCATGATGGCCATGCCGGTCGCCATACCGCGGCGGTCCGGAAACCACTTCACCAGCGTCGACACCGGCGAGATGTAGCCGAGGCCGAGACCGATGCCGCCGATCACGCCCGAGCCCAGCCACAACAGCCAAAGTTGATGGGTGTAGACGCCGATCGCACCGAGGAAGAGGCCACCGCACCAGCACAGCGCCGAGACGAAGCCGGCCTTGCGCGGACCCACGCGTTCCAGCCAACCGCCCCAAACCGCAGCCGCGATACCGAGCAGCACGAAGAACAGCGTGTACATCCACCCCATGCTGGCGACCTTCCAGTCGCAACTGGTCGTGAACAGCTCCTGCACCAGCGACATGTCCCCGCAGGTCTTCGGCGCGGTCAATCCGATCGCGCGCGACAGCGGCAGCCAGAACACCGAGAAGCCGTAGGCCATGCCGATGCAGAGATGGATGCACAGCGCCGCCGGCGGCACCAGCCAGCGATTGAACCCGGCGGTCGCGATGGTCCGCTCGCGATCAAGAAAACCTGAGCCGGCGCCCGAAAGTGTTCCAGCGCTCTCAATTGTAGACATGCATTCCTCCCCTGCAGCCGCCCTTCTGAGCGGATCTGCTGCCACATCCTGTTCCTCAGCCAATGCAGTGCAGCCTGTGTCCCCGCTGCTCCGCACATTCACGCGACGTGCGCCAGGATCGTCCCGCGCGTCCGAAAAGTTAACCCCTCGCGCGGGGCTCTATGCCCGATACGACGTGCAGGCTTCGTCCATGGCCCGTTGATCCGCGTATCACAGGCAAGACTCAACCTCCGCGCCCGCACGGAGAAAGTCAACTTGGACAGAAGCGATGATCGATGTCGATAGACAAAAGGTCGGTATCAGCGAGGTAACGCTCAGGATCGCGGCGCACCATTGACACTGCCTATCGAGTCATTTGTCTTTTCTATCAAGAACACGATGCGCGCGTCGTTGCGCTCGGTGATCTCCACCGTGTCGCCCGTCTCGCGGATCAGGTTCGGGATGTCAATCACCGACAAGGGATCGGTACAGTGCACCTCGAGCTGATCGCCCGGCTGCAACGGCTTCAACGCCTTGCGCGTCTTGAGCGCCGGCAGTGGGCATTTCAGCCCGGTGAGGTCGAGCGTCGTTCTGGTCATGGGCGCAACATGGCGAGGTGAAACGACGGCGTCAACGCGGCGGGCTCAGAGCAGATCCGCATAGGACAGGAAACCTACGCTCTGCCCCGGTTCGACATTGGTGATGTCCTCGCCGAGTTCGACCAGGCCGTCAGTCTCGACCAGCGACGACAACAGGCCGGCGCCCTCGCGCGGGAACTTGACCGCTTCCAACGCACCGTCCTCTCCGCGCCGCAACGAGGCGCGAACGTATTCGCGGCGGCCGATCTTCTTCTTGTAGGTAAACGCAGCACGCACCGGGATCGGCAACAGCGGCTCCGGCAGCCCACTCGCCAGCGCCAGCACCGTCGGCCGCACCACATGGACGAAGGTGACAAAACTCGCGACGGGATTGCCGGGCAAACCGATCAGCGGCGTACCGCCGATGATGCCCATCGCCACGGGCCGGCCGGGCTTGATCGCCATCCGCCACAACACGAGCGAACCGACGCTCTCGACCGCCGCCTTGACGTGATCCTCCTCGCCGGTCGAGACGCCGCCGGTGGTGAGGATCAGATCGTGGCTGCCAGCGACCTGCTTCAAGCCGTCCGCAAGCGAACTCTGCTCGTCGCGCAAAATGCCGAGATCCGAGACCTCGCAGCCGAGCCGGCGCAGCATCGCCATCAGCATGAAGCGGTTGGAATCGAACAGCTGCGAGGCCGCGCGCGGCTCGCCGGGCGAGGCCAATTCGTCGCCGGTCGAGAACACCGCAACGCGGATACGCCTGACGACGTCGAGCCTGACAAGGCCGAACGCAGCTGCGAGCGCGACATGCTGCGGCCGCAGCCGCTGGCCCGCGCGCAGCGCGACGTGTCCCTTTGGAATGTCCTCGCCCGCAGGGCGGACATTCGCGCCCGGCTTCAGTCCCGGCGGCAACACGATCCTGCCGGCCTCGTCGATACGGACGTCTTCCTGCATGAAGACGGTCTCCGCATCCTGCGGCATCGGCGCGCCGGTGAAGATCCGCGCGGTGTGGCCGGGCTTGATTGCGGCCTGTGCCAGGCCGCCGGCCTGGATGCGGCCATCGAGCGGCAGCGCCTGCTCCGCGCCTTCTGGAATATCCGCGTTGCGCACGGCATAGCCGTCGACGGCCGAGTTGGTGAAGGGCGGCAGCGGCAGCGGCGCTGCGACGTCGCGCGCCAGCACGCGCCCGTCCGCCTCGACCAGCGCCACGGTTTCCAGATCGGCGATCGCATTGACGCGCGTCGTGATCAGGCCAACGGCCTCGTCGACCGACATCATCGGGCCGCCGAAGGCAAAGCAATCGTCCGACAGTTGCGCCATGGTGCCTCGTCAGCGCAGCGCAGCGCTCTTTGCTATGGCTTCCTCGACCGGCATCGCCGCGCGCAGCATCAACGCCGCCGCAGCAGGGACATCGTCGAGATGGACAGTCGGCAGCCTTGTGTCAATGGCAACGTCGGTCGCGATCCCGGCAATCCCGGGATCGTCGGGAAACAGCAACGGCTTGCCGTTCGCCGCGCGATGCACCTCGATCTTGCGATGCGGTTCGCGCTTGAAGCCCTCGACCACCACGAGATCGACCGCGGAAAGCTTGCTCAATAGTTCCGGCAGCCGCGGCTCCGCCGCCCCGCGCAATTCGTGCATCAGGGCCCAGCGGTTTGACGAGGCCACCAGTACCTCGGCCGCACCGGCCTCGCGATGGCGCCAGGAATCCTTGCCGGGCACGTCGACGTCGAACTGGTGATGCGCATGCTTGATCACCGAGACGCGCAGACCCTGCGCGTTGAAATGCGGGATCAGCCGCGTCAACAGCGTGGTCTTGCCCGCACCGCTCCAGCCCGCAAGGCCGATGACTTTCATTCAAGCTCCGTGTCCGCGAGCAACGTGGCTCCTGATGGAACCACCGCCCCCTCCCCGTCATTGCGAGCGCAGCGAAGCAATCCAGACTGTCTCCGCAGATCCATTCCTGGATTGCTTCGCTGCGCTCGCAATGACGAACGGAGGCATTTCACCCGTTCCCCGCCATGCTTATATCGGCTTGAGCGGAATGTCATGCTAACCTCGCGGCCATGATGAAGATCGACAAAGCCCCGGTGCCCCTGATCGTCCCTGACACGGCCGACCCGCGCCTGACCCAGAGCGTGACCGGGACCGACCAGACCGGCGCCAGGGTCGAGATCAAGGTGCCGATGGAGCGGCCGCTGACGCTCTACCTGAACTCGCAGGAGATCGTCACCATGATGACGATCGGCGATTACCCCGAATATCTGGCGCTCGGCTACCTGCTGAACCAGAACATGCTGAAATATAATGACGCGGTCACCGAGGTCGAATACGACGACGACCTTCAGGTGGTCGTCGTGCGCACCGAACACCACACCAATTTCGAGGCCAAGCTGAAGAAGCGCACGCAGACCTCGGGCTGCGCGCAGGGCACCGCCTTCGGCGACCTGCTGGAGGCGGTCGAAAGCGTCGCGCTGCCGAAGGCCGAGCTGCGCACCTCCTGGCTCTACCAGATGACGCAGACCATCAACACGATGCCCTCGCTCTATCTCGAGGCCGGCGCGATCCATGGCTGCGTGCTGTGCAAGGAGGGCACTCCGCTCTGCTACACCGAGGATGTCGGCCGCCACAACGCCGTCGACAAGATCGCCGGCTGGATGTACCGCCACGGCGTCGACGCCTCCGACAAGATCCTCTACACCACGGGACGCCTCACCTCCGAGATGGTGATCAAGACAGTCCGGATGGGCATTCCGATCCTGGTGTCGCGCTCCGGCTTCACCGCCTGGGGCGTCGATCTCGCGAGGCAGGTCGGGCTGACGCTGGTCGGCCGCACCCGCGGCAAGCGCTTTATCGTGCTCGCGGGCGAGGAGCGCATCGTCTACGACCAGGATCTCGCTTACGTCGAGGAGGAGTCGGCGAAGCACAAGCGCAAGGGTGAAGGTGGTGACGACTGACATTCCGCCCACACAAGGCGTGCTGCTCGCCGGCGGTCTCGCGCGGCGCATGGGCGGCGGCGACAAGCCGATGCGCACCATCGGCGGCCGCACCATTCTGGAGCGCGTGATCGCGCGCCTCACGCCCCAGTGCAGCGGGCTGATCCTGAATGCGAACGGCGATCCCACGCGCTTCGCCGCGTTCGGCTTGCAGATCGTCGCCGACGACGTGCCCGGCTTTCCCGGCCCGCTCGCCGGCATCCTCGCCGCGCTCGACTGGACCGCGGCGAACCGGCCGGAGATCGAGTGGGTGCTCAGCGCCGCCGGCGACTGCCCGTTCCTGCCGCGCGATCTGGTCGCCCGCCTGCATGAAGCACGCGCGCGTGAGAACGCGCAGCTTGCAGTCGCAGCATCAGGCGACCAGTCGCATCCGGTGATCGGCTTGTGGCGCGTCGCCTTGCGCGATGAGCTGCGTCACGCGCTGGTCGTCGAGGACCTCCGCAAGATCGACCGCTGGACCGCGCGCTATCCGCTCGCGACGGTGACATGGCCGGCCGAGCCGCTCGATCCGTTCTTCAACGCCAACACGGTCGAGGACATCGCCGAGGCGGAACGGCTGGCGGCGCTGGATGACGCAGCTTGAGCCGCCCTACGATTTTGGAAACTCGCCGAGGAGCTGTGCCCAGATGATCGCGAAAGCGATCAGGCCGCAGAGGCCGACGACGATGGTCAAGCGCGGCAGCCGGTTGATCGCGACCAGCAGCCAGGCCGGCAGGAAGAACAGCCCAAAGATCATGCCGAGCGGAAACACCGCGAGCCATTGAAAGCCGGAGCCGTCGCCGGGCGGCACATGGGCGATGAAATAGAAGGTGTACAGCCAGAACAACGTGCCCACGGCCGCCACGAGGGCGCCGATCTTGCGGAAATTGGGCGGGGCTGGCGCGGTCATGGCTTGGCTCATGCCCCTTGGTCGCAGCGGCAGCCGCTTGAGTTCATGGAGCCGTCGAACCGGACCGAGGCCGGCGGCGACCACTGATTGGGACATTGCCCCGGATCAGCCATGGCCGAGTCTCTCCTGAACGCCATCTTCACTGTCGTCGATTTTGTGGTCGACCTCTCGGCCGCGATCGACCGTACGAAACGGCTGAGCAAGGCGGATACCGTCGAGGTCCCACCGGACCCGAAACCGCTGCCCCCTGCCGCGCAGCGTGCACTGGCCGAGGCCGAGGAGCGGGAACGCCTACGCGATCAGGCCGCCAGCGGGGCCTCCCAGGCGTCGTAGCCATAGACCCAGCTCGTATCGGTCCGCTCCTTCAGCCAGATGTTGGCGCGCGAGGTCTCCTGCACCCGTGTCGTCCGCTGTTTCCGCGTCGCCTCGAAGCGGCGGTATGCGTCCGCGACGCCGTCGCGGTCGACACGGTCGAGGCAGCGTGACAGCACGGCGGCGTCCTCGATCGCCATCGCCGCGCCTTGCGCCATATAGGGCGTCATGGGGTGGCAGGCATCGCCGAGCAGCGTCACCTTGCCGTCCGCCCAGCGCTCCAGCGCCTCGCGATCCATGATCGCCCATTTGTGCACGTCGGGGCACGCCGCGAGCACTTTTCCGACCTGCGAATGAAAACCCTCGAACGAGGCGCGCAGATCGCGCACGTCGCCCTTCGCCGACCAGGACTCGATGCGGAAGTCCGGCTCGGGCTGGCTGGTGACGAGATAGACCTCGCTGCGATCGGGCTTGACGTAATAGATCACGATGTGGCGGTCCTCACCCCACCACTTGGTACAGTCGTCGATCTTCTCACCGCCGAGCAGCGCGGCCGGATAGGTGGTGCGATAGGCGATGCGGCCGGTGAATTTGACCGGCGCGGTGTCGAACAGGATGTCGCGCACCGCCGAGTGCACGCCGTCGGCGCCGACCACGGCGTCGGCAACGGCGCGGGTGCCGTCGGCAAAGCTCAGCCGGATGCCGCCGCCGGTCTCGTCAAGGCCCACCAGCCGGTGATTGAGTTTCACACATTCATCCGGCACCACGCTCGCGAGCGCCGCGTGCAGGTCGCCGCGATGAGCGAGCAGATAGGGCGCACCGAATTTCTCTTCCGCGCTCTCGCCGAAGATCATGTCGAACTTGATGTCGCCGCTCCTCCAATCGCGGTTGTTCCAGGAGCGCGGATAGAACGACTGGCCGCGCATCCGCGCTTCAAGTCCCAGCGCACGCAGCACCTTCATCGCATTGCAGCCGATCTGAATGCCGGCGCCGATACGGGCGAATTGGGAGACCTGCTCGTAAACCATCACGTCGATACCGACGCGTCTGAGCGCTGCGGCCGTCGCGAGCCCACCCATGCCGGCTCCGACGATCGCAACCGAAAGCGGCCTTGTCATCGCATCCCCCTGCCGCGCGGCTTGAACGCCGCGTCGTCGATCTACACAGGCCGGAAGCCCGCCCGCTCCAGTGCCGCACGTGCCTCGTCCGAGCCGAGCGCGTCGAGAAACGCCTGCACGGCCGCACGGTCTTTGCGCGCCGTCACCAGCGCGAAGTCATAATGCTCCTCGGCGAGCGGAATGAAACCGAGGCCGGCTGCATGGGCGACCGGCGCAATGGTCATGCCCCAGTCGGCGCGATGCTGCGCGACAGCCGCGGCAACGGCGTTGTGCGATCGCGGCTGGTTCCAATAGCCCTCCGGGCGCGCGCCGCCGAGCAGCCGGTCGATCAGGATGCGCGTGCCGGCGCCCTGGTTGCGATTGACCATGATGCAAGTGGGATCGGAAAGCGCTGCCGCGACGGCCTCCTTTGCGCCGAGGCCCTCGAAGCGCTTGTCGCCTTTGCGGAACACGATGCCCTGCATCCGCCGCCAGCCCGGGACGAGCTCGAGCCCCTCGACGAGATAAGGCGTGTTGTAGGTCTCGCTCTTGTCGTCGAACAGATGGATCGGCGCGAGATCGCACTCGCCGCGTTTCGCCGCCGCAAGTCCGCCGAGGCTGCCGACCGCAATCGAGCGCACGGTGAGGCCGGCATGCGCGAGCCGTGCCGTGACGAGATCGAGGCCGGTGCAATGGCTGCCGACGATGACGAGATCGGGCACGCGCACATGCGGCGTGAACAGCGTCACCTCGGTTTCGGTGCCGGCCGGCATCTGGTCGGCGAGCGCGTCGATGCGTAGGAAGCCGTCCGCCTGCGCGAACGAGGTGATCGCACCGGACCCCTTGCCGGAGGGATAGGCAATCAGGCCGTCCCTGCCCTCGACCAGCGAGACCATGACGAATTCGGTGCGGCCGAGTTCGGACGCAATGCGCACCGGCACGGTCGCATTGATCTTGGCATCGGAGCGCGGCGGCAGCCCGGCCATCCTGCGCAGCACCGGCACGATCATGTCGTGGAAGGTGAACATCGCCGAGGTTGGAAAGCCCGGCAGGATCACCACCGGCTTGCCGTCGCAGACCGCGAGGCACAGCGGCTTGCCGGGCTTGAGCGCGATGCCATGCGCGATGATACCGGGCTCACCGAGCCGGCCGATGATGCGATGGGACAGATCGCCCGCGCCTTTCGACGTGCCGCCGGACAGCACCAGCATGTCGGCATCCGCCAGCGCGCGGCGCATCGCGGCTTCGAGTTCTGCTTCGTCGTCGGGAATCGCGCCGAGGAAGACCGCCTCACCGCCGTTCTCGTCGATCGCGGCCGCGACGATGGCGCCGTTGGTGTCGTAGATCGCGGCCGGCGCGAGCACCTCGCCGGGCTGGACCAATTCGTCACCGGTGGAGATCACGGCAACCCGCGGCTTGCGCGCCACTGCGACCTCCGCGATCCCGCAGGCTGCCAGCATGCCAATCTCGCGCGAGCCAATGATCGTGCCGGCACGCAGCAGCGCCTCGCCGCGCGCGATGTCGGATCCGGCATACGACACGAATTGCCCAGGCGAGATCGCCCGGCGAACGTCGATCGCCTCAAGGCCGGCCGGCTGGGTATGCTCGACCATGATAACGGCGTCGGCGCCGCGCGGCAGCGGACCGCCGGTGGCGATCGGCGTCGCGGTTCCCGCCGCCACTTGAACTCTCGGCGCGGTGCCGCAGTGGATGGTCTCGGCATTCAGCGCGAGGCGCCGAGGCGCGCCCTCGCCGGCCGCCGCAAGGTCTGCCGAGCGTACGGCGAAACCGTCGACATTGGAGCGGTCGAACGGCGGAACGTCGATCGGGGCAGTGATGTCTTCGGCGAGCGCGGCCCCCAGCGCCGCAGCGAGCTTGCGCGTTTCGCTCGGCACCGCGCGCGGGAACAAGGCCGCCTCGAAGCGCGCCAGGGCCTCCTCGCGCGACAGGATCTTGAGGAACTGCTCCTGTTCGAACGCACTGCGGTCTGGTGCCTGCGGGATCGTCATCATGCCAAACCCATATCACTCCCGCATCAGATAGGCATCGGCCGGCACGCCCGCTGCAAATCCCTCATGGCTGGCGGGAATGAGCAGCCATGCATCCGCTCGGGCAATTGCCTGGAGCGGCCATTCGCCCACGGCAAGCGGCATCCAGCCATGATGTTCCTCGGCCAGCAAAGCGATCTCGGCGATGCCAACGCCGGATGCGATCTTCCGCGCGAGCGGCAGGGTCACCTGCCGCCGTGGCCGGCGCGCCGACAATCGGTCGACGAGCGGAAGCGCAAGCGCCAGCCACGCCGCGAGCGCATGATCCGGCGAGCCGGGCAAGGCGACGACGGGAACCTGTCCGAGCCTCGCGACAGCGGCAGTCCGCCCGGGCTGGAGCGCAAGGCCATGGGCGAGCACGTCGCCACGCTGGGCCAGCGCCGCGACGGCCGCATCCCCGCGACCGACGCCGCTACCGCCGATCGTCAGCAGGAGATCGCAGGACGAAGCATCGAGCGCATCGGCAATCGATGCTTCATCACGCGCGGCGGCCTCCAACGTCTTCACATCCAGTCCCGCGGCGCGCGCGATCCCGGCGATCATATGCGCCGCTGCCGTCGCGCCCGGCACGTTGACGATGCGCAGCCGCGGCCGCCGCACGCTGAGTTTCCCCAAACCCGCAACGCGCGCGATCAGCAGATCGGCTGCGCCGACCGGATAGCCCTCGGTGCCGACCGGCGCGTGAGCGGCGATGTCGCTGCCGGCGCGCCTGACGCCCTGCCCCGGCACCGCCTCCGCCAGCACCTGCACGAGCGGCCCCGCTGCGTCGATCGCATCGGCATCGAGTACGCAATCACATCCGTCGGGCATCGCGTCGCCGGCCTCGACCCACGCCGGTGCCTTTGTCAAAGGCAGCGGTGAATAGGAGGACGCGCCGACGAGATCGTTGGCGCAGAGCGCCCAGCCGTCCGTGGCGGCCGTGTCGCGAGACGGACAGGCCGCAGGCAGCGCAGTGCCCGCCGCGATGCAGCCAAGCGCCTCCGGCAGCGGCAACTCCACCGGCGCAAGCGGCTCGAGCTGGTTCAGCAACGCGGCGAGCGCGGTGTCGAGCGGCGTCAGCGATGGCGGCAGGCGCTGGGTCATCCGTCATGATGGACCACGCATCGCCCGGTTTGGCAACCGCCGGCGATACGAAGGTCAGCCGCCGGACTTGGCCGCATTGGGGAAGAACAGCTGCTGCCCGTCGACCTTGTAGCCGGCGATCGCCGCTTGTCCCTCCGGCGAGATCAGCCAGTCGACGAAGATCTGCCCCGGCTCCTTCTTCACATTCGGAAACTTCTCAGGGCTGACCAGCATCACGCCGTACTGGTTGAGCAGCCGCTTGTCGCCTTCGACGACGATGTCGAGATCGCCACGATCCCGAAACGAGATCCAGCTGCCGCGGTCCGACAGCACATAGGCATTCGCGGCGCGCGCGGCGTCGAGGGCGGCTGTCATGCCGTGCCCGGCCTCGCGATACCAGGCGCCCTTGGCAGCGGCGATGTCGATGCCGGCGACGATCCAGAGCGCGAGCTCCGCGGCGTGGGTGCCCGAGCGATCGCCGCGCGTCACGAACGGCGCGCCCTTGGCCTCGATCGCCTTCAGCGCGGTCGCGATGTCCTTGCCCTTGACGCCCGCGGGATCGCTCTTCGGTCCGATCAGCACATAGTCGTTGTACATCACGTCGTAGCGCTTCGATCCAAAACCGTCGGCGACGAATTTCTCTTCCTGCGGCCGCGCATGCATCAGCACCACATCGACCTCGCCCCGCCGGGCCCCGTCGAGCACCTCGTCGGCACGGCGCGCGATCACCGTCACGTCGATGCCGGTTCGGTCACGGAAGATCGGCAGCAGGTAATCGAGCAGGCCGGAATCCTGCGTCGACGCGGTCGAGGCCAGCACGATCGCGCGGTCCTCCGCGGACGACGCCGCAACGCCCGCGGCGAGGCCAAAGAGAAGCGCGAATGCAACGGACAGGCGGCCCATGATCGGGGTTCCCCTTGGCTATGATGCGCTCATGATGATGGTCGATTGCGCCGCACTCGTGACGCGTCGGCCCTTTGCGCTGCCTGTCCGGGAAGTTTCGGCAAAGCTCGAACCGGCACGCCGATTGCAATCCGCGAGAGCCGCAGGACCTGCGCCACGCAAGCGCTTCAGGTTCGTTCACCAAAGCGAAAATCGCGCGAGAGGATGTGTTGCAAAGCAGCGAGATGATCGGGCATGGTTCCGCGCGACACGAATTGAAATGCAGAATTCCACCTGCGTCGAACGTCAAAAAGAAGCAAGAATTTGCATAGGAATGCAGGATGGAATTCCTGACTACCAGCGAAGCCGCCGACTACCTTCGGCTCGGCGAACGCAAGCTCTACGAACTCGTCACCACCGGTGCGATCCCCTGCACCAAGGTGACTGGGAAGTGGCTCTTCCCGCGGCACGAACTCGACCTCTGGGTGCTCTCGGGGATGGCGCGTCCGGCCGGCATGCTGATCGCGGAGCCGCCGCCGGTCATGGGCGGCAGCCAGGATGAACTCCTGGACTGGGCCCTGCGCGAATCCGGCTCCGGCCTCGGATCGATGAGCGAGGGCAGTGCGCGCGGGCTCGAGCGCCTGCAGCGCGACGAGGTGATGGCCGCGGCGGTGCACTTCCACAGCCTCGACGCCGACGGCAATCTCGCGACCGACGCCAGCGCGACGGCGCTGCGAGATGCGCCGGACCTGCATGATGCGGTGCTGGTCGCGTTCGTGCGCCGCGAGCAGGGTCTCGTGCTGCCGCAAGGCAATCCCAAAGGGCTGCACAGTCTATCCGACGTGCTCGCGCTCGGTGCCAGGATGGCCATGCGACAACAGGGCACAGGCGCGCAGATGCTGCTCGACGTGCTGCTCAAGCGCGCGGGCGCCTCGACGCGGGATTTGCGCCGGATCGAAACGCCAGCCCTCACCGGGCCGGACCTTGCCGAACTGGTCCGCGCCGGCCAGGCCGATTGCGGGATCGCCACGCGCGCGGCGGCGCGCTCGGCCGGTCTCGATTTCGTGCCGCTGGTCTGGGAGAATTTCGACCTCGCGATGCGGCAGCGCAGCTATTTCCGCCCGCAGATGCAGGCCCTGCTCCGGTTCCTCGACGAAAAGCGGCTGCGGCAGCGCGCCGAGGAACTGACCGGCTACGATCCCTCGCCGGCGGGGCAGATCCGCTTCGCAGCATGACGTTGACGCCCGCCCCCAAATAGTTGCAAAAGAAACCAATTCAGCCGGGCCGTACCCGGACGCAACACCGGCCAACGAGCCGGATCAGGGGAGGACAAGCGTGAATCCAGCGAGAATTGGACTGCCGGTCGCGGCCGCTCTGGCGGCGACGCTGCTGGCGGGTGCGGCGTCGGCACAGGTCTCGGACGACATCGTCAAGATCGGCGTGCTCACCGACATGAACGGTCCCGCCTCGGCGCCGACCGGCCAGGGCTCGGTGACGGCGGCGCAGATGGCGATCGACGATTTCGGCGGCACCGTGCTCGGCAAGCCGATCAGCATCGTGATCGGCGACCACCAGCTCAAGGCCGACATCGGCGCCTCGCTCGCGCGGCGCTGGTACGACGTCGACCAGGTCGACCTCATCGTCGACGTGCCGGTCTCCGCGGTCGGGCTCGCGGTGCAGAACATCGCCAACGAGAAGAAGCGGCTGTTCATCACCCACTCCACCGGCACCGCAGATTTCCACGGCAAGTTCTGCTCGCCCTACGCGATGCAGTGGGTGTTCGACACCCGCGCGCTCGCGGTCGGCACCGCGGATGCGGTGGTCAAGCGCGGCGGCGACAGCTGGTTCTTCATCACCGACGATTACGCCTTCGGCCACTCCCTTGAACGCGACGCCTCCAGCGTCGTCACCGCCAATGGCGGCAAGGTGCTCGGCTCGGTGCGGCCGCCGCTGGCAACGCCGGACCTCTCCTCCTTCGTGCTGCAGGCGCAGGCCTCCAAGGCCAAGATCATCGGGATTGCGGCAGGTCCCCCGAACAACATGAACGAGATCAAGACCGGCTCGGAGTTCGGCGTGTTCAAGGGCGGCCAGCAGATGGCGGCGCTGCTGGCGCTGATCACCGACATCCACGGACTCGGCCTGCAAGCGGCGCAAGGCCTGCTGCTGACCACCTCGTTCTACTGGGACATGGACGACAAGACCCGCGAATGGTCGAAGCGCTATTTCGCCAAGATGAACAAGATGCCGTCGATGTGGCAAGCCGGCGTCTATTCCAGCGTGATGCACTATCTCAACGCGATCAAGGAGACCGGCACCGACGATCCGCTCAAGGTGGCGGCGAAGATGCGGGAAAAGCCGATCGAGGATTTCTTCGCCCGCAACGGCAAGCTGCGCGAGGACAATCTGATGGTGCACGACCTCTGGCTGGTGCAGGTGAAGACGCCGGAGGAGAGCAAATATCCGTGGGACTATTACAAGATCCTCACGACGATCTCGGGCGACAAGGCGTTCGGGCCGCCGGACCCGGCGTGTTCGCTGGTGAAGAAGTGAGCGCGTAACCGCGATGACAGTGCACCCTCTCCCCTTGTGGGAGAGGGTGGTTGCGCGAAGCGCAGCCGGGTGAGGGGTTGTCACCGCGAGTGAGCCTCTTGCTGTTGAGTTCGCGGAGACAACCCCTCATCCGGCGCTTCGCGCCACCTTCTCCCACAAGGGGAGAAGGAGGGAAGCGTGCGCTTAGAGCGCCTGCTATTTCACCGCGCCGATCTCGCGAAAATACTTCATCACCCCCGGATGGATCAGCTCCGCCTTCGGCGCGGCCGCGACCGTGTTCGCGGCCGTGGTCTCGCAGGCCTGCGCGAGCTGCTTGCAGAAATTCGCCTCGACGCCGTGCAGCGTCTTCGCCAGGCGATAGGCGACATCGTCGGGCAGATCCTCGCGCGTCAGCACAAAACTCCAGGAGCCCAGCGAGGCGATCGGTTCGGACTGTTTTGGATAGGAGCCGGCGGGCACGGTCAGCGGCTTGAGGAAGGAATGCTTGGCGCGGATGCGCGCGATCTCCTCCGCGCTCGGCGCGATGAAGCGCGCGCCTGACGCGCTCGAGGCCACCGCGGCAAAGCCGGGCCAGCCGATGCCGGCACCCCATAGCGCGGCGACGCGGCCGTCCTCGACCATCGCGGGACCGTCGCCGGCGCGGTCGAGATAGATCGCCTTGAAATCCTCGTCCTGCTTCAGGCCGAGGCCATCCAGCACGTAGCGCGCGAGGATCGGCAGGCCCGAGCCTTTGGCGCCGAACGCGACGGACTGACCGACGAGATCGCGGATCGTCCTGTAGGGACTGTCCGCGCGCACCACGAACATGCCGGGGTTGGAGTAGATCGCCGTGAGAATCTTCAATCGCACGGGCGCGCGGCCGATGCCGGCGAAGGCTTCATACGCCGGCTCGCCCGCGACCAGCGCGAGATCGAGCTCGCCTTTCTCCAGCAGCGGAATGTTCTCGTTGCTGCCCTTGGTGTTGCGCGGGGCGATGGTGAGCGAGGCATCCGCCGCGTTCATCACTTCCGCGAAGGCATTGCCATAGAGCGGAAAGCCGCCGCCGGGCGTCGCGGTGCCAAGGCTGATCGTAGGGCTGATCGTAGGGCTGATCGTAGGGCTGAGTGTCGTGGTCGGAATGGCCGTGCCTCCGATTTGAGCGGCGGCGGGGCTCAAGAGCAGCGCCGCACTGATGAGGATGATGGCGAATCTCATGGTCGTTCCTGGCGGACCTGCGTCAACACCGACTTGCAGTGATGTAGGCAGCGGCCGCATATTGTGAAAGCATGCAACCAACGACAATAATGCAATGGGAGGCTTCATGTTGCGAATTTTGCGTAACGGTGTTTTCGGGCTGGTTTTCCTTTCAACTCTTTTCGGCGCTACCCCTCCCGCCTCCGCCGGCTATCCCGACCGCCCCGTGCACTGGATGATCGGATTCGCCGCCGGCGGCCCGGTCGACATCGTGGCGCGGATCATGGCGCAGTGGCTGTCGGACCGTCTCGGCCAGCAATTCATCGTCGAGAACCGCACCGGCTCCGGCGGCAACATCGCGGCGGCCGCCGCGATCAATTCGCCGGCCGACGGCTACACGCTGCTGTTCGTCGCGCCCAACAACGCGATCTCGACCTCGCTCTACAAGAAGCTGCCGTTCGACTTCCTGCGCGACACCGTGCCGGTCGCGAGCATCATGCAGCTCACCAACATGCTGGTCGTCTCCAACGCGTTTCCCGCCAAGACGGTTCAGGAGTTCGTCGACTACTGCAAGGCCAATCCCGGAAAAATCTCCTTTGCCTCGTCCGGCAACGGCACCTCGGTGCACATGTCGGCCGAGCTGTTCAAGGTGATGACCAAGTGCGACATGGTGCACGTGCCCTATCGCGGCTCGGCGATCGCCTTCCCCGACATCATCTCCAACAAGGTGCAGCTGATCTTCGACAATCTGCCCTCCGCGCTGGAGCAGGCCAAGGGCGGCACTGTCCGCGCGTTAGGCGTGACCTCGCCGCAGCGCTGGCCGAGCGTGCCCGACGTGCCCGCGATCGCCGAGACGGTGCCGGGATTCGAATCGGTCGGCTTCTACGGCATCTCCGCGCCGAAGGGCACGCCGAGCGAGGTGATCGAGATCCTCAACAAGGCCGTCGGCGAAGCGCTGAAGGACCCGAAGCTGATCGCCCGCCTCGCCGAGACCGGCGGCATCCCCAAGCCGATGACACCCGCCGAGTTCGGCAAGCTGGTCACTGACGAGACCGAGAAGTGGCGCAAGGTGGTGGAGTTCGCCGGGGTGTCGGTGGACTAGCGGCGCCTCGGCGACGGGCCGGTGGCTCGCCAGCAAGATGCTTGAGCGGGCCGATGGCCCTCTCAAAACAAAAAACGCGAAAACAACCCCATGCACAGTAGACGAGGCCAACAATTACAAGGGGTTACGGAAGCGACCAACGAGCCTTGCCGAAACGAGCCTTGCCGAAAATCGAGTTGACCCGTCGGGCAAAACAGGACTATAACGGCATCGCCCCAAATTTCGGTTATTCAAAAATTGCTGGTGCTCGCGTTCCCCGCCAGAGCCAGCATTGCACCCCCGCCTCCATCCCTGTAAACGAACCGCGCACCGTTGCCGACCGCACATCCGCGGCCGCTTCGCGGCGGGGCCTGTAGCTCAACGGTTAGAGCCGGCCGCTCATAACGGTCTGGTTGCAGGTTCGAGTCCTGCCGGGCCCACCATTCCCCGAAAGATCAAAGCCTTGGCTCCCGGATGCCCACTGGTGGGACATTTTGGTGAGGCATTCAGGCGTGTTCATTCCCTCTTACCTGGCCGTGTCGCGTCACGGCATCTACTATTTTCGTTGGCCCATGCGCGCTGCGTCGATGGAGCGCAGATCATCAAGCGTAAAGATATCGCTACAAACACGTGATCCGAAGGAAGCCTTGCGACTGTCACGCGCACTAAGCTATTCGGCTCAACAACTGGTTCAGCACTGCACCGAGCACGGAATGACGTTTGAAGAGATACGTAGGCTGAACGCTGCGCGTTCAGGACGCGATACACGGATGCACGCCCGATCTGAAGCTTCTCTGCAATCGCAGTTGGTCCGATGCCCGCTGCCTGCAACTCACGCACCTTCGCTGCGTCAACCGACGGCTTCCGCCCTTTGTACACGCCGAGCGCCTTTGCTTTAGCAATTCCCTCTAGCTGCCTCTCTCTACGCAAATTCGTCTCGAACTCAGCGAACACGCCGAGCATGTCCAGAAATGCTTTGCCTGCGGCTGTGCTTGTGTCGATGGGCTGTTCAGTAGCCTTCAGTGCAATACCTTTCTCTTTCAGGGATCGCACGATGTCTTGTAGGTCCCCTATTGAGCGAGCCAAACGATCAATCCGCGTGACCACCAAAGTGTCACCCTTCCTCATGAACTCTCGCAGGATCGCAAGCTCTGTTCGGCCCTTCGTGCTTGTGCCGCTCGCCTTCTCCTCACGTATAGTCTCGCATCCAGCCGCTTTTAGTGCGTTGCGCTGCAAGGTCAGGTCTTGATCGGCGGTGCTTACGCGCGCGTAGAGTTGAACAGAAAGGTGAGACATTGTGTCTTCCCTCCTGCCACGGTTCTCTGGAAATCGAGGCTCCTGGGATAATGGTGGATGCTCCTGCCGGGCCCACCACGCTTCGTCGCCCTGCGGGCTACGCGTGGCGCAGCCGCGCGGAGAACGAAGGGCGAAGCGTGGTGTCCGGCGTAGCTGGAGCGCAGCGGAAGCGAAGACGGACTGCCAGCTCCACGACCTCTCGAAGACGGAGCGAATGTGACGAATGCGTCACCGAGGATCCGCTGCTTTGGCTTGCAGAGTTTTGTGCACCGTCACCGTAATGCCGAAACGCGCGTCCGAAGCTGCCAGCGTGCTTGTACGCAAGACAAGAGCGGGTGGGCGCGCGGGAATCATCGTGCGGACTGGTATCGCAACCGATAGTTCAACAGGCGCATTTGTCCGCGATCTTGTCGCCAATCGAAAGCTCTTCAGCTTCCATGACTTTCAAACCGGTCTCGGTTATTTCGACAACATCGGTCACGCACGCTTCAAATTTTGTTTTTTGACCTTGAGGCAGGCAAATATCCGCCCGCGTGGTCGTTGCCACGGTGCGCGGCGATGAACATGACGACGGCCGACCGGCAATAGGATTCGATTTCGTTGTCGTCCTCTGCTCTGGCCTGATCGAAGCGTGCGATCATCAGGAGATCGGATCCTTTGAAAAGCGCGGCAAACAAGCGGGCGGACTGGAGAGGATCGGACACGTTCAGAAGCCTCTTCGCGTGCAGCTGACGCAACATTGCCTCGATCTGGCCGATGACATGGGCGGGGCCGCCTTCGTAATGGAGCTTGCTTAACGCGTTTTGACTCGTCTTGTCGGCCATGACCATGGCTTCGACACTGCGGACGTCTGATCTCAACAGCGTGCGAAGCAGTAATGATCCCACCGCCATGAGCTGATCTTCGACCGAACCGTCGTCGCCTTCAAGAAGGGTCTGTGGTGCAAACAACTGCTGGCAGCCGGCCGCCATGGCGGCGCCGAACAGCGCCTCCTTGTTCTCGAAGTGCCTGTAGATGCTGAGCTTGGATATCTTCGCTCGCTGGGCGACCTTGTCCAAGGTCGTCGCTTGAAAACCCAACTCCACAAAGAGTTCGCGCGCGGCGTCGACGATCGTTTGGCCAAGCGCCTCGTTGGCGGGCCGGCCGCGCCGGCGCTGGCTATTTTCAGTCACGACAGTTTCAGTCCTTGACAGTATCTTAATACCTGCATTACGATACCATGCAGTGTCAAAAATGTGCAAGCCGGAGGGTGGATTTCAACCTGTCCTCCGAATCGAGTTTCCCCCCGACCGCCCGGCGATACCGATGCGGCATGGTCCGGCCGGCCAAAAACCCTGATGGGCGACGTTCCCGTCGATGCCGAAGCCCTGCTCGCTGCCCGTCTCAAGCGGGTATCGTCCGACGATATTGCGCCGACTAAAACATAAGGCGACGCCGATGCAACGACGAGCCCTCCTGAAGTTGGCCGCGCTTTCCACCATCGGCCTCGCCCGCGCCCAAGCCACCGACAAGCCCAACTCCTCTCCCTCCGTCCACAACACGGAGCCCATCACCATGGATGACGTCGTCATCATCGGCGGCAGCTTTGCCGGTCTCGCCGGCGCCCTGCAGCTCGGCCGTGCCCGCCGCAAGGTCACCGTTCTCGATACCGGCCTGCCGCGTAACCGCTTCGCCGGCCACTCGCATGGCCTGCTCGGCCACGATCACAAGCCGCCACTGGACATCCTGGCCGAGGCGCGACGGCAGCTGGCGCGTTATCCCACGGTCAGGCTGGTCAATGTCCGGGCCGACAGCATCTCCGGCGCCATCGACAAATTCTCCGTCCTCACTGGCGATGGCGAAAGCCTTGGGGCGCGCCGCCTGATCCTGAGCTACGGCATCGTCGACCAGATGCCTGATGTTCCGGGCTACGCCGAAAGCTGGGGTACGTCCATCGTGCCCTGCCCCTATTGCGACGGCTTTGAAGTCGCCGGCCGGCATTGGGGTCTCGTCTGGTCCGGCCCGCAGTCGCACAATCAGGCCAGGCTGTTCCTCGACTGGACCGACAAGTTGACGCTCTTCGCCGATGGTCACGACATTCCGCCCGATATCCGGGCCGACCTAGTGCGCCGAAACATACCTGTCGTCGACGGCCGGATCACCGGAATCGTCCGTCACGAGGGCCATAACGCCACCGTCAATCTCGATACCGGCCCCAATGTCGCGGTCGACATCCTGTTCGCGCATCCGCGCAACAAGCCGTCCGCAAGCCTGCATGAATCACTGGGCCTCGCCACGGTGAATACGCCCGGCGGCATTGCCCTGAAGGTCGACGAGCGCCGCCAAACCAGCACGCCCGGCATCTACGCCGCCGGCGACCTCACCACGGTCTTCTTGCCCTCGGTCACCCAGGCGTCATCGCAGGGCGCGATGGCGGGTATCTTCGCCCAGCAGTCGATGGTGGTTTGAGTGCAAGCAGCATCGATCACGCCAGTTTCAATTTCATACTAGACGGGAGCGCCACCATGGCCGCCATCAAACCATTCAAGCCCCTAGACGATAAATTTCCGTTTGACCGCCAACTCGGTATCGCGGCCGCGCCTCTCGTGCTCATCAACCTCTTCACGGTCGTCGATCCCGCCGACGAAGCGGGCTTCCTGGACGCTTTCAAGGCGGCTGCCGAGATCATAACGAAGCAACCGGGCTTCATTTCCATGCAACTACATCGAGCGATCGGCGATAGCCCGACTTACCTGAACTATGTGGTGTGGGAATCCACCGAGGCGGTCCGCGCCGCCTTCACTGATCCCGAGTTCCTCGCGAAACTTCCAGCATATCCTTCATCCGTCGTGGCCAGCCCGCACCTGTTCCAGAAGGTCGCCGTCCCCGGCTTCTGCACGGCCTGACTCCGGAAATGGCGACTTTACCGCCGACACGCTGACGCTCTTTGCCGATGCTCACACCGCGAACATGATCCAGCTCAACATCACGACGCTCACAGAGCCAGGATCAGCGGAGAATGGATCGCTTTCATCCTGTTCGCTCTCGTCGCTCGCTGGAGACGAAGCGCGCTTTGGCAACGGATCGCTTAGTCAAGAACGCATCAGAACAAGGATATGTCATGGCAGAGCACAATGCCGATCGGGTCACCGACTGGAATGGCCAAAGCGGGGAACGCTGGGTCGCCCACCAGGCCCAGCTCGACGCCAGGCTGGCGGTGTTCGGCCAGGCCGCGATCGAAGCCGCCGCGCCCGCGGCGGGCGAGCGCGTGCTGGATGTCGGCTGCGGCACGGGCGCGTCGAGTCTGGCCCTGGCCGCCCGCGTCGGCGCGGGGGGCCAGGTGCTGGGCGTGGACATATCCGAACCGCTGATCGCCCGCGCGCGCGCGCTTGCGCCACAGGATACGCCGGCCCTGTTCCGCGTGGCCGACGCCAGCAGCGGCGAGCTGCCCGAGGGGGCGTTCGACATCCTGTTCTCGCGTTTCGGAGTGATGTTCTTCGCCGATCCGACAGGGGCGTTCGCGCATATGCGCCGCGCGCTCAAGCCGGGCGGGCGGGTCGCGTTCGTTTGCTGGCGCGGCGTGGCCGAGAACGATTGGATGCGCCTGCCGATGGGCGCGATCAAAGGCATCGTCCCGCCGATGGCGCCGCCTGATCCCGAAGCGCCCGGTCCATTCTCGTTCGGCGACCGGGGGCGGGTGGCTCGCATCCTGACGGCGGCGGGCTTCACCGATATTGCTCTCGCGCCATTCGATGCCTGCGTCCCGTTTGGCGAGGGCGCGACGCGGGACGCGGCGATCGACGACGCGGTGAAGATGACGTTCGAGGTCGGTCCGCTGTCGCGCGCGCTTGTTGATCAGCCCGACGACATCCGCGCCCGCGCCTCGGCCGCGGTTCGTGCCGCCTTCGCGGGCCGCGCCGGCGAGCGGTCGGTGATGATCAACGGCGCGACGTGGATCGTCACGGCGCGCAATCCGGCAAGCTGATAGCGCGGCAAGCGAAGGCCCTATTGCAGCTTTTCGACCTTTGCTGGCAGGTCGGGATATCGGCCAATTCTGTAGGTCGCGTTCTTGCACGAGAGAACCCAGACATCGTAATCCGGCTTTGACAGCTTGGCGTCGCGCGTCGCCTTCTGCGGCTGGTCGCAATCGAAGCCTTGGCTGCGGATTTGAGCTGCGAGCGCACTCATGGCGGTCTGCGCTTTGGCGATGTGTCCGAAACGCTCGCCGTTCGACAGCACGGCGAGGAATAGAATGGCCAGGAGCGGAAGAGTCTTCCTTGTGCGTTCCATGCTTGCCCTCCTTGGGGGTGGGATCACCGTACGCCCGGTCACCATGACTCGCGAGCCTCGGCGGAGGTGGTGAGCATGGCGATCGCGATCAATCCAATCGACAAGAGCTTGATTGTCGTCATTGAACTTGCCTTTTAGCCCTTGATGAAGCTGCAAGCTTAACCCGTTTCTTCAACCTCGTGCAGGCGGACCTTTGCCGCCTCGCACGATCATTGGCGTTCCAACTTGAAACATCCGCCAGCGAAGCCCTTCGCAAAGCTATGTGAGCAGATCGCCCCATATATGGTAGTCTGACTTATTGCGAGGTTCACCATGAGGAAGACGTTATCGGCTCTCGCCGCCGCCGCGACTTTGGCCGTTTTGGCAGGCTCGCCAGCGTATCCGCGCGATGATTACGGACCCGGCGGCAATCCGTATCCGCGCACTTATCCCGGACCACCACGCGGCACTCCGTACTGGTCGGGCTATGTCGATGCCCCGGTTGGCGAGGCGATGCCTCCCTGTCACTGGAATACCCAGCGCTTCTGGGACGGGCAGGCCTGGCGGGAGCGCCGCGTGCGAACCTGCGGCAGCGATCCAGCTTGGCCTTCCAGGCCTTAGAAGCAAGACGGCTCGTGCCGTGTAAGGCTGGCTCCGTCGTCCTAAGGCTCCCAATGAGTGCTCTGTCATCGTAATCGCCGTCGAACGCGCCCGGCTTGAGCTACACGAGCGCGGGACTTGCGTGCGATTGCTGAGCGAAGGCGAGGATCGCCATGCTCGTATCAGCGGTGCCGCAGACCGCCATGCACATTCGGAGAGTGGGCCGTGATCAGGTTTTTGTGCTTCCGGGCCGTCGCTTCGGCCTCGCGCGCAAGTCGTTCAGCCTTTAGCCTCTCGCGGTTCGCATGAAACGCAGCCTGGGTGCGTTCATACTCGGACATCGCCACTTTGGCACCGGTTGCCTTGAAGAGCCTTTGCGCCTCACGCTGGGCGGCAGTGGGCGGCTTCCCGTAATTGTGGGCGGTCATTCCCTCCTCCTTCGGTGATAGCCGTAAGGGCTTGTTGGGTCCGACCGTCAAAGTCTCTTCCTGTTTTTCAGTTACGGCAATCGAATATTGGCCAGTCGTTCCTGCGCAGGCCATGGATCCAGCCGGCTGGCTCACAGCCTGTCGGCGGGCTGTAAAATCAATGACTGGGGCCATGACCGGATTTTCCGGTGGACTCGCTGATTTTATTGGACATGATCGAGACCACGACACGCCCCGTTGCGACGCGCGATGTCCGCGAGCGCATCGGCGGCGCTGCTCCTGCCTCTCTGCTCCTGCCTCTCTCACTCGCCTCTCTCACTCCTGCCTCTCTCATCCCGGGACTGAACATGCGCAAGCTTCTGGCGATTTTGGTGATCTCGTGCTGGGCGACTTTGGCTTACGCACAAAAGGCCGACCTCATTGTCACGAACGCAAAAATCGTGACGCTGGACCCCGCATCGACGATCGCACAGGCTCTCGCAGTCCGCGAAGGCAAGATCGTTGCAGTCGGCGGCAACGATGCCATGGAAGGCCTGATCGGGCCTGCGACGCGCCGCGTCGACGCAGGCGGACGCACGATCATTCCGGGATTGATCGATTCCCATATTCACGCCGTGCGCGCCGGCCTCACCTACGCAACCGAGGTCAACTGGATCGGCGCGAAGACCATCGGCGAGGCGATGGAACGCTTGCGCCAGGCGGCAAAAGCGCGCCCGGCGTCCTGGATCATCGTGGCCGGCGGCTGGAGCGAATTGCAGTTTGCGGAAAAGCGGCGGCCAACCCTGACTGAAGTGATGTCGGCCGTTCCCGACAATCCGGCTTACATCCAGCTGTTCTATTCGGCGCTGCTGATGACGCCGAAAGCGCAGCAAGCGCTCGGGATCTCCGCGGATCAGTTGCCGGCCGGCATCACGGCCGAACGCGCCGCATCGGGCGAACCCACGGGCTGGTTCAACGGCTCCATTGTCAGCATTTCGGCGCTGTTCGACCGCCTGCCGCGGCCGAATTTCGAAGACAATGTCGCCGGAACCCGGCAGTTCTTCACGGAGCTCAATCGTCTCGGAGTTACCGGGATCGTGGATCCCGGCGGCTTCAGCATTTACCCCAGCCATTACGCCGCCCTGCAAAAGCTTTGGCGCGAGAAATCACTGACAGTGCGGGTCGCCTACAGCCTGTTCGCCCAGAATGTCGGCGCGGAATTCGAGGAGTACAAGACGCTCACGCCGTTCCTGCCGATGGGATTCGGCGACGACATGCTGCGCTTCAATGGGCTAGGCGAGCGGATCACCGGCGCCATGTACAACAACAACGCCCCCGACGCGGCCGCCAAGGACAAGTTCCTCGAGATCGTTCGCTGGGCAGCAAAGCAAGGACTTACGGTCACCATCCACTGGCAGGAAGACAAATCCGTCCGAGAGCTCCTCGACCTCTATGAAGAGGTCAACAAGGAGACGCCGATCGCGCCGCTGCGCTGGTCTATCGCCCATCTCGACAACACCTCATCCGAAACGCTTAGCCGGATGAAGGCCCTTGGTATCGGCTGGACCATGCAAGACGCCATGTATCTTGGAGGCGACCGGATCGTGGCGCAGGCCGGCGAAGCCGCGCGCAGCATGCCGCCCATCGTCACGGCGTTGCGCACGGGCGTCCATGTCGGGGCCGGCACCGATGCGCATCGGGTCGCATCCTACAATCCGTTCGTTGCGCTGCAATGGATGCTCGACGGCAAGACCGTCGGCGGACTATCGACGCGCGGCCCGGACGAAACACCCAGCCGCGAAGATGCCTTGCGCCTCTACACCGTGGGAAGCGCCTGGTTCTGCTTCGACGAGACGCGGCGCGGCACGTTAGAGGCCGGCAAGCTCGCCGACTTCGCGATTCTCGACCGGGATTTCATGTCCGTCCCCGTCGAGCAAATCGGCGGCACGGCGTCTCTGCTGACAGTCGTGGGCGGCAAGGTCGTGTACGCGGCGGATGTTTTTGCGAACGCGAAATAGGAGTTGGAGGGGAGCTGACCGCTCATAACGGTCTGCTTTAATTGCGGTGGCAGTGCTGGACCGCAATACGTGCCACCGCAAGAACCAAATTGCCAGATCGGCGTTATCCCCGCGCTATGGAGCCGTTTCGCGGAGGTCTGACGATGGACCCGAATGATCGGACTGCCCTAGTCCTGGCTGCTATCGGTTTGGCCATCGCCATCGTGGTTGCATCCACAATCACGCTGGAGCGCGTCAATACTCCTACGGCCAGCAACGACGCTCCTCCCGGAACGATAGGACTCGCGAGGCCACACCCGCCGCTCGACCGTGCGCCCGGGGAGGCACTACCGACGACAGGCACGCCGCCAGACGGGAGTATTCGGCAGCGTCGCTGACCGAACGCCGGCAGGGAGCCAAACTGCTGTAGAGCCTTGCGCCGCCCGCCGCGCAATCGAGAACGGCCTCCGCGGCCTTGCGAACTGGCCCGCACACCGGCCGCTCAGGCGAAACCTCACCCGCGCACCATGCTGACAAAATCTGTCACTGCCTTGCGCTAGACGTCCGGCTGTCCAAACCCACCAAAAGGAAAACACCTGTGACCAAGACCGCCGGAACAGCCGCCGAAATCGCCCGTACCTATGTCGAGGCGATGGCCAACAAGGACGTCGAGACGATCGTCTCGATCTCGTCGAACGACATCGTGTGCTCGTCCCCTCGCGGCCGGATCGCCGGCATCGAGAGCTTCCGCGGCTTCCACGGCGGCTTCGCCCGCATGATCAAGAAGCTCAGCGCTCTCGCGGTCTACGGCGACGATGAACAGGCGGTGATCGTCTACGTCGTGGACACCCATCCCGTGGCCGGCGCCATCGTGGCCGAACGCGTCCAGGTCAAGAACGGCAAGATCGCTTCGACAGACGTGATCTACGACGCGACGCCCTTCGCTGCCGTCGCGGCGACGACGCAGCCTCACTGAGCGCCGTCGGCGGCAGGCGGTCCGGAGACCATGAAGCTGGAGGACTTCCGGCTCCGGACGCCGGCAAAGTTCCTGCTGCCAAATTTTGGCACGGGATGTGGTAGAAAGGTCCATGTCCAGGAGCGAACGGCTTTTCGAGCTCATGCAGGTTCTGCGCCGGCACCGCCATCCGGTGCCGGGCCCCGCGCTCGCGAACGAAGCCGGTGTCTCACTGCGGACCATCTACCGCGACATCGCTGTGTTGCAGGCCATGGGCGCGGAGATCGAGGGAGAGCCCGGAGTGGGCTATGTCCTGAAGCCTGGTTTCCTGCTTCCACCCCTCATGTTCTCGGAAGAGGAACTGCAGGCCATCACGTTGGGCATGCAATGGGTGAGCCGCCAAACCGACGCGGGATTGGCCCTCGCCGCCAGCAACGCGCTCGGAAAGATCGGCGCGGTGCTCCCGACCGAACTGCGGCGCACGCTGAGCGACAATACATTTCACGTCAGCCGTGCCTCGCCCCAACCAAAGCACGTCGATCTCCAGATGGTGCGCGAAGCGATGCGCGAGCAACGGAAGCTGCGCATCGTCTATCGCGATCCCAGGGGCGCCGACACCAGGCGGGTCATCTGGCCGATCGGTCTCGGGTTCTTCGAGTCCCGGAGGATCGTCGCCGGTTGGTGCGAGCTTCGGCGGGATTTCCGGTCATTCCGGGCCGATCGGGTGCTGTCCGCAAAGCTATTGGCGGAACGCTACCCCGGTCGCCGGCGAGACCTCGTCAGGCAATGGCGAACGCAAGTCGCCGAAGCCGAGCGGCAGCAAACCACTGCAAATCCAGGCCGCAGCAAGAAGGCGCGCTAAAGCTCGCCGAAGACGCTCACGCCCATCCAGTCCCGGCAGGCCGCGGCCGGCAGCCCGGCGCCCAGCAAGGTACTCAGTTTCGCCAACGCGACCTCGCGCGTCATGCCGCCCCCGCTCACGACCCCGACGGACTTCAGCCGGTGATCCGTCGCATAATGGCCGAACGCCACCGCGCCCTCGGGACACTGGCTGATCGCGACGACGACCATGTTGCGAGAACGCGCCAGTTCGAGAGCGGCGATGAAGCGCGCGTCCGCGACAGGCGCCGTTCCCGAACCGTAGCATTCGAGCACGCAGCCCGGCACGCCGGCAGTCACGAGCGCCTCGAGCGTCATCGGCTCGAAGCCGGGGTGGAGCGGCAGCACGGCGACGCGGGCCGGCGCGACCAGCTTGCGGTAGCTCCAGGGCGGCAGGGAGGATGCGGACCTGTCGATCGTAGGCCGCCGGGTTCTGGTGAAGGCATCGACCGTCTGCGTCCGCCACTTGCTGCAGTGGACCGCCGGGATCTGCTTGCCCGCAAAGTAAACGTAGGTGCCTGCCGGCGGATCGTTTTTCAGCAGGTCCAATGCGCCCGATAGATTGTCCCAGCCATCGCTGCCGGCGTCACCGATCGGATGCATGGCGCCCGTCAGCACGACCGGCACGGGCAAGCCGAACAGCAGGAACGCAAGGCCGGCCGCGGTATAGGCCATGGTATCGGTGCCATGAAGAACCAGCACGCCATCGCAATCTGCATCCTCGACGAGCGACACCACCGCGGCCGCAACCCGCACCCAAAACTCGGGCTCCGCATTGGCGCTGTCGATCAGCGGCGCCAGCTCGACGAACGGCCCGACATCGTGCCTTCCCTGCGCGCATATGGCTTCGCGCATGCGGGCCCCGAGGCCGGACTCCGGCGCCAGCCCTGCATCGCCGGCGCGCATTCCGATCGTGCCCCCCGTGATCACGACCCCAAGCTTGCCGCTCCTGAGCTTGCCGCTATGCTTCATGAGCCGTCCGACGTCGCCGCAAGTCCGGTGCAATCCACCAGCGCCTCGGCAACGAGCTGGGTCACGTCGACCAGGCGCTTGGTCGTCTCCACGTCTGCGATGAGCGGCAATTCGGTGCAGGCGAGCAGGACTGTTTCCGATCGGACCCGCTCGAGCAGGCGCGCAAACCGATCGCGCAGGGGCGGATGCTCCGCGCCGTACTGCTTGACGTCGTAGATGAGCTGATGGAGCGCCACGCGCCCGTCCTCATCCAGCGGCTCGAAATCAACCACGCTACGCAAGGACCGATAGGGCGACCACGCTCCCAGCTCGGCGACCGTACGCGCTCCCAGGAGGCACACTTGCGTCTCGCCGCGTTGCCGGAGATGAGCGCCAAGCACGTCCGTGAACGAGATCAGGCGCGCCGTCAGGCCGAGCTCGTTCAGGCGCGGCGCGAACACGTTCAGCGTGTTGCAGGCGATGGCGTAGGCGGCGACCCGTCCATCGAGCGCCTCGGCATCGGCGCGCAGCGCGGCCCACACCGCCGATTCGGTACGATCGAGCTCCATGGACAGGCCGAGCGCCGGATCGGAGATGATGTCGATCGCCGGCGCATCCGTGTCGTGACGAAACTGCGAACCCATCCGGCGGCGGTTCTCCCGGAGCACCTTCGCCCACAGATCCAGTCCGGCTTCGGGCCCCGAGCCGGTGATGATTCCGATCCTGGGCCGGGCGACATAGCCTGCGAGAGCGATGTCGGACGATGTGGGATGAGGACCCGGATCGAGGGGGGCGGACGCGTTCATGACCATTGGCACCGTTGACGATGCGGCTGGTTTGCCGCGCGGTCGGACACGGTGCAATTTCGCAACTCGTTCGGCAGTGGCGCGAGTTACCCAAGGCTGCTGGCGCAACCTGTTGCACTTCCAGAGCGTTTTCAAGCGAAGTGGACACCGGTTCGCGTGAAGAAAACGCGTCAAAGCAAGAATCTAGGGCACCGAGAACAGGCCCTGATCGAACCGGGTCTGCTGCAGGCGCCGTCGGACATCGACGTCGATTTGATCGTCGTCGAGCGCAAACAGGCCGAGCTTGCGATAGGACTGAATACGGGGAACCTTCGGTCCCAGATAGTCCCACACGACCCTCGAGCAACAGGGCGCGCGCTGGTCAGCCGCACTGACGCCAAGCTTCAATCCGTTCAGGCGCGTGATCCTGTTCTTGAAACTCGGGATCAGCACCGTCTGCGTGATCTCGTTGGAGGTGAGCGACTCGTAGTCGAGCACGAAGATGCGCTCGTTCAGATAGAACGCCATGCCGACATAGTGGCACAGGGCATGTCGGGCCGGCGCGCCAACGTCCTGCAATCTTTCGGTCCGCTCGCAGGCCCAATATCCGCTGGTCTCGTGCAAATGCACCAGCGAACGCAGGATGCGCCCGGGCGACGACATCGAATAATAATATTCGAAGTAGTAGCCCGCGTACTTCTTCAGCGTGTCGGACGAATGCCGCCGCAGCGTCTCGAGGTGCTTGAGCGGCGGCACGCTGAGCGCGGCACGGGCCGAGGTGCCGACGCGCACGCCGATGAGCTGCGCGAACTCCTCGTGAGGCCGCACGATCTCGCTCTCCTCGACGCCGAAGAAATCGCAGATGCGCTTGAGATTGTGGGCCGTCGGCGCGGTCTGACCGCTGAGATATTTGTTGAATTGGGCCCGATTGACCTTGAGCCGGCGACAGACCTCGGCAATGGACCGGTAGTGGCTGCAGAGCAGCTTGAGGTTGCCAGGAAAATTCGCGTTGGTGAACATCTAGTGTCCGAGCCCGTCTCTTGCCAAATGGCGCGTTGGTAGCGTCAGGTTGCACCATTCGTCGACAGCTTGCAAAATTGCACGACCCAAAGTCCCTGCTCAGGATCGAGCTCCTCCGATCAAAGATCAGGGCGCTCCATGACCAGCTCATCTCTTGCAAGTGCTTCCCCGGCCGCGAATCCCTCAAACGACGCATTGTACAAGAAGGTGGGATGGCGGCTGCTTCCCCTGCTGATGGTGTCCTACATGGTCGCCTATGTCGATCGTGTCAACATCGGCTACGCAAAACTCCAGATGGCCGAGTTGCCGTCGTTCGACGACGCCGTGTACGGCTTCGGCGCCGGGCTCTTCTTCGTCGGCTACGTCATGTTCGAGGTCCCCAGCAACATGCTGATGCAGAGAATCGGAGCCCGCAAGACTCTGCTGCGCATCATGTTCATCTGGGGCCTCGTCGCTGCCGGCATGCTGTTCGTGCAAACGCCGCTGCAGTTCTACGTCATGCGCTTCCTGCTCGGCGTGTTCGAAGCCGGCTTCCTGCCCGGCGTCGTGCTGTATCTGACCTACTGGTATCCCGAGCCACGCCGCGGACAGGTGCTGGCGATCCTGATGGCCGCCGTGGTCGGCGCCGGCGTCATCGCGGGACCGGCGTCCGGCGCCATCATGAAATATCTGAACGGCGTCGGCGGCCTGGCCGGCTGGCAGTGGCTGTTTCTGACCCAGGGCCTTCCCGCCAGCCTGCTCGGCATCACCGCCTATCTCTGGCTGCAGGATCGCCCCGAGGAGGCGCACTGGCTGACGGGCGAGGAGAAGCAGCGGATCAAGGCGGACATTGAATATCACCGGCCGACCGCGACGGCCTCGAGCAGTGCGCTCAAGGCGCTGTTCCGCGACTGGCGCGTCTATACGCTCGCGCTGTCGGATTTCCTGCTCATTGCGGCGAACTATGCGCTGGTGTTCTGGATCCCCAGCCTGATCAAGGGCTGGGGCGTCGATGACCTGCTGCTGGTGGGGATTTTCGCGGCGATCCCGCAAGCCGTCGGCATTACCGCGATGATCTTCGTCGGCCGGCATTCCGACCGAACGCGCGAACGCCGCTGGCATTACGCAGCGAGCACCTTCGTCGCAGCGGCGGGACTCGGGATCTGCATTCTCACGCAAGGCAATTTCGCGGGCTCCCTCGCCGGCCTCTGCGTGACCATGCTCGGTCTCGCCTCCGCGTTGCCCCTGTTCCTGACCGTCGTCACCGAGTATCTGGCCAAGCCAGTCGCGGCCACGGGGATCGCCTTCATCAACAGCCTTGCGCTGCTGGGCGGCGTCGTGAGCCCGATCATGATGGCGCAGATCAACAGCCGCACCGGTGACCAGGCGATGTCGATGTACTTCGTGGCGGGGCTGTTCGCCCTGGCCGGGGTCGTGATGCTCGTCGCGCTGCGTCCTGCGTCCGCTGGTGCGACCGAATTTCAGCCCAAGGCCGAAGCCAGCGTGGAGGCATAGTCCGACGCGACGAAAAATATCGTACAACGCGCGTTGGAAGAGACGACTTCCAACGCCTCGATAGTGCGGACTTCTCCAGCTCTCTCGCAACTCTTCGGTGACGACCATGCGAATATTTTCGGCTCTGTTCGGCACGGAAACGAACACGTTCTCGCCGTTTCCGACCTCGATCGACCAGTTCGAGCCCAACGAGCGCCCGGCAAGCGACGGCAAGCCGGGCGAGTATCATCTGTTCGGCATGGTGCTTCGCGTGCTTCGCGAACGCGCCGCGGAAGAACGGCTGGACATCGTGCAGGGGCGAGGCGGTTTCGCCGAGCCCAACGGCATGACCACCAGGACGGCCTATGAGACATTACGGGACCGCCTGCTGGAGGATCTGCGCGCCGCGATGCCGGTCGACATCGTCGCGCTCGCCATGCACGGAGCGATGATTGCCGACGGCTACGAGGATGCCGAAGGCGATCTGATCGCCGAAGTCCGCCGCATCGTCGGACCGGACGTGACCATCGGCGTCGAACTGGATCTGCATGGCTTCCTGTCGAAGAAGAAGTTCGAGAGCGCCGACATCCTGGTCTTCTTCAAGGAATATCCTCATCTCGACATTCTCGATCGCGCCAGGGAATTGGTCGACCTCTGCCTGCGCGCGGCGCGCAAGCAGATCAAACCGGTCATGTCCGTCGTCCCCTGCAACATGATCGCGCAATTCATGACGCTGCGCGAGCCGATGAGTTCGTTCGTCCGGCGCATGAAGGAGCTCGAAGGCCAGGACGGCGTGCTCTCGATCTCCTTCGTCCACGGCTTCGCCTGGGGCGACTGCTCCGAGCTTGGATCGAAGATGCTGGTCATCACGGACGGGCGAAAGAGCCTCGGCGATGCCCTGGCCGCGCAGCTCCGTGACGAACTCTTCGCCATTCGCGATCGATGCTTCGCGGAATATCTGGACATCGAAACGGCACTGAACGAGGCGACACGGAGTTCAACTCATCCGATCGTGCTCGCCGATGTCGCAGACAACAGCGGCGGCGGGGCGGCCGGCGATTCGACATTCGTCCTGGAGGCGATGCTGAAGCGCGGCGTCACCGAGGCCTGCGTGGGCCCGTTCTACGATCCCGGTGCGCTTGCCATCTGTTACTCGGCAGGCGTCGGCGCAACACTTCCAGTCCGCATCGGAGGAAAACATTCGCCGGCATCCGGCCAGCCACTCGACGTCGAAGCCCGCGTGCTGAACTGCGCGCCGGCAGCAGATATGCTGAACTGCTTCGGCTCCGGAGGCAGCACGCCGATGGGCCGCTCGGTTCGGATCGACGTCGCCGGAATTGACGTCGTGCTTGTTGAAAGGCGCCTCCAGGCGCTCGGCGACGTCTTCACCCCGATGGGGATCGATTGGAGGTCTCGAAAAATCGTCGTGGTGAAGTCGGCGAACCATTTCTATGCGGCCTATGCGCCATCCGCAGCCAAGGTGCTGTTCGTCGATTCACCAGGCGGGGCCAGCATGAACTGGAAGGAATTGAACTATCGGGCTCGGTCGCGCAACCTCTGGCCGATCGACAATTAAGTCGGAATGCATATGTGAAGGTTGCGTTTGGGAATCGCCGAGTTCGCGCTAGCGCTCGCGCCAGGCGCGCATCAGCTGATCGGAGAGCGGCTTGACGAGGTATGACATCACCGTGCGCTGGCCGGTCTGGATGAAGGCTTCGACCGGCATGCCGGCGATCAGTTTCAGCTCGCCCAGGCGCGCGATCTCCGCCTCGGGAACGGCGATGCGGGCGACGTAGAAGCTCGCCGTGCTTTTCTGGTCGATTGCGACGTCGGCGGAGACGGTGCTCACCTCGCCGTTGAGTTGAGGCGTGGTGCGCTGGTTGAAGGTCGAAAAGCGCAGCAGCACCGGCTGGCCGACCGACAGACGATCGATCTCGTGCGGAGGAATCCGCACCTCGACGACGAGCGCATCGTTGGCGGGGACGATGAGCATGATCTGCTCGCCGGGGCTGATGACGCCGCCGACGGTGTGCAGCGCCAGCTGATGCACCGTGCCGTCCTGCGGCGCCCGAATATCGATGCGCTTGAGCTGATCCTCGGCGGCCACGCGTTTCTCGACCAGCTCCGAGGTCCTGGCGCGAATCTCGGCGAGATCCTTTCCCACCTCGCTGCGCAGATCCTGATCGATCTGCATGATTTGCAGCATGGTCTCGGTGATCCGGCCCCTGGCTTCGGCGATGGCGGCAACCAACGCGCCGCGTTCGCCGTGCACGCGCACCGCGTCGCGTTCGAGCGTCGTCAGGCGCGTGATCTGGACCAGATTCTTTCGCCACAGGTCGCGCACGCCCAGCAGCTCCTGGTCGATGAAGATGGTTTCCCTGTCTTTCGCCTGGATCTGCTCCTCGAGCCCGCGGATCTGCTCGCGAAGCTGGCCGATGCGCTCGTTGAGCTGCGCCTTTTTCCCGGCGCGGGCGACGCCGCGCAGCTCGAACAGCTTGCGCTCGCCGACGATCAAGCGAGCGACGTCCGGATCAGCGGTACGCTCAACGAGGTCCGTGGGAAAGCCGAGCCACTCCTGACCGTCGCGCTCCGCCTCGAGCCGCGCCCGCCGCGCCGCCTGTTCGTCGAGACTCTTTACGACGATCAGGAGATTGGCCCGCGTCACCGTCTCATCGAGGCGCACGATGACGTCGCCGGCCTTCACCCGGGCGCCCTCGCGAACGTTGAGTTCACCGACCACGCCGCCGGTCGGATGCTGCACTTTCTTGATGTAGCTGTCGACCACCAGCGTGCCGGAGCCAACGACGGCGCCGGCCAGCTCCGTGGTCGCGGCCCAGCCGCCGACGCCGCCGGCGAGAATGATGACGCCCACGAGGCCGGCGCGCAGGTGCTGACGGATCGCGTGTGGGACCTGGTTCACCGGCTCGCGGTTCAAAGGCTCGCTCCCTCGGTTACGATCTTGAGCGGCACTGCCGGCCGCGGCTGCATCATCTTGGCCAGCAGCGCGTCCTTGGGTCCGAACGCCTGCACGCGCCCCTCGGCCATCACGATCAATTGGTCCACGCCGGCGAGCGCGCTGGTGCGATGCGCGACGACGATGACAATGCCGCCTCGGGCGCGCACGCCGAGAATGGCTTGCGTCAGGGCCTGGTCGCCCTCGGCGTCGAGATTGGAGTTGGGCTCGTCGAGCACCACCAGGAAGGGGTCGCGGTAGAGCGCGCGGGCAAGCGCAATGCGCTGCCGCTGCCCGGCAGAGAGCGCCGCGCCGCCTTCGCCGATCGGGGTGTCGTAGCCCTTCGGCAACCGCAGCACCATCTGGTGCACACCGGCCGCGTTCGCGGCGGCGATCGTCGCCTCGGCATCGGGGGCGGGCTCGAAGCGGTTGATGTTCTGCGCCACCGTGCCGGCGAACAGCTCGACGTCCTGGGGCAGATAGCCGATGTGGCGGCCGAGCGCCTCGCAGCTCCATTGGTCGAGCGCGGCGCCGTCCAGCCGCACCTTGCCGCGCGCGGCTCCCCACACGCCGACGACGGCACGCACCAGCGACGACTTGCCCGATGCGCTCGGGCCGACGATGCCGACCCCCTGCCCCGGGTTCAACGCGAAGGATGCTTCCAGCACGACGGCGATCTGTTCGCCCGGCGGCGCCACGGAGACGGCCTCGACGGCGAGGGTCTTGCACGGCGGCGGCAACGGCGTCTTCTCCTCCTCGGCCGGGAGTTGTATCCATTGCTGCTGCAGACGTTTCCAGCTTTGCCGGGCCGCGATCAGGCTCTTCCAGTGGGCGATGGCAAGCTCGACCGGCGCGAGCGCGCGCGAGGTGAGGATGGCGCCGGCAATGATGATTCCGGCGGTCGCCTCCTGGATGATGACGAGATAGCCGCCGACGGCCAGCACCGCCGATTGCAGCACCATGCGCAGCACCTTGGAGGCGGAACCGAAGCCGCCGGCGATGTCGGCGGCGCGGCGCTGGGTGAACATGTAGCTGTCATTGATGTCCGCCCAGCGCGCGGCGAGCCGCCCGCGCATGCCCATGGCCTGCAATACCTCGGCATTCCGCCGGCTCGCCTCGGCGAGGGCGTTGCGTTGCGCGATCTGGCCGGTGACTTCCTTCGTGCGCGCACGCGTCAAGCGGTCGGTGAGAAGGGTCAGGGACACGAGCATCACCGAGCCGATCGACGCCGTGAGCCCGAGCAGCGGATGAAACATGAAGCAGATCGCGAGGTAGAACGGGATCCATGGCAGATCGAACAGCGCGGTCGGGCCGAGCCCGGAGAGATAGCTGCGCACCTGGTCGAGATCGCGCACCGGCTGCAGCCCGTCGCCGCTCGCGCGCGCCCGCAGCGGCCAGCGCGCGACGATGTCGTAGGCGCGCGCCGAGAACGCGCGGTCGAGCCACTCGCCGATGCGGACGAGGATGCGCCCGCGCAGAATGTCGAGGAACGCCTGGAACGAATAGAGCGCCCCGACCAGCGCGGCGAGACCGATCAGCGTCGGCACGCTGCGGCTCGGCACCACGCGGTCGTAGACTTCGAGCATGAAGAACGAGCCGGTCAGGTACAGCACGTTCAGCATGGCGGTGATCAGGCCGAGCCCGACCAGCACGCCGCGACAGGCGTGAAGCGGTGAGGACATTTGATGCGCCTGAGGTGGCTCGTTCTCTCGCGCAGCTGCCGCCGTGCGCCGCCGCTTCAAGACCAGCCTGATGAAAATGAAGGCCGCCGCGGCGAACAGGCCGACGCGTATGGTGAAGCTCGCCAGCTCCTCCGGATAACCGAGAACCTGGCCGCACCAGGCGCCAGCGGACCGGGAGAGATGGCCGCACCAGGCAGTGACACTATCCGGCATCCGATCAACTCCAGGCCCGTGCGACCGAACAGGTGCCGGCTGCGCGCCAAAGCGGCGTGCAGCCGGCGGCTTGCGGTTCAGATCGTGATGACGCCGTTGTGGTTTCCGTCAATCCCGACTGAGAAACTGCTGGAAGCCGTATCCCCGTCGGCATCGGCGATCTGAACGGTGAAGTCGAGCTTCTCGTCGGGTGCCGGCTGCGACTGAACCAGGCTGAACCCGCCGATATCGAAGGTGTTGTTGTCGTTGCCAGTGATGCCATCATGGGCGCTGATGTTTTCGATCAGCACGCGGTTGTGGGCTCCATCCGTGGTCCACTGCACCTTGTCGCCGGTGCTGAGGCCAGTGATGATCAGATTGCCGTCGGCGTCGACCGTGGCAACCGGAGTAAATGTCGTGTTGCCCGATTTGACGACGAAGTTGGTCAACGTGGACGACGTGATGTTGACGTGCGTGTCGTTGGTGAGACCATCGACGAACCCCGTCCCCGGCTCGTAGGCGGTGCTGTAGGCCGTGATCTTGACGCTGACGGGTCCGACGCCCGGGTTCGTCTGGTTGACGGTAAAGGACGCCGATGTCGCATTGAACAGGGCCTGGAAGTCGATGTTGGCTTCGACATCGGCCTCGTTCTGGTCCAGATTCGGCACGAGGAAGTTCGTGTTCGCGCCCGTCACGTAGGTGATGTACGCACCCTCAGTGGGGTAATTGGCGCTGTCATTGAGCTGGTTGCCGTTGACACCGAACGACGTGGTGCTGCCGGCCTGGCTGATATTGAGCACGTCCTTGGTCGTGATATTGCCGCCCAGCGACTGGTTCAGCGGATTCTCCCCGATCACCACGATCTGGGTCGAGGTCGGATCGCCGAAGGTCATGAAGAGATTGCTGCCGGAGGGCGCCCCCGCAAAGCTGAAGCTGATCTCCGCCGGCGGGGGATTCTGCAGGACATCGAAGGTGTAGTTGCCGCCGGACACCGTCAGCTTGAAGAAGTCGATGTCGCCTGCGTTGTGTGTGCCGCTGCCATCGACGTCCTTGTAGTAGGTTGCGACAGTATTGCTGTTCGTGAGGTCCCGGAGCAGCGTTGTCTGCGAGACCGTGCCATCCAGGATCGTCAGGCTCGCCGGCGAGCTGGTGATGCTGTATGTCGCCGGGTCATCCGCGCCGACCACTGCGTTGAGCGTTTTGGTTACGGTGGCGCCGGCGGCGAAGTCCACCTGCCCATCGGCGATGGGCCCGATGGTCGGCCCATCGTCCTGGAACTGCACGGCATCGCCGATGCCGGTCGAACTCGTCGCGGTGTCGCCGTCGCCGTCGGTGACTGTCACTACCGCCAGCAGCGCGGCTTCGGTGATGTTAATCGCCTCATCGTAGCTGGAACCGCCTGTCGGGTGCTTCAGCGAGGCGTATTGCGCCACGCTGACGACACCGCTGGTGCTGTCGATCGCCACCGCGAAGGCCGCGGCCCCGGCGGCACTACCGATGCGGCCGACCACGAGGTTGCCTTCCTTGAACAGGAAGATGCTTGTGCCGTTGGTGGCGTCGAGGCCGGAATCCACGCCTGCGGAGGACACCGCCAGCGAGAACACCGTCGTCGCGCCCTCGTTATCGGCGCCCGCAGAGCTGCCGGTCGCGCTCACGACTGGGGTGGCATCCTGTGCGTAGCCGGGGCTGAGATCGGTGCTTTTATTGGTGACGCCAGTGAACAAGGCGACAACACCTGCCGCGGTTGTGTCGTCGGCATCCGCGTCGACACCTGCAGTTTCGTCATGCGCCACCGTCGCGGCGCCCTGGACGATCGCTGCCGTCGGCCCGTCGTCCTGGAACTGCACGGCATCGCCAATGCCGGTCGAGCTCGTCGCCGTGTCTCCGTCGCCGTCGGTCACCGTCACCACCGCCAGCAGCGCGCCGTCGGTGATCGACACCGAATCGTCAGGATTCGTCGTAATCGGATGCTTCAGTGAGGCGTATTGCGCCACGCTGACGACGCCGCTCGTGCTATTGATCGCCACCGCGAAGGCCGCCGCCCCGGCGGCACTGCCGATGCGGCCGACCACCAGACTGCCTTCCTTGAACAGGAAGATGCTGGTGCCGGCCGTCGTGTCGAGGCCGGAATCCACCCCTGCGGCAGAGACATCCAGCGAGAACGCCGTCGTCCCGCCGAACGAATCGGTACCGAACGAGCTCGCGGTCGAGCTCACGACAGCGTTCGGGTCCTGCGCATAACCGATCGGGCTGAGGTCGGTGCTGACATTGCTGACGCCAGCAAACAGCGCGACCACGCCTGCCGCGGTGGTGTCATCAGCATCTGCCTGAATACCCGCAGTCTCGTCATGCGCCACCTTCGCCGTGCCCTGCGCGATTCCCGCCGTCGGCCCGTCATCCTCGAAGTGGATAGCCGTGCCGACCGTGGCGCTCGCGGCGTTGGCGCTGCTCAAGCTGAAGCCGCCGATGTCGAACGTGTTGTTGTCGTTGCCGGTAATGCCGTCGATGGCGCTGATGTTCTCGATCAGGACACGGTCATGCGTTCCGCTCGTCGTCCACTGCACCTTGTCGCCTGTGCTCAGGCCGGTGATGATCAGATTGCCGTCGTTGTCGATCGTGGCTTGCGGCGTAAATTGAGTCTTGCCTGACTTGACGACGACGTCGGTGAGCGAGAACGACGTGATGTTGACGTGCGCGTCGTTGGTGAGTCCGTCGACGAAGTTCACCCCCGGCTCCGCGGCGGTGTTGAAGGCCGAGATCTTGACGGTGACGGGGCCGACGCCCGGGTTGGTCTGGTTGACGGTGAAGGACGCGCTGGTCGCATTGAAGACGTTCTGGAAGTCGATGTTGGCTTCGACGTCGGCCTCGTTCTGGTCCAGATTGGGCACGAGGAAGTTCGTGTTCGCGCCCGTGACATAGGTGATGTACGCACCTTCACCCGGGTTGATCGCGTTGCCGTTGACGCCGAACGAGGTGGTGCTGCCGGCCTGGCTGATATTGAGCACGTCCTTGGTCGAGATGTTTCCGCCCTGGGACTGGTTTAACGGATCCTTGCCGATCACCACGATCTGGGTCGAGGTAGGATCTCCGAAGGTCATGAAGAGATTGCTGCCGGAGGGCGCCCCGGCGAAGCCGAAATTGATCACCTCGCTGACCGCGACCTTGAGATGGGTGCCCAGGTCGATGGAGTCATCGGGATTGGTGCCATCCGGATGCTCCAGGGCCTCGTACTGAACGCTCCAGATCTTGGCGCCGGTCGCGGTCTGCTCGAGATAGACCGCGAAGGCGATGACACCCGCAGCCGTCTTGCCGACCACGATGTTGTCGTTCAGGGGGTCCGCCCAGAGGAAGACCTCCTCGCCGTCGTTGGTGAAGAGACCGCTCGTGTCGCCGTCGAGCGCGCCGCCACCCGAATCGGTAAAGGCGAGGTTGCCGACCGAGCCCGTGACGCCACTGATGGTGATGACGTCGCCGTTGCTGACCGCGTGATTGATCTCCGTGGCCGGAGCGTTCAGTGCCGCCAGCCGGGTCGAAAACTCGCTCGGGAGCGCCGTATTGGTATCGTCATTCTGCAGGCCAGCGGTTTCGTCGAGAATAACGGTTTTGCCGGTAAGGGTGACTGAAAGTGCCATGGGAAGCCTCCTCCAGGAGAATCAATGGTGAACTCGCACGTCAGAAATTCCATGAGCCGACCCTTCGGCACTCCACCGCGTTTTGCCACGAGGAGCCGTCGGCTCGTTGAGAACGGTAGGCCAAAGGAAATGGGGCGGAGCGAAGCTTGGGTCTACTTCGCGTTCGCCCTTGCTACCCTGCTTGAATGATCGGGCGGGGAGAGAAGCAACGGAAAAAGAATAATCAGACACTTTTGCATGCTATGCTCCATCGATCTGCTGCAAGCAGCTGCGAACGCCAGTGGAGTAGCAAGCGAGAGGTTGCCGCTGAAATCGCGACATCAACGCATATGACATCAACGCATATGAAGTGACCCTGCTCGCGTGATCAAACGTAAAATCGGCAATCATTGACGCGTGGCGCTCTCGGAAGACATGCGAGGCAAGACCACGCCTTGAAGTTCCCTAGTTAGACGGCAAGAAAGTTCCCGGTAAATGGGTGAAAAAGCAGTACCAATTTCGGGGTAAGACACTTCGCCACACGCTGGCGGCGCTTCGCTGGCAATCCACCCTCAATCCTCTACCCGAAACAGCCGCCACCGCTCCGGCACGCCCTGAGCTGATGGATGCACGATTGGAGACTGCGTCATCAACCCCTTCACCGCGCTCATTCGCGACTTCGAATATTGGTGAATTGAGTGCGCCGTCACTCCGATAGCGAATTCCTCGTCGCGCGAAGAATATCATTCGACAGCTTGGGATCGTTCACGGCCCGGGCGAGCACGAGGGCGCCGATGAGGGTGGCGGTGGCCGCGAGCGCCTTGTCCTCACGCTGCCGTGGCTTCAGCGCGGAGGCCATTCGGCTGCTCAGCAAGCCGATCATGCCCCGCACGCCGGCCGTGAAACGCTCCCTCACGCCGCTGCTTTGGCGTGACACTTCACAAGCCAGGGCCGAAAAAGGGCAGCCGCTTGCCGGATCGTCGCGATGGGCCGGCGAGAGATATTCGGAAACGTAATCGTCGAGCGCAAACGCCTCGGGCAATTCCTGCCCTTTGGCGCTGATCGCATAGGCCATCGCTTCCTCGACCAGCCGCTCCTTGGAGCCGAACTGACTGTACAGGCTGCCGTGCGTCATCCCGGCCGCCTCGGCGAGAGCGTCGACACCCACGCCGGCGATGCCGCGCTCGCGCATCAGGCGGGAGGCGGCCTGAAGAATGCGCTCGCGGTTTTTGGCGGCCTGTTCCTTTGAGACGCGCATGGGACCGATCCTTGGGCACGAGGCTTGACAATTATAATTACGATCGTCATGTATATCAATAATTACGACCGTAATCAAAAAGATATTCAGCCCGGTGGGGCCGTCGGAGAGGCTTATGAACAGGATTGAGCGGAAGGTCGCGCTGGTGACCGGCGCCTCGTCAGGCATCGGACAGGCCACGGCGGAACGGCTCGCGAACGCCGGCTACAGCGTGTTCGGCACCAGCAGGCGCGGCGCGCAGGCCGGCAAGCATCCGTTCGAGATGCTGTCCCTCGACGTGACCAGCGATGCATCGGTGGAAGCAGCCGTCAGCGAAGTGATACGGCGCGAGGGCCGCATCGACCTGCTCGTGAACAACGCCGGCTTCGGCGTTGCTCCCGCGGGAGCCGAAGAGAGTTCGATGGATCAGGCACGCGCGATCTTCGACACGAACTTCTTCGGGCTGATCCGGATGACGCGGGCCGTCGTGCCGCACATGCGACGCCAGGGGAGCGGCCACATCATCAACATCGGCTCCGTGCTCGGCTTTCTGCCGATGCCCTACGGCGCGCTCTATGCCGCAACCAAGCACGCGGTGGCCGGCTATTCGGAATCGCTCGACCATGAACTGCGCACGAGAGGCATCCGGGTCTCGGTGATCGAGCCCGCGTACACCAAGACGCCGTTCGACGCGAACTTCCTGGAGCCCGATGCCAAGCTCGATGACTATCGCGAGGCGCGCGCGGGCGTGACCAAGAGAGTGAACGAGGTGATGGCAACGGCCGAACAGCCGGCCGTCGTGGCCGAGACCGTGCTGAAGGCGGCGAGCGCGGCGCGGCCGCAACTCCGGTACGCAGCCGGCAGCCTCGCGAAGCGCCTGCGATTTTTACGGCGATTTGCGCCGGCCGTCCTGGTGGATGCCGGCATTCGAAAGGACCTGCGGCTCGATGCGCCGGCGGCATCGCGAACCAACCGCACTGCCCGGGCCTTCTGAGCGCAGCAACCGGCGCACGCGCGGCCTCCTGCGGCCGCGACCGCGAGAACCTTCGGACCGAGAGAAAACATGAAAGCTCTTGTCTTCAAACGTTACGGCAAGCCGGATCAGGTCGCATTGGCCGAGATCCCCCGGCCGACGCCAAAGCCGAACGAAATTCTGGTCCAGGTTCACGCCGCGGGCTTGAACCCGATCGACAACATGATTCCGAAAGGAACCTTCAAGCCGATCCTCAAGTTTCAATTGCCGGCCACGCTGGGCAGTGATCTTGCAGGAATCGTCGTCGAGGTCGGAAGCCGCGTGACCCGCTTCAAGCCGGGCGATGCCGTCTTCGCCAGCACCTTCGATCTCGGAACCGGTGCTCTCGCCGAATTCGCGCGCGTACCGGAGGATGCCGCCGCGCTCAAGCCGCCGAATCTGGACTTCGTGCAAGCGGCCTCGATCCCCATGGTCGGCCTGACATCGTGGCAGGCGTTGAAGGAGCGCATACGTCTCAAGCCCGATCAGAAAGTGTTCATCCCCGCGGGCGCCGGCGGGATCGGCACCTTTGCGATCCAGCTCGCGACATATCTCGGAGCTCGGGTGGGGACGACGACCAGCACGGGAAATGTCGATCTGGTGCGCAGCCTCGGGGCTGACGAGGTGGTCGACTACAAGACACAGCAATTCGAGGACGTGCTGCGGGACTACGACGCCGTGCTGGGCACGGTCAGGGGCGATGCGCTCGAAAAATCGCTTCGGATCCTGAAGCCGGGGAGCACGATAGCTTCGCTCATCGGCCCACCGGACGCAGCGTTCGCGCGCGCCCGGGGGATGAACTTCGTCATGGTGTTCCTGTTCGGATTGCTGAGCCGCAAGATCATTCGCAACGCCGGCAAGATCGGCGCGAAATATTCGTTCCTCTTCGTGCGTCCCGACGGCAGTCAACTCGCCGAGATCGGCGAGCTTCTCAAGGCCGAGCGCATCCGGCCGGTGATCGACAAGGTATTTCCGTTCGAACAGGCGAAGGAGGCGCTGGCGTATCTCGAAAAAGGGCGAGCCAAGGGGAAGGTCGTTGTCCAGATGAGGTAAGGGCGTTGGCGCGGGCCTTCCCGCAATCCCCTCACCCCTCCACCCGAAACAGCCGCCACCGCTCCGGTACGCCCTTGAGCTGATGCATGCCGTGATCCCTGAACACGATTGGAGACTGCGTCATCAGCTCCTTCACCGCGCTCGACACCAGCACCTCTCCCGCGCGCGCCTTGGCGGCGACGCGGGTGCCGATGTGGAAGGCGAGGCCAACCATTTCGCCCCCGCTTATCGTGTATTCGCCCGCGTGCAGCCCGACCCTGATGTCGAGGCCCAGCGTGCGCACGGCCTTCTGGATCGCGGTCGCGCAGCGGATGCCGGCAGACGGCGCCTTGAACGTCGCCAGCACGCCGTCGCCCGTCGTCACGACTTCCTTGCCCCGCGTGCTCTTCAGCTCCCTGCGCACCGCCGCGTAATAGTGGCCCATGATTTTGGTCCAGCGCGCGTCGCCGAGCTTCGCGGCTTTTGCGGTGGAGCCGACGATGTCGACGATCAGGATGGTGGCGAGCGCCTGCTTGAGCTCGGCGCTGCGCTCGGCGGATCGGCGCCGGAGCGCAATCGCCCCGGTCAGCGGCTCATAACGATGATTGCCACGCCGGGCGATCGCGGCCTTGGTGTAGTCCTGGGCGCGCTGCGCCGTGCCGCAGCGGATTGTCTTCTCCTGCGGCAGACGTGTCCAGTAGACCTTTCGCCCGTCTCCGGCGCCAAGGACCTCGACAGCACCCCATTTCAGGAACACCGCCGAGCCAACGCGCCTGACACACCACGCCTTCGACGTATATCCGGATACGTTCGACTGATGGACACCGATGCGAAGAAATTTTGGCATGAACGCGCGGCCAATCGGCGGGAACGTCTGGGCGACCTGAGCAAAGCGTAGTCGGACATTTCTTCGTTGGCAACAGCGCTCGCAATCGAAGATTGGCGAGCCGCTCTCACACCGGTTTTTCAGTCCTTGCGCACGCAGCGCCAGAGCAGGTCGGAGATCTCGGCGCGGCGCTGGGCTCTCGCCTTTGGCGAAGACATGTCGAAGGCAAATTGCGCCTCGAAGGTGTGACGGTTGGCGACCGCGAAGAAGCTCAGCGCATTCAGCGTCATGTGCAGTTCCACCGGAGCGATGCCGGGCCGGATTGCGCCGCTCGCCTCGCCGCGCTCCAGCACCTTGGCAATCTGGCTGATGCTCGGCTGCGTCATCTCCTTGAGCCTGCGGCTGGTGGCCATGTGACGGCCGCGATGGATGTTCTCGATGCTGACGAGGCGGACGAAATGCGGATGGGCCTGGTGGAAATCGAAGGTGAATTCGGCGAGCCGGCGGATCGCGGCTTCCACCTCCAGCGCCTCGAGATGAAGATCCTCCTCGGCGGCGCGCATCTCGGCATAGGCCATCTCCAGCACCGCGGTGAACAGCTCCTCCTTGGAGTTGAAATAGTAGAAGATCAGCCGCTTGGTGACGTTGGCGCGGGCGGCGATGGCGTCGGTGTTGCCGCCGGACAAGCCGTTCTCGGCGAATTCCTCGAACGCGATGTCGAGGATCTCCTGCCGCGTCCGCTCGCGGTCGCGCCGCTTGACCGGCGCCCGCTTCACCGCCCGCGCGGGCTGCCTCTTCACACCTGCCATCTCGCAGTTCGATCCTTCGCTTCGGCGCCCCGGCGCTTCGCCGCCCATCCATAGCGCAATCGGACGGGCTTGACACCAATTATCCCATCGATTAATTAGCAATTAACCTACGGATTAATTATACGGGAGGAGACAGATGCGTTCGACCGTCGCCCGCCGCACCGCCTCCTGTCCGCAGAGACTGCCGCGGCTGGGCCTGAACCAACGCAATGCATGACATGACGAAAATCAGGATTGGCGTGATCGGCGCGGGATTGATCGGCCGCAAGCATCTGCGCAAGCTCGCCGAGCACGGCGATTACGAGCTCGTCGGCATTGCCGACGTCAATGCCGAGCAGGTCGCGGCCGAGCAGCCCGGCGCGCGCGTCTTTGGCGATTACCGACAGCTGCTCGATGAGGCGCGGCCCGAGGCCGTGATCATCGCCTCGCCCAATCAGCTGCATGCCGAGAACGGCATCGCCTGCGCGCGGGCCGGCATCCACATCCTGATCGAGAAGCCGGTGACCGATACGCTTCAAACCGCCACTGAGCTCATCGCGGAGGTCCGCAAGGCCGGCATCCGCTCGCTGGTGGGGCATCACCGCCGCCATCACAGGCAGGTGAAGACGCTGAGGGCGCTGCTCGGCGAAGGCTGCATCGGCGATGTCGTCGGCGTCTCCGCGATCTGGGCCGTCCACAAGCCCGCGGACTATTTCAAGGTCGCGCCCTGGCGGTCGCAGACGGGCGGCGGGCCGATCCTGATCAATCTGATCCACGAGATCGACTTCCTGCGCTTTACGCTCGGCGAGATCGTCGCCGTGGAAGCCATCGCCGCGAACCGCCAGCGCGGCTTCGCGGTGGAGGATACCGCCGTCGCGCTGCTGGCGTTCGAGAGCGGCGCGCTCGGCACGTTCTTTCTCAGCGACTGCGCGGTGTCCCCATGGACCACCGAGCAGGGCCTCGGCGAGGCGCCGGAGTTTCCGTTCAGCGGGCAGAGCAGCTACCGCCTGATGGGCCGCCGCGGCGCGATCGAGTTTCCGAGCCTCGATCAATGGACGCAGGACGGCGGCGCGCAGGACTGGAACAAGCCGATCCAGGTTCAGGCCAACCATACCGCTTCGATCGATCCTTACGTCGCACAGCTCGATCATTTCCGCGATGTGGTCCGCGGCGTGACGCCGTCGCTGCAACCGGTCGAGGACGGCGCGCGAAGCCTGCTGGTGACGCTCGCCATCGCCGAGGCCGCGACAACGGGTCGGCGCATCGATCTGCGCGAACGTTACGCAGCGCTCGGGCAAGGCGCTCAGCGGACGACGTAGAGAAGAGCTTTCGCCGCGGCCGGCTCTACATGGAGCCGAAAGTGAAAAAAGCCCGGCCTCTGGCGAGACCGGGCTGAGTCGACTGGAACGGGTCGTAGAGGTCAGTCGAACCTGTACATGACGGCCGCGCGGACCGTATGCGTGTCGAGCGTGAACACCTCGTTGTTGAACGTGGGCGGTCCGACACGACCGGAGGTGTTGCCGAAATTGTCGTAGAGATATTCACCGCGAACGATCACGTTGGGCGTCACCTTGAAGTCGATGCCGCCGCCAACAGTGAAGCCGACGCGCGTGGCGCTGTTGCTGTAGCCGGAATAGATGCCGCCATTGAACGCGGTGGGTGTGATGAAATTCAGATTGTCGCGCAGGCCGGCAATCGCGGCACCGCCGGCAACGAAGGGCAGCCAATTGCCGAACGAGTAACCCAGGCGAGCACGCGCATGGGCCGTCCAGTCGATCTTGTTGTCGACGGACGCGATGTTGGTCGCCAATCCGTTGAACGGCGTGCCGATGGCTTTCGAGCCGGTCACGTCCGCCCAGTTGCCGTCGAATTCGACACCAAGGACGGTGTTGCGGACCTGGATGTTGGCACCGACGATGCCGCCGGCGGTCCAGCCCGACGTGTTGTAGGCGCCCGGGCGATAAGGAGAGGTCTCGTCGGAGGACCACTCATTGGTGCCCCACACGCCGCCGGCCGAGAGGCCGAGATACACGCCGGTCCAATCGGTGATCGGCGCAGCGACGGGAGCCTTGGTATAATGCGCCGCGAGGTCTGCCGCCGACGCCGCGGTGGTCAGGGCGGTGGTGGCGATCAATGCGACAACGAATTTCTTCATAGTTCGATTTCCCAGCAGTTCGATTAAAACGACGATCGACTCATACTTGCCGATCACCGATCTGGCTGTAGTCCGAACGACACATAGGAAATTGCTAAGCATGCGCTCAGCGCCACCTGAAGGTATGACGCGACGCGAAGAGCAAATGAACTGCAGATGGCATCTGCTTCCGAACGACGCGCGTTGCCGGCAATTTTCCGGCAGCGGCTCGACCGACATCTTGCTGGGCTTTTTACGCCATCCGCCGCGACAGGAGAACGCTGCGATGGAAGCTGCGCCCCTCAGCCGTGAAACGCGAACAGCTCGATCGAATCGCTGAAGCCGCGCACCTGATGCTCGCCGACACGCTCCAGCTCGAACTGCTTCTCCACCAGCTCGGCGAAATCGCGCGACAGCAGCACCGTCTTGCCGAGCTGCTTGGTGAGGGCTTCGAGACGGGAGGCCATGTTGACGGCGGGGCCGATGACCGTGAAGTCGAGCCGGCTGGCCGAACCGATATTGCCGTACATGACATCGCCGACATGGACGCCGATGCCGTAGTTCAGCGGCGCGCGGCCGGTGCCGTTGTTCCGCTCGTTCAGGGCGGCCATGGCCTGACGGGCCTCGGTCACGGCATGCAGCAGGTTTGCGCAGGCATTGGGCTCTTGAAGCGGGAAGATGGCGAGCAGTCCGTCGCCGATGAATTTCAGGATCTCGCCGCCGTGCCGCGCGATCGGCTCCGACATCGCATCGAAATAGTCGTTGAGCAGGTCGATGACGTCGTCGCGCGGCCAGTTGTCGGAGATCTTCGTGAAATCGCGCAAATCGCAGATCATGATCGCGGCGCGCACCGTCGTGCCGCTGCCGCGCCTCGTTGCGCCGGCGAGGATCAGCTGGCCGGCATGCGCGCCGACATAGGTCTCGAGCAGCGTTCGCGCGAGGCGGTTCTTGATGCGTATCTCGCTGACCAGCGCCAGCACCGGCAGCAATTTCTTGAGCGCGGCGATATGCACCCCGTCGAAGCCGCCGGGCCGGTCGGTCGCGAAGGTGACGATGTGCCGCTTGCCGAGCGTGTGGTAGAGCGGCCAGGCCACGTAGTCGGTCAGGCCCATCTCGCGCATCTCGTCATAGAAGACGTGCTTGCGGCCAAGCGAAGGGTCGCGTTCGAGATTCTCGCGCACCTCGCTGGCGCCGTCCTGCATTTCGTTGGCCGGACTGCCTATATATTCGGGGCGCTGCCTCACATCGAAGTCGACCCGCGTAATCTCCGCCTCACGCACGCCGTCGGACCACAGGATGCGGGCCCCCAGCCATTGCGGGTGCTGGATCAGGACATGGAGCGTGGACCGCTTGAGCGGAATGCCGGCTTGCTGGATGCGGACGCACATCTCGGCGAAGATGTTGTCGATGAAGCGCTCGTCGCGCGTGCCGTTGGTCAGCCAGTCGACGACGCCGTCGGACATCGTGACGGGGGCGTGGGTATCGTGCGGCGCGTTCATATCCTGCCCTTCGCGGCGGTCTGCATGAGGGCAGATATCGTGCTCCGGCCCGGCGACGTCAACCTAGCCAGTTGCATGGATTGTGCGCAGCGCGCCTGCCGAGGCAGTCGCCGCCTAGCCAGTAAGCCGGATCGACCCCAGCACCGCCAGACCCGAAACGAGCGCGAGCTGCAATTTCGCGGTGAGCTCGACCTTCAGCGTGCCGTCGTTGGGAATCGCAAAATCCTCGCCATCGAGACGGATACGGCAATCGCCGCGAGCCGCGTAAACCAGATGCGTGCCGGCAAACAGCGATCGGTCGCCGGGTTCCCTGAGCGCTTCGAGCTCGATCTCGACCGCACCGCGCCGTGCCATCAGGTTGACGACCTCGACCGGACCGGCGTGAAGTTCCGTCACGATCTCGAGCTCGCCGGTGAAGCGGACGGTCGTAAAAGGTTCACGCTCGTCGAACTCCTGCCCCGGCGCCTTCAGCACCAGCCCGCGCCCGCCCACGACCATCTGCAAGCGGTCGATGCCGGGCATGTAGGAGAACGGACCGGGCGCCACGATCGGCGTCGAGGCGAAGCGCCACAGCAGGCTGTCCCAGTCCTTTGCCTCGGCATCAGCGCGATGGGCACCGGCAATATCGGTGAAGACGCCGCCGCCGTTCTTCCAGGGCGAGCGGGCATAGTCCTCGGATCTGAGCAGCGTGGTTTTCATGGGTTGGGACTATCCGGGAAAGGCATGTGTGCGGATGCGTTAGCACGTCATCGTAGCCCGGATGGAGCGCAACGCAATCCGGGTCAAGTGCGTGCTTGCTCCAATAACGGTGTCGTCCTGGCAAAAGCCAGGACGACGTGGGAGATCGTAGCCCGCATGAGCGAAGCGATATCCGGGCCACGGCACAGGCGAACGACGCGCGGCGCGCCTTACATCCCGCTCAGGCCGCTATCCACCGCAAGCGTCTGTGCCGTGACGTAGACGCTCTCCTCCGACAGGAAGAACAGCACGGCATAGGCGATCTCCCAGGCCGTGGCCTGGCGGCCGAACGGGACGTGGCCCTTGCCGCGCGAAGGGCGGCCGGCGCCGGCTTCGCGGCCGTTGGGGGTGTCGACCAGGCCGGGATAGACGAGGTTGGCGCGGATGCCGCGGCGCGATCCGAGATGGGCGATGTTGCGCATGAGGCCGCCGAGCGCGGCCTTGGAGGAATCATACACGGCCATCTGCGAACCGGCTTTCAGCGCCGCGATCGAGGAGATGAAGACGATGGACCCGCCATCGTCGAATTTCGGCACGGCGGCGCGGCAGCACAGCATCGGACCACGGACGTTGACGTCGTAGATCGCATTCCACTCCGCAGGGCTGACGGCATCGAGCCCGACCTTGCCGAAGGTGCCGATGTTCAGCACCATGCCGTCGAGCCCGCCCATGACGCGGTGCGCCTCCTCGATCATGCGCTGAACGTCGGCCTCCGACGTGACGTCGGCGGCGATGGCAAAGGCCTCACCACCCTCGTCGGTGATGTGCTTGACGGTTTGCTCAGCCGAGGTACGGTTGAGATCGGCCACCGCGACCTTGGCACCTTCCCGCGCGCACAAGATGCTCATGGCGCGGCCGTTGCCGATCGGATCGGTGGCCGCATCGAACACGCGCTGGCCGCCGCCGACGATCAGGATGCGGCGCCCCTTCAGGCGCCCCCTGCCCGGCGCTTCGCCCAACGACTCCGCGCTCGGTGGACGGACGTAGCGCTCCGGCTTGCTCTCGGTCTCCGTCATCTCAGCCGCCTACTTCTTGCCGCCGTCATAGACTTTCATGCCGGCCGCCGGATCGAGATCGGTCTCGGTCGCCTCGGTGAGGCGCGCCATCATCATATAGAAGCCGAGCGCAACGATGGATTCGACGATCTCCTGGTCGCTGAAGTGCGCGCGAGCAGCAGCGAAGGTGGCTTCGGGCACGCGGACGTTCTCGACGACCTCGCGCCCGAACTTCAGCAAGGCGCGCTCGGCCTCATTCAGCGCGGCAGCATCGTAGTCGCCGCGCTCGACCGCATCGATCTGCGTTTGCGTGCAGCCGACGCCGAGTGCGATCGGCACGTGCTGGCGCCACTCATAGGCGCCGCCTTCGAGCTGGGCGGCCTGGAGGATCAGCAGCTCGCGGTTGACGGCCGAGAGCTTCTGCTTGTGCAGGATCGAATTGCCGAGCCGCATCGCCGGGATCATGTTGGCCTCGGCATGGGCCATCATGCGAAAGATGTTGAGCTTGACCGGCATGCGGTCGAACGAGGCGCGAATGTCGCCGCTCGCCGTCTCCGGATCAATCAGGGGCAGCCTTGCCACGCGTTTCTCCCTTGGCTTTTCGTTTCTTGTTGCCGGCAGCTCCGCCATCCGCCGCGATCAGCGACAGGAAGAAGGCGAGATAGCGGTCGATCGCCTCGATCACCTTCGATCGCGACGAAGGCACCGCGCCCATCACGTAATGCTCGAGGCGGATGTAGATGAGGCCGGCGGCGAACAGCCGCGCGGTCTCGCGCGCATCGGGCGTCGAGACGAGGCCGGCGAGCGCGAAGCCGCGAAAGTAATCCGTCATCATGCGCTGCTCGCGCGCGTAAAAATGATCGGCGAATTTGGCGCGGATGCCGGGCACGCGGTTGCGCTCGGCGGTGATCACCTTCTGGAACTGATGCTCGCGCGGGTCGGACCATTGCTCGACGAGATCGAGCGCGAACTGGCGGCAGAACGCGGCGGGCTGGCGCGCGAGCTGCCTGTAGCGCGGCTCTTCCAGCCGGCTCGCCGAGCTCGCCGGACCGTGCTCGCTCACGATCGCTTCCAGGATCGCGGCCTTGCCGGAGAAGTGGTTGTAAAGGCTGCTCTCGCGAATGCCGACGCGGCGCGCCAGCTCGCGCATCGAGGCGCCGCCATAGCCGCTCTGCGCGAACAGATCGAGCGCCTCGTTCAGGATGCGCTCGCGGGTCGTGGGCGCAGCGGCTTCCGCCGCGCTGGAGGTTTGGACAGCCATCATGGTTGACTAACGAACGATCGTTCGCTAGTCAACCGGACGAACGATCGTTCGTTTTGCTTGGCGATCGTTCGCCTTTGCAAGGGCAGGCCGCATTCAACTCCGCTCCTCAAGAAGCGGAGAGCAATTTGGGGGACAACGCCATGGCGCACTTCGCTCGCCTTTTGCCCACGCGGCAAACCATCATGAAGCTGCGCATCGTCACATTGTCACTGCTCTCGTTGTCCGCGGCGCTGCCGGCGCGCGCCGAAGATCCCGCCGCCTACCCCACACACAAGATCCGCATGCTGCTGCCCTACGCGGCCGGCGGTGGCGGAGACGTGGTCGGCCGGCTGCTCGCCGACAAAATGGGCAAGACGCTCGGGCAGAGCATCTATATCGAGAACCACACGGGCGCAGCCGGCACGCTCGGCACCCAGATGGTCGCGACGTCGGCGAATGACGGTTACACCATCACCGTCGGCGGCATGACCACCCATGTGCTCGCGCCGGCAATCTATCCAAAGCTGCCCTACGATTCGATCAAGGATTTCACGACGATCGGGCGCATCGGGACGTCCTCGATCATGCTGGTGGCAACCAGGGACTTTGCCGCCAATGACATCAAGGGCCTGATTGCGCTGGCCAAGAAGGGCGAGCCGATCCAGTACGGAAGCTGGGGCGTCGGTTCGACCGGGCAATTCTGCGCAGAGATTTTGATGCAGCAGACCGGCATCAAGATGGAGCACGTGCCGTTCAACGGCATCGCCAAACTGGCCGGCGATCTGCTCGGCGGCCACATCTCGCTGGCGACGCTGGATGTCGCGACCGCAACGCCGCTGGTCAAGGATGGCTCGATCAAGGCGCTGGCCGCCTGCGGCGAGCGCTCGCCGAGCCTGCCTGATGTCGCGAGCTACAAGGAGCAGGGCGTGCCGTTCGACCGCAGCCTGTCCTGGGCGATGTATGCCCCCGCGGGCCTCGCGCCGCCGATTGCCGCGAGGCTGTCGACGGCGCTGAAGGACGCACTCGGCGATGCCGAGGTCAAGGAGAAGCTGTTGAAGCTCGGCATCACGCCGCAATTCGTCGCCGGCGAGGAGCAGCGCGACATCAACACACGCGACATCGCGGCCTGGAAGCAGGTTGCCAAAGACGCGGGCATCGAGGTCAAGTGAACAAGGCGACCAAGGGAGCGCGGGCATGAGCCGCATCTTCGGCGCGGCGCGCCAGAACGGATATGTGGTGCGGGACATCCAGGCTGCGATGAAGCACTGGATCGAGGTGATGGGCGTCGGTCCCTGGTACTACATGGACCGCGTCCAGACCGACTGGTTCCGTCATCGCGGCCAGGACTCCGCGGTCGAGATGAGCATTGCGCTCGCCAATTCCGGCGACCTCCAGATCGAGCTGATCCAGCAGCGCAACGATGCGCCCTCGCTCTACAGGGAATTCCTCGACGCCGGCCACGAAGGCCTTCAGCACATGTCGTACTGGAGCCACGACTATCAGGCGCTCTACGACAGGGCGATCGGGCTCGGCTACAGGATCGGCCATGAGGGGCAGATCGGCGGCGACAAGGGACGCTTTGCCTATTTCGACACGCAGGCGCATCCGGGCACCGTGATCGAAATCTCCGACATCAGCGGCACCAAGGGTCCGTTCTTCGAAAGAGTTCGTCAGGCGGCTTTGAGCTGGGACGGCACGCGGCCGATCCGCGAGGTCGGCGGCGCGAGATCATAGAACCGGTACGGCGGGATTTGCGCGGTTGCTGGTGCGAACGGGAAATCATGCTAACGTGAGCCTCGTGTCCGAACCTTGGGCGAGGCAAGCATGTCCAGCACTGACAAGGTTTTCGCCGGCTCGATCCCGAAGCTCTACGATGAGTATCTCGTCCCGATGATCTTCTCGGTTTATGCCGAGGACATCGCAAGACGCGTCGCCGCTCTCGCTCCCTCGGTGCTGCTCGAGATCGCAGCCGGCACCGGCGCGGTGACGCGCGCCGTGGCGGCGGCGCTGCCGCGCGGCGTCCGTTATGTCGCGACCGACCTCAACGAGCCGATGCTCGCGGTCGCGGCGCAGCGTCAGGCGGACGACGAACGCATCACCTGGCGCCAGGCGGACGGATCGGCCCTGCCCTTCGGTGACGCCGAGTTCGACGTGGTCTGCTGCCAGTTCGGCGCCATGTTCTTTCCGGACCGCGTCAAGGCTTACGCGGAAGTGAAGCGCGTGCTGAAGCCGGGTGGCACGTTCGTGTTCAACGTCTGGGATCGCATCGAGGACAATTTGCTGACGCATGAAGCGACGGTCGCGCTCGAAAAGCTGTTTCCCGACGATCCGCCCCGTTTCATGGTCCGGACGCCGCACGGCTACCATGACAAGGCCGTCATCAGAACCGACCTCGAACGCGCGGGCTTTCGCGACATCAGAATCGAAACGCGATCCGAGATCAGCCGCGCGCCGTCGCCCGACCATGTCGCGATCGCGCTCTGCCAGGGCACGCCACTGCGCAGCGAGATCGAGGCAAGGGATGCCAGCAAGCTTCAGGCTGCGACCGATATCGTGACCGAGGCGCTGCGATTGCGCCATGGCTCTGGAGCCATCGAAGGCAAGATCCAGGCTATCGTAATCGAGGCGCGCCGGTAATTGCAGGCTTTGCAGCCCGCGTCCTACCAGAAGCTCCGCTGCATCGGCTGTGCCGGCTGATAATACTGATACTGGCCGCGGCGGCGCGGATTGACCGGTTGCGCGTACGGGTCGCGCTGCTGGAAGAAGAAGCCGAAATTGTTGCCGCCATTGTCCCAGCCGTCATCGCTGGCAACGTCCATCGGAGGCGCGGTCGGCTTGCGCGTGATGAAGCCGCCCTGCGGCTGGTTGCTCAGCACCGCGACGAACTCGGTGCGGTAATTGGTCTCGGCACTGAGCGGCTCGTCCGAGACGATGATCGACGAGCGCGGCAACGCGGTCGGCCCAATGCGATCCCACACGTCCTGGGGAATGGTGATGCGGTCCAGCGCGTTCCTGGCCTCGTCGCTGTTTTCGATCGTGACCACGCTCCAGCGCAGGCCGGTGTCGTTCTTCGCCATCGCCGTGAAGATATGCGTGCCGAGCGGCTGGTCGGGGTTGCGGATCGTGACGGGGACCTCGATGCTGGTGTCGAACACCTCGCCGCCGCCGTCCGGCGCCGGCTTGTGCGTATTCCGCCGCACATAGAGCTTCAGCGTCGCGCGGCTGATGTAGACCGAGACCGGCTCGAGCGCGAGCTTTGCGTCGGTCGCAGCCTTGACCGCGTCGGTCTTCCTGGTCGCTGCCGCCTTGGCAGCCTCCTTCGTCGCAGCGACGGCGTCGCGTTTCGGCTGTGCGGCGGTCCTGGCGGCATCGAGCTGCGTCGCTGCGTCGGCAGCCTTGGTGGCGGCCTTCTGCTTCAGCTCCTCGGCCTTGGCGCGGGCCTGATCGGTCTTTGCGGCCGCAAGCGTCTTGTCGGCGAAGGCAAGCTCGGCATCGGCGCGCGCTTTCTGCTGCTCCAGCTTGCGCAGCGATGCCGGAAGCGACGTCGCCTCTTTCGCGGCCACGGCCGCGGCCTTCTTGGTCTCGTCGGCAGCCCGGGTGGCTTCCTCGGCCTCGGCGGAGAGCTTGTCGATACGGCCCGGAGCCGCCGCGATGGCCTCCCGCTTCGGCACGAACAGGGACGGATGAACGATGTCGATCGGGGCCGCGTCGTTCGGCGAGATGATCACCCGCATCCCGATGTTGGTCTTGTCGAACAGGCCCTCCGCAAAGCCGAACGGCATCCGCACGCAGCCATGCGAGGCGGCATAGCCGGGCAGCGGACCGCCATGCAGCGCGATGCCGTTCCAGGTGATGCGCTGCATGTTCGGCATCCAGGCATCGTCATACATGGTCGAACGGTGATCCTTGTCCTTCTCGACGATGGCGAAGACGCCGGCCGGCGTCTCGCGTCCCGTGGTGCCGGTCGAGACCGGCGCGCGCAGGATCCAGCCCTCGGCGTCGTAGAAGGTGACCTGCTGGCTCTTGATCGACACGATCGCCATGATCGGCTCGCCGGCCTCGCGCGGCGCCACCGCCTCGGCCGGCTGGCGCGCCTGCTTCGCCGCCTCGGCGCTCGCCGTCAGCGCGGTCAGGGCAGCGACCGCCGCGAATGTGACTATTCCGGGAGGCCTCCGACGCCGCATCGACCTGGTGGGTTGCGCCGTCGTCAGTCGGTTTTTCATGCCATCCTCGGTCGAAATACCAGCCCGCTCATGCCGGGCTTGTATCAGATTGCGATCATTGGATTAAGAAATCACAGCCGCCTTACGTTCCGTCTGTGGCGAGATTCGGCACGTTCGGGCGACAAATCTCTCATATATGACGGCGCGTGCAGGCGGAAGGGTCGCCTGGACCCGAGGCTGGTCGTCTATCGCTGCGGCAGAATGTCCGCCTTAGCCGGTGGCCCCAGCCGGTCGACCCGCTAGACGCCCAGGGCCTTCCGGTTGAAATTTCGGAGGAAACGCAGCGACAGCGTCCGGACGTTTGCCACGTTGAGGAGCCAGGCCGTCGCCGCATAAGCGAGCCCCCCGGCGAGACTCACGACAGTGAGCGACACGAGACCGGTGCCGGCAGCTTGCGATCGCGCAACCAGAATCGCCGCCGCCATCGCCGCAGCGGAAGCCCCAATGCCGGCGAGGCGGTTGACGTCGAACGGCACCGGGTGGGCGCGATGCATCAGGACGACGGCAACGAGCAGGCCGATCGCCTCGGTCGCGAGCGTCGCCAGCGCCGCGCCGTAAAGGCCGTGGCCGGCAACCAGCGCGAACATCAGGACGACGCTGACGACCAGCGTGAGGAAGGATTGCGCCGCCAGCATGAACGGCCGCTCGGCAAGCTGGAAGCTGATCTGCACGTAGAATTGATTGGCGATGCCGAAGAGGCGGGCGAGCACCAGGGTCGGCAGCAACGCCGACACGCCGGCGCGGAAGTCGACGCCGACGAGCGTGCCGGCGACCTGGTCCGCCGCGAGCGCGAGCCAGACGGCGACGGGCGCGACGACGAAGAGCAGCAACTCGAGGCTTTCGGTCAGCCGCGCCTGCGTCGTCTCGTCGTTCTTCTCCGACAACGACCGGAACACCAGCGGCACAGTCGCCGCAGCGACGCTCGAGGCGATCATGACCATGAACTGTCGCGGCAGATCCGCAGCGACGCCAAAGATGCCGGCGGCGTCCTTGCCGAGCAAATAGGCGACGATGAGCCGGTCGCAGGCGGAATAGACCGCAACGGAAAGGCCGGCCAGCGTCAGCGGCAGGCCATAGCGCGCCAGCTGCATGAACTGGCCGCGCTGGAAGCGCGCGATCTTGGTGCGGTCGCCGACGAGGTTGAGAACGATCCCGACAAGCGAGCCCAGGCCGAACGCCGCGAGCAGGCCGATGCCGCCCCAGCCGAGCCAGATGCCGAGCAGGCCGAAGCCGACGCTGGACACGCTGCGCACGACTGCAATTGCCGCGAACCTGTAGGGTCGCAGCTTGGCGCGTTCGAACTCCTGACCGACATCGACCGCATTGGCCATGATCGCGACGAACATGCTGGCGAGCAGCAGCTCGACGCTGACATCGCTGCGGAACAGGAAGACCAGCGGGGTGGTGGCGCAGAGCACCGCGACCGTCAGCGCGAAGGCGACCATCGCCGTGCCGCGGAAATCCACCTCCGCCGACATCGCCTGATAACGCGACACCGACAGCTTGATCCAGGCAAAGAAGATCGCGCCCAGAATGCCGGCAAGGCTGATGCCGACGACGTAGACGCCGTACTCCGCCGGGCTCAGCAGCCGTGTGTAGGCGGTGACCGCGAGGAAGCCCACCGCCGCCGGCAGGATGTAGGCCACGAGATAAATGGAAAAATGTCGGTTCAGCATGCGAGCACGGGACCGGCGGCGACCTTGAGGATTAACGGGGCGTTAAAACAGTTGGACTTTGCTACGGCGACCGGACTGCGCCGCCAGCACCGGTGAGGATAGTCGCATAAGCCTGCAAATCGGACCGCGAATGAAGCGTGCAGGCGGTTATCGCGCGTTAGCGTTAAATTTGCCCTGTCCTTGAAGGGACCGACGGGATCACAGAAAAGAAGCAATGATATCAAGACGTCGCCCGACTCCCCCGATGCGTGGACGTGACTGACATGGACGTTGCCGAACGAACACGGGCGAACCCGACCTCCCGGCCGCACGGCGGCACCGATGCGCCGCTGGTTCCGGCGGATTCCAGCACGCAAGGCCACGAAAAGATGGTCCTCAACCTTTTCTTTGAAGAGCGGGACGACCGCTGGTTTCCCGGCGACCGCCACATCCGGCCGCTGCTGCGGCGCCTGATCATGGGCGAGTCCTTCATCAGCGGACAGCGGCGCGTCCTCCTCAATCTGTGCGCGGGCCTCGACCGACTCGGCATCCGCTACCGCGTCAACGACTATCGCTATATCCGCAAGCACCCCGAGGAACTCGCCTGCATCATCGGGCGGACGTTCGTGCTCGACTGGTTCAAATGGAAGAACCCGCTCCTGCTCGGCGTCGCCATGTATGACCACCCGATCGACGCTCCGGAGCGCCTGAACGAGCTGCAGGTGAAGCGCGTGCTGGTGCCGTGCAAATGGTACGCCGACATGTTCCGTCCCCATTGGCCCCATGTCGACGCCTGGCCCGTCGGCATCGACACCGATCTGTGGACGCCGACGCCGGCCAACCGCAAGAGCGTGGACGTGCTGCTCTATGACAAGGTTCGCTGGGATTACGAGCGCTACCAGCCGGAGCTGATCGAACCGATCCGCAGGCATCTCGAGGCCAGCGGCCGCACGGTCGAGGTGCTCCGCTACGGCCACTACAAGGAAGACGACTACAAGGCGGCGCTGGCGCGTTGCCGCAGCATGATCTTCCTGTGCGAGCATGAGAGCCAGGGCATCGCATGCCAGCAGGCGCTGTCGAGCGGCGTTCCCGTCTTTGCCTGGGATCGCGGCGGGCCGTGGCAGGATCCGAAATACTATCCGCACAAGGTGAGGTACGAAGGCGGCGTGTCCTCGGTGCCCTATTTCGACGCGCGTTGCGGCATGACCTTCACCGATGCGGCTGGCTTCATCTCCAGCTGGCGCGAGTTCTGGTTGCGAGCCAGCGCCGGCGACTTCTCCCCGCGCGGCTATGTGGTCGAGAACCTGACGCTCGAGAAGGGCGCGCTGCACTATTACGAGATCGCCGAAGCCGCGATGCGGCAGCACGCGTGACCAGGCTCGACAGACGCGAATTTCTCCTCGGCAGCGCTGCAACGCTTGCGACGGGCTTACCTGCGTCGGCGGCGCCGGCGTCGAAGCTCGCCCAGCGCCGCCCCGGCTTTGGTGCCGCGGCGACGCTCTGGGACCTGCAAGCCGATCCCAGGCTCGGCGAAGCCATCAGCACCTATTGCACGCAGGTCGTGCCGGTGCTCGAGCTGAAATGGCCGATGCTGCGGCCGGACGCGCATACGTTTGCCTTCGAGCGCGCCGACGCGATCCTGGATTTCGCGCGGGCGAACGATCTGACGATGCGCGGCCACGCGCTCGCCTGGTATCACGACATTCCCGACTGGACCAAACAGATCAAGGACGGCAAGGGCGTCGAGCGCGCGTATCTCGACCACATCAACACCGTCGTGTCCTATTACAAGGACAAGCTGACCTCGTGGGACGTCGTCAACGAGCCGATCCCGGACAATCCCCGCAGCCCAAAAGACCGGCGCGACACGTTCTGGACCCAGCACCTCGGCGACCGCTGGATTCCGCTCGCTTTTCGCACCGCCGCGGCGGCCGATCCCTATGTCAAGCTCGCGATCAACGAATACGACATCGAGTCCGCCAAGGACTCGTTCATTGCCAAGCGCGCGGCCTACCGCAACCTGATCATGGACCTGCTCGACCAGGGCGTTCCGCTGCACGCCGTGGGGCTGCAATCGCATCTGCATGCCGAGCTCGAGATCGACACGCATGGGCTCGCCGAATTCGTCACCGAACTGCGCTCCTGGGGCCTGGAGGTTCTCGTCACCGAGCTCGACGTCGACGATCAGAAGCTGACGGGCAATCCGGCGGAGCGCGACGCCATCGTCGCCAAGCGTGTCGATGACCTGCTGACTGCGATCTCGACCAGCGGGCCGGTGCGCTCGATCCTGACCTGGGGCATCTCGGACCGCTACAGCTGGATCAACGGCACCTTCGCCCGCAAGGACAAGCAGCCGAACCGTCCCTTGCCGCTCGACGGCGAGTTCAAGCCGAAGCCGTTCATGGACGTCATCAGCAAGTTCACGAAGGACGCCTGAAGGCGCGACCTAGCTGCGCGTCTTCACCTCGAACTCGGCCGCGTCGTCCATGTGGTCGGGCGCGAGGCTCGGACCGCGGCGGTCGCGCGAACTGAGGCGGAACACGTCGCGGATGTCGCCGACCGAGGTCGACGAATAGGACTGGATGCAAAGCGCGACCTGCTCGGGCGAGGCGGCACGCATCATCGCTTCGATGGCCGGGCGGTCGAGCGGCGTGTCGTCCCAATGCGAGACCGCGATACTGTCTTCGGTGACCCGATGGGTGGCCAGATGCGCGGGCGAACCCGCGACGAAGTGGCCGTACATCAGATATTCCGAGAACTTCTTCTTGCGGCACAGCGCCAGGACCCAGTTCAGACCGGTCGCCGACTTGATCGCATCGGTCATCGCGCGCGCGGTGTCCTTGTCCCAGACCAGCGCGTTGCCGACGTAATCGTCGGCGGGGAAGGCGCGATCCTTGATCCCCAGAAGCTGATCGACGGTGCGGAGCCACAGGCCATGCAGCGGGTGGTCGGCGCCGATCGCCTTGCGCGTGACGAACAGCGGCGTTTTCTCGCCGCCGGCATATTGGCCGACGTCGAATTCGCGGAAGAACAGATTGTCCGAATCCAGGATACAGACGCGCTGCTCGGGCGCGTTGAGCACGCCGGCGATCTTCAGGATCTGCTGGATGTGCCAGCCATGCACCGGCGAGGACAGCAGTGACAGCCAGACGCGCCGTTTGCTGATGAACTGGAGCGCCGGCGGCAGCGCGAAGAGCCATTTCGGCAAGTAACGCGAGGCCGGAACGATGACGCGCTTGTCGGAGGCGAAGCGCTCGAACAGCGGCACGTCCTCATCGTTAACGAGAACATAATGCCGCGTGTATCCCGAGAGCCAGGTGTCGATGCTCTCGCTAAGCAGCGAAAAGCGTTCGATATCCTTGGCATAGCTGGCAGTCAGCAGGGCAACGGAATACATGGGCGCGCGCTCGAATGGCCATTAGGCCGCACTCATAGCCGCGCCGGGAGACGCTGGAAACTCACAAACGGAATCAAGGTAAAATGAAACGAAGCGTTAGCCATCCGACGGCAACCCCTGCGCGATCCCGCGAAAGCGCAGCGGCGCGAGCGCTGAGGCCCGTTGCCACCAGTCGGCGACGCGGTCGTCGAGCGCGGTGGTGCCCCGGCCCTGGCCGGGGAAGATCCGGATCTGCTGCACCGCTTCGGCTTCAAACCCCCTGCCCTTGCGCGTGATCTTGAGGGCGGCGCCTTCGCGGTCCCGCTGCGTCAGCGGCACCAGGAGGCGACCGCGCGGGCGCAGCGACTGGAGCCAGAGCGGATGCGGATGCGAAAAGCCGGCATGCACGATGACCACGTCGGCGGGCTGTTCAATGCTTTCGCAGCCGTCACCGTGGACCACCTCGACATTATGGTAGGCACGAAGATAGGTCGCGGCGCGAGCCGCAAGCCGCCCGTCGCATTCGATCGCATGCACCCTGCCCTTTTGGCCGACGATCCTCGACAGCACCGCCGAGAAATAGCCGAGCCCGCAGCCGATCTGGACCACGCGGTCCTTCTCCCCGATATCGAGCAAATCGATGAAATGCGCCCACAGGCTCGGCAAGCCGGTGTCGAGCTTGCGGCGCGCGTCGATCGCAACCAGGACATTGTCGTAGAGATGAACGGGATCGGCATCCGGCGTCAGCCGGTAGCTGCGCGCCGCCTCGCTCTTGATGCGCCAGGGCCCCCTCGGCAGAAAGTTTTCGCGCGGGACGGCGGCGAGCGCCTCGAGCAGGCGCTTCGAGGAAATCCGCTCGCGCTTTGCGATTCCTTCCACGTAGCGCGCACGCGCGGCGGCGAGATCGCTCATGTCAGGGATCGGCCCGTTCGTGAACGGGCGCGTCCGCACCGAGCTCGTTGACGAGCTGCATCGCCTGCTTCAGGTCCGGCGTGTAAAAACCCTCGCTGAATTTGCCGACGATCGGCTCGAGCAGGAGACTTGCGTGCTCGCGATTGCCGGCTTGATGCGACAGGCGCGCGAGGCTGACGGCGGTGCGGAGCTCCCAGGACAGCGCGCCCTGCTTGCGCGCGGTCTCCAGCGACAGGGCGAACAGGTCCTCGGCCTCCTGCACCGACGCCGGGTCGCCGTCCGACAGGGTGATTTCGCCTTGCAGGCGGTAGACCTCAGCGAGATAGGAGTGATCGCCGGTCCGTCTCGCGGTCGCGAGCGCGCCGTCGAGCGCGCGCAAGGCGGCATCGCGCATTCCGACCTTGGCATAGGACTCCGCGAGCAGGCAGCGGAACCAGCAGCCGGCGAGCCAGGAATCCATCGCCTCGTATTCGTCGAGGCCGAAGCGCATCTGGCTGAGACCCTCGTCGGCTTCGCCGAGCTGGACCAGCGCCCAGCCACGCAGGATCGCCGCCTGCTGCTTCCAGTGCAGGAAATTATGCTCGGTGGCGATGATCATGGCGCGGTTGGCGTGATCGCGCGTGCCCTCGACGTCGCGCAAGTGCTGGCAGAGATAGGCGCCGAACACGAGCGCGAAGGCTAGCGTGAAGGGATGGCGGATCTTCTCGGCATTCGCGATCGCCTGCTCGCTGTGCTGGCGCGCCGCATCGGGCCGGCCGAGGAACCAGAGGAGGTAGCCGAGATAGGACAGCGAGACGACGCCGGGATCGGTGCCGTGCCGCTCCATCAAATCCGAGTGCAGGTCGGGGCTGTAGAGGTTGATGCAGCGATGCAGGTGGTGTTGGGAAGCCGCAAAACGCCCGCGATAGAGCATGGTCATCGCGATCGAACGGTGCGCCTCGATCAGATAGCCGGTCTGCTGCGCCGGCTGCGTCCGCTCGTTGAGCCGCTCGCGCTTGGCGAACTTCAGCAGCTCGACGCTGAGATCGTGCGCGCGGCTGAGATCGGCGCGGATGAAATGGCAGACCCAGAGGCCGCGCGTGGCGGCGAACGCCTTCTCGTCGTCGTCGAGCTGCTGTCCGAGCTCGAGCGCACGGATGTAGTTCTCCTCGACCTCCTGCACCGCGTAGCCCTTGGCGGCGATCAGCGCGTTTCCGAGCGCGATGCGCAGCTCGAGCTCCATCTCGTCCGCACCCTGCATGCGCGCATTGGCCTGCACGACGCCGAGGCCGCGGCGCAGATGGCCGATCGCCTCCAGATTGGCGCCGCTCTTGGCCGCCTGCTTGCCGGCCTTGAGCCAGAAGCTCGCGGCGCCCTCGCTCTGGCCGGACTCGGTCAGGTGATGGGCTAGCAGCTCCGGTTCGCGCTCGGTCTTCTCCGGATACATCTCGGCAAGCACCTGGGCAATCCGGGAATGCAGCTTGCGCCGTTCGCTGTGCAAGAGGCTCGCATGCGCGGCGTTCTGGATCATCACATGCTTGAAGGAATAGAGCGCGTCGGGCGGAAGGCCGCGGCGCACGATCAGCCCGGCCTGCTCCAGATGATTGAGCGCCGCCTCGATCTGCTCCGCCGGCGTGTTGGCAACCGCATGCAGCGTCTCGTAGGAGAATTCGCGGCCGATGGTGGCGCCGATCTGCGCGATCCGCTTGAACGGTCCCATCCGGTCCAGCCGCGCCATCAGCGAGTCCGTCAGCGTCGCCGGGATCGCGAGCTGCCGCCACGGGCCCGACAGCACGTAGCGCCCGTGTCGCTCGGTCAACAGGTTGGATTCGAGAACGGTCTTGGTGAGCTCTTCCAGGAACAGCGGCACGCCGTCGGTCTTGACGATGATCTCCTCGACCACCTCCTTGGGCAGCTCCCGCCCGGCGACCCGCTCGACCAGCGTGGTGCGCAGCTGCCGGCTCAGGCGATTCAGCACCAGGGTGGTGATGTGCGAATGCGCGTTCCAGCTCGGCTGGAATTCCGACCGCGCGGTGATGATGACCAGGATCGGTCGGTTCTGCACCCGGTCGACCAGGAGATCGATGACCTCACGGGAGGTCGGATCGATCCAGTGCAGATCCTCGAACGCGATCACCAGCGGCATCTCGCGCGCGAGGCCGAGGAAGTGATTGACCAGCGCCGCGACGGTCGCATCCTTCTGCTGCTGCGGCGACAGCTCGAGCGGCGGATAGCGGTCGCCGGTCGGGATGGACAACAGCGCGGCAAACAGCGGTGCGACCTGCTCGATGTCGCCATGCGCCGCGGCGATCGCGGTTTCCAGGCTCGCCAGCGACTGCGCGGAAGGATCTTCGCGGTCGAGGCCGAGGGAGAATTTGAGCTGCTCTGCGAAAGGATAGAACGCCGTGGACGTGTAGTAAGGCGAGCACTGGAGCGAGACCTGTCCGTGCCGGTCGCCCGAAATTCGCTCGAAGATTTCCTGGATGATGCGCGACTTGCCGATGCCGGGTTCGCCGAACTTGACCACGACCTGGCCGTCGCCGTCCTTGGTCTGCTGCCAGCGTCCCATCAGCAGCGCGATCTCCTCCTCACGGTTGACGAGCGGCGTCAGCCGCGTGCCCATGGCGGCGGCGAAGCGGGTCTCCACCCGCGAGGCGCGCACCACGTGCCAAGCTTGCGCTTTCTCGGAGATGCCCTTCAAGACGTGGGTGCCGAGATTGCGGTAGTCGAATTTCCCCTTCAGCAGCGACTGGGTCGAGGCGGAAATCACCACGCCGTTTGGCGGCGCCAGGCCCTGCAGGCGCGCGGCGAGATTGACGGTCTCTCCGACCGCGGAGTCGCGCTCTTCGGTGCCCTGTCCGACGAGGTCGCCGACCACGACGAGACCGGTCGCAATCCCGATGCGGACGGCGGGTGAGTGGCTGAGCGCGCCACGCGGCTCGACGGCGCGGGCAGTCGACAGCACCCGCACGATCTCGAGCCCGGCGCGCACCGCGCGCTCGGCATCGTCCTCATGTGCGGTCGGATAGCCGAAATAGACCAAGATACCGTCGCCGACGAAACGGGCGGCGAAGCCTTCGTAATGCTTGACCACGCGGACGCAGGTTTCGCGGAAGCTGGCGATCATGTCGCGCACGTCTTCCGGATCGAACTGCACCGAGAGCGAGGTGGAATCCACCATGTCACAGAACATGGTGGTGAGCTGACGGCGCTCGGCACCGACCTCCGTCCGAGCCTGCGAAGGCATCGCCGCGGCCGGCGCCTGCGCCGTTTCTGCCTGAAACAATGCCGCCATCGCCCGCCGGAGGCGCTTGCGATCGCCCAGCGGCAATCCGAGCTCGACCAGATCGGATTCGGTCAGGTCCGCCATGACGTCGAGATCGAGACGGTGCTGCGCGAAGAGATCGGCGTATTGGCCAAGACCGATGCCCTCGAGCCAGCGCTTCAGCCCGCCCTCCGTTTCCGTGCCCGGCTCGTTCTCCAGCATGGTGATTCTGCCCGACTATCACTCCGTCGAAGGGCTTCAGGGCCCCTCAACCACAGATTTTGGGGCCCAAACTTCACCTCGGACTGGACGCGTTCCCTTACTTCTTGGAAGAATAGCTCAACCGGATCAAAAGGGAACGGAATTGTCGGACGTCACACGCGCAACGCTGGAGGGATCAGCCGGCACGACGGCCGAACCGACGATATTCGCGCATATCGGCGGCCTTCTCGATTTCTACGCCCGCAAGACGCCGGCGGCACCCGCCCTCCTCGCCCCTGGCCGGCCGGTCCTCACCTACGGCGCGCTCGGCGAGCGGACACAGGATCTCGTCCGAACCCTGCGCGGGCTCGGCATTGCGCCTGTTGACCGCATCGCCGTTGCGCTGCCGCGCGGGGCCGACAGCGCGCTGGCGCTGATCGCGGTCGCCTCGAGCGGCGCCTGCATCCCCGTCAATCCCGATCTGACGGCGGACGAGCTGCAACGCTATTTCAGCGAATTGAAGCTGACGGCGCTCGTCACCCGGGCCGACATGAACTCCGCAAGCCGCGACGTCGCCAAAGCCCTCGACATCGCGGTGATCGATTTCGTGCCGGGACCGCAAAATGATCTTGGCGGCTGCGCGTTCGTCGGCCCGACGATCGGACCGGCGAGCGCCAGCGGCGTCTCGCGCGGGGACGACGATGCGTTCATCCTGCTGACGTCGGGCACGGCGGCGCGGCCGAAAATGGTGCCGCTGACGCATCGCAATGTCTGTCTGTCCGCCGCCAATGCCGGCCGCGTGCTGTCGCTCTCCTCCCATGACCGCCTGCTCAACGTCCTGCCGCTGTTTCACGCCCACGGCTTGATCTCCGGCCTGCTGACGGCGCTGGCCGCGGGCTCCAGCGTGATCTGCACCGACGGTTTCGACGCATCGTCCTTCTTCGGCTGGATGCGGGAGCTGCAACCGACCTGGTACACGGCGGTGCCGACGATTCATCGCGCGCTGCTGACGGCGGCCGAAGCCGACCCGGACCGCGCCCGGTCGTCGTCGCTGCGCGTGATCCGCTCGGCCTCGTCCTCGCTCGCGCCAGCGATCCTGAACGGGCTGGAGACGATGTTCGGCGTGCCCGTGCTCGAGACCTACGGCATGACGGAGGCGGCCTCGCAGATCGCGGCCAATCCTTTCGGGCTGCGCAAGGCCGGATCGGTTGGCCGTGCCGCGGGCCCCGAGATCGCAATCATGGACGAGACAGGCCGGATGCTGGCGAGCGGCGCACACGGCGAGATCATGCTGCGCGGACCGAACATGAGCCGCGGCTACTACAATGACGAGGCGGCGACGCGGGCCGCATTCCGCAACGGCTGGTTCCGAACCGGCGATCTCGGCTATCTCGATGCCGACGGCTATCTCTTCATCGTCGGCCGCATCAAGGACGTCATCAACCGCGGCGGCCAGAAGATCTCGCCGCTGGAAGTGGAAGAGGTCCTGCTCAGCCATCCGGCGGTGCTGGAGGCCGGCGTGTTCGCCGTGCCGCACGAGAAGCTCGGAGAGAACGTCGCCGCCGTCGTGGTGCTGCGGCCGAACTCGGAGGCGACCTCCGACCAGTTGCGCCAGTTCGCGCGAAAGCGGCTCGCAGCTTACAAGATACCAAGCCTGATCCGCAGCGTCGCGGCGCTGCCGAAGGGCGCCAGCGGCAAGGTCAAGCGCAATGCGCTGGCCGAGCTGATCGCGACGCGCGCAGACGGCGATGACGAGGCCCCGCTGCCGCGCAATGCGCTGGAGACCCAGCTCGCCGCGATCTGGGCCAATCTGCTGGAACTGCCGCAAATCGGCGTCGATCAGGATGTCTTCGCGCTCGGCGCGGACTCGCTCGCGGTGACACAGATGCGCTCGCGCCTGCGCGAACGCTTCAACGTCGACTTCTCCTTCGAGGACATTTTTGATTGCGCCACCGTCGCCGCGCTTGCGGCCCGGCTGAAAATCGCCGCAACTCATCGCGAAACGCTGCTGCCGACCTGGCGCCAGGCCACGGGAGCCGACACGCCATTGTCGTTCCAGCAGCAACGGATGTACGTGCTCTCGCGTCTGGATCCGACCCGCTACAACTATAATGTCGTCGAAGTCGCGCTGCTCAAGGGCCAGCTCGACGTCTCCGCACTTCAGGCGAGCCTTGCCGCGATCTGCGCGCGCCACGAGGCGCTGCGCTCGGTCTTCATCGAACGCCAGGGCGAGCCGGCGCAGCGCGTGCTGCCATCGCCGCCGCGGTTCGAGCGGATCAAGCTCAAGGCCTGTCCCGCGGACAAGCGGCCCGCGGTCATCCGGCGCGAGGCGCTCGAGCTCGCGCAATATCCGTTCGACCTCGCCCGCGAGGCGCCGCTGAAGGTCACGCTGCTGTCGTTCGACAAATCCAGCCACGCGCTTGTGGTCAACGTCCATCACCTCGTCACCGACGGCTGGTCGCAGCGGCTGTTCTGGGAGGAGCTCGCCGCCCATTATGCCGCCGCCCGCAAGACGAGCGCAGCGACGCTGCCCTCGCCCGCCTTCCAATATCGCGACTTCGCGCTCTGGCAGCAGAGCTGGGCGCAGACGCCGGCGGCGAAGGAACAGCTCGACTACTGGCGAACTCAGCTCGACGGCGTCACCACGCTGCCGCTGCGAACCGATCGGCCAAGGCCGGAGGTCTGGAGTGGTCACGGCGCCCGTCACTATTTCGAGTTCTCCAGGGCTCTCTCGGGCGATGTCCGCGCACTGAGCCAGGACCAGGGCGCCACACCCTTCATGACGCTGCTCGCAGTGTTCCAGTGCCTGCTGTTCCGCCACACCTCGCATGAGGACGTCGCGACCGGATCGCTGATCGCCAACCGCAACCAGATCGAGAGCGAGCGCCTGATCGGTCTGTTCGCCAACACGCTGATCCTGCGCAACGATTTTGGCGGCGACCCGAGCTTCGGCGAGATGTTGCGGCGGGTGCGGCAGGTCACGCTGGATGCCTATCGCAACCAGGACCTCCCGATCGAGGACGTGCTGCGCACATTGCAGATCGCGCGCCGGAACGACGGCAATCCGCTGTTCCGGATCATGTTCATCCTCCAGAACGCGTCGATCGAGGCGGCACGTTTCCCGGGCCTTTCGACGCGACGGCTGGAAGTCGATCCGAAAGTGGCACGCTTCGACATCACGCTCGAACTGGTCGAGGCCGATGGCCGGTTCACCGGCTTCTTCGAATACGCCACCGATCTGTTCGACGCGGCGACGATCGAAGGCATGGCTGCCCAGTTCAAGACCCTGCTCAAGGCCGTCATCGCCAATCCCGAACAGCGCATCTCGCGTCTGCCGCTCCTGACCGAGGCTGAACGCCGGCAGGTGCTGGCGACAGGCCAAGGCGTTTCAGCCAATTTCACCGCGCGCGGCAATTTGAGCGAACGCTTCGACCGCCAGAGCAAGAAGACGCCGAACGCGATCGCGGTGTCGGACGGGCGCGCATCGCTGAGCTATCGGGAACTGGCCCGCCGCAGCCAGGCAGTCGCGCGCTGGCTGACCCGCGAAGGCGTCGGCGCCGAGAGCGTGGTCGCCTTGCTCGTGGACCGCGGGCCCGACCTGCTCGCTGCGATGATGGCGGTGCAGCGCGTCGGCGCGGCCTTCCTGAACCTCGATCCTGACCAGCCGCCGGCGCGGCTCACGACCATCCTCGGATCGAGCTGCGCCCGCGTGCTGCTGACCGGGCGCGCGCAGTCCGGCATGGTCGGGGCGCTGATCGAGCCGCTGGTCGAGCGCATCCAGGTGGCCGAGCTCGAAGACGCAATCGCATCCGGATCGACCAAGCCGGCCCGTGCCGCACGGCGCACGGCCTCGAGCCTCGCCTATCTCATCTATACGTCCGGCTCCTCCGGTGCGCCGAAGGGCGTCATGATCGAGCAGCGCGGCCTGTCGAACCATCTGGCCTCGCTCGTCTCCGAGCTCCGTCTCTCCGCCAGGGATGTGATCGCGCAGACCGCGCCGCAGAGCTTTGTCATCTCGGTCTGGCAATTCCTCGCTGGGCCCATGGTCGGCGCGCGCGTCCATGTCTGCGGCAACGCGATCGTGCAGGATCCGATGCTGCTCGCGCGGGAGATCGAGCGCGAGGGCGTCACGGTGCTCGAAATCGTGCCCTCGCTGTTGCGGGTCATCCTCGATCGGATCGACGAAGCCCCGATGCGGCGCGCCTTCTCCAGACTGCGGCTGCTGATCTCGACGGGCGAGCCGTTGTCCGTCGACCTCTGCCGCACCTGGTTCGCCCGCTGTCCGAAAGTGCCGCTGATCAATGCCTATGGCGCGTCGGAATGTTCCGACGACGTCTCCCTGCACCGCCTGACCAAGGCGCCGGCGGCGGCGACCAGCAACGTTCCGGTCGGCGCGCCGCTGCCGAACACCCAGCTCCACGTGCTCGACGCAAACCTGGAGCCGCAGCCGGTCGGCGTGACCGGCGAGCTCTGCATCGGCGGCGCCGGCGTCGGCCGCGGCTATGTCAACGATCCCGCGCAGAGCCGGCAGCGCTTCCTGCCGGATCCGTTCTCGCGCCAGGCCGGCAGCCGGCTTTACCGCACCGGCGACCTTGCCCGCCGCCGCGCCGACGGGACGATCGAATGCCTCGGCCGCGCCGATCATCAGGTCAAGGTCCGCGGTTACCGCATCGAGCTCAAGGAGATCGAGAACGCCCTCGCCGACCATCCGGGTGTGCGCGCTGGCATCGTCGAGGCGCGCCGCGAGGCGGGCGGCGACGTCAGGCTGATCGCCCATATCGTCGCAAATTCCGGCAGCCGGATCAGCGCCAGCGAGCTGCGCGACTTCCTGAAGAGCCGGCTGTCGGATCACGCCATCCCGTCCGCGTTCCTGTTCCTGGATCAAGTGCCGCTCAACACCCATGGCAAGATCGACCGGTCCGCGTTGCTGGCGCCGCCGCCGCAGGACGCGTCCGGACCGGATGCGGCCGTGCCGGCGCGACGCTTCACCGAAAAAGTGCTCTCAGATATCTGGATCGACCTGCTGAAGGTCGAAAGCCTCGGTGTGACCGACAATTTCTTCGATCTCGGCGGCCATTCGCTGCTGGCCGGCCAGGCGATGGCGCGCGTCGCCCGCGCGCTCGGCGTGTCGCTGCCGATCAAGACCATCTTCGAGGCGCCGACGATCGAGGAGCTTGCCCGGCGGGTCGACGAGGCCGTGGCGGCGAAGCCGCGCAAGCCTGCCGCAAGCGTGCCGCGCCTGGCCGAAAGCGGCCCTCCGACGCTCTCGATCGCGCAGGACCAGATGCTGCGGATCGAGCAGAACCTGCCGGATTTGCCGCTGTTCAACCTGCCCTTCGCCTTCCGCCTCCAGGGTCCGCTCGATCCGGCCGCCCTGGCGCAGGCGTTCAACGACATCGCGCGCCGGCACGAATCATTGCGGACCGCCTTCGGCTGGAACGGAGAGGAGCCCGTCAGCCGCATCGCCGCGCCCCGCACCCTCGGCCGCATCCTGGCCATCGAGACGATCGGCGACGGTCAGCCCCACAACAACAGGCGGCGCAAGGCCCTGGAGCACAGAAAGATCGATCTCCTGATCGAACAGGAGGCCCATACTCCCATCGACACGACGCGCGCGCCGCTGTTGCGCGCCCGGCTGTGGCGGCTCCACGACGAGGATCATGTGCTGCTGCTGACGCTGCATCACGTCATCGCCGACGGCTGGTCGATCGGTGTGCTGTTCGAGGAATTGTCGAGCCGCTATGCGGCGCTGGCCGGATATCCGTCAGTGCCGCTGCCGAAACTGCCGCCGGCCTTTTCGGACGTCGCGCGCTGGCAGCGCTGGTGGTGCGGCACTGACGCCGCCCGCCGCCAGGCCGCCGACTGGACGGAGAATTTGCGCGGTGCGGCCCCTCTCTTCGACGGCGAATCGAGCCCGGGCGCGTCCACCGGGCATCATCCGGTGAGCCTGGATCGTGGGCTGATCAGCCGGCTGACGGCGTTCGCCGGCCAGCACAATTGTACGCTGTTCATGTGCCTCCTCACCGGCCTGAAGGCCCTGCTGCTGTCGCGGACCGGCCGTACCGACATCTCGATCGCCACCGCCATGGCCAATCGCGCCCAGCCCGACGCCGAGCGAATCATCGGCCCGTTCGAGAACACGGTGATCGTACGGACGAGAATCACGCCGGAACTGTCGTTCACACAAGCCCTGGCGCGGGTCCGCCAGAGCGTGCTGGATGCGCATGCGCGGCAGGAGCTGCCGTTCAACATCCTGGCCGACCATCTGGAGCGCGAGGGGGGCAATCCGGCCTCGCTGCTCCAAGTCTATTTCACCCTGCAAAATCCGCTGCGCCAGCCGCTCGACCTGCCTGATCTCTCGACCGGGTCGATCGGCAACATCGCGCGCGAAGGCCAGCCGGTGCTGCCGATCGACCAGACCTGGCTATCGCTCATGCTCAAGGAACGCCCGACCGGAATCACCGGCTCATGCAATTTCAAGGGCGAACAGCTCGACGGCCGCATGGTCGGCGAGTGGATGGAGGATCTCGTCGCGCTGCTGACGGCTGCCGTCGCCCAACCCAACACGCCGCTCGGCCGATTGCTCGACCGCAGGGCGGCATGACCGCCATACAGCACGGGCGAATACGGGTTCACTCGTCTGAGCTGTGAATGACCAAGTTGCATCTTGATTATTTGGCTCCACCGCGCAAGATTATTCTCGTGTTTTGATTTGGACGATTATTTTCAACCGGGGGAGTGTTATGGGTTTCATCAAATTTACCAAGGGTACCTCGCTGAGCGACAAGGACCGCAAGGCCCTTCAGAAGCTGCTGGGCGCCGAGAAGAAGAAGCTCCAGGCCGCGCTGAAGGACGTCGACGCCAGCCTTTCGGTGCTGGGCGGGTCGAAGAAAGCCAAGAAGAAGAAGTAAGGTTCGTCGGCCGGGACGCCACACGAATCTTCGAACTTCAGTTTTCGGATTTGGGCCGCTCGCCTGTCGAGTTGGGGTCTCGCACAAGCTTGCGCCTGTAAACCGGCCTGCAAATCGACAAGAATTCGCCCGGGTGGACCGTTAGAAGCGGTCCGCTTAGTTGATTCTTGCTCAGTTGATTCTTCCGTCGGGACCGGGGATCCAGCCTCCGCCCGATGCCAAAGGCCCAATTGATGGCAGACGACAGAATTGAACTCTTCGTCGGACTGATCGAGACCATTGACGCGCCGGACGCGGTCGATGCGTGTCGACGTCTGCTCTCGGCCGACGAACGGATTCGGGCCGATCGCTTCATGTTCGAGCGGCACCGACGGCAGTATATTTTCGCGCATGCCATGCTGCGCCTGGCACTGTCGCAGGTCGCTTCCAACGTGGCGCCCACCGACTGGTCGTTCGCGCCCGGCCGCTACGGGCGGCCGTTTGTCGCATCGCCCAAGACCTCGACCGCACTGCATTTCAGCCTGTCCCACGCCGATGGCTGCGTCGCCTGCGTCGTATCCAGACACGAGGCGGTCGGCGTCGACGTCGAAACCGTGTCGCGGCGGGTGGCACCGTTGTCGACCGCGCTTCGCTTCTTTGCGCCAGAGGAGGTCGAAACGCTGCGCGGACTGCCTGAACCCGCCGCGATCGAGCGCTTCTTCGACTATTGGACGCTCAAGGAGGCCTATCTGAAGGCCAGGGGTTTCGGCCTCAATTTGCCGCTCGACGCCTTCGCGATGCAGGTGTCGCGCGAGGCCATCGAGATCAGCTTCAAGCCCGACATCGCCGACGATCCGGATGGCTGGCGTTTCTCGCTGTGCTCGCCATCCCCCTCGCATCGCCTCGCGATTGCCGACGGCTCGCGGGCGGACGGCGGCCTTCCCATCACCCGCAATGCCTGGCCGCTTCAGGAAGCGGCTGAATGATGCCGGCGCGGCTGCGCGTCTTTCCCGCGATCTCGCGCAACCGCGACCCCAAGAAATATGTCGGCGAGCTGATGCGGGTGGCGCAGTTCGCCGACCGCAACGGCTTCGAAGGCATATTGCTGTTCGAAGGCAACGACGTCTTCGTCGAGCCCTGGGCGATGGCCCAGCACATCCTGGCCGCGACGACGCGAAGCTCGCCGCTGATCGCCGTCAATCCGGTCTACATGCATCCGTTCACGGCCGCGAAGTTCGTCTCGTCGCTCGCGCAGCTCCACGGCCGCAAGGTCTATCTCAACATGATCACGGGGACCGCGGTCAGCGACCTGCAGGGCCTCGGCGACGAGCAGTCGCATGCCGACCGCTACGTCCGGCTCGGCGAATTCGTCATGCTGATGCGCCAGTTGCTGGCAAGCCCGCGGCCGGTGAATTTCGAGGGCCGGTTCTATCGCGCCAGCAATTTGCAACTGCGCCCGCGCCTGCCCGCGGAGCTGATGCCGGAATTTCTGGTCGCCGGCCAGTCCGAGGCGGCGCAGCGCGTGGCGAAGGAGACCGGCTGCATCAAGATGCAGATGCTGCCGCCCGATCTCGATCGCGGCCTCGAAGCACCAGGCATGAACTTTGGAATTTTCGCGCGCGAGAGCCGCGACGAGGCCCGGCAGGCAGCGAAGCTGCGTTTCCGCGACAACCCCGATGACCGCGAATTGCTCGCGCTCACCGTGGAGAACAGCGACTCCGTTTGGAAGCGGCGCCTCTATGAAGGCCAGAGCGGCGAGCTCGCGGACAACGGCTACTGGCTGCTGCCGTACCTCACCTTCCAGGCCGACTGCCCCTATCTCGTCGGCAGCTACGAGGAGATCGGGGCCAGGCTGAAGGACTTTGCGGCGAAAGGACTGACCACGATCATGCTCGACATGGTGGCGGATGACGCCGAGATGAAGCACGTCTGCAAGGCGCTCGCGGCAAGCGGGATGTTCTAGGAGCGCAAGCATCTACTTGCATCGCCATCGCGGAGCGTTCGCCTCACGATTCCGTCGCGCAACGGCGCAAAGGATTTTCTCGAAACAAAGCGACGGACAGGGGTTTCGTTTCGCAGCCGGTCGCCGCACATATCAAGCTTTGCTAAGTGATTTGGAACGATCGCAAAGAGATGGACATCGCGCCTCCGCCGCTCTTACCTGTTCGCAAGACACCCGGAGAGCTGACGAATTGCGATGACCACACTCAAGGAAGCTGCCGCGACCCAGCCCGCCGCTTTCGCCGGCAGCCCTCATGCGGGAGTTCAGTTCGATTGGACCGATCGCACCAAGACGCCGCGGGTCCGCAACGCGCGCACGAAGGCCGCAAGCTCGGCGCTGTTCATGAGCGAGACGATCGACGGGCTCAACGCCGGCGCGCATTTTCTCGATCGCTTGTCCGCGGCGGAGCGAGCGCGCGTGCACGCGGCCGGCCGCACGATCACGGTGCCGCAGGGCGAGATGGTGTTCAGCCAGGGCGACGGCCACGACGGCATCTTCATCATCCGTCGCGGGCAGGTGCGGGTCTTTTACACGGCGCCATCGGGGCGCGAGATCACGCTCGCTTATTGGACGCCGGGACATTTCATCGGCGGCCCCGAGATCTCCGGCGGCGGCATTCACATGTGGTCGGGCATCGCCATCGAGGCCTGCGAGATCGCGGCGCTGTCCGGCCCGGCGCTGGAGAAGCTCCTGACCGGCATGCCCAGCTTCGCGCTGGCGCTGATCGACGGCCTCATTGCCAAGGGCAAATGCTATTCCTCGATGGCGCAGATCCTCGGCACGCGCTCGGTGATCGAACGGCTGGCGCAGTTCCTGCTCACTTTGTCGGAGCTGCACGGCACGGTTGACGGCGACACCATCATCATCAACCGCAAGATTACTCATGACCAGATCGCGGCCATGGTCGGCTCGACCCGGCAATGGGTCACGATGATGCTGAAGCGCTTCCAGAACCGCCGCATCATCGCCATCGACGGCAGCACCATCCGGATCAGGCGGATCGAGCTGCTGGAGCAGATCCTGTTTAAGGATTGATCGCCTGGCAGCGAGCCGGTGGAGTTAGGTCATGGCCGGGCTTGTCCCGGCCATCCACGCATTACCGCGCGGAGCAAAGAACGTGGATGCCCGGGACAAGCCCACGGGTGTCCGGTTTAGGTTTGAGCCAGACTTAGGCACATCTGGGGCTGATCTTGGCTGATCGTGGGTGGTTGGAGCAAGCTGTCGATACGGCGGCGCTGCATGAGGTTGGCGC